>CAZEYM010000006.1:0-99916 GCA_964516385.1 uncultured Thermotogaceae bacterium
CTAGTTTGGGGCGCTGGGCACTACAGCGCTGATGGCGCTGATATGGTATGGTGGGAAGAGGAAGTGAGCCGGTTGTCCGGAGGAGGAAACCTCCCGCGAAATGTCAGGGAGCGGCTGCCCGGCCAGATCATCTGGCGGGACCAAATGAAACAGCAGCTTAAGAAAATCGGCCCACGGCGCACTCAACCGCAACTGACCCTCGTAGGAAGGGCCGGACGGCGGCGTGGTTGGTGGCTCTCGGCGCTGGAGTCCTCGTGGGCGGGCTGCTGGGAGGAATCTCCGGGATGCCTCCTGGCTTCGTCGGGCTGACTGCCCTTGCGGTGTTCATCGCGATCAAGATCGCTGCCAGCGCGCTACCACGGCTCGTCGGTGGAGATACGCAGTAGAGCGCAACTTGGTGCTCCGCGGCTCTTCGCTGCCTGCCCTCTGCCGCAGGGCGAATGGAAAAAGAATCGCTGCGTGCAGGCGACTTTTGAGTGAACGCACCGAACTGGAGTTGGTCAGCTGGCGTCAGTGGGACAGCTCTGGTCGCGGCCCACAGCGCTGGTGGTTCTGGTGGCAGTTACTGAGAAAAAGGTCCACAAGCAGGGGATCGAAGCTTCGCTTTGAACGCTTGCCGACCAAATCGAAGCCCCGACCCCGTCTTTCCCTCTTCTTCCGACCCCTCAACCTTGACTCACACGATCTGGCTCTAGCGGCGGGTGACCTCCCACGAGCCCATGCGCACTCCGGGCTGCCGGGTGATGTTCTCCCAGTGACCGGTGAGCCGATCGGCGAAGGAATCATAGGTTCCTACCAACAGCCAGGTGTTACCTGTGCCGGCGTAGGCAAACGTAATGCGGACCTGCCCCCCGACGAACGAGGCGGAGAGGATGGTGGAGCGAAGCCCAGTGACGACGGCATCGCCGACAATGCCTCCCCCGTCGGTCTGTCGCAGCTCCAGGATCAAATCAAAACGTCGGTTAGCGGCGTCCCACAGAGACCCCGTCCAGGTTCCCGTGACGCTGGGACGCACGGTGATCGACTTTTGGGTGGTGGCACTGTTACCGCAGTCATCCACCACGGTCAGTCGCACGGTGTAGGTTCCTCCACGGTCGTACCTGTGTACCGGGCTGCGCGAGGTAGAAGTCTGCCCGTCGCCGAAGTCCCAGCTCCAGGCTACCACACCGCCGCCGCTCATCGGGCCACCTGCATCAGTCGACTGATCGGAGAACCGTACCTCGCTATTGGCAAACGGCTCCGTGGGGCTCCAGCCGAAATTGGCTTGTGGACCAGGATCCATGATGCAGCAGCCAGCGAGCACCCCGACGACCGACATCATCGACAGGGCTTTCGCCCACCTCAATAGTCTCATCCCTTCCTCCTTGTCAGAATACGATCATCACGCCTATGTAGGGGAGCAAAGGTGGATTCCACAGGAAATTGGGGTTCCACACCACCCCCGCATCGACAAAGGCATTTCTGCCAATCCCTAGCTGCAATCCCGGGCCAATGCTTGGGAAGAGCAGCGTGAAATCCGTCCCTACATGGATGTAAAAGAAACGGCTGATCCCCAGGCACTCGATGGCAGCCTCCTGCATCTTGTTCGGATCCTCCGCCGCACACACGTCCGAGCACTGCTCGACCAGCGCCCGTTCCACCGTCAACGGGCCTGGGGTTACGTACCAGCGGAAGGAAAGCCCCAGGGTGGCAGTGGCCCCGAACGCCTGCTGCGGGTAGCCGAAACCTGTGTATCGCGTGACGCCGACGAGGAAGTACCCCAGCCCGAGCGTAAAGCCCCACCGGCTGTCCTTGTAGTTTCCCACGAGCAGCTCCACACAGTCCGACATGGGCACAGGATCGGGGTCCCGTTGTGGAGTGTCGAACTTGATGTACTCGATGTTCTCCACGCTGAGAGTCCTAGGCTCTCCCGACAGCGTCCGCACTGTGATCTCCGGCGCCAGTGCTGCGATTCGACCGATGCGGGCGGAACCGTCGGCCATCACCAAGTAGTCGTACGGCTCTCCATCCCTCTCGCCGAAGGAGAAGTAGATGATGCTTATCTCGCCACGCCGGATCGTTACCCTCTCCCCGATTCCCAGGTCATCGAACCTCATGAGCTCGGGGATCCCGGGTCCGACCGAGCACTCCAGCACTCCTCCATCCCTAAGGCCCACTTGGTCTTGCGCGAAAGCTCCCGCAGTCAAGACCCCCATAGCTACCAGAACCAGAGCAGCACCGCGCGCCCACCTCATGCGACCACCCTCCCCTCCCAATATGAGACTAGCATTATACCGGGACTCCCGATGGCAGGCTCAGCGGAGCTGAGCCTGAGGGCCCTCTTTCACGCTAGGATGCGATCCTAAGTCCTCGGAGACGGCAAGGACGCGTCCCTCTCCGCCTGCGCCCTATGCGGACTGTCCCCGTGGGGTGAAGCGTTTCTCTAGCTCCTTCAGCCGCTCGCTGATGCCCGTGTACTCGAGTTCGTGCATCGAAAGCATTGCAGGACCGAAGAAACCTTGACGGCGCATCTCGCACGCCTTGCGTGCAGCATCCGAGCGCACATGCTCCCAGAAGGGATGCTGGAACACGTCCACAGTCTCCGACAGGACTCCCCCTCGGCAGGAGAAAGCTAATCCCCCGACCAGCGGGGGCCCATCGAAGTAGGAGACAGGTGTGCACATGGGCACGGGCATGAGGGGGCCCACGTGACTTCCCCGCATGAACCCCGGCACGTAGTGTGCCGCTGCAAACGGAGACAGAACCTCGCCCGTGGCAGGAAAGTCCTGCTGCAGCCGCACCAGGGCCACTGGGTCGTCCTTTCCCACGTACCTGCCCGCGAGCATGCTCAGCCGGGTGGTGGAGCAGGAAGCGGCCTGTTGATCGTTCGCTCGGCTGAGGATGCTATCCACAGCGAAACGGTCGCTATCGCGGAGCAGGGCAGCCAAGTCGTAGTAGTCCTCCGGCGCCACAAGATCGATCACCTTGTCGCAGTCGAGGGCGGCCATGTCCATGATCGTGAAGCGGAAACCTTGGCCCAAGCGCGGAGAAAGCAGAAGGCCGGCACAATGCATTGGGTCTGCGAACGCCTGAAAGAGCGGCAGGTTGAATGCCCCCGGGGAGGTCTTGTCGGCCAGGAGGAGCAGGAAGGCCTCGCTCGGCCTCTCCTCATAAGTCAGTTCGGCCACTCCCGGTCCCAGCCCCCGGATGTTCCCCGAGAAGGCGTCTTGAAGGAGGTCCTGCCCCGCACCGTACAGTCCGTGCTCCTTTGCCACCTCAGCAGCCGCCTGGAAGGCGTCCCAGGCGAGCTTGTGCACCTCGGGATCGCCGGCGCCGCGCCGGTGGGAGAGCAGAAGACAGATGTCATCTCCCAAGTGGGTAATGAGATGGCTTAGCAAGAGCCCTTCGCCGGCTTTGCTCACGAAGTCGCGCACGCACGACATCATGGCCGCGG
Source organism: uncultured Thermotogaceae bacterium (assembly GCA_964516385.1). Classification (GTDB taxonomy): domain Bacteria; phylum Bipolaricaulota; class Bipolaricaulia; order Bipolaricaulales; family Bipolaricaulaceae; genus T3SED10-47. Next base: position 3,434 of record CAZEYM010000006.1, read on the forward strand.
ACGGTCGTAGGTGCCCTCCGATACTTCCTACATCGGCCTTGATCGCTGACAGCGTGAACTCATCCATTGCCCCTCCAATTCCAGCCCTTTCCCTCCCCTTCATACTTACCTTACTGGGAGATCCACACCAAGACAAGATGGTGACAGTTTCAGCTTTGACATGTACAAAACGTGTAGTCCTTGCATCGGACTCTTCTCCCGTTATCTTGTATGTGACCAATGAGGGTACTGTTCGCATCGTTGGTTTTAGGCATAAAGGAGGGAACCATGAAAGTTCATCGACTGTTACTTGTTGTGGGCGGACTGATCTCGACGATAGCAGTCTGCGGCGGTGCACTGTCCTTGTGCGATTATGTCTCACCAGAGACATCGATTTCGCGAATGCGGCTCTCGTTCAACTACCAGTACTCTTACGACGCGGTTGACGAGGTCGTGGAGGTGAACAGAGGCCGCGCTGGTCTGGACTACACGAGGATCTTCGACTCGCCTGACTTCGGCTACTCGATGAGTGCCCGTGGCCAGCTTACGCTGTCCGAACTGATGATCAGTGAAGGACTGGCGCGTTCATCGGGGACGGTCCGGCACTACCTGGACGAGGAGCAGCCAGTGTTCGCTTTCGCAGGGGCATCTTCGACGGTTGAGGTAATGCCGATCGATCCAACGCTGAACGTGACAGCGGGAATGGGCTACGGGCGGTTCACGGATGTGACCCCGCTTGCGAAGGCGCTGCGTATACAAGGTTTGCTGCTCCGCCGGGAGGTCCTGCCTGCTACACTGGCCGAGCAGACCCTGATGAACCTGGCTCAGGAGATCGGCCGGCACGAAGAGTACGCGACAGCTGAAGACCTTGCCGAGGCGTTGGTCCTTCTCATCGAAGAGGAAGCCGGCGTGCAGGTCGATCCTCGCTCTGTCCTTGCGGTAGAGGACATCGTGGTGCAGACGGATGACGAGCGATTCTGCGGCTGGGATATCCAAGCAGGCCTGAGCTACCAGGTACTCGACACACAAGGACTGCAGCTCGCCGCCTCGGCCTCACTGGCACTACCCCCGACCCCCGAATCCCAGATTCTTTTCCAGGTCAACCTCTCCGGTCCGTTCAACATCGCCGCGCACCACATCTTCGACTTGTCGGCATCGTACGAATACGTGGGGGCACCGGCGAACGTGAACGCGGAATTCCTGCTCACCCGGAAACAGCTGCCAGAAGAGGATCCCCGACTGTCCGCTTCGGGAACTCTGGAGCTGGGGTTCCTCGTCGGTAGGACCAGCGTTGGATTGGAGTTTGTGTTGACCAAGGCCGCCGAGGCGACGAACCTCTCCGTACAGATAGGCATTTCAGCCTCGCTGCGACTGCTATAAGTCTTCGGCTAGCGACGCACCAGCAGCCCCCGTGTTGACTGTGTCAACACGGGGGCTGCCTCTCTCAGGGGGCATCACTAAGACAAGTGTGCGAATGCCTCTGGCCGACCTGTGTTCTGTTTACGCCGTTTGTTCCCACGCTGGGCGCCCCGGCGTGCAAGCTGTCACCCTAGTTCGGCCAATGCTTGTTGGAGCTGTTCGTCGCTGGGAGCACCGTGGTGCCACTTGTAGTCGCCTTCCATAAACGAGACCCCTTTGCCCAGCACGTTGTGACAGGCGATCAGCGTAGGGGTGCCCGTTTCCTTGCCTTCAGCAAAGCTGTGAAAGGCTCGCTCGATCTCCTCATAATCGTGGCCGTCGATCTCCTCCACACGCCAGCCGAAGGCGGCGAACTTGCCGGCGAGGTCCCCAGTGTCCATGACTTGCGGCGTGGGTCCGTCGATCTGACAGCGGTTCCAATCGAGGATGGCACACAAGTTCTCTGCCCGGTGGTGCACAGCTGCGGTGGCTGCCTCCCAGGGTTGGCCTTCCTGGCACTCCCCGTCGGAGATGTGTACGAACACGCGGTAGTCGCTCTCCGTAACCCGACAGGCGAGGGCTTGACCCAGCCCCACGGAGAGCCCATGCCCCAACGAGCCAGAGGAAAGCTCCACTCCTGGCAGATCCCAAGCAGTCGATGGATGTCCCTGCAGCGGTGAGCCAAGCTTGCGTAAGGTCCACAGAAGTTCCCGCTCGAAATAGCCCTGGTCGGCGAGGATAGCATACAGCATGGGGCAGGTGTGCCCGTTGGAAAGGAGAAAACGGTCTCGCTGGGGCCACTTAGGCCGGCTAGGATCGTGTCGCAGGACTCCCCCATAGTAGAGGTAAGTCAGCACGTCGGCCATCCCCATAGCTCCCCCAGGGTGCCCTGACTGGGCCTTGTAGACCATCTCCAGCACGGTGGCTCGAAGTTCGTTCGCCTTGCTTGCCAGCTGCTCGTGCGTCATCTGCTCCCCCTTCCCGGTGGCCATTGTACACCAGGGCGCTTGCGGCCTCTCTCACCTCTGCCCGGCATCCCAGGATCCGCATTCCAGGAGCGCTTGGAGCAACTCCCCGAGTCGAGCAGCGTCGGCGCGGCCCTTCACCTTCCTCATAGCTTGGCCGACGAGGAAGCCCAGCGCCTGGGTCCTCCCACCGCAGTAGTCGGCAACCGCTTGGGGGTGAGCGGAGATCGTCTCCCGGGCCAACTGCGCAAGGGAGCCCGGATCGCTCAGCTGACGGACATCCCGGGAGTTCATTAGATCGTGCAGGGGAACAGCTGTGGCCACAGCCTCCTCCAACAGCGCCTTCCCCGTGGTGCGAGAGATGTGCCCGGCCCCCACTGCGCGGATTAGCTCCCCCAGGTCCCGAGCAGCAACAGGCGGCTTGGCACCAACCCAGAGGCGCAGCACCTCACTGAGCACCCAACTGGCCGCCTCTCGCGGTGACCGGCAGGCAGCAGCCACCTCCTCGAAGTACGCTGCCCAACCAGGATCCTCGAGCAAGGCTTGTCCCTCCCCACGTGCGAGGCCCCACTCACGCCTCCAGCGCTCCAGACGCGCCTGCGGAAGCTCGGGGAGCTCACGCTTGAGCTTGTCCACGAGTTCTCCTTTGATCTCCAATGGGGGAAGGTCCGGCTCGGGGAAGTACCGGTAGTTCTCCGGTTGTTCCTTTGCCCGCTGCAGGACAACCGTGCCGCTCGCTTCGTCCCAGCCATAGGTAGCTTGCTGCACAGACTGGCCACACGACAGGAGGGCTCGCTGGCGGGCAACCTCCGATATCAGAGCCCGCTCCAAGGCGCGGGTGCTATTCATGTTCTTGACTTCAGTTCGGTTTCCCAAGGGGCCGCCGGGCGGCCCCAGCGATACGTTGGCATCACAACGCAGCGCGCCCTTCTCCATGTCTGCCGAGCACACTTGTAGGTGTTTGAGCAGCGTACGCAGCGTCTGGACGAAGGCACGCGCATCCTGAGGGGAGCGGAGATCCGGCTCGGTCACTACCTCCACCAGGGCAACTCCGGCCCGGTTGAAGTCGACAAGCGTTCGTTCCGGCCTGTGGACCAGCTTGCCTGCGTCCTCCTCGAGATGCAGCTCGCGAATGCGCACCGCCACCTCGCCTTCCTGTCCCGCGAACGCTAGGGCCCCGCCCCGTGCCAGAGGCCTCGCTCTTTGGGTAATTTGGTACCCCTTGGGGAGGTCAGGGTAGAAGTAGCTCTTGCGGTCAAACCAGCTGATGGGTTGCACCTGGGCGCCCAAGGCCACAGCCAGCCGCAGCGCCAGTTCCACCGCGCGCCTGTTGAGTGCAGGGAGCGTCCCTGGATAGGCCAGGCACACTGGACACGTCAACGTGTTCGGCGCCGCACCGAAGTAGGCAGCGCTGCAGCCACAGAAGAGCTTGCTCTTGGTCAGAAGCTGGGCGTGAACTTCCAGCCCAATATGGGGACTATTCCCTTTTCTGGCATTTTCTTCTTGCGCTTTGTACATGGCGAAATCGGGGACAGTCCCCGTCACTCCCATACGCCGGCGATTGGTTCTTCACAGTCGGGGCAACGCCCTTCGTTCAGCCTGTCTTCCTCCACCTCGAAGCCAAATCGGCGCAGGAGCAACGAACCGCAGTTGGGACACACAGTATGCTCCCCTTCTCCGGGGATGTTTCCCACATACACATAACGCAGCCCGGCGTCACGGCCGATTGCGCGGGCTTCGCGCAGCTTGGCCACGGGCGTCGGCGGTCGGTCGAACAGCTGGTAAGCGGGCACGAAGCGGGACAAGTGCCAAGGAATGTCCGCCGACACGCCACGCAGGAACTCGGCCATCCAACCTAGCTCCTGTCGGGTGTCGTTTCGCCCGGGGATGACGAGCGTTGTGACCTCCACCCACACTCCGGCGGCCGCCATGCGCTCAATCGTGTCCAGAACAGGCTGCAGGGTTCCCCCACAATACCGCCGGTACGTTTCCTCGGAGAAGGCCTTGAGGTCTATGTTGATAGCGTCGAGGTAGGGGATGATCTCGTCGGCTGCCTCCCGGGACATGTACCCGTTGGAGACGAAAACGTTGCGGATGCCCTCCTTCTTTGCCAGCGCAGAGGTGTCGTAAGCTAGCTCGAAGAACACGGTGGGCTCGGTGTAGGTGTAGGCGATGATGGTGGCCCCCGAGGCTTTGGCCTGCTGCACCAAGCGCTCGGGGGTCACCTGCTCGCCCACCACGGTGCCGTGGTGCTCACGCGGATATTGGGACATGTGGTAGTTCTGACAGTGGTCGCAGTGGAAGTTGCAGCCCACAGTGGAGATGGACAGGGCCTCCGCTCCCGGGAGGAAGTGGTACAGGGGCTTCTTCTCGATCGGGTCAACGCTGCGGGCGCTGAGGCGACCGTACACCTTCGTGTACAGGACTTCGTCTTGGTTGACCCGCACTGAGCAGATACCCCGCTCGCCTTGTGGTATGAGGCACTGGTGGGCACACAGCTTGCACCGCACGCGCCCATCTCCCACCGGCTCCCACAGCATTGCTTCGCGCATGTCATCAAAATCATAAGCCCCAGGCAGCAGGCCCGCCAAGCAGCTTCGGTTCAGCGCGGGCCAAACAGTGTGGTGCCCAGCCGGATCATGGTCGCGCCTTCGTCAACTGCCACCTGCCAGTCTGCGCTCATACCCATGGACAGGACATCCAAGTTCACCCCGGGAAGACTCTCCGCCCGGAGCTCGTCCCGGAGCTGGCGCATGCGGCGGAAATGGGCCCGCGAGTCCTCCGGTTGCTGTGGCAGTGGGGGGAGGGTCATCAGCCCCTGCACCGATATCCCGGGAAACCCCGCAAGACCCCGTAGGAGAGCCGGAACGTCTTCCGGGAGCGCACCGGCTTTCTGCGGCTCGCGCCCGATATTAACCTGCAGGAGGACCCTGACAGGTCGGTCGGAGCTGGCTGTGCGGGACACCTTCTCGCCAAGATCGAGAGAATCGACTGTCTGAATCCATTGAAAGAGGCGGAGCGCTTTGGCGACCTTGTTCTTCTGCAGGCGGCCGATCATGTGCCAGACTGCCGGTTCCGGCACCGACGGGATGAGCTTCTCCACACTCTGCACGTAGTTACCCCCCAAGTGCTCGATGCCGGCACCCAGGGCGGCGCGCACCTCGTCGGCGCCCCGGCCCTTCACCGCCGCCAGGACCGTGACGTGTTCGGGCACCTGCCCCAGGATCTTGCGGCACCGCTCCTCTACGGAATGCATCTGGGGAACCCATGGAGCCAAAGACACTTTCCAGCTGCCGGCATCGCCGACACCACAACTGGGGCTCTCACCCCCTTAGCCTAAACGGTGAGGTTCCTTGCTACAATGGCGAGCCATGGCCAAGATCCCGCAAGAACTGGTGTCGCTTGCCCAGAGGCTGATTTCCGTTCCCACACCACCCGGGCGCGAGGACCGTCTTGTGCCCCTAGTGGAGGAGCGTCTGTCCGCTGCAGGACTAGCGGTGCGCCGTCAGAGCGTTCCGGGCGCTGGCGAGAACATACTGGCCTCTCGCGGCACAGGTGGGCCGCTGTTCGTCGCGCACCTCGACGTGTTCCCCGCCTACGAACACCCACACGCTTTCCAGCCACGCGTGCAAGGAGATCAGCTTATCGGTCGGGGAGCAGTGGACGCGAAGGGCCAGATTGCGGCGCTCCTCTTCGCCCTGTGCGCTACGGAGAGGCCCGTGGAGGTGGCCTTGGTCGTCGACGAAGAGCACCTGGGCCGGGGCTCGGAGAGCCTACAAGTAACGGCCGAGACTCCCGGCGCGGTGGTGCTAGAACCCACGTCCTTGCGCATTGCCCCGGCTGAGGCGGGATCAATCGGCCTCACAGTGTTGGCCACCGGGACCCCGGCCCACGGGACCATGCCCTGGCGGGGGAAATCGGCAATCGAGAACGGATTCTCTCTGTACAGAAACCTGTGCAAGCACCCGATCATGAAGCACCGTCATCCTCTGTTCGACCGGGGCGCGTGGGTAAACCTGGGCCGGATACACGGTGGATACGACACCATGGTCGTTCCCAACCGCTGCGAGCTGGAGATGGACATCGGCTTTGCTCCTGGACTGGGAGCGGCCACGGTTGAGGACGAAGTCAGAAGCGCGCTCTCTGAGGCCGAAGCCTTCCAGATCACCGACATCTGGGAGCCGTGGGAGACTGACCCCCATTGTCAGATAGTAGCGACGCTGTCCAACGCATGCAGCGCAGTCATGGGCACCGAGCCCAACCTGTGGGGCATGCCTTCCTGGACGGACGGGGCTCACCTGGTGCAAAAGAGAATACCCACAGTGGTGTTCGGGGCCGGCGATCTTGCGGTGGCCCACACCTGGTGGGAGACGCTGCCGCTGTCCGAGCTTCACCTCCTGAGCAGGATTCTCAGCCAGATGATCGGTGGGTAGCGTCCCCCAGCGGGCGGTACATGCGTATCCACTTGCCTGCGCGGCCCACCTCGCCGAACCCCATACTCCGATACCACTCTCGCGCGTAGGAGTTCCCCACTCCCACCCAGAGCGCAGCCCCGTTCCGCTTGTGGGTGCGCCCAATGTCCAGGGCAGCCTCCATGAGATCTGTGGCTATGCCTTTGCCTTGCCAGTCCGGGTGCACCACCAGCTCGTGTACCTCCAAGACCGTGCCCTTCTTTCCATCCTGCCAGTGTGGATCCGAGGATATGAACCCTACGACCTCCCCGAGGGCCTCAGCCAGGAGAAACCCCTCAGGACAGTCCTCGAACAGCACCTCGAGATATCTGGCTCCTTCCCCACGCGAGCGCTCTCCGTAATGCTCGAGCCCTTCGTACGCCCGCATGAAGAGCGGCACGAGACCTCTCAGTTCCTCCGCCTGCACCCCTCTAATCCGAACCAGCATGGCCGTTTATGGTAGTCGGATCTTCTGCCAGGTACACTGAGGGACAGCCTGGGGTCCAGGGAGAGCTATCCAGGGACCTCCCTCACACGGGGAGGCTTCCACTTCTGTAAGCCCGGATCCCCCCCTGGTGTCCCACGGGAAAGGGGGTTGGTGTGCGCATTTTTCTGGATACGGCAAGCGTGGAGGAAATCCGCGAGCTGGCAGACCTGATCGACGGGGTGACCACAAATCCGTCTCTTGTGGCCAAAGAGCCGGGCAGCTTCCACGACATCCTCAAGCAGATTTGTTCGATCGTCCAGGGGCCGGTATCCGCGGAGGTCATCTCGCTGGAGGCCGAAGGGATGGTGCGCGAGGCGCGGGAGCTGGCCAAGGTGGCGGACAACATCGTCGTGAAGATCCCCATGACGATGGCAGGCATGCGGGCAGTGAAGCAGCTCTCTGCTGAGGGGATCGAGACCAATGTGACCCTCGTGTTCTCTTCCACCCAAGCTTTGTGGGCCGCCAAGTGCGGCGCCACCTACGTTTCGCCATTTGTGGGCCGTATCGACGACCGGGCCGGCGACGGAATGGACGTGGTCGATGAGATCCTCGAGATGTACGGAAACTACGGATTCCACTCTGAGGTCATCGTGGCCAGCGTGCGTCACGTGCGCCACGTGGTGGAGTCAGCCCTCCTCGGGGCTGACATCGCCACAGTGCCGTACAAGGTGGCCCTGCAGCTGTTCGACCACCCGCTGACCGATGAGGGAATCCAGCGATTCCTCCAGGACTGGGAGAAGGTGCGCCAGTGAGCGCCAAGACGGAGGCAACGCGGAAGGCGTTCGGCACAGCCCTGGCGGAGGCCGGTGCCAGGGACGAGCGCATCGTCGTGCTGACTGCAGACCTGGGAGGCTCCACCCAGGCGGCGGTGTTCGGGAAGGAATTCCCGGAGCGCTTCTTCAACATCGGCGTGGCCGAGGCCAACATGTTGGGGATCGCCGCCGGAATGGCCATGGCTGACCTGCGGCCGTTCGCCACTACGTTCTCCGTGTTCGCCACGGGCAAGGCCTGGGAGCAGGTGCGCCAGGTTATCGCCTACCCGAAGGTGCCGGTCAGAATAGTGGCCACCCACGCTGGGCTCACCGTGGGAGAGGACGGCGCGTCGCACCAGATGCTGGAGGACATCTCCAACATGCGCGTGCTTCCCAACATGGGCGTGCTCGTTCCCGCCGACGGCCCTGAGGCCGCGGCCGCGACCCGCTTCTTAGCAAGCTACGACGAAGGCCCAGTGTACATGCGCCTGGCCCGCGCAGCGTTTCCAGTCGTGCACGATGACCAGCCCACCTTTCCCTTCGGCAAACTGGACATCCTGGCCGAAGGGTCCGATGTGGTCCTGTTCGCCTGCGGGGTAATGGTCTCGCGAGCACTGGAGGCTCGCGACATTCTGGGCAGACAGGGGATATCGGCAGCCGTTGCCAACGTATCGACGATCAAACCTCTGGACGTGGAAGGAGTAGTGGAGTGGGCCCGACGCTGCGGTTGCGCGGTGGCCGCCGAAGAGCATCAAGCCTCAGGCGGCTTGAGCTCGGCATTGGCCGAAGTCCTGTGTGAACACCATCCGATTCCACTGGTCAGGGTGGCCATGCGCGACGAGTTTGGCCAATCAGGCCGTGCCGAGGAACTCCTCTCCCATTACGGCCTAACCGGCCAGGCAGTAGCCGAAGCAGCTGGCAGATCCCTGAAGCAGAAGCAATGAGGTGGCATCCGACCGTGCTGCTGAGCGTGTTCTGCAGCCTGTACGTGTTAGTTAAGTGTCTCTTAGTGCCGCTGCGAGGCCATCGCTTCCACCACATCGGCCACAGCAAGGATCCGTGCCTGGAGCACGATTCCCTCTCCCTTCACGCCGCAAGGATGTCCTGATCCGTCCATCCGTTGATGGTGTTGGAGGGCCATTCCGCTCCGAGGGACTCTACATAGAGCAGCCGGTAGCTCTTGGCATCGTCTGCACCGGTCACCCGCAGGGAGCCGTTGCTTTGACCCGGGCGGGAGTCGGCAAGATCATCCCCGCAGCAGGCGTACCCCAATCGAGAACTCCCTGGTGCCAGAGCTGCGATTCCTGCACTGTCACTCCAGGCTGGTCCATGGGGGAGGCAGTCCGAGGTACCGCGCCTGGGCTCACGAAGGGGATGTACCTATCCCCATGCGGAAGTCCCACAGAAGGGGAGGCCCGCCGGAGAGATCGACGAAGCGCCCTCGTCCGGCTACGTACATAGAGAGGTTGGGAGTCAACGCTGCCTCCAGACTGAGTATTCCAGCAGGCAGAAGCTGGTCCTCCCCCAGGAATAGGAAGATCAAGTGGCCGTCAGCGCTCCCGAGCCCCAGCGGCGCGAGTTGCAGCTCGAGCTGCCAGCTGAACGCCTCCAGCGGTTGCCCGTGCGCCCCAAACACCAAAGGCAAAGCAACAACAAATCCTTCCGTCCGCGGACACCAGTCGGCCATCACGCCGACGCCCCCATGCCAGCGACCCCCAAGGTCGGCGGTCCAGCGCAGCCCCAATCCCCCTGCACGGAGAGCCATGTTGAGATGAAGATCGACGTTAAGTCTGCTCGCCGGCCCCGTCAGCCACGTACCCCCCATCGTAAAGCCAAAAAGCCACTGGTGAGCGTCCCCCGGGCCGCCTGGGGGACTGATCCACGCACCAACGCGCAGCTGGCTGAGCTCCTGGCCAGGACCTTGTGGAGCAAGCGCAACGCAAAGAAGCGAAACGATCGTGAGTAACCGCGCCACCCCTCTCAGCGTGGCTGTCATTCACAGGCCTCCGGGACCTTCCGCTGCACCGCTAGCGCACCCATCCCCATAACCCTGACACCTTGTTAGTGTAGCGCCGCAACAGAGCTCTGTGTAACACCGGCGGTGCGCCCCTTGCAAGCTCATGGGCGGCTGATCTCTATGCGACGCCGATCCGGGCTTGGCATGGTCAGCGTCACCCAGATGGCCCCAGCGGGGATCAGCTCGGGGATGCGGTCGGCCCATTCCACTGCAGTGACGCCCTTATCGGGAGGCAGGAGCTCGGTGAGTCCGACTTCGGCAAGCTCAGCCGGATTGCTGATCCGGTAGGCGTCCATGTGATGCAAGGTAAGCCTGCCGCTGTGTGTTCGCGCCAGCACGTAGCTGGGGGAGACGACCTCTTCCTTGATCAACAGGCCCCGAGCCAACCCTTGCACAAGCGTGGTCTTGCCGGCACCCAACTCTCCCACCAGGGCCACCACGTCGCCGTCTTTGAGCCGACCGGCAAGCTCCTCCCCCACGCGCTGTGTCTCCTCGGCGCCCTCGGCCACTACCGTGCGCTCCATTCAGCTCCGCAAGGACATGCCCAGAGGGGAGAGGCGCTCCAAGATGCTGCGCACCGCTTGTTCCACCTCTTCGGAGGACAGGGTGCGCTCTGGATGTCGAAAGGTCAGCTCGTAGGTGAGGCTGCGCTGCCCCTTGCCTATCCGCCCACCCCCATACAGATCGTAAAGGAAGCAATCCTCCACCAGTTCCTCCGTCAGGATGGCCTTCCGCACCTGTTCTTCAGGCACCTCATGGGGGCCCACAAGCGATAGATCACGCTTGGAAACAGGATAGCGAGGTAGCGGCACATGTGAGGGCAGCTCTTGCGCCCCTCTCAGCGCCGCCAAGTCAACCTCCAAGGCTTGCACTCGGTAGCTTCCGGGAAGCTCGCCGCAAAGGTCGGGGTGGACCTCCCCCAGCCAGCCTATATCTCTTCCATCCAGCTTAAGACTCGCTCTTCGGCCGGGATGCAGCCAGCCGAACTCACAGGGAGAGAGCTCGACGCCCCTGACGTGCAACGCCGAGAGGAGCTGCTCCCACACGCCTTTGATGTGCTGGGGGTCGTAGGCAAGCTTGCCTGAGAGCGGGAAGGGGGGCCGGCCCACCAGGACCATTCCCAGCCTTTCCCCCTCGTCGACGTGGCTTCCCCTGCGGGAGAAGACGTGGCCGATCTCAAACAGAGCCACTCCGGGGACCTGGGCGTCGAGGGAGTGTTTGACCACTCCCAGCAGACCAGTGAGCAGCCACGCCCGCAGCCCCTCCTGCCCTTGGGCCATGGGATTGCGCAACCGAACCCCTGCCTGCTCGGCCGACGCGAGGCTGTTGGTGATGACCTCTGACAGCCCCAGAGCTGCACACGTTCCACGCACACGGTCGGCGAACTCCTCGCAGACGTCCTTAGCCCGCAACGCAGGGGGAACACGCGGGGCTGCAGACGGTATCTGATCATAGCCATAGATGCGCGCTACTTCCTCGATGAGGTCGATCTCCCTGAGGAGGTCACCCCGCTCGCTGGGGATCTCCACGCTCCAGCCCTCATCATCGGCCTGGGTAGTGAGCCCAAGGGAGCGCAGCGCTCCAGCTACTTTTTCGTCCGGTACCTCGACGCCCAGCACCTGTGAGATGCGGGTCCTCCGCAGGCTCAGCGAACGGGACGAGGGCGGAGCCGGGTAAGCGTCGACGGAATCTGGTGCCACCTTGGCACCCAGTAGCTCCACGAGCAGCGCACAGCAGCGACGGGACGCCCGCTCGGCCGCCTCAGGGGAGAGGCCGCGCTCGAACCTGAGTGACGCCTCAGTGCGCAAGCCCAGCGCTCTCGCCGAGCGGCGAATCCTCACCGGAGAGAAGCACGCTGCCTCCAGCAGAACGGTGGTCGTGCCTTCCCCCACCTCCGTCCCCTCACCCCCCATGACCCCGGCGACCGCCACAGGCCTATCCCCACCGGTGATCAAGAGGACTTCCTCAGTGAGGTTCCGTTCCATTCCGTCCAGGGTGATGATGCGCTCTCCTGGGCGTGCCCGCCTAACCCCAACGATCGGAGATCCAAACCGACCGTGGTCGAAGGCGTGCAGAGGGTGCCCAAGCTCGAGCATCACGTAGTTTGTCACGTCGACCACTGGTCCCAGCGGGCGCATGCCGGCCTTGAACAAGCGGGCCTGCAGCCACAGGGGGGATTGGCGCCCCGCGGTGAGGGTGGCCAGGCGAGCTACATAACGAGGACACTCCTGGGGAGCCTCTATCACCACCTGCAGGGCATTGCCCACCGGCTCGCCCTCCCCGCGGTAGTCAAGCGCCGGCTCACGCAGCGGGCGCTGCAGCAGCGCAGCGGCTTCGCGGGCTACACCGTAGACACCCATAAGGTCGGGCCGATTGGAGGTGATCGATATGTCCAGCACTACATCGGGCGCCTCTATGAGCTGGTCCACCTGCTGGCCGGGCTCCACCTCCGCGGGCAGCTCCCAAATGCCCTCCGACTTGGCCTCAAGCCCAAGCTCGGCTCGTGAGACGATCATCCCTTCGCTTCGCACACCGCGCAGTTCAGCCTTTTTCACCTTTCCTGCCGGAAGTTGAGCTCCCGGCAGGGCGAAGGCCACTCGCTGGCCGGCAGCGACATTGGGGGCTCCGCAGACCACCTGGCTCTCTCCGGCAGGGCTATCCACCGTGCAGACGGAAAGCCTGTCCGCGTTCGGGTGTGGTTCCACAGCCAACACTGTGCCGACGACCACGCCCGGCAGGGGGGGAAACTCCAGCACCTCCTCCACTTCCAGGCCGGCCATGGTCAGTCGATCAGCCAGGGCTGCCGGGGCCACGTCATCCACGTTCACGTACTCGGACAGCCACCTAACAGGTATGCGCATCACAAGCTCCCGTCTTCTCTCCCTTCGCGCTACCGCTACATGTCAACCCCGAGGTACAGCACCCCGGGTCCCGCTGGGGAGATGGGCCAGGCCAGGCCGACCACCACGCGCAGCCCAAGCAAGCCGCCCAGTGCCTCCCAGGTGGTCCACAACTCCCCGCCCCCTTCGCTGTAGGTAGGGATTGTGGCCCAATCATCGGGTTCCCTCCACACCCTGCCCGCGTTGAAGTAGATCCGCGGCTGTACCTCACTGAGGAGTGCCAAACCTCCCAGAAGGTAATCCGGCTTGCTTTCCGGCAGCCACAGGGACAGGGTGACCGCAGCCTTGGTCGTCCCTGTGGGGGAGCGACGAACTTCGTTCGAAGGCTCCCCTGCGTCCTCGGCCTGTTCGGCATCAGGGACGGCGAGCGTGTTGAATTCGGAGAGATCGAACAGGAACTCCTCAGGGATGTCCTCGCTGGCTAGCCCCCCACGTATAGCGAACTGCAGATAGGTCCTGGGGAACACCCTTTCCTCCCACAGGCCGCCCAGGGACAGGCGACCTGCGGAGACCTCGGGGACCAACAGCAGCTGAGTCGCGCCCATGTGCACATGGCTCAGTTGTTCTTGCCAAGAGAAGCCCAGCTGGCCAACCCACCACGGGGTGCGCCCAAAGCCCAAGGACAGCTCGCCAACCGGCACCCAATAGGTACCCGGAGAGCCAATCTCCGGGGTTGCCCAGAACCGACGAGACAGAAACAATTCTCCGGTGAGGGTGTCCTCCACCTTAGCCCCACCGAAGATGGAAAACTCTCGGCCATAGCGTACCCATCCGGAGACAGCCTGATGCTGCGGAAGGATCTCCCAACCGAAGCGATCTAGGTAACGCACCGCTACCGCCTGAGAAGTGGGGTCGGGTTGCACTAAGTAGGCATCCAAAGGGAAGTCGTTCTTCCCCATGGACACCACTACCCGGCGAGGCCAGTTGTTGTTCAACCTGTCCACGTCGGGCACACGGTGTTCCGGATCGACCACGACCCTGTGCACCGGGAAATCAGTGGCGAAGTCGATGGTCGTCCGGTCCGCCCCGCCTGGCTGCCAGGTCCGTCTCTCACGCTCGTCGTCGGGGCCGCGAACCTCTACAGTCACCGGGAGGAAGCCGCTGCCATTGCGCTCCAGATGAACGGTTGTCTCATAGCTGCCGTCGCCGCCGCGGTGGTCGGCACCGCTGACCGCATAGTCTGCCTGCGCGTCGCCCCAGACCCAATTGGAGAAGAAGTCGCCCAAGTCCTGCCCGCTCACCTGTTCAGCAATGTGCTGGAAGTCCTCCACGGTGAGCCAGGCGCCGCGGTACCGCAGATGCGCCTCGCGCAGAGCTTCGTCCAAGGCTTCTTCTCCCACAAGATGGCCCAAGGCACGCACCACCAACGCTCCCTTTTCGTATAGCCGCACACCAGCTGCCTGCAGGTAATCCACCTCGCTAGTGGGCTTGACTATCGCCTCGTCGAAACCCATGAACACAGTGTCCAAGTAGGGTAGCTCCACCATGTGCTCTCTCAGGTTGAAGAATCCCAGCAGCGATTCGAGCAGCGCCTCTCCCAGCCCCGGCCGCTGTGGGTCGAACATGTTGCCGCCTTCGCTCCCGTAACGATCTTCGAACCAGCGCATGGCCGCATAATGGGCGAAGCCCTCAGAGAGCCAGTTCTCCGCGTCCAAGTCGGCTCCCACGCCTATTCCCCACCACTGATGGGCGAGCTCGTGCGCCAGCACGAACTGGCCCAGACGCTCCAACGTCCCCCGCGCGGTGAGATCCGACCTCCGGAAGAGCCAACTGGGCATGAACACCACACCATCAGCGGTGAAGGCGATCCCCCGATCAGAGGGGTGCTCCAGCAAGAGCAGGCGCTGGAAGGGATACGGACCGTAGCGCTGCTCGAAATACTCCATGATCTCCCAGATGTGAGTGGACATGGCGCGCAATGCTTCCTCGTGTCCCGGCTGAGCCACTAACTCCACGGTCAGCTGTTTTCCGTGGAGCGTTGCCTGCCTCCACCTCTCCGCGAGTGCGATGAACAGCGAGATCGAACGGACCGGCTCGTCGAAGACAGATCGGTAGATGATCTCGTCCTGACCTTGCTCGCGTTCCACAGCACCGGGCAACGCGGCAGCCCACCCTTGCGGCACGGTCAGTCTCACCTGGTAGGCGTGCGCCAGCATCACCTGCGGCAAGTAATCGTTCTCCAGCGGGGGGCTGGGCAATGGGTGCCATCCAAAGCGCCAAGTGTACACGTTGTCGATCCTGCCCGGCTCGCCTGCTCGCAGGTGAGGAAAGCGTGTGCGAAAGACTATCTTCAGCTTGCCAGGGTCTTGCGGAAGCTCGACTCGCAGCACAACGTCCGCGAGGGAGTACGTCTGAGTCGTGGGCGGGGCAGCGAGGAGCTCGTACTCCACCGACCTTTCCTCCTCTCCCACCACCCACCACACGCCTTCCACCTCGGTCCACGAAGGGTCAAACCCCCACGCGTATTGCTGGTCCTGTGTCCGCCCCGACAGGTGGGGGTTCGGCTCCCGACCCAGATTGGCCGGTAGGGTGAACCAAGCTACCTCTGGCGGTGACTGCCAACTCACCACCTGCGACCCTGCGATCAGGTGCTCATCCGGCACAAACTCCACATCCAACACGGTACTGGCAGCCATTACCCCACAGCTGAACAACAAAAAAGCGGCCAGCGTCAGGCCTGTCCTTCTCATAGAAGCCTCCTTCAGCGTCCCGCGCTTCAGTCCTCTTCTTCGTCTTCCTCCTCCGGCAGGAGGGCTATGCGCACTGAGATGATCTCCCGTTCGGAGGCCTCTTCCACCGTAAGCAAAGCTCTGCCGAGGCGGATCTTCGCTCCCGGATCGGGAATGTCCCCCAACTCTTCCAGGATCAACCCGGCAATGGTTACGGCCTCTTCGTCCGACAGGTCGAGCCCGAGGGTCCGGTTAACCATACGTACCTCTGCGTCTCCGTCCACCACGGCCTCGCTGGCGGACAGGCGGCGCAACAGCTGCCCCGTGCGCGGGGTGTCGTACTCATCCTCGATCTCGCCCACAATCTCCTCCAGAATGTCCTCTAGAGTGACGATCCCCGCTACGCCCCCGTACTCGTCGACCACAACCGCCAGGTGCAACCGTTCCCGCTGAAACTCCCGCAGCAGCACGTTTATCGGCTTGGTGGTGGGCGTGTAGTAGACGGGCCGCAGGATATCCTTGAGGTTCGCCCGATCGCCGTTGGCCATCAACGCAAACAGGTCCTTGGCGTACAGCAGCCCCAGCACGTTGTCCCGGTCGCCCTCGTAAACAGGATAGCGGGAGTGTCCATCGCGGACTACGAGCTCAGCGATCTCCGAAAGAGGGGTGCCAAGCTCGACCGCCTGCATCTCCGTCCTCGGTACCATCACGTCCTCGGCAGTGGTCTCGTCGAGGGCCAACACTCGGCGAATCATGTCCCCGTCCTGAGTAGCTATGGTTCCCCGCTCCTCCCCTTCCTCGATGAGAGTGATGAGGTGGTCTTCGGAGATCGCACCCTCCTCTCGCTCCAACGCCTGCTCGCCGAACGGCCTGAGCAGCTGATTCGATACCCAGCGCAACCCGCGCACGATGGGCAGCAGAGCTGTCGTGAGCCGCCACACGGCCCCAACCACCAGCAGCGTCACAGCCTCTGCGCGGTTCTTGGCCATCGTCTTGGGCGTGATCTCCCCCATGACCAGCAGGGCGATGGTCATCACACCGGTGGTCACTAGGGCGGAGACGAACTGCGGCAGGTCCGCCGGCAGAATGCGCAGAAACAGCAGGGTGGCGACGGCCGATGCACCCACGTTGACCAAGTTGTTCATGATGAGCAGGGCTGTGATCAGGTCGTTGGGCTCGAGCAATAGGTGTTCCAGGGCCCGTCGCTTCTTCGGCTTGCGCTCTATCAGGTGACGGATCTGAAGTTCGGACAGCGAGGTCACTGCGGTTTCGGAGCCTGAGAAGAATGCCGAGAGTACCAACAATATCAGAAGAACCAGTAACTGCGATCCTGCGGTCACTCGCGCTATCACCTCAACGCTGTCTGCGCTGTCTGCGCTGTCTGCACGCACAAGGTCTGCATGTACGAGCCAATTATAGCCTCCTCTGCGAAGCGCAACCAGCTCCTGGCTCCCCCTTGACTTCGCCGGACGGTTATCCCACCCGTTACAATGGCCCATGGAGGGAGGAACGGTGGATTTCGACGAGCTGCGCAGGCTGTGTGCCCTTCTGCGGGAAGAAGGGCTGAGCGAGTTGACTGTGGTGGAGGAGGGACGCCGCATCACGCTGAGGCGCCCCGCGGGGATGCCCTCCCGGGAGGCGACATCCGATGAAGCTGTGTTGGCGGAGGAGTACGTTCGCTCTCCGGTGGTGGGGACTTTGTGGCAACGGCCCGCCCCCGGGCAAGATCCTTACGTCAGCCTCGGTGACCGGGTGGAGCCGGGGCAGGTGCTGTGCGTGGTCGAGGCCATGAAGGTGATGAACGAAGTCCGCGCCGACCGGAGTGGGGTCATCGAGGACATATTGGTGGAAGATGGCTCGCCAGTTGAGTACGGACAGCCGCTGTTTGTCCTGCGCACCACCCCATAGCTGTGGAGAAGGTTCTGGTAGCCAACCGTGGTGAGATCGCCCTGCGAATACTGGATGCGTGCCGAGAGCAGGGACTCAGCGCGGTGGCGGTGTTCTCCGAACCGGAGAGGGGGGCGTTGCACGTCCGTGAGGCCGCCGAATCTGTGTGTATTGGCCCTGCCGATCCCCGCCGCTCGTATCTATCTGTACCCGCACTTATCGCCGCCTGTGAGCTGACCGGGGCCGACGGGCTTCACCCAGGCTACGGTTTTCTGTCCGAGAGCGCGGACCTGGCTGAGATATGCGAGGCCCACGGCATCTCCTTCGTGGGGCCCTCGCCAGAGGTGTTGTCCCGAGCCGGAGACAAGGCGCAGGCAAAGCGCATGGTCAAACAGGCAAGGATACCCGTGCTCCCCGGCTCGCAGTCCATAGCCTCCACAGAAGAGCTGGATGGCGCGGCAGAGGAGCTGGGGTTTCCTCTGCTGCTGAAGGCTGCCGCCGGGGGAGGAGGAAGGGGCATCCGGGTGGTGAGAAGAAGAGAAGAGTTGATCCCCTCGTTCACCCGGGCGAAAGAAGAGGCCCTGGCAGCATTCGGGGATGGGCGGGTGTTCCTGGAGCGGTTCGTCCCCTCCCCCCGACACGTGGAGATCCAGATCCTGGCAGACATGTACGGCAACGTGGTCCACTGGGGTACGCGGGACTGCACCGTGCAGCGGCGCCACCAGAAGCTGGTCGAGGAAGCCCCTGCCCCAGAGCTTCCAGTTGGGCTGCGCAGAGAACTCTCCCACACAGCGGTGGAAGCCGCCCGTGCCCTGGGCTACGTGGGAGCCGGCACAGTGGAGTTCCTCATCGAAGGTGACGGTTTTTACTTCATCGAGATCAACCCACGCATCCAGGTGGAGCATCCGGTATCAGAGGTATTAGTGGGTAGGAACCTTATTAGCGAACAGCTACGCATAACCCATGGCGAACGCCTGGGTTACCGGCAAAGCCAGGTTGAGTTCTGGGGTCATGCCATCGAGTGCAGGATAAACGCCGAAGACCCGGCGCGCGACTTCCTCCCTTCTTCGGGAAGGCTGTGCCTCAGGCAGCTTCCGGGCGGGGTAGGTGTAAGAGTGGACTCCGCTTTGTATCACGGCATGCCCGTGCTTCCGTATTACGACCCTCTGCTGGCCAAGATCATCGCCTTCGGAGAGACCCGGGAGGAGGCGCGGATCCGAATGTACGCGGCCTTACGCCGTTTTCGAGTGACTGGAGTGACCACAAATCGTGAACTTCTGATCGAGATCGTGTCCCATCCCAACTTCGCCGCTGGTCGGCTGGGCACAGACTTCCTTGAGCGGATGTCCTGACCGCCGTAGACTCGCTCTGTGTTCGAGTCCCTGACTGAGCGGCTGAATCAAGTTTTCCAGCAACTACGTGGAAAGGGCTACCTGACGGAGGAGGACGTCCGCGGCGGCCTCCGGCAGATCCGGCTGGCGCTGCTGGCAGCCGATGTCCACTACCAAGCAGTACGGGATCTTCTGACTCAAGTAGAACGTGAGGCCACCGGAAAGCGTGTGTTGGAGTCCGTTTCCCCTGGGCAACAGCTTCTGGCCGTCGTCCGGGAGAACATGATCGGCCTGATGGGGAGGGAACGCAAACCCCTGCAGCTCAGCGGCAAGCCAGCAGTGGTGGTGCTGCTGGGCCCCGCCGGCGGGGGAAAGACCACCACAGCCGGCAAGCTGGCCAATAACCTGAAGAAACGAGGCAAGAAGGTGCTTCTCCTCTGCGCTGACCCGTATCGCCCCGCCGCTGCGGAGCAGCTCGCATGGCTCGCCGACAAAGTCGGCGTGGACAGCGCCGTCGCCGCCAATGACCCCGTGGGCGGGGCGCGAAAGGCTGTTCAGCAGGCGCAGCGGACACTGCACGACGTGGTGGTGGTGGACACGCCGGGAGCGCCTCCAGGAGAAACGCCCGAGGAACTGCTGAGCGAGCTGGTCCAAGCGCTCCATCCCGCCGACGTACTGCTCGTGCTCGACGCCCTCGTCGGCCAAGAGGCCGCGGGAATCGCGGAGAAGTTCATCCCCTTGGGGGTCACTGCGGTAGTGCTCTCGAAGCTGGACGGTGACGCACGGGGCGGGGCTGCTCTTTCGCTTCCCATGCGTACCCAACGCCCAATCGTGTTTGTGGGCACCGGTGAACGCCCGGAGGACCTAGAGGCGTTCCACCCCGAGCGGATGGCGGACCGGATCTTAGGACTGGGAGACCTCCAGGGGCTGGCCGAGCAACTCCAAGAGGCAGGAGTCCCGCAAGTGGAGAAGGCGAAAGTGCGTCAGGGGGCACTCACCCTGGAGGACTTCCTGCAACAGCTGGAGGCCATGAACAAAGCTGGTCCTGTCTCTCAGTTCCTATCCAAAATTCCGGGGATCAAGCAGCAAGAAGTGGACGACCCAGAGCTAGAGAGCGAGCTGAAGCGCGCGCGAGCCGTTATCCAGTCCATGACGGTTGAGGAGAGACGTAATCCGAATATAATCGGAGCCAGCCGGAAGAGGCGCATTGCCCGCGGCTCCGGCACCACCGTCCAGGAGGTCAACCGCCTGCTATCGCAGTACGAAGAGGCACGCCGGCTGGCTCGTACCTTTGGCCGTCAGCGTATGCCTCCCGGACCGGGGAGAATAAGCTCGAGGTGAGAGATGGCACTGAAGATCAGACTCAAGCGCACAGGAAAGAAGAAGCAAGCCAGTTTCCGCATCGTGGTTGTCGATGGAAGCGCGAAGCGGGACGGTCGCTCGCTGGAGGAGATAGGACACTACTTCCCCCACGCCGAACCGGCCGAGATCAACGTTGACCGGGAGAGCGCCCTTGCTTGGCTGAGCAAAGGCGCCCAGCCCAGCCCATCTGCGCGGCGACTGCTGGCAAGGCTGGGCGTAATGCAGGCGTGGCATGAGCAAAGATACAATCGCCAACCCCAGCAAGACGCTGGTTGATCTGGCCAGGTATCTCCTGAAGTCCGTAGTCCGGGACCCTGAGGGCGCCAGGGTGGACCACGTGTGGACTGAGAGGGTGGACCTCATTGTGTTGCGGGCCCCAGGCAAAAGCCGCCTGCACCCCCGCGACGTGGATGCCGTGGCTCAGGTGGTGCAGTCGGTGGGAGAACGCCTCGGCCGGGAGGTCATGGTCGATCACGGATGAGGTTCGACGTTGTCTCCATGTGGCCGGAGATGCTGGAACCGTTCGCTTCCCGCGGGACGCTGTGGGCGGCACAAGAGCGTGATCTGATCGAGATACACTTCCACCGGCTGGAGACGTTCGCCCTGCAGGGTCGCCCGATGGTGGACGATCGCCCGTTCGGAGGTGGGGCAGGGATGGTCATGCGCCCCGAACCGTTCTGCCGTGGACTGGATGCCATCCGTTCCCAAGCGGGCACAAAGCCGTTCACGGTTCTCTTGTCGGCCCAGGGCGTGCTGCTGGACCAACAGCTGGCAAAGGATCTGGCCCACAAGCGCTCTCTGACGCTGCTTTGCGGTCGATACGAGGGCGTTGACGAGCGGGTGGCCGCAGTGAGCGACCTAGAGCTGTCGATCGGGGACTACGTCCTGGCGGGAGGAGAAGTGGCCGCCGCTGTGGTGTTGGAGGTGGTGGCAAGAATGGTGCCGGGTGTAGTAGGCCGCCACGAGTCGGCAGCCACGGATTCTTTCTTCTCCGGACCACTGCTCGGACATCCGCAGTACACAAGACCCCGCACATTCCGGGGGATGTCGGTCCCCAGCGTACTCATGTCCGGAGACCATGAGAGAATCCGTCGCTGGCGGGCGGTGCAGGCGTGGCGCAAAACCCTGCGCCACCGGCCAGATTTAGTGCGGGGTCCGGAGAGGGGTCAGATCTTGAATCGTGAGTCTGCAGACTCACGATTCAAGATCTGACCCCCTTGTCATGTACATAGCGCTCTTGCACTTCCCGATGGTCGACCGCCGCGGGGATGTGGTCGCCACAGCGCTTACCAGTATGGACGTTCCCGACATCGCGCGCACGGCGCGCACCTACGGCGCGCGAAAGTACTTTGTGGCCACACCTCTTGCCTCACAGCGGAGGATCGCTGCATTGCTGCGGGACTTCTGGCTCAACGAGGAGCCCAGTTCCACCAGGCGGCAGGCGATGGAGCTCGTCCACATCTGCAACGACCTCGGGGACTGCTACGAGGAAGTGCGCAACTGGGAAGGGCGGGGGCCCCTAGTACTTGGAACCAGTGCCCGAGATGGCTTACCCTACCCTCTGGTCAGCTGGCAGAAGGCCCGGAGCCTCATCGCGGAGCAGCCCGTACTGATATGCTTTGGCACTGGACACGGGATGGCAGATGAGCTTCTCCAGGCATGTGATGGTTTGCTGCCCCCAATATGGGGAGGGACTGAGTACAATCACTTGTCCGTACGCGCCGCAGTCGCGGTGATTTTGGACCGGTTAAAAGGAGTCGACCATGGCAGGGATGGATGATCTCATCCGCGCGCTGGACCAAGATGTGATGCGCGAGGTACCGGAGTTTGCTACCGGAGATATCGTGCGAGTGTACGAACGTGTCTCCGAAGGCGCACGGGAAAGGTTGCAGCCGTTCGAGGGCGTTGTCCTCAAACGATCGGGCTCCGGCTCCCGCCAGACGGTGACGATCCGCAAGATCGCGGCCGGCATAGGCGTGGAGCGAACCTTCCCCTTGCACCACAAGTTGGAGAGAATCGAGGTTCTCAAGAGAAACAAGGTTCGGCAGGCCCGGCCCTACTGGTTGAGGAGGATAACACGGCTACACAAGATCGGGTGAGGCGCCGCTGGCCATGGCGTCGTAGACGCAAAGAACGCAAACCTCCGTGGATAGTGCGCCTTCTCCGGCGTCGGGGGGTACAGCTTTCCCCGCGAGCCGAGTGGGCGTTAGGCTGGCTGGAGACACTGGTAGTAGCCGGTGCTGCTGCTGCTGTCATCATCACCTTCGTCACGGTGCGCATGACCGTGCCCACCGGATCCATGCAGCCGACCATCATGCCCGGCGACTCGTTCTTTGTGGATCGCATTTCGTACTACTTCACCGAGCCGGACGTGGGCGACGTGATCGTCTTTTGGCACTTGGAGGAGGCTCGCGTCACCTCGATCGAGCCCGGCAGCCCCGCCGAACAGGCTGGGATTAGAAAGGGCGACTGGCTGGTGGCCCCACAATACCCCAGCGTAGGTGTGGGGGGAGAGCCCACTCCCTCGCTACGCACGCTCCGGCGGAGGATAGAACAGGCTCAAGGAACCACGCTCCAGGCCACGGTGTTGCGAGAGGGAGTTGGCCCCGTCGCCGTGAAGGTAGAGGTGCCGACAGATGCTCGCGATCTTGCGAGCCTGGGGATCCGGGCATCGACGAGCCAAGTGCGATACGTCAAGCGCCTGATTGCCACTGGGGGACAGACGGTCGAAATACGGGACGGAAAGGTGCATGTGAACGGAGAGCTGCTGCAGGAGGTCACCACAGAGACCTACTGGGCCGGGGACCGCCGCATGCGCTATGGGGTAGACGCCACTGAGGTTCCTGAGGGACACTACTATGTCCTCGGCGACAACAGCACCGACTCTTACGACTCCCGCTACTGGGGCTTCGTGCCCGTGGAGGATCTGATCGGCGCCCCCTTCTTCCGCGTGTGGCCGTTGGGCAGATTGGGTCCCATGAACGGTTACTTCTGGTCCTCCCGCTGGTAACACACTCTGATCAGGTCCTCGCCGCACGTTCTTCGTTCGTCATCTTGCCCCGGGATCAGCCTGGCCAGAGGCGCCAAGCAGTGCAGGTACTCAAGTTCTGCCCACAAAACGTTATAATGATCGCGGGTGAGACGATTATGGAGACACTGCTCAACGAGATCCGCAAGCGGCGCACAGTGAGAGCATTTCGTACCGACCCTGTGGAACAAGACAAGATCGACGCTATCTGCGATGCCGGCCGCTGGGCCCCCTCGGGGAAGAACACCCAGCCTTGGAGGTTCGTGGTCGTTCGTTCCGAAGAGAAGCGTCAAGAGCTAGGCCGGCTGGTCAGCCAACGGAACATGATCGCCACAGCGCCGGTGACAATCGCAGTACTCAAGCACATCCCTTCCGGGTACGACGAGCTGAAGGACGCCCAGGGGATCGGAGCTTGTGCCCAGAATCTGCTATTGGCGGCTCACGCTCTGGGGCTGGGGGCTTGCTGGATCGGCCGAGCACGGGATGCGCAGGTGGAATCCCTGTTGGGTACACGAGAAGACGAGGAACTCATGCTGCTTTTGCCTGTGGGATATCCGGCGGAGGCACCCACCGAGGGCAAGCGCAAACCTCTGGAGGAGTTGACCCGTTACATCTGAGATGCCCCTGTTGATTGTGGTTGCGGCGCTGCTGCTGTTGGTGCCCGCGCTGGGGTTGGGCGTGGCCACGGTAGGACTGGTCATGGCCACAGCTTTGGTCCTCGGGCTCACCTCTGTGGCCCTGGGCGCCACGGGTTGCCTGTTGAACTGGATACTGGCAGTCCTGGCCGTGGACCTGTCCTGTCGGGCAACACGTACCGGCCGCAGGCTGGTGGAAAGGCTGAGACAGGGACTGGCCCACCCAAGCGGGCACCTGTAGTAGAGTTGGGGCTTGTCCCCGACGTTCGCCGCTACCGGAGGCCGCCCACCAAGCCACGCAGGAGCATGAGCGCCGGGATAATCTCCAGCCTCCCAACCCACATGCTGAAGCACAGGACGAGCTTCGCCAAGGTAGGCATGTGGGGATGGGTGATCCCGGTAGACAGTCCCACGTTCCCCTGCGCGGAGGCAACTTCGAATGCCACATCGGCCAGTCCGTACTCCTGACCTAGCAGCACAGTCATAGCCAGGATCCCCACCAGCAAGAACGCCAACCACAGAAAAGCGATCGCCGAAGCCTCCTCCAATCTACGCCAGGCTTCCTCTTCCGGGAACACTTTGCTCCCCACCCGGAAGGGCACGATAGCATCCTGCGGCTTCAGCGTCTTGCGCAGCTTCCAGCCCACGCCTTTCAGCAGCAACAGGTAGCGCATGACCTTGATACCCCCAGTGGTGGAACCTGCTGCTCCCCCGATCACCATGCCCACTGCGAGCATCAGCTTGGCAGCATCGGACCATTCCGACAACCCGACCGACTGGAAACCCGTACAGGTCATAGCCGAGAAATACTGAAAGGTCCCGTGACGCAGTGCTGGAGCCAGCTCCATCCTCTGCAGCCCCTCCAAGCTGACAACAAGAGCCCCGAGCACCAGGAAGGCGGCAAACCATTTGGTCTGCACATCCCGCATGTACACCCCGACCCCGTAGCGCGTGGCACGGTAGTGGACAGCGAAGCTCACAGAGCCGCCTACCATGATGAGCAAAAGCAGGGCTTCGATGATGGGGGAGTTGTAGTGCCCGATGGAATCGGCGTGGAGCGTGAACCCCCCGGTGGCTATCCCGGTCATCCCGTGGTTCACCGCTTCCCATATCGGCATGCCGGCGACCCAGAGGGCCAGCACGCTCAAGCCGGTGAACAGGAGGAATATCCACCATATGGTGCGCACGGTAGAGACCACTGAGGGGTGGATCTTCTCGGTACGCGCTTCCGCCAGGTAGAGCGTCATGGTGGTCCGCCCCGGCCCGGCGATCAGCGTCAGCATCAGCACGATCACGCCCACACCCCCCACCCACTCGGTGAACGACCGCCACCACTGCAGGCTGTGGGGGAGGACACTGGGGTCCACAGCCATGGTCAGCCCAGTGCTGGTGAAACCGGAAACTGCCTCGAAGAATGCTGCCGTGAAGTCAGCGTAGGGAAGGGGGCCGCCATCGGTCCACACGGAGACAAGGTAGAAGGGCAGCGCCCCCAGCAGGGCCACAAGTAGCCAACCTATTGCTGCCACGATCAGCGCGTGATGAAGACCCACATCGCCCGCCCGCCGGCAAGGGAAGTACAAGGCCGCAGCCAGCATCGCTGCCACCGCACAGGTGAGGCCAAAAGGCAGAATAGCTTCCCATTCGCCGAACCAAGCTGCCACGGGGATCGACAGCGCAGTCATCAGGCCTACAACGGACACCAGGTGCCCAAGCGCCCGGAGGACAACCCTCAGCTCTGCGAAGAAAAGCCGCTCAGCCCGCAAGGCGCTCGATGAACTCGTCGCTCACGTGCTCCTTGGAGTAAACGGTGACCACATCCCCCTCCTGCAGTTTAGTGGGTCCGGAAGGGATCAACACCTCCCCTTCCCGTTCCAAGGCAGCGAACAAGATCCCCGGCGGAATCAGTTCTTGCTTGCCGCACTCAAGCAACGACTTCTGAACAAGCGGCGAATTCCGGGTGATCGTCATCCGGAACATCTGGGCGCCGCCGGCCATGGTGACCAGGTCGGTGAGCTTCCTGCGCCGAGCGGCGTTGTACAGTGACTCGGCAACGATGAGATCCGGGTTCTCCATCACGTGCGCGCCTAGCCGCCTGAACAGGTCGACGTGTTCCTTGACGTTGACCACCGACACGATCGAGGGGATCCCCAGATCGGCCGCGGCCGCGATCACCATCAGGTTGGTGGCATCGTCACTGGTGGTGGAGATCAGTGCATCGGCACGCTCTCCACCCGCCTGGCGAATGACCTCGGTGAACGCCGCATCGGCGTTGATGACGAGCACATCATAGCGGCGAGTGACTCCCTCCGCCTTGCGCGGGTCCCGCTCCACCACCGCCACATCGTGCCGGTCTTGCAGCGCAAGCTCGATGAGGGCAGAGCCGATTCCGCCCGCCCCAACAACGATCACGTACATAGAGCAGCTATGGTACTACTGCCGGCCGGACGCGGCAATCTATCGCTCGGCCGACTCCGGCAACGGAGCAACGTCCTCCTAGAACTCCGGGGCGATTCCGAGCAGACGGCAGGCGTTCTCCCAACAGCGTTCGGCCAGGTCCTCCGGGCGCAGCGACAGGAGTTGGGCCAGTTCCAGAACCACCAGGCGGACCTTGAGAGGATCGTTGCGCTTACCGCGGAAGGGCTGCGGCGGCAGGTACGGAGCGTCGGTCTCCACGAGCAGCCGATGGATGGGGATAGCTCCCACCGCCTCCCGCAGGCTTCGGTTCTTGGGATAGGTGAGCGGACCGCCGATACCTATGTGCAGCCCGAGGTCGACGACCTGACGGGCAGCGGCAGCGTCCCCAGAGAAAGCGTGGACGACACCGCGGAGGGGGCCTTCCTGCTTGAGAATCTCCAAGAACTCGGCCCAGGCATCGCGCTGGTGCAGGATCACCGGGAGATCGAGCCGGCTGGCGAGTCGTAGCTGGGAGCGAAACGCTCGCTGCTGGGCCTCCCGCGGCGACAGATCCCGGTAGAAGTCGAGCCCGCACTCGCCGACCGCCACCCCCCCGCCGCGCAGGAGCTCGACGAGCTCGACCTCCACTTCCGCACAGTAGTCCTTGGCATCGTGCGGGTGGACTCCACAGGCAGCAAACACATGGGAGTGCACGCGGGCCAGCTCGAGCGACGCTCGGGAAGACCGAACATCAGCCCCCACGTTCACGGCGGCCACCCGCTGGCCACGCATCTGGGCAAGGAGGTCGTCCCTATCCTCATGAAACTGCGGGAAGTCCAAGTGGGTGTGGCTGTCGAGCAATCTCACGGATACCGCCGCTCCAGGCGCGCAATGGCCCGCGGGATCGCCGGCAGGAGATCCGAGGGGAGCACCCCCCGCGGGGAGCGCATCCGCGCCAGAAGCTCTGCAGCCTTCCCATGCAAGTAAGTGCCGGCGCAGGCCGCTTCCACTGCATCGGCCCCTCCTGCCCACAGGCCGGCGATCAGCCCCGCCAATACATCGCCCGATCCCCCGTGGGCAAGGCCGGTGTTGCCGGTCACATTGAGGTACAACGGGCCCTCAGGCGAAGCCACTGCAGTCGGTGCTCCCTTGAGGACCACCGTGCAGCCCCACCGCCGTGCCGCTTCGCCAGCAGAGGCTATTTTGCGTGCCACCACATGCTCGACCTCCACACCGGCCAGGCGGGCGAACTCCCCGGGGTGGGGAGTGAGAAGCCATTGCCCATCGTGGGGACCGAGGAGTTTGCGTTCGTGGGCCAGACAGTACAGACCATCGGCGTCCACCAGCACTTGCGGATGGCCGGAAGTGAGGACAGCGCGTACCACCTCTCTGGCGCCGGGGCTGCGCCCGACGCCGGGTCCCACGACGACTACATCCGCCTCCCCGGCCAGCTCCACAGCCACTTGCGCTGCCTCCGGGGCGAACCCTCCGTCGGGCGCGGCACCCGCTGGATGGACCAACGCCTCCAGCACCGCCCCCTCCAGGATCTGGTACACAGAGTCTGGACAAAGAACGTGCACCAAACCCGCCCCCGCCCTCATCGCTCCCGCAGCGGCCAACCCCGGGGCACCGGCCATGCTCGCGCAGCCGCCCACGATCAGCACCCTCCCGAAAGTTCCCTTGTGTCCGTGCGGCGGCCGCGGCGGCAGGCAAGAGGAACAGAACTCCTCGGAGATCACCCTCGCTGCAGGGTTCACAACGTCCCAAGCCGCAGGCGGGTAGGCCACTGGCACCACGCGCACAGCTCCACACAGCCCCGCAGCCGGGGGAAGCAGGTGGCAGGGTTTAAGCGCCCCCATGGCCAGCGTCAGTTCCGCACCCACGGCCGGAGAGGACACCGCCCCGCTGTCGGCGTCCAGTCCTGAGGGCAGGTCTACAGCCACTACCGGCGTCGCGCAACGGCCAAGCCGCTCGATCAGCCAGCGAACCGTACCCTGGGCGGGGCCTTGCCCCCCCACACCGAGGAGGCCGTCCAACAGCAAATCGGCGCTGGTCAGAAGCTCTTCCACCAGATCCAATTGGTCGCCGCTCTCATCGGGCTGGACGGTGTAGGTGCGCTCCGGAAAGCTGGCGGCGAAGGCCTTCGCCTGTTCATAGGCGGCTCCTTTGGGTTGTCCCACGACGAGGGCCACCGGATCCGCCCCCCACAGTCCAAACCAGCGGAGCATCCCTAAGGCATCACCGCCGTTTCCCCCTCGACCGCACAAGGCCACGACCCTCTTTCCGGCAACGGACCCTGCCCAGGCCCGTACAACGGCCGCAGCTTCGTGTGAAGCCGACTCCATGAGGAGAAGCTCGGGGAAGCCCAGTTCTTTGGCCTTGGCATCCATAGTCCGCACGCTCTCCGACCACAGCACAGGTCTCATGACTTGAATTCTAAGCTTCCGTCGGCCCTCCCCCAAACGGAGAGCACCTCGCAGGCTACATCATCGGGCCCCCGCCCGGTGACGTCAATCCAATGCAGGCTCTCCCGGCGAAACCAACTCAACTGTCGCCGGGCATAGGCCTTGGTGCCAGCCACCATGCGCCTCCGCGCCTCCTCCAGGTCCACCTCTCCCCGCAGGTAGGCGAGTATCTCCCGATACCCGATGGTACGTGCAGCAGGTGCCTCCTCCGGTATTCCCGCAGCCTGGAGGGCCCGTGCTTCCTCCACTAGACCGCGGCTCAGCATCCTGTCCACCCGTACCTCGATCCTTCGGCGGAGTTCGTCGCGGTCCAGGTGGAGCCCCACCCCGACAATAGGCCAAGGAGCAGGGCGCTTCCGGCCCCACAGCGAGGAGATGGGGCGGCCCGTGTTCCGGTAGACTTCCAGGGCGCGCACTACTCTCACCCGGTCTGCAGGGGGGATGCGCGCCGCTGCCTGCGGATCAACTTCCTCCAGCTTCCGATGGAGCTGCTCAGAGGGCTTGTCGGCAAGCGAACGTCTGAACTGGGGGTCGGCGGCGGGGCCCTCGAACAGACCTTGGGTGAGAGCTCGTATGTACAGAGTGCTTCCCCCAACCACCATCGCCCGCCTGCCTCGCCCGTGAATCTCGGGCACCAGTTGCTCGCAATCACGACGGAACTGAGCAGCATCGTACGTTTGGCTGGGCTGTAGCACCCCGATCAGATGATGAGGAACACAGCGCAATGCTTCGTCCGAAGGGCGATCGGTGCCTATGTTCAGCCCTCGATACACTGCGCGGGCGTCAGCGGAGACGATCTCCGCCCCTACCGCTCGAGCCACACGCAGGGAGACCGCCGTCTTGCCCACTGCCGTAGGTCCTA
The DNA here is from genome assembly GCA_964516385.1 of uncultured Thermotogaceae bacterium. Lineage (GTDB taxonomy): Bacteria > Bipolaricaulota > Bipolaricaulia > Bipolaricaulales > Bipolaricaulaceae > T3SED10-47. Next base: position 33,016 of record CAZEYM010000006.1, read on the forward strand.
CCAGGAGAAGAACGGTCACTCTTCCGAGGACAGAAGGTCGCGGAACCTCCGCAAGCTTTGCTGACGTGAGGGATGTTTCAGCTTTTCCAGAGCCTTGATCTCGATCTGGCGCACCCGCTCCCTGGTGACGTCGAACATCGCGGCCACCTCTTTCAAGGTACGCGGATGGCCGTCCCGCAGGCCGTAACGGAGTTCGAGGATCTCTCTTTCCCGTCCGTCAAGACCCTGCAGGGCCCGGCGCAGCTCCTCTTTGAGCTTCGCCCGCAGCGCCTCCCGATACGGAGAGGGAACTGAGGTGTCGGCCAAGAAGTCGCCCAAGGTGTCTTCATCATCGTCCGACAACGGACGCTCAAGGGAAGCCGTGTAGGATGCTGCCTGGTCGATCTTCTTCACCCTGTCCACACTCGTTCCCAGCAGATTAGCCAGGTCCTCATAGCTGGGAGCCATCCCGTTCTTCTGGATGTACTCCCGCCGCAGGCGGCGCAGCTCCTGCAGAGCTTCCACCGTGTGCACGGGGACACGGATAGTGCGGGCTTGGTCGGCAATGGCCCGGGTGATGGACTGCCTGATCCACCATGTGGCGTAGGTAGAGAACTTGTAACCCTTGCGCCAGTCGAATTTCTCCACCGCCCGCATAAGCCCCATGTTGCCTTCCTGAATCAGGTCCAGAAAGGACACCCCACGGTGCATGTACCTCTTGGCGATGGACACCACCAACCGCAGGTTGGCCACGGTGAGCTGTTCGCGGGCCTTCTCTCCCTCACGCATAACCAGCCGCAGTCTCTCCGCCTCCTCAGGGGAGGCAGCATCATCCCTCATCTTGGCTTCTGCCTCCTGGCCAGCCTCAAAGGCTTGAGCCAACTCCACTTCTTGCTCTCGCGACAGTAGGGGAACCCGACCGATCTCCCTGAGGTAAGTGCGAACTGGATCACGCCCTCTTTCCTGGGGCTCATCATCCCCCCATTCCTGAGGCTCGGGCTCGGTGGACTCGGCCAGCTCCTCCAACAGGGGGAGGGTTTCTAGGAGTTCTTCCGGGAACCCTTCTTCTTGCTGCCCTTCTTCAGGCCTGGCCTTGGTTACGCGCTCATCATCCGCTGGGTTCCGCACAACGCCCCCCATACACGCGCACTCTCTTCCGGCACAGTTCTTGGCACTCTCGACTCAACTCCGCCACTTCCTCGCGCTGACCCGCAGCCTCTGCCTCGGCGATGGCCTGGTTCAACTCCTCTATTCGCCGCTCCAGCCGGGGAAGATGCAGGAAGCGTTTGAGCGCATCATGCAACGCTTGGCGCTCGTCACGCAATGGCACGTCCAACAGCGCAGCACGCGCAGCACGGGACGCCGCTTCAGGCTCCAGTTCGCTGGCCAGATCCTGCACAGTGGGTATACTGCCTGCGCGCCAATGGTTCAACCACATCTCCACGATAGGTCGATATTCGGGGCAGAAATCATCTACTTCAAGCTGGGTAAGTGCCGCGGCGGGGAGCTTGCCGGACAACAGAAAGTGAACAAGCAGCTCTTCGGGGCTCAGCTCAGCGGCCTGCCCGCTCGCCGGGGCATCGTGTACCTTGGTCCTTCCCGAGCGAAGTGCTCCCTGTACATCCTCCTCGGGCAGCCGCAACAGCCTGGCCAGCCCCCGGGTTACCTCGTTCCTCAGCGGGACGCTGGTGATCTCGTTCCACAGAGTGCGTGCTTCCTCCAATGCCCCTTCCTTGCCTTCCACGGTTTCCAAGTCGAATCGCTCAGCCAACGAATCCAGAAAGAACATGTGAAACGGTTGCGCCTCGTCCAGCACACCTCTGGCTACAGCGGAGCCAGCGCCGCGCACCAAGGAGTCCGGATCCTCCCCCGGGGGAAGCTGCGCCACCTGTACCTTCAACCCGGCCGAGCGCAGCACCACCATACCCCGCAGGGCGGCGGCGGAGCCCGCAGCATCGCGGTCGTAGGCGATCACAACTCGATCGGTGTACCGAGAGAGCAAACGTGCCTGGGCCTCGGTCAGCGCTGTCCCCATGGAACCTACAGCCTCTCCGATGCCGGCTGCATGCAACCCGATGACGTCAGTATAGCCCTCCACGAGCACCGCTCGGCCTTGCTTGCGCATCGATTCCACTGCCGCATCCAGGCCGTACAGCAGCGTTCCCTTGGTGAAAAGCGGCGTGTTAGGGACGTTCACGTATTTGGGCTCCCCAGAGAATGCACGACCGGCAAAGGCCACCGCCCGCCCCTGGGCATCTCGGAGAGGGAACATGAGGCGGTCGCGGAACCGGTCGTAGGGCCCGTGCCCGCCCTGGATCACCAGGCCCAACTTCTCCAGCGTCTCCACCCCGTGAGAGCGCAGGGCCTTGAGTAGTCCATCCCATCCCGGCGGGGCATAGCCCAGCCCCCAACGCTGCCAATCGGGCTCTCCAATCCCCCTGGCGCTCAGGTATTCCCTGGCCTTCTTGCCCGCGTCGGAGCGCAGGGCGCGGAAGAAGTAGGTTTGCGCATCTGCGCACACTTCCAACAGCCCGCTGCGCTCGCCCGCCCCCCCGACTTCCACCCCCACCTCTTCGGCCAGCCTGGCCAGCGCTTCGGAGAAGTCCAGTTTCTCCACCCGCATGAGAAAGCCGATGGCATCGCCCCCCGCTCCACAACCGAAACAGTGCCACAGCCCCTTTTCGGTGGACACCGTGAGCGACGGGCTGCTGTCGGCGTGAAAAGGGCAACGTCCTTTCAGTCCTTTTCCCGCACGGGTCAGCGTAACGTAGCGACCGATCAGCTCGGCCACGTCCACCCGCGACTTGACCTCCTGCACTTCAGGTCGCGCCACTATCCACCCCCCGCAGGAATGGGTTGGTGTTCCTCTCTACCCCTATGCTGCTGGCCGGCCCATGCCCGGGCAACACTCTCCAATCATCATCCAAACCCAGCAGCCTCGCCAGGGATCGCTCCAGCGCGCTCCACTCACCCCCTGGAAGGTCAGAGCGGCCTACGGAGCCCGAGAACAACACATCGCCCACCCAGATGGTTTTCTCCTTCTCCCATAAGTAGGCCACGGAGCCGGGCGAGTGCCCGGGAAGGTGCCACACGTGGAGCACCTCATCCCCCAAGGCCAACCGCTCACCCTCGCCCACAGGCTGCCCCAGCGGCGGCGGTTTCTGCCCCATCGCCCAGAACACCGGACCCTCGTCGGGGTGGTAGACTATGGGGGCCTGGGTGGCCTCATGCACCAGTCCGGCCGCCTCAGCGTGGTCGAAATGTCCATGAGTCAGCAGGACGTAGCGTACCTTTGTCCCATCCAACGCTTGCCGCATCTCCGGGGAGAAGCCACCTGGATCCAACACCGCCGCCTGCCCGCCGCTGACAAGGACGTAGGCGTTAGCCAGAAGGGGCCCCACAGGAAACGTCTCAACCCTCATCGTCGACCGTATGCGCCACCGTCAGCACCGTCACATCTCCGTACCCCCCGGCGCGCAATGCCCGAGCTGCCTCAGCAACCGTAGCTCCCGTGGTGTAGACATCGTCCACCACTATCACCCCCTCATACTCGCCTGCCCCTCGGACGCGAAAACGCCCCTCCAATGCCCTCGTTCGCTCCTTTCGGCTCCGTCCCACTTGCGGCGGAGTGGAACGCGGCTTGTGCAGGAGGCGGCGATAAGGCAGGCGCAAAGTGAAAGCAGCAGCTCGCGCCAAGTCCTCCGCCGCATGGTGCCCTCTCTGCTTGAGGCGACGAGGATCCGGTGGGACACAGGTCACCCAGCGGGCAGGTTCCTCTCCCCCGGCCAGCTCGGCCAGGAGCTTGCCCAGCGGACGCGCCAACGCCCGCTCTCCCTCGTACTTCAGCGCCCGCACCAGCAGGGCCAGCTCACCCACGTAGGGCCCGAGCGACCGCACGTGGCTGTAGGGCTGCGGGGACACGGCGCAGTCGGCGCAGAGGCCGCTCCCCGACGCCGCAGGCCGCCCGCACACCGCACACCCGGGTCTCCTCCAGCGGGGAAGCTCGGCCACACAGCCGGTGCACAGCGGTTCCAGCAAGGGAACTGACCCCGCGCACAGGAAGCAGCGCGGCGGAAAGAGCAACGCCACCAGCCCCGCTGCCGCCCGTCGTAGCTCAACCGGCGATGTACTCCGCCACATCCAGCAATCGGTTCACGTAGCCCCACTCGTTGTCGTAGAAGGACAAAACCTTGACTACATCGCTCGCACCGGGAAGCACCATCGTGTAAGCCAGCGCCACCACTGCGGAGTGATCGACCCCGATCACGTCGGTGGACACGATCGGGTCGTCCGTCACCAACATCACCTCGCCGAGCGGACCTTGCGCCGCCTTGCGGAACGATTGCTTCACCTCGTCCAGCGTTACGTCGCGGCTCAGCTTGGCGGTGAAGTCGGAGACCGAGCCGCAGGGTACCGGAACCCGGATCGCCAAGCCGTCCATCTTCCCCTTTAAATCGGGGAAAACCTGCGGAATTGATCGCGCAGCTCCGGTGGAGGTGGGCACGATGTTGGCGGCCGCCGCGCGAGCCCGCGCTAGGTCCTTGTGCGGAGCATCGACCAGCCTCTGGTCTGCAGTGTAGGCGTGCACCGTAGTGAGGAAACCGTGCTCGATTCGGAAACTGTCGTGCAGTACCTTGACTACCGGGCCGAGCGAGTTGGTGGTGCAGGAGGCCGCGGAGACGATGGTGTGTGCCGCGGGATCGTAGTCTTTCTCGTTCATCCGCCAGAGAATCTGCGGGACTTCCGCTTTGCGCTCACCGCTGGGAGGCGCGGAAAGAAGGACGCGCTCCGCTCCGGCCTTACAGTGCGCCTGCGCCTTGTCCGGATCGCGGAACACTCCGGTGGCCTCAACCACCACCTTGACCCCCATCCTCTGCCAAGGCAGTGCACCAGGGTCCTTTTCTGACAAGTACTCGATCCTCCGTCCGTCCACAACCAAGGCGCCATCTTGTGGCTCGATCGCAAACGAAGCACGGCCGTACACCGAGTCGTAGCGGACCAAGTGCGCCGCCTGCTCCACGGGCAGAAACGGGTCGTTCACAGCCACCAGCTCGAGGGGCCACCCCCGCTCAGCGAGTAGGCGCAGTGTCACCCTTCCAATCCGACCGAATCCGTTAATCGCAACCTTCGTCGTCATCTCCTCTCCTTTCCACACATAGTAACGAAGACGCGGTGCGTCCGCCGATCACCGGTGAGCTCTGGATGGAAGCTGGCTGCCATCAAGCTTCCTTGCCGGACCCACACCGGCTGGCCGTCCACCGTCCCCAGTACCTCGACGTCTGCCCCCACACGCCGCACCGCTGGAGCCCGGATGAACACAGCTGGCATCTCCCCCAGCTCACCGGCATCCACTGCGGTTTCGAACGACTCCAATTGCCGCCCCGTCGCGTTGCGCTCCACGGCAATGTCCAAGAGCTGGAAGTAGCGCTCAGGCCAGTTGGTGATCTCCTTGGCCAAAAGGATCATCCCCGCGCACGTGCCGAAAGCAGGGAGGCCTGCGGCCAGGGCATCGTGGAGTTCTCTTGCCAAGCCGCTGGAGTCCATGATCCGCCACATAGCAGTCGACTCTCCTCCCGGGAGGACGATTCCCGCCAAGCCCGCAAGGTCCTGGGGCCGAAGCACGGGCACAGCCCGCACGCCCAACGATCCAATCACCGCCAGGTGCTCTCGGATGTCCCCTTGGACAGCCAGCACCCCGACGGTCACCGCTGCTGCATCCGCTCGTGTTCCGGGATCTCGTCGATGGACAACCCCGCCATAGCCTCGCCCAGGCCGGCGGATACCTCGGCCACAACCTTGGCGTCCTCATAGTGGGTGCAGGCCATGACTATGGCTCGGGCCCTCTTCTCGGGGTTCTCCGACTTGAAGATCCCCGAGCCCACGAACACGCCATCACAACCCAGCATACGCATGAGCGAGGCATCAGCGGGGGTGGCGATGCCACCGGCGGCGAAGTTCACCACCGGGAGCCGCCCGTGCTCGGCGATCACCCTCAGCACCTCTGCCGGAGCACCGATCTCCTTGCCGTACGACACAATCTCGGCATAGTTCAACCCCTGGAGGCGACGAATTTGCTGGTTGAGGACCCGCATGTGTCGCACCGCCTCGATCACGTTGCCGGTACCCGCTTCCCCTTTTGTGCGGATCATAGCTGCACCCTCAGCGATGCGCCGTGCTGCCTCACCGAGGTCTCGACAGCCGCAGACAAAGGGGATGTCGAACTGCCATTTGTCTATGTGGTTGAAAGGATCGGCAGGCGTGAGAACTTCCGATTCATCGATGAAATCCACTCCCAAAGATTCCAACACTCGGGCCTCCGCCAGGTGCCCGATGCGAGCCTTGGCCATCACCGGGATGGACACGGCATCCTGTATGGCTTTGATCCTCGCCGGATCGGCCATCCTGGCCACGCCCCCCTGAGCGCGGATATCAGCAGGGACCCGCTCCAACGCCATCACCGCGACCGCGCCTGCTTCCTCGGCGATGCGGGCTTGCTCAGGAGTGGTGACGTCCATGATCACTCCACCCTTGAACATCTCGGCAAACCCTGACTTGACTCGGTAGGTGCCTTTCTCCATCTGTCCTCACCTCGGCTGGGGAAGAAGGCTCCCTTATGGATTATACACATCCCCCGGCGACGACTTCACCACTGGCTGGAAGCGAGGCGCTAGGCCTGATACCATGCATAAGAGGTGTGCCGGCGTAGCTCAGCAGGCAGAGCAGCGGTTTCGTAAACCGCAGGTCAGAGGTTCGATTCCTCTCGCCGGCTCCAACGTACCCCAAGGGCAGACCAAGGGGGCAAGGGTTTGATCTGGGTGTGGTCGTAAAGCTAGGGGTCAATGCTTCGCTTTGGGTGTGCCGACGCCCAAGTCGAAGCTTTGACCCCTAGGTTTGACCACTGGGTTCAGGAGGGAGTGCTTGGAAGGCATCGAGCTGTTTGTGGCCCTCAGGGAAGCCGCTTTCCTCAAGGGAGCGCGCCTGGGTAGAGTGCATCAAGTTGGCGATATCATCATACTCCGCACCTTCGGCCCCAGCGGCGCCCTGGCTCTGGATGCTGGGGGCAAGGCGTTCCATCTCACTGGGCTTCGCCCCACTACTCCTTCTGTGCCCCCTGCGTTTTGCCTGCTCGTTCGAAGGCTGTGCGGCCAACCGATCGTAGCACTGGAACAGGCGGGGTTCGACCGGGTGCTGAGGTTGCGCTTTCCGGAGGCCGACCTCGTCCTCGACCTCCGTCCTCGGCGGGGAGAGGTGTTCATTAAGTGGAGGGCGGGCGGGGTCGACGCTTTGCGAGGAGGCCAGCCGCGGCCTGCGGAGTTCGGCCAACAGGGCAGCCCCTCACAGGGAGTGGGTCCTGAGCTGCGCCGGGCTGCGCAAGCCTCTGATATGGCGCCGGAAGCCCTCGCCCAGCAACTCCTCGAGCGGGAGCACGCAGGATACGTCTACGAAACTCCCACTGGGCTGTTGGCTTCGTTCTTCGCCCGCCAGGACCTGGGGGAAGCATGCGAAAGGACCGACACGTTCTGGGAGGCCCTTGACCGAGTGTTGGAACGAAGGCTGGTGAGGCCGACCGCCCAGTGGCTGGTAGATCGGCTGCGGGTGGCCATTGAACGCAGACAACGGGCGTTGAGGAATCTGGAGGAAGGCCGAGCCCAGGCAGAGGGGTGGCCCACGTTGCAGTCGCGTGCGGATCTTATCCTCGCCAGGCTCGCCGATATCCCTCACGGGAAGTCAGAAGTAACGGTGGAGGGATTCGACGGAAGCCCAGTATGCTTGCCTCTGGATCCGAAGGTCCCTCCCGTGGTCCACGCGCAGGAACTGTACCGTCAGGCGCGGAAGCTGCGGCGGAGGCTCGAGCATCTGCCCGGCCGACGCGCGGCGCTGGAGAAGGAACTGCGGCGGCTCAACAAAGTATCCCGCACCTTGGCCCAGCGCCCCGACCTCGCCCCGTATCTGGAGGAGGAGTTGGCCAGGGTGGGCGAGCGGAAGCCCCAACGAAGTAGGAGACAGAAGCAGTCATCCAAACCGCAGACTCGGCAGCTGCAGGTGGAGGGGTTCACCGTGAGCGTAGGCCGCTCAGCACGAGAGAACGAGACTCTCGTACGCCGGGCCCACAGCGAGGACTTGTGGCTGCACGCGCGAGGCGTGCCCGGAGCGCACGTCTTGGTCTCCGCAGGAGGAAAAGCCATTCCCCCAGAAGTCCTGCGCCGGGCCGCGGAGCTGGCTGCTTGGCACTCCCAGGCTCGAGGTGAGCGAAAGGTCGACGTCAGCTACACTGAAGGCCGTTACTTGCGCAAACCCAAAGGGGCACCGCCGGGAGCGGTTGTCCTGTTGCAAGAGAACGTGATAAAAGTGCCGGGGGATAGGGGGCCGTGATGGATTGGCTATTGTACGGGATTCTGGCGGTGGCCGCGCTCTTGCTTTGCGTCATTCCCCACGAGGTGGCCCATGGGTACGTGGCCTACCTGCTCGGTGATACGACGGCGAAGGCAGCGGGGAGGTTGACTGCAAACCCGCTTCCCCACCTTGATCCCATCGGTTCTTTGCTCGTGCCGGCAATGCTGCTTGTGTTGGGTCGGTTCACAGGCGTTCCGCTTCTCTTTGGCTGGGCGAAGCCAGTTCCCGTGAACGCTTACCATCTGCGGGGGGACCCCTGGAGAGGGATGCTCTGGGTGGGGCTCGCCGGTCCAACCACGAACCTGGCAATGGCCGGCGTCGCCGCCCTGCTCGGCCGCGGACTGGTGGCCGCCGGCCTGGAGATGGAGGTTCCGCTGGCCTTCCTGGCCATGATAGTTCTGTACTCGTTAGTTCTTGCGTTCTTCAATCTGCTTCCCATTCCACCCTTGGACGGGTCACGTGTGCTGGCCTACTTCCTGCCACCCCGATGGCGCCTCGGCTTGGCACAGCTCGAGCCATACGGGATGTTCATCGTTCTGGCCCTGCTCGCGGTTGGAGGGCTGAGCCTTGTCTTCCAACTTGCCTGGGGGGTGTGGGCGCGCCTAGTGGGTCTAGAGTGGCGGTTACTTTCTGGATTCTTCTGAGAGAACCCCACTGCAAGTGGTTGGGGTTTTCGATGAAGACAAGAAGCTGACGGGGAGCAGCGTCCCCTTGGGGCCGCGAAGGGCGATCGACGAGGGCTCGGGTACAATGGGTTGAGGAGATGGACAACACAGAAGCTGTGCGGGTCGAACAGGACGGCGCATCTGTTCGTCTGGCGGTGAGCGTGCCCGCAGACGCAGTGCAGTCGGCGGAGGTGCGACTAAAGCAGGAACTCCGGCGATCAGTGCACGTCCCAGGCTTCCGGCCGGGCAAGGCTCCCTTTCACTTGGTGCTCGCCCGCTACGGTGAGCCGGAGTACGAAGCCGATCTCAAGGAGATCCTGTTGAAGGAATGGCTGAACAAGGCGCTGGACGACCACAGTCTCCGCCCTGCCTCCACGCCGGAGGTGGAAGTTCTGTCCTTCCAACCTGGGGAGAAGCTGGAGTTTCAAGCCTCATTTGAGGTGTTTCCCCAGGTCGAGGTACCTGACACACCGAAGGTCCAGCTTGCCGAGCCGCCTGCCCCCAAGGTTTCTGAGCAAGAGATCGACGAAGTGCTCCACGATCTGCGGCGTCGGTCCGCCGCCCTAAGGGCCCGAGAAGCGCCCGCCCAGGCAGGTGACGTAGTGCGAATCAGCCGAGGAGGGCACACATGGGAAGCCGAAGTGGACCAACAGGCGGAGCTGGGAGCACAGCTTGTGGGAGCAGAAGCGGGGCATGACGTTGTCCTCAAACACGAAGGCAGCGAAGAGTCTTTCTCCGTGGAAGGAGTCTACGAGGTGCTCCTGCCCGACCGAGAGGAAGTCGCGCAGCAGTACGGGAAGGACGCCTGGGATGAGCTACGGGGGGAAGTAGAAACTGAACTCTTGAAGCAGTCCCAGAGGGACGCCGAGCAGCGCCGCCGAGGCGAAGCGCTAGACGCCTTGGCCGACTCGCTCGGGGTAGAACCGCCGCCCGGGCTGTTGGCGAAGCTGGTGGAAGAGGAAGTCGCTCGTTTCGGGGGCAAACAAGAACTGCGCGGAGAGATCGAGAACGCGGTCCGTCGCAGGCTCCGGCGAGAGCTGATCGCTCGGATGGTCTGCGAGCAGAAGGGACTGCTCCCCACAGAGCAAGAAGTTCTCTCACAAGCCGAGAAGACAGATCGAGAACCGGATTCAGTCCGTATCCAGCTGCTCATCACCCGAGCGGCGGACTGGGTGTTAGAGAACAAGGCCACAGGCGGAAACTAGCCTCCCGCTGAGCAAGAAAGTGCGCGCAGTCAGTAAGCCATCCCAGCTCTACTCTCCGGAGTTGGGCAGCTCCTTCTTGGAGGTCACGATCTTGTCGATGAGCCCGTAGTCCTTGGCTTCCTCAGGGGACATCCAGTAGTCCCTCTCCGTGTCCTTCTCTATTCTCTCCCGCGGTTGACCCGTGTGCTTGACCATTATCTCGTTGATACGTTCCCTGTCTTTAAGTATCTCCTCTGCGTAGATCTTTATGTCGGTCGCTTGGCCCACTCTGCCGCCCCAGGGCTGGTGTATCATGATCTTGGAGTGCGGTAGAGCCATCCGCTTGCCGGGGCTGCCACCGGCTAGCAGCAGCGCGGCAGCACTGGCAGCCGTTCCCAAACAGATCGTACGCACATCGCACTTGACGTACTGCATCGTATCGTAGATGGCCAAGGCTGCCGACACCGCTCCGCCGCCAGAGTTGATGTACAGTTGGATGTCTCGCTCCGGATCTTCAGCTTCCAGGTAGAGCATGGCGCCTGAAATGAAGTCCGCAACGGAGTCCACCAACACGGTGCTCCCTCCCTCATCGTGGGCTATTCCCAAGCCCAAGAAGATGATTCGCTCCTCGAGCAACTTAGTAGACAGCCCGACTGAGCCGACTATCTCCCCGTGCGGCCCTCTAACCGGGAACTGGTTGTAGCTTGTCAATGATTCCTCCTCCCTTCGCCGAGCCTTCTCCTCTTGCGAGTCCTCGCCTGAGAACGCCTGCCTAGCTCAGCGCATTGTCACTCTGTTCCTTTGGACAACTCGCCGGCCTTACACCCGCCACTTCGTTCCAACTTGGCACAGGCTGAAACGTAGTTCCGCCCGATGGGCTAGTTTACCGCCTGCCCACAGCCTTGTCTGCCTCCCGCCGACGTTCCCCACCCCTTGAGCCCCTCTGACCGGTGCAGATCCCACCATGCCTGAAGACCAATAACCATATCGCACGTCATTGCACGTCGCCCCGCACTTTCTCGATCACCAGGGGCAAAGGAGACAGTGGCTGATCTCCAATAGTGTAGGCTTCCTCGACCAACCGTCTGGCCTCCTCCAGCTCGGTCCTCAGCCCGACGTGAAGCACGGCCAACGGGGCTCCCCGTTCCACTTCCTCTCCAACCTTGGCTACAAGCTCCACACCGGCCGCCGGGTCGACTCGCGCCCCCTTGTCCCACCTTCCGGCGCCGACGAGGCCAGCGGCCATCCCCACTTTGCGTGCGGCAAGGTGCTGCACGTAACCGGAACAGTCGGACAGAATTGACTCCTTGTGCTCGGCTTGCGGAAGGCGTTCGGCGTGCTCGGCTGCCCGGACGTCGCCGCCTTGTGCCCGTACGAGGTCGATGAACTTCTCCCAGGCGCGACCGCTCTCCACAAGGCTCTCGAGCGCCTTCGTTGCCTGTTCGACGTCGCTTGCTTCCCCGGCAAGCACAAGCAGCTCCGCCCCCAGAGCAAGGGTGACCTCACGCAAGTCGGCCGGCCCCTCCCCCCGTAGGACGGAGATCGCTTGCCGCATCTCCAGCGCGTTGCCCACTGTGCGGCCAAGCGGCTGATCCATTCGGGTGATCAAAGCGGAAAACTGCCTTCCCATCTTGTTTCCCACTGATACCAAGGACTTGGCCAGGCTGCGGGCCTCCTCCTGCGTCTGCATGAACGCCCCGTGTCCACACTTCACATCCAGCACCACTGCCTCGGCCCCACCAGCAAGCTTCTTGGACATTATGGAACCCACAATGAGGGGCAGGGATGCCACGGTGCCGGTCAGGTCACGCAGCGAGTACAGCAAACGGTCCGCAGGTACGAGCTCCCCAGTGTGCTCGGCGATGACCGCACCTACCTCGGCCGCCTGCTTGAGGATCTCCTCAAGCGAAAGCTCGCTGCGCAGGCCGGGGATGCTCTCCAGCTTGTCGATCGTGCCTCCCGTATGCCCAAGGGACCTTCCGGACATCTTTGCGCATATCAGCCCAGCCGAGGCCATGAGAGGTACGAGGATCGGCGTCACCGTATCGCCCACGCCTCCGGTCGAATGCTTGTCCACCTTGACGCCTGGGAGGGAGGAAAGGTCGATGGTGTCACCGCTTTTCCACATGGCCTCCGTCAGAGCCACGGTTTCCTCCGTGCTCATCCCTCGGAGGTACACAGCCATAAGCCACGCGGCCACCTGGCACTCCGGAATGCGCCCGGCCACGTAGCCGTCGACGAACCAGCGTATCTCCTCGGCTGAGAGCTCTACACCGTCGCGCTTTCGTTCGATGATGTCGATGGCCCGCATGCGGAGATTATAAAGGTCAAGCTCGGCGGTGTGGCAGCCTGGCTCCCAACGGTCGATGTGTTCTAGCGGCAGGCTGCGCCCGCACTGTGAGGTGCTGTTCCTCTCCAGGACGGAGCCTGAGCGAGTACCTCTCCTGCGCAAGGCGGTGGGGGGGAACGAGTTCGGGCAGTTCGATTTGCAGCTTCCACTCACCAGCGCACAGATCCTCAAAGCCGAACATCCCGCGGGCATCGGTGTTTGCGCGGAAGGTTCGCACTCCGTCAGTCAACACAACCAGCGCTCCTTCTATTCCTCCCTCTGCGCCCACCTGCCGGCCGTCGAGGCGGCGCGCCTCCCCCGTCGTGATCAGGCGCCCACTCACCTGGGACGGCGGAACCAACCACAGCTCCACCTCCGTCACTTCGCCGGCACGGAGCGAAACGACCGGAAGCTCTGCCGGGTCCACACATGCCCCGTGCGGCAAGCTGAGGACCTTCAGCTGGTACTCGCCGGGATCCATTGGGGGAAAGCGAAATACACCATCCTCCCCGGTGATGGCCTTGCGTCCGGCCAGTCCCAGAACGAGCCCGCCAGCACCTGCTGTTCTGCCAGTGGTACGCACAGAGCCTTCCACCCTTCCCTTACCTTTCACCCACGGGATGGAGACCGTCACCTGGGCTTCCATGGTCACTTGGACCTCCCTCGGTCCGAGCGCCAGAAGCACTTGCCAATGACGACCGCGGAACGCTGCGCTGAGCTCCGTCCCTGAAGAAGACAGATGCACTTCCGCGTTCGCCTCGCGTGAGGCCCCCAAGCGAGCTTCCCCGCCGAAAGAGGCGGCCCAACGGACCCCGCCAGCCCTCTCCGGCAGGGCGGGAAGGGAAAACGCGCAGTCAAAATTGATTCTTGCCGTGTCGCCCAGGTGAAGTTTGGTCTCGCCCTCCACTCCCACCGACCACAGGTGTGCACGCTGCGCCCCTCGGCCAGTGCGCGCAAGCTCTGCACTCGCCGACCAACTCCACGGCCCTTTCCCTCCACCTGTGGCCTTCCCATACAGCCGTTGCAGAGAAAGGGCCCCTTCGTCGGAGAGGGCGAGCTCCAACTCTCCCTTCTCCCAAGGAGCGTCCCGCTTCTTCCAGGAGAGCTCCAGTGACGCCATCCTGCGTTCTCCGAACCGGATCAAGGTCCACTCAACCCCCAGCGTCCCGGGTGAAGCCGACGCCCTGAACAGAAGGCTGGTCTTCCTTCCCCAGTTGAGTGCCGCAGCCAAGGCCGCACCCCCCTCCCCCAACTTCAGGGACAGACAGCCGCCCGACGTCGACAACCCCCCCTCCAGGCGGCTCCCCCGCGCCCCTGTCACCACCAATGAGATGGCCCAGGAGTCGTCGACAACGATCTCAGCGTCCAGCTCCTCTTCCCGCAAGCGAACCTGGAGCGCCGACCTTCCCTGTTGCCAGCGATAGAAGAGCCGCTGCCGCGGATGCCTCCTTTCGTACCAGAACTCAAAGCGGTACGGGGGACGGAGGCCAGAACTGTGGTACGCCCCTCCCACCGACCAACCCCCTTCCCGATAGGCGAAGCTCGCTCGCCTCAACGACAGCGCGCTCGCGCTCATGTCCAACCCGCCTACGAAGCTCAGCTCTTGCCCAGGCACAAGCGCGCCTGCGATCCGCCATGCTGACTTCGCGAGGAACCCCTCCGGGGACCACCGCCCCGACCAGTGGAGCGTGGCCGGCAGAGACGGGCGAAGATCGCGGGGCACGTCCGCGGGAGCCGGCGGCAGGACCGTAGTCCGCAGGGACCCGCTGGCAATGGCTTCCGGTGAGGACAAGGCACGCACCGACAGATGCAGGGGGCACTCCTGCCCCGGGGAGGCATCCGCGGGGACAGAATGGGTGAGCACGAGTTCGAGCGAGGCACCCGCAGGCAGCTGGATGTGCCGGTCAGAGGTCTCCGCCGGCCAGGGGGAGACCAGCGACAGAACTAGTTCCCCCAGCGCGTTGCCCCGATTGGTTATGTGGACGCGGTACGCCACCTCCTCCCCAGGGCGGCCGTGACTCCCGGGGGGCAAGGTCAGCTCCACCTCAACATGCGGGTTGACGGGAAGCTCCACGGTTGCCTCGGCGTAGACACTTCCTTCATCCCCTTCCGCGCGGGCAACGACACTCTGCGTTCCGAAAGGAGCGGCCGCAGAGACGAAGAACACAGCCAGCACAGTCTCTGAAGCGCCCGGAAAGACAGCCGGAGCCGCGGGCTCCGCCAGCAGAGTCACCCCCTGCGGTAGGGAAAACGCCAACCGTACCTGCAGGACCTCCTGCCCGCGGTTAGTCAGTTGCAGGGGCACGGAGACCGCAGCAGGGGGGGAAAGGGGCCGCGGGGGAGACAAGCAGGCCAGCGCCAGCTCCCCGGCTTCCACGCACGCGGCAGACCCAAGCAGTGCGACAGCCAAAGGGAGCGCTCGCAAGCTCCGGCGTCTTCCTTCCCTCATTGCACCTCGATGGCAAGTTCAGCCGCCCACACGTACTCATCCAGGTTGTCCACTATTAACGCGAATAGGTACGTCCCTCGTTCCAGCCGTGGAAGGGCGAGACGAAAGCGCGCCGAACAACCAGGGAGAATGCGCTTGCGCACCGAGTAGAACGTCCCCATCGGCTCGCCTGCTGAGCTGTACAGCTCAGCCCAGACCACAGGCCGAAGAGCGCGCTGGCCGGTGTTCTCCAAGTCAACCTCCAAGACTACTCCTTCGGGGGTGCGCCTCGTCCAAGTGTGCGCGTGATCGACACTTCGCCTGCCCGTATCCCCAATGTGCGTTATCAGCTGAACTCCGTATCCAATGCTCTGTTGGATCACCACTTCTCTCTCGTTGGCTTCCGGCTCGACATGCAGCACGTTGTCCACCACAACCAGACTCCAAAACGACCCCACAACTTCAGGGCCATCGGGAGCCCGAACGGTATAGGGGACGCTGATCGCGCTCCCTGGCTCAAGCTGCAGATACCTGTCGACGATCTCCAGAGAGATCCAGTCAGCGTTGGAGCGTGAGAGGCTCCCCGACGGCAGGTAGAGCGTGCGCCCATCGGCGTAGGACAGGTAGTCGGATTGCCCTATTCTCACTTGCGCCGGGGTCGATCCAGCATTCCTGATGTCAATCGTCCCCTTGCATGTCCCTCCGGGCTCCACTGTGCACGTCTGAGAAAGCTCGTTTACCACGATTTGGCAGCAGGCGAGGACCCCGATGAGCCCCGCGCCGAGGGCACCCCACAGCCAACTTCTCCACACGGACACTTCAGCTCTCCAGCACCCTGAACACGACGGACACAAACGCCGTGGAGCCGCTGGCGACCTCCCAAGGGACCTGAGCGACAGTGTAAGTCAGATCGACCACGAGCGTACCGCTATCGGCAATGTCGACGATCAAGTCCGCCTCGTCTCGGGTCGTCCCCTCCTGCACCAACGCCACCTCTCCGTTGGACTGAGCCGCGAAAGACTCGGGCTCAGAGGCCGCTACCCACAGAGTGAGCCAATCGGGCGGCGTTCCCTCCGCGTGCACGGTGATCTTGCGGCCGCCCAGTGTGGGCCCGTCGTTCGTGCTGTACTCGAGCCCCTCTTGCACGCAGATGCTCCGCCCCTCGAGGGGGCTGGCATCGACCGCGACTCCCGTCGGCTGCAATAGCAGCTCGTGCGCCTCCTCTACCGAGATCACAAGCTCTTGCTGAGCGGCCGCATCCTCCGCGCCACACGCCAACCCCAACGCAAGTACGCTCGCTGCAGACACCAATACCGCTCGCTTCACGTGGCCCTCCTTTCAGTCCCTGCTTCCTTCCTCCTGCTTCCCCCTATTCCGCCTAGCACAGCCTGTATGCTGATCACACCGCATAGTGAAGTATAACGACGTACTTACAATAGCACACCGTGGGGATCATGTCAAGTGCAGTGTTATGAACCTGCAACAGGCCGGGGGTTTCTTCTCGCCTGGCCACCACACGGGCTGTACAATCGACTGCGAGATGCGCTACATCTGGGTGCTCCTGGTGCTGGTGGGACAGCTTGTCGGGCCGGGCGTCCCCGCAAGGGCCGTCGAGTCCGGCAGCCCGGCGAGGCTGGGGATGCAGCTTGCGGACCTTACTTTCACTCTGGGTAAGGTCGCGTCGCTGCCCGAGGGATATCGCGCGCTCGACCGATGGGTGCTGCAGATCTACACCCGCGAACAGATGCTTGTGGACCTCGCCGAAGGGCGCGAACTGCTGCGCCAGTGGCTGAGAACTGCTCCGGAGGAGAAACTCTGGAGGAACAACATCGTCGCGCTGATGGAGGCGACCGACGCCGCACAGCGCCAGCTGGACTCACTGCCCGGCGAGAAGCTCTCCGAGATCTCCCTGGAGGAGCTCAGTAGGATTATGGAGTCCCTGGACGCAATACGGAACGGACTGGAAGCGCTGGACTCAGCGATCCGGGACCACCTCCCCTCCTCTCAGGCCCGTTGGGAGTTTCGCGTGGCGCTGCTCTGCGGCCCGCTGCTCAAGAAACCTGGATTCCCCCCTTCTCTTCCTGAGGAAGATGCCCGTCTTTTGGCTGAGGAGGTCCCCGAAGGACTTCCCCAGGAGGCGTACGACGCGGTGTTCGACCTCCTGGAACTCCTCCCCAGGCAAACCGACGGGCCGTCCGGCTGGGACGGCGAGGAACAGCGAACAGAGGCTGAGAGATTGGCCCGAGTGATCCTCACTGCGTTGGGAGCGAACGAAGAAAAGGAGCCGGCCGGGGGAGAGGGCTGACCCCACCCCGGCCGGTTCCCGGAGGTGAATCGCACGCCCAGCCGATTCGAACGGTGGCCTTAGCGGACCGGGGCCTCAGTGCTCACTTCCAATCCTTTCGGCCGAGGAACCCCGGTCCCGGGGGCAGGAAACCCCCGTCGGCCGGCACCATGCCTGGGGCGCGCGCCAACGTCCTTGCGATGAATAGCTCCGGGCAGCCAGACAGACCAGGACTTCGCGCACTGATCGAAGGGAAATGGGAGACCCGCAGAAGGAACAACGGCGCCGACAGCGCGTCAGTCAGGCAAGCGGGCGATACGCCAGTACTCGAGCACCGTGGATAGAAGCCGTGCGAACTGCTCAGGCCCCGTTGGCTTGTTCAAAAAGCCGGCCGCCCCGGAGTCGTATGCCCGCACCATCTCCTCCTCATCGGTGGACACAGTAAGCACCACCACTGGGATCTTCCGCAGCCGATTGTCCTGTTTGATCTTCTCCAGGACCTCCATGCCGCTCATCTTGGGAAGCCTCAGATCCAACAGGATCAGGTTCGGCCGGGGGGCGTCGGGGTGCTTGCCACGGCGAAACAGGAAATCGAGAGCCTCAGCTCCATCCTCAGCCCGATACAGCTCATACCGTGCCCCTGTTCCTTCCTGCGACTTCTCAGCCGCCCGGATGGAGCGCTCGATGAGCTCGTAGTCGGGCTCCTCGTCCTCCACTACTAAGATCACCATGCGGCGTTCAATGGACACTTTCCACCTCTTTTTCTGCGGGCACCCTGGGCAGGGTGAACTTGAAGGCTGTCCCCTTACCCAATTCCGATTCAGCCCAGATCCTGCCACCGTGTTCCTTCACGATCCGGCGGCAGAACGCCAGGCCGGCCCCGGTGCCTTCCTTCTTTGCGTCCAGACGTTCGAATATACCGAAGATCTTCTCCAGATACTGGGTCTCAATACCAGGGCCGTTGTCTTGGACGGTGAACTCGTAGGTACCATCCCCCCGATCGACCCACGAGATCTCCACCACAGGCAATGCCTTGTCGTTGAACTTCACGGCGTTGACCAAAAGGTTCGCAAACAGCTCCGCTATGCGCGTGGGCACGCCCCATACGCGGGGCATCTGTTTGAGCACAGTCAGGTTAACCCCTGCAAGCTCTGTATCCAAGTCCTCCACAGTGTTGTTCAGTACGCGATCTACATCCACCCGCTCGAAAGCCTCTTTGGCCACCCGGATGGCCGAGAAGTGCGTCAGGTCTTCGATGAGTTTCTTCATTCTCTCCAACCGCCGCTTCATGCTCTCCAATTCGTCGCGGACGTCCTTGGGAAGCTGTCCATTGTACTCGTTGAGCATCATGTCAACATGCCACAGCGCGCCCAAGGCAGGTTTTTTCACCTCGTGCGATACGGCGGAGTTGAACTCCTTGAGCTTCTGGTTGGTTTCCTCCAGCTGCCCTTTTTGCTCCTCCAGCTCCTGTTGGAGCTTCTTCAGCCGGGTGATGTCAGTGTAGTACTCTATCCTGCCACCGCTTTCCCTCTGCCCGGCGGCCGGTTCAATGGGGATGGAGCGGAACATCAGAATCCTGGATTGCCGCCCCGGGCCCAGGCGCACTCGGCACTCCTGCCCTTCTACCGCTGCCCCGTGCTGGTAAGCCTGTCGCACCATGTCGGCAAACCGGTCCCCGTCCTCCAGCACATGAGCAACGTGGTCAAGAACGCGGATGGCCTTCATGCCCACTAGCTCATCCCGTGACACCCCGAAGAAAGCGCCCACCGCCCGGTTGCACCACAGAAGCGAGGCGCTCCTGTCCAACAGGAGCACGCCAACGTCCATGGTGTCGATGCCCTGCTCGATGAGGTGGCGGTACCTCACTTCGGCCTCGGCCAGCTGCATCTCCAATGAAGCCACTTCGCTGCGGTCTCGCACCTCCAACACAGCCACCCTGCCCGTGACCCGCTTGCCCTGTAGCTCAACAGGAACAGCTCGCTTGCTCTCCGAGACAAATCTCACCTCGACGTCCCTCACCTCTCCGCGCTCGAACAGCCTTTCCAGCTCGGCCTTGAATCGGCCCATGTCTTCCACATGGAGGTACTCGGTGAGGTGCAAAGAACGCTTGTGCGGCCAACCCAAAAGCTCCCGCGAGGCCCGATTCCTCCGGACGATATTCCCCTCGCGATCGAGCACGTGGATCATATTGAGGGAGTTCTCAAAGATCTCCTCACCGTATGAGGTCTCCAGTCGACGCACGACCTGCACATGTCCCGTTCGCCGGCGCCACATGTAGCTCAACCCCAGCCCGGCCCAGGCCATTCCCACCACCAGCAGCGTGGAAAGACCCCACATCACGGGCCTCGCCCCCACTAGTCCGGGAGCCAAAAGGGCCAGGCTGGCCACCGCGCCCGCGGCTGCTCCGGGCACCCCGAAACAGAAGGCAGCCAAAGCCAATGGCAACGAGGCTACCATGACCCCCACCGCAGAGAGGTCGAGCGCCAACCCAGAGAGGTACAAAAGCACCGCCGCGAGGGCATAACCCCCAACGACCGCCCCCACCCTCACCCTTCCCTGCCTCCGCCGTGTCCTCATGTGTACGCCCACTTGGTCCCCTTAAATGTCGACCATGGCGAATGTGCGCCATCATGGGCCCCAAAGCCAAGGACACCGGTCACCAGGCCCCAAAACCTTCGAACCCGCTCTAGATAATCACTGCCTCGTCAAGATCAGCGGGGAAAGGCTCCATTAGGCGCTTCAAGTAGTCCTCCTTGAGGACCGTGATCTTCCGGTTGTCTATGGACACTATGCCCCGGGATTCGAGCTCACCCAAAGTGCGAATAGCTGTCTTCGACGACACACCAGCCATCTCGGCGAGCTCTCCCCGCGACAGCTCCACCCCGGAGCGCCCGAGCGCCAGGATCAAGCGAGCCAACCGCTCCTTGCTCGAGGCGTACGAACGCTCGGCCAGCTTGTTTTGGAAAGACTTGATCTCCATGGACAGGCGCTCATAAAAGCGGAACACAACCTTGGGATGCCGCTCCAGAAAGTAGAAGAAGTCACCGCGCTCGATGAAACCGACGGTAGCCGGGACCAAGGTCTTGGCGTACGCGTTGTGGACGCCCTTGTCGAAGAGAGTGGTCTCTCCCAGAAGGCCCCCGGACCCGATGATCTTCAAGATCTGGGATTTGCCCTTGGCACTTCGCTTGACCACCTTCACCGCCCCGGAGAAGACGAGGTAGAAACCGAAGGCCGGTGCGCCCTCCATGTAGATGAGCTCGTCGGCGCCGTAGTCAATGCGCCGAACCATCCCCCCCAGCTTCTCCAGGCTGTCTGGCTTAAGATCCGCAAAGACCCGGAACGCTTCCAGTTGGACCATCCGTTCCCCCCCTCACCCAATGCGCAGTCTACAGTATCCAGGCTTTGGGCGTCAACTGTCTCTTTCTTGACTTCACCCATCCCGATCTTAGAATTGTCTCGCCCGCCGGGGTGGCGGAATCGGCAGACGCGCTGGATTCAGGATCCAGTGGGCATTATAAGCTCGTGTGGGTTCAAGTCCCACCCCCGGCACCAGTGACCCTCGGCGACGCACTCAATAGCCTGGATAGAAACAGACTTTCACTTGCTCGGCTCCTGGAAGAGCTTTGGGCCCGCATTGGCGCCGTTGAGCCGGACATCCACGCGTTCCTCTCCCTGGCCGACCCCACCACGTTGGTGCGCAATGGGAGATCGTTGGCCGGAAGGCCCCTGCGGGGGATTCCCGTGGCAGTGAAGGACAACATCTGCACCACGGAGTTTCCCACTACGTGCGGGTCACGCCTCCTTCGCTCTTTCCGTTCCCCGTTCGACGCCACCTGCGTTGCGCGCCTGCGGGCCGCCGGCGCGCAGGTGCAGGGGAAGACCAATCTGGACGAGTTCGCCATGGGGTCGTCCACCGAGCACTCAGCGGAGGGCCCGACGCGCAACCCGCACGCTGTGGACTACATTCCCGGCGGTTCTTCGGGTGGGTCTGCCGCGGCAGTTGCCGCTGGAGAGGCCCTGGCTGCCCTGGGCAGTGACACCAGCGGCTCAGTGCGACAACCGGCGGCGTTGTGCGGCGTGGTAGGTTTGCGGCCAACTTACGGACTCGTTTCCCGCTGGGGACTGGTGTCGTTGGCTTCATCATTGGATACGGTCGGCATTCTCACCTCCTGCGTCGAGGACGCAGCACGGCTGCTAGGAGTCATCGCTGGAGCCGACAGGCGTGATCCCACCAGCCTGGCCACGGACATCCCCGATTACGGCCGCGAGCTGGTCAGTGATCTGAAGGGGCTTCGGCTGGGTGTTCCCACAGAATTCGCTGCCTCCCTGATCGAGGAGGACGCTTGCTGCCTGATGGGCAAGTGGCAAGAGCTGGCAGAGGATCTCGGCGCGCTCATAGTGGAGCTGCACCTGCCCGCCCTTCACTACGCGCTGCCAGCGTACCACCTATTGGCCTCTGCGGAGGCTTCGTCCAACCTGGCCCGCTACGACGGCGTTCGCTACACACACCGAGCAGACGAGCCAGGCACACTGGCCAACATTGTGGCCAGCCGCACACAGGGGTTCGGCTGGGAGGTGAAGCGTCGGATCGCCCTCGGAGCGTTCGCCCTTTCGGCAGGTCGCGCCAGGGAGTACTACGGAAAGGCCCAGGAGGCGCGCGGGGTGATCGCAGATGAGATGCGCCGGGCGTTCCAAAAGGTTGATTTTGTGCTCACTCCTACGTCGCCCACCACAGCGTTTCCTCTGGGAGCTCGCTGCGCTGATCCCATAGCCATGTACCATTCCGACGTATTTACCGCACCCGCTTCGTTGGCCGGCCTACCGGCGGTGTCCATTCCCGGGGGAGACCTGAACGGACTCCCCTTCGGGATTCAGCTCGTGGGCCCCAAGCTGAATGAGACACGGCTATTGAGCGCGGCCTACGCGTTGGAGTCAGCTGTGCGGAGTGAGCTGTGAGCGGGGGGAGTCTGTCGTCGCTGAGTTCGACGGGTTCCGACAGTCAGAAGATTGGCTGACGACATGCAGTATCCTGCGCCCCGCCAGTTCAGGGGAAGAGCCAAGCCAGCAGCCCAAATCCAACGAAAAAAGCACAAACGATCCACAGCCGTATGACGAGCTTGGGCTCCTCCCACTCGACAGCGGGAAGCCAATGGGGCCAGCTCACCTTGCCCGGCTCCAGGTGGTGGTGTAGCGGGGCCATGCGCAGAAGTCGCTTGCCGCTCATCTTATAGGACCCCACCTGCAGGATCACCGAGAGAACTTCCAATGCCATGAACCCCCCGAGCAGTGGGAGGAACAAAGCAGCGCCTCCAGCATACAAGACGCCAAACAGGAGACCCCCCAGCCCCATTGATCCCACATTGCCCAGAAAGGCTCCCGCTGGGTACGCATTCACCCACAAGAAGCCCACACAGGCGGCTGCACCCAGCATCGCCACCATCCCCAAGTCTGTCGACCATCCCACCAGGGGCAGCGCTCCCACGAGCACCAGCGCCACACACCCCGGGGCCAAGCCGTCGAGGCCGTCAGTCATGTTCACCGCATTCACCGTGCCTGGATAGCCCAAGGCAACCAACAGGAAGCTCGCCCACAACGGAAGGTCACTCAGCGGAAGATCGCCGGGAAAAAACGGGACGGAAAGCGATGTTTCAGGCAGCGTGTATGCCAGCCCGTAAAGCGCTGCGGCCGTGATCCCCTGCAGTCCCAGCATTGTTCCCGCTTTGATCCCCTGGGATCGCTGGTGTCGCTGGCTCAGCAGGTCGTCCGTCAGCCCCAGCACGGCTCCCACGCTACACGCTGCCATGGCGAATCCCGCCCGTGCCCCCAACGGAACTCCAATCACCGCCGCCAGAGCGACGGCCACCCCCACAGCGGCAAGCGGGACCACGCCGGCCATGGTCGGGGTGCCCGCTTTGCGGGAGTGACTGCCAGGGCCCTCAGCGCGGACGATCTGGCCGGCACGCACTCTGCGGGCGAACCAATTCGTCGCCCCGGCCACTGCGGGGATGAGGACAAGTGCGAACGCGAGGCTCACAATCAGGGGGGCACTCACGGTTTTCCCCGCCATTCCCCCGCCGCCTGCAGCAGAGAAGTGCGCACCTTGGCCGCGTCCTCCTCCCCTGACAGGGAGGCCACAACCCTAAACAGGGTGTCAGCAGAAAGCAGTGACATCTCGTGCTCCAGGCAACCTCGCCGCACAGATTCGGCCCATTGGGCCGGCCTGCGCGTTGGCTCCAGCTCGGGCTCCGCCGACACCACCAAGGCGCCCCTCAGCGGACGCCTCTCCTCCACTTGCACACGGTCCAAATCCACAAGGAGCGCCCTGTGCTCCTCAGGGCCTGCCTGGCCGACCGGGAAGTACGCAGCGCGCACCAACAGTGTCCCCTCCGGGGAGCGTGCCTCCAGCGTGCGGGGCATGTCGGGGCGAGGAGTGCAGGAGAAACCAAGGCGTCCCAGAGCCCTTGCCACTGCCTGTGCCAGCTCACGCACCCCTCTTGGGTACAGCAGAGCACGCAGAGTGTCGTACTCCTGTCGTTGCGCAGCGAGCTCCTTGTCCTGCTGGCGGATCTCCTCCCTCCTCTTTTCCATGTCCCTCTCGCGCGCCTCCAGCTCTTCTTCGCCCGGCAGTGCGTAGCGACTCAGCCACTCCGGACCCCACGCAGCGAGCGGCGCCTCGCACAGGGCTCCCAGCCCCGGCCGCAGAGCTTCTCCCAGCTGGCGCGGATCTCCCCCGGCAAAAGCGGGCAAGAAGACGAGCCTGCCCGCGCCAACCGCGAGCTCCCAAGCCACCGCGTCCCCGACCCGATCCCTGGCCAGCACGCGGCCAAACGTGTCCAACGGAACTCCAAAAGCAGAAACTACCGCCGCTTCGTAGCCCAGATCTGCGTGTGAGCGCAAGTACTCGGCCAAGGGGTGCGTCTGGTCTACCTCCTCCAGAATCCTTCCTCTACGCGGGATCATCCGCACTCCCTGGGGAAGGGACAGGTGCTTCCCTTCCCTGGAAAGAGAAACCCGCGGAAGAAGGCTGCGAGCGTCGACGAGCCTTGCACCGCCACCGGGCAGCACAACCTCCACCGCGGGCTCAGGGGCCCTCAGCCGGAACACTGCCGTTCCCCCCACTTTCTGTAACAGCGCTTCCAACTCCACTCTGCGGCAGGAAAGCAGGCGCTCCATGGCCCGAGAGAGTCCGCCATCGCGGCCCTGGTAGAGGCGCCACACTCCGTCGGCCTCCAACTGCGCGTGTGGCCGCCACAGCGTCCATACGACTTCCGGATCCAGCAGCACCACGTCGTAGTCGGCTAGAGACTCCACCTCAGCCAATCCGTCGGCCACCGGCCCCAACCCTCGAATGTCCCAACCCACAGACAAGATACGCATGGCACAAGCATTGTACGCCGCAGGAGGAGGACAGTCTTCAGTTTCGGGAATGGCAGAGGTGGGCGCAGCCCACTTATACTGGGCGGTGATCTGGACGCGCCTGTCGACCTGTTGGGGTACCTTCGAGGCCGGGTGGAAGGGGAGCTGCCTGGCCCGCCTGCTGTTTCCACGGGACGATGGAGAGAGCAGCGGTTGCTCGGCCCCCCGGAAGACCGACATGACACTGCCGCTTTTGTCCAACCAACTGGAAGAGTACTTCTCTGGGCTCAGATGGAAGTTCACTGTCCCTTTGCACTTGGAAGGGACGGAGTTTCAGCTGCGCACATGGCGGGCCCTTGCCCAGGTGCCCTACGGCCAGACGATCACCTATGGCGAGCTCGCTCGCAGGATTGGCCCCCCAGGCGCCGCTCGGGCCGTGGGCGGCGCGATGGCTACCAATCCCGTTCCCATCCTGCTGCCCTGCCACCGAGTTGTGGGGTCCGGAGGTACCTTAGGCGGCTTCGGGCCTGGCATTGCTTGGAAGCGCCGCTTGTTGGCGCTGGAAACAAAGAACCAAAGGGGACAGTCCCCATAGGGGACTGTCCCCTTCTCTGTTACTCCAGCGCGTCTATGGTCGTACGGTACATGATTATCTGCTGCCGCTCGGTGTACTCGGCCAGGGCAAAGCCAATCTGGAAGTTGACCGAGGGAGTCAGCGGCCCAGGGTCGTTGCGGTGAAGCCCCACCACCACTGGATTGTACGGCGAGGCGACCATGGACCTTCGGAACCGCACCAATCCTTCAACGCGGTTGGGCGTTCCGTCACCGTTGGTGTCCAGCCTTAGGTCCATCCAGATGGAGCTGGCGTCGCGCACCTGGAACGTATAGGTCACGCTCCCCGTCCTGACCGAGCCCTCGAACACGAGTCGCCAACCTTCGTCCACAGGCTCGGGCAGCAAGCCTGCCGGCGCGGCACCCTCCTCGGTGGACACGCCCACAAAGCGGCCGTCAGTCCTCAACTCGATGTAGTAGGGCCTCGCGCTTCCCCACAGAGGAGACCCGTTGACGGTGATGTTCCAGCTGTCGACTCCCCACACGAAGATGCCGGGCGTAGCTCCCATGTCCGGCTTCCCCGGCGGCAACGGACTGATGAACCGCATCACGTTCACGGTCCTGGTCTCCTGCGATGTGGTTCCCCCGTCATCCGTCACCTGTAGCGTAACGGAGTAGGCGCCCTCAGAGGTGTAGGTCCAGCTCACCTCTCGTCCACTGCGGTCGATGCTGCCATCTCCGTTTAGATCCCATCGATAGGAAGCGATGTAACCATCGGGATCGTAGGAGTCACTAGCGTCGAACGTGACCGCCATCCCCACAAGGGGCTGCTCTGGCGCGAAGGTGAAACGGGCTACCGGCGGCCGGTTAACCGCACCCACCCGAACCGTGCGCGTGGTCTCTCCTGTGGCGCCCTCGTCATCGGTCACGATCAACCGTACGGTGTACGTGCCGCTGGCGGAGAACCTGTGGAAGTGCAGAGGATCGCTCCTGTCGCCATCCACCGTGCCGTCATCACCAATATCCCATTGGTAGCGGACGATGGAGCCATCGGGATCGAACGACTCTGAGGCGTCGAACTCCACCCACTGACCGGTCTGCGGCTGCTCGGGGTCGGCTGTGAAACGGGCCACCGGTGGCTCGTTGGGCTCGCCCACCGTAACCGTCTGGGTCGTCTCGTCTGTCGCTCCTTCGTCGTCGGTGACCGTGAGGCGCACTATGTAGCGTCCGGCCCTGGAGAAGCGGTAGAAGTCAGCGTCGCGCGTCGAGTCAACCCTGCCGTCGTCGTTGAAGTCCCACTCGTAGCGAACGACTGAACCATCGGGATCGTACGATCCCGCTGCGTCGAATCGCACCCACTCCCCCGGCCTGGGGTCAGGCGGGTTGTAGTCGTACACAGCCACCGGAGGCTGGTTCACCTGCACTGGTCGGAGATCGACCGAAAGCGTGCGCGTCCGGCCAGCGAAGATCGTCATCTGCGTTGTGTAATCCTCATACCCGTCCTTTTGCAGGAGTATCTGGTAACTCCCCGGCAACAGGTCGAGCTCCCGAGGCGTCCAGCCGCGGAACATGCCGTCCACGTACAACCGCGCCAGCGCCGGATTGGTGTTCACCCGCAGCGTGCCCGGTCTCTGGGGCACAGCCGCGGCAATCTGGAAACTGGTGAAATCGTATGCCCGTTGCGTGGGCTCAGGCACCAGCCCCTGGATCCGTACCTCCAGCTGCACCCTCCACTGCTCGGGATCGCTTCCCAGTATGGGAAACGGAGCGTCCGCGGAGAACTGCCCGAATACCTGTGGAATGGGCCTGGTGACAGCCAATATCTGCAGCCATTCTGTCCCCAGCGGAGGTTCCACGCGGAGCGAATATCCCCTTCCTGGGGAGGGTATCGTGTGCTGGCCGGCACGGAAGTAGTTCTCCTGCTCGTACTGGTTGGGGAATATCTGTTGCACCCTTCCGTCGGGCATGATGTCCCAGATGTAGATGTAGGCATCCCTATTGATCTCGAAGCTGATCTGTGCCACTTCACCTACAGCGTACACCGGTTTGTCCGTCCAAATGCGAACCGTGAGCCCCGCCGGATCCGGCGGCTCAACGATGATTCCGCTGGGCTCCGCCTGTCCCCAGCCGATGGTTCCCATGGCCAACATCACGACCAAGCAGAGCATTGTCTTACGCATTCCTTATCTCCTCCTTTGTGCCAAGGCCCGCGAGACCACTTCACCGATCAACTCAGGACTCACGGCCTCCAGCAACGCGTCCACCGTGCGAGCGCACGGGGCCGCCCCGCGCAGGCGCACGAGCCTGTCGCGCACCCGCGATGTCATCCCGGCTAGATCATCCGGGCTCTTTCCCTCCACGATGTGATCCCCCAACGCCCAGCCGATCTCCAATACGGCTTGACGCAGCGTGATCGGGCAGATCTCCACTTCGAATCGCAGGGCAGTTACCGTCGCTTGCACAGACAGCAACAGCGACAGCCGCAGCTCTAGCTCTGCGCGTATCTCCTCCCATGGTGGCGGTGGTGGTTGCCGCCTCTCCCAGGCCTGCAGTGCCTTGTTCAGGAGCCTATCTACCAGCAGACCGTTCTCCAATCCGGTTTTGAGTATTCCCACCGCTACAGCAGCCTCAGCGGGGGGCAGCTCCTGAGCGTGTTCCAGATACCGGTACACCTCTCGCGGCGAGGCGCGGCCGGTGGCCACGGCCTCCCGTAGAGCAAAGACAGTGGCCTGTCTCAACCCTTGTTCCACCGGCATCGCCTGCAGCAGGGAAAGGGCGTCCTCCAACGAAACCTGCGGGGATACTTGCGCCACCCCGGATAACCCCAGCAAGCAAAGGGCAACTCCCAACAAGACTAGTGATCGGCTCATGACTCCGCCTCCACATAGCGCACAGAGGCGTACTCGCCGAAGCTACGCACGTACTCGTCAGCAACTGGGTCCTGCCCTACCCAGCGCCCGTCCACCAAGAACGCGTACTCGTAGCGACCAGGGGGAAGTTCCAGTATAGCAGTCCACACACCCTTTCCCTCCCTGTCCTCCAGCTGAACCGGCTGCCAAGCGGAGAAATCTCCCATGACGGCCACGCTGTCGGCTCGAGGGGCAGCGACGGCAAAGACGGTGCCTTCCCCGTCGGCAAACGGCGAGGGCCCAGGTGTCCACACCCGGCCAGCAATGAAACCAAGCGCAAGCGCCAGTGCCGCGGTTCCCACCACAGCCAACCGGGTGGCAGCTCTAGGGCTCCAAATCAGCTCCCACCAGCGCCTCCATCTGGATTCAGAGGACGGCTGGGAAGCTAAGCCGACGATCACTGATCGCTCCATTCCATCGAGGAGATCGCGTGCTTCGTCCCTCTCCTCCTGCATTGCCTCGCGGATCAGTTCGTCCAGGCCCTCAAATTGCATCACACATCACCCCCTGCTCGGCAAGCTGGGCTCTCACCAACGCCCGCCCCCGATGCAGTCGCGTCTTTACTGTGCCTACACGCATCCCCAGTATCTGGGAGATGTCGGCCAGGTCTAGCTCATGCCAATAACGCAGCACCAGTGGCTCCCGGTACGAGCTGGGCAGCGCCCACACCGTCTTGCGAACCAACTCCCGCACGTGCTCAGCTCGCGCCACGTCGGCCGGGTCCTCGGGCCATTGAAACCTCTGTGGAGGATCCGGCCGACGCTTGCGTAGCATGTTCCGGGCTACGTTGGCCGTCACGGTGAACAGCCACGTGGAGAAGCGCCGGGAAAGGTCATACCGGTGCAGCCGCTGATACGCCCGGATGAACGCTTCCTGGGCGGCATCCTCAGCATCGGCCCTGTTCCTGAGAACTGCCAGGGCGACGCCGAACACGGCATCCTTGTACCGACGGACGATCTCACCCCACGACTCCAAATCGCCTTCCAGACTACGCTGCACCAGTTCGAGCTCTCCCTCGGCCATGACCATCGTCCTCACCCCAATATACACTCGCAGGAGGGTGCGGGTTTCGCTGGAGACATCTGTCCCGCGTTCTCCGGACGCACCCCCCCACGTTCCCGGACCCAAGGGCTGGTTGGAGCTGCTGTTCTGCCTCTATTGTTGGCACAACCGACGCGTAGCAGAGAAGGAGGTCGGCATGAGAGCGAAGTACCTGTTGAGCGTTGTCATGGTGGTGGTGATTGGGCTCGGCCTGGGAGGGTGTGCGTGGCTATTTCCGCAAAGGGTAGTTGCGATCCTCTCCGCCACACCAACTTCGGGGGAGGCACCCCTTGCGGTGACCTTCGATCCGTCAGCTTCCACCGGGGGCATCACCAGCTTCACTCTGGCGTTCGGGGACGGATCACCAGCAGCCACCGGGGCAGATGTGAGCACGACTGTTGTGCACACGTACGACGACCCTGGGACATACACAGCCCAGCTGACAGTCCAGGACGCCAGAGGTCGAACCGACACTGACACCAAGACAGTTGTAGTCAGCGAACCCCCTGGACCCACCGCCACATTGGGCGTAGACCCCTCCGAGACGGAGGTGGGAGAGGACGTGACCTTCTACATCGAAGGCTCGCCGCCGGCCGGGAAGAAGATCGTCAAGTGGACCTTGGACTACGGCGACGGGACAGTCGAGGAGAACCCGGTCAACCTCACTACTCTCGACACAACACGCACGCATCAGTACGGCGATGCCGATACGTACACCGCTGTGCTGACGGTGGAGGACGAGGACGCCGCCACAGCTACTGACAGCGTGACGATCACGGTGAACAGTGCACCTCCAGAGATCACCTCGTTCACCGCCAACGGAGATGACGATGACCCCGATCCGGTCGAGGTAACCCAGGATACTGACGTGGTGTTTGCCTTCGACGCGGACTCCGCCCCTGATCGTAAACTGGTGAAGTGGGAGCTCGATTCAGGCGACGGCTACGTCGTCAGCACAACTCTGGCCTCTCCCACAGATACGCTGAACGTGAGCCATACCTACACCGGGGGCTACGAGCAGACTGGATCCTACACAGCCACGGTCATGGTATGGGACGATGCGGACGCCACGGACAGCAAGTCCCTGGAAATCGAGGTGGTCGAACCTTAATCGTAGCCAAGGCCTTGACACCGACCTCCAATCGACGGCCATGCCGGTGCCGGGCTCACCCGGCTCCGGCATGGCACAGTGCTGGCTGCAGCCTGTGGCGCTCGGGTTCATTCGGACCTCATGACCGACCAATCCGCCATGCCTGCAGAACCACCCGACGCCAGCTAGCGTGAGGCTGAACAGCTCCGCCTCTTCTTCCACACTGCTCCTCCAACAACCAACAACACAGCCAGCCCACCCACAGGCCAGTCCCCCACCACGCCGTAGGGCGTTTGCCCACGCCGCAGCTCGAGCTCCACGTACAGCACACCTGGCTCGGCCAACGGCAGCCTCCCCACCAGGCGTCCCCGTGGATCGAAGGCCCCGGACACCCCAGTAGACGTAGAGTGGACGAGGGCCCGCCCTTGCTCAGCGGCCCGCAAGGCCCCAAAGGCGAAGTGCTCCCACAGCACCCGCGCCTGGCCAAACCACGCATCATTGGTGGGGACTACCAAGAGCTCCGCTCCCTCGGACGCCAACCGCCGCGCTCCAGCAGGGAACTGAAGCTCAAAACATATCTGCACACCGTATCTGCCGACCGGCCCCACGTGGAGGCCGTGTGCAAGGTCCCAGGGGAGTAGCTCCTGCAAGAGCGGACCGAGCCCAACCGCCTCCCAAAAGGTGCGAGCGGGCAAGTACTCCCCAAAGGGCACCAGATGCTTCTTGTCATAGATCCCCGCTAACTCCCCTGCGCGATCCACAAGGAGCGCTGAGTTGTACACCGTCCCCCCACGCTGGTCGCCAGTACCCACGATCAACTCGGACTCCAGCTGGCGCGCTGTCTCCCGGAACGGAGCGAGGTGTTCTGAGTGGAGTCGGAGGGGGAGCGGCAGGATAGTCTCGGGGAGCACAACAAGGTCCAGCGGCCCCTCCAAGCTGCTGAGCAAGGTTTCATAGCGGTCCATTAGCTCCGAAACCTGACCTGGATCCAGCCTCTGCTCCTGTGCAATCCCGGTTTGGACGACAGCCACCTGCACAGCCCCGGTTTGCTCTGTTTCAGGCACCATCCCCGCGCCCACAAGAAGGGCGGCAGGACCTACAAGCGCTGCTGCAAGCCACAGCCGGCGGCCAGTTCCCGCCCCCATACACGCGCCGGCCCACGCCGCGCTCAAGGAGAGAAACCACACACCACCCATCCCGGCAGCCCCCACCAGCGGAGGAGCGGCCAGCGCTACGGGAAGGCTGCCAAAGGCCACCCCGAACGGCCCCGCGGCCCGTGCCATCTCCAACAGGGTCCAGGCACCGGCCCACACCAAGGGCGAGGGCCAGCGACCGACCACCGCCCCCAGTGCCGCCATGTACAGCGCCGCGTACGCCGCCAGGAGCAGCCACAGGGGCACTGCAAGCATGCCGACGAAGTCACGCAACTCCAGCACCGGGATGAACGTCAGGAGAAAGAAGACGAGGCCCGCCCACGCCCCCACAACGGCACCGGGCTTCACCCCCTTGCCGGCGAGAAGTAGGTAAAGGCCCGCCAACGCAGGCAAGACCAGCAGGCACAGACCAGGGTAGAACGCCGCCCACAACAGCGCAGCACACCCTGCGGCGCCCGCCATGCGTAGTTTCCAGCTCATGTTCAGCGATTATAATGCCCTCAGGAGGGACAGGGTGCACCCGGTGTTCTTGCGCTTGGGACCTTTCGAGGTCAGGTACTACGGATTGATGTACGTCATTGCCCTAGTGCTCGGTTTCCTCATCGTGCGGGCCGAGGCCAGAAGAAAGGGTCTGGTCAGCGTCGGACTGGGTGCCGACGCCGCGGTGGACCTCCTGCTGGTGGCGGTGCCTCTGGGGCTTGTGCTGGCCCGGCTGTACTACGTGGCCTTCCAATGGGAGTTCTACCGAGAGAACCTGTGGGAGATCCCCATGCTCTGGCGGGGGGGGCTGGCCATCCACGGGGGCCTCATCGGCGGAACGCTGGGATTGTGGATCTTCTGTCGCTGGAAGCACCTGCCCCTGTGGAAGACTGCGGACGCCGTGGTGCCTGCAGTGATCCTGGGACAGGCTTTGGTCAGGCTGGGGAATTTCCTCAACGGCGACGCTTTCGGCACACCCACCAGCTTGCCCTGGGGGATCGTGTTTCCGGAGGACAGCCCCGCCGGACAGGCCTACACAGGCCAGCCCTTGCATCCCACTATGCTCTACGAGATGGTGGGTAATCTGCTGGTGTTCGCTTTGCTGTGGCGGCTGCGCAAGAAACCGGCTAAGGCGGGCTTGTTGACCGCAGTCTACTTCATCTCCTACTCCGCTGTGCGTTTTCCATGTGAGTTCGTACGGGGCGACGCGCTGATGCTGGGACCAATCCGCGCGGCACAGGCTGCCAGCGTCCTGCTCATCGTGGGTTTCGGCTTGTGGATGTGGCGCCGCCGTCTGTGGCGGACCTCCCCTCAGGACCCGACGTCGTAGCGTTACAGGCGGAACCCTTCCCCCAGGTAGGCCACACGGGCCGATGGATCCTCTACGATCTCCTCCGGGGTTCCGGACATGAGCAGTTTGCCATGGTGGATGAGGTAAGCCCGATCGGTGATGTACAGAGTGTCCCTCACGTTGTGATCACAGATTCCGATCCCTATGCCTTCCCCGGTCAGCCGCCTCAGCGTGGCGGAGAGCTCGGCCACAGTGATTGGATCCACCCCGGAGAATGGTTCGTCGAGAAGGAGGAATGAGGGTCGAGTGACCAGCGCCCGAGCGATCTCCACCTTCCGCCGTTCTCCTGCTGACAGGCGGGCCACATGACGCCCTTCGAACCCCTCCAGGCCAAGCTCCAAGAGCACCTTGTCCACACTCTCGTCCCACCGGGATCCCAGACCCTCCAAGGCCAAGCGGAGGTTACCCCCTACTGTGGTGCGGAGGAACACCGATGGCTCCTGTGGTAAGTACTGCACACCGCGCCGGGCGCGCTCATAGAAGGGAAGGTGGGTCACTTGCTCCCCGTCCATCAGCACCTCTCCGCCGTCGGGTCGCAGGAATCCCGTCAACAGGTGAAAGGTAGTCGTCTTCCCTGCCCCGTTGGGTCCGAGAAGCCCGGTGGCCTCCCCGGCATGGAAGGTCACGTCGACGCCGTCCACCGCGCGACACCTGCCGAGGAACCGGATGAGCCCCCGCCCCTCAATC
This sequence comes from uncultured Thermotogaceae bacterium, assembly GCA_964516385.1. GTDB lineage: Bacteria > Bipolaricaulota > Bipolaricaulia > Bipolaricaulales > Bipolaricaulaceae > T3SED10-47. The sequence continues at coordinate 66,401 of CAZEYM010000006.1, forward strand.
AGACGGACTGAGCTGCGCATCGCTCAAGGTCACCTCTCCGCCGCGCGCCGCGACCTGCAGCTTCGCTGCTGCGACCGTGAGCCCATGTCCTCGCAGCTCAACATCCACGGCGACAAGAGTCTCGTGATCCAACAGGTACTCCCCCCTGGCAAAACGCAGTTCCCAGCCTTGGATAACTACATGCACGTCCAACAGCTCCACGGGGCTCCCCGGGCTCCAGCGGGCCTCGGCAGCACTCACAAACATCTCCTCAGCCTGGGCTTCTACCTCCCACAGGGTCAACGACCCCTGCCAACGCCCGCGGCGGGCCTCAATAAGCAGTGTTTCCCACGAACCTCGCACTCCCTCTTGCAGAACCCACTCCCGACCTAGTGGGTCGGTCGTCAGCTCCGCTGCGTGCACTTCGGCTTGACGCTCCCCCTCATGGTACAGGACGATGCGCGCTTCTTGGCCCTGCCATCCCTCGGCACTTCGCGACAGTGTCTCCAGCTCCACCTCCCACCGAGGACGGCCCGCTACGTCGTACACAGTGAGCCACGGAGCGTCAAAGCGCGTCTGTTGGGCGGGGGCGGCCACAGCTATGCTGAGCAGAGCAAGCACTAGGACATGCATGATCGCACAAACCCCCTAAACAACGGGTGCGGCTGAAGGGGACGCGAGGTGAACTCCGGATGAAACTGCACTCCCACATACCACGGGTGATCCTCCAGCTCGACCACCTCTACCAATCGCCCATCCGGGGAGATCCCCGCAAGGCGCATCCCCGCCTTACGAAACTGCTCCATGTACTTGGGATTGAATTCATATCGGTGGCGATGGCGCTCCACGATCTCCCTTCTCCCGTATGCAGCACGAGCACGGGATCCTTCTTCGAGAACCGCCGGGTACTCCCCCAAACGCATCGTGCCCCCCTTGTCCGCCACTTCATCCTGTCCAGGCAGAAGGTCGATCACAGGGTACTCCCCCTGGGGAGAGAACTCCGTGGAGACAGCCCCTCTCCATCCCAGCACCGACCGAGAGAAGGCGATGACTGCGCACTGCATTCCCAAGCAGATACCAAAGAACGGCACCCGCCTCCGCCGCGCATAGTCTGCAGCGGCCACCTTGCCCTGGATGCCCCTCTCCCCAAAGCCTCCCGGCACGAGGATGCCGTCCAACCCCCGCAACACCGACTCGTCTTCCTGCACTGCCGTGGACGCTATCCACACCAAATCCACCGCTGTCCGCTCCGCTGCTCCCGCATGGCGCAGTGACTCGACAATGCTCATGTACGCGTCGTGGGTCTCAACGTACTTGCCGACAATGCCGATCTTGACCCGTCCGTTGGGCTGTTTCAGACGAGAGACGAAGCTTTCCCAAGGGGAAAGGTCTCCTGGCCCCGCCTCAATTCTCAATCGGTACAGGAGCTTCTCGTCCATCCCCTCATCGCGCAGCACAAGAGGCACCTCGTAGATACTCTCCACGTCGATCTCTTGCACAACATGTGACACGGACACATCACAGAACAACGCTATCTTCTCCCGCAGTCCTGGAGTGAGAGGGGAAGGAGTGCGCGCGACGATGATGTCCGGCTGGATGCCCAGGGCCCGCAGTTCGCGAACGGAGTGCTGCGTGGGTTTGGTCTTCAGCTCTCCCGTGGTGGAGAGCAAGGGCACGTAAGTCAGATGGACGAACGCTGTGTCTTCACGGGGAAGCTCATCTCGTAGCTGGCGCAGCGCCTCCAAGTAGGGCAGACCCTCGATGTCTCCCACAGTCCCCCCCACCTCGACAATGGTCACCTCGGCCCCGGTGAGCTCCTGTGTGCGACGGACCAGCCGCTTGATCTCATCCGTGACGTGCGGGATCACCTGAACCGTCTGCCCCAGGTAGTCCCCACGCCTCTCGGCTTGGATCACGTTCCAGTACACCTGACCTGTGGTGAGATAGTTAGAAGAGGTGAGGTCCAACTGGGTGAATCGCTCGTAATGGCCGATGTCTAAGTCCGTCTCTTGGCCATCACGGGTGACGAACACTTCCCCGTGCTCATACGGGTTCATGGTGCCTGCATCCACGTTGATATAGGGGTCGACCTTCTGCAACGTCACCGACACACCGCGAGAGCGAAGGATCCTCCCCAAGGAGGCGGTCACAACCCCCTTGCCAAGACCGGATACCACCCCGCCAGTGACGAATACGAGCTTTCCCAACGTTGCTCGGATTGTACTGCCCTTTTCCGACGCCACAAAGGGCCATTGGCGGCTGTCACCGCCTGACAGTATAATGCCCCTCTGGGAGCGTGACAGGATGAGAATATTCCTACAAGTTGTTTTCTTTCTGAACTCTCTGACGCTGATGGGGATCATTCTGCTGCAGATGTCCGAGCACGCCACCCTCGGTGGGGCGTTTGGGGCGGGAATGTCCAGTACCGTGTTCGGTCGGGACGTTTCTCGCGACCCTAAGAAGCTCGCCACAGCAGTCCTCGGGGCGGTTTTTCTCGCCTTGGGGATGATTCTGGCGCTGATCTAGGACTGGGCGGGCGCATGCCTCTGATCGACATTAGCGATCTGAGAACGTACTTCTACACCGAGGACGGCGTGGTGAGAGCCGTCGACGGGGTGACGTTCGCCATCGATCCTCAGCGGACCCTGGGCGTGGTCGGGGAGTCGGGCTGCGGCAAGAGCGTCACGGCACTCACCATCATGGGACTAGTTCCCATGCCGCCCGGCAAGATCGCCAGCGGGTCGGTACGCTTCCAGCGAAACGGAACAGATCTGGACCTGACCAAGCTCGACCCAAAGGGAAGGAAGTACCGGTCCATTCGCGGCAAAGAGATGGCCATGATCTTCCAGGAGCCTATGACCTCGCTGAACCCCGTGTTCACCATCGGCTACCAGATCATGGAGGCCATCACGCTGCACCAGAGAGTCGCCAAACAGGCCGCAAGAAAGCAGGCCATCGAGATGCTGCGCCTGGTAGGCATCCCCCTGCCAGAGCAGCGAGTGGACGAGTACCCCCACCAGCTGTCGGGAGGAATGCGCCAGCGCGCGATGATTGCCATGGCCCTATCCTGCAATCCTGCTCTTCTCATTGCCGATGAACCCACCACAGCGCTCGACGTCACCATCCAGGCCCAGGTGCTCGACCTAATGTGCGAGCTACAAAAGCAGTACAACACCGCGATTATGTTCATAACACACAGCTTGGGCGTGGTGGCAGAGCTGTGCGAGGAAGTGGTCGTTATGTACTTGGGGAAAGTAGTGGAACACGCGCTGGTCAGGCCGCTGTTCCACGCCCCAAAGCACCCATACACGCAAGGGCTGTTGAAGTCCATACCCTCGCTTGCCAGTAGGAAAAGAAGGCTCGACCCGATCACAGGAGTCGTACCCGACCCACTGGACACACCTTCGGGATGTCCGTTCAACCCGCGCTGCCCACACACCATGGAGATCTGCCAACAGGAGATGCCCCCGCTGCAGGAGTTGGCACCGCAGCACACCGCCGCTTGTTGGCTGTACTCAGCAGGAGGAGAACATGCCGGCTGAACCAATTGTCAAGATGGACGAAGGCGTTCTGCTCCAGGTGACAGGCCTGAGGAAGTACTTCCCCATCCGCAAGGGCGTGCTTCGCAGGGTGGCTGGATGGGTGAAGGCTGTGGACAAAGTCGACCTGTTCGTCCGCGACGGGGACACATTGGGGCTGGTGGGCGAGTCCGGCTGCGGGAAGACCACCTGTGGACGTACTATCCTGCGACTCATAGAACCCACCGGCGGACGTGTGCTGTTTCGCGCCAAGCGGTTGAACCGAGTCGTGGACGTGGCCACGTTGAGCAAGGCAGAGATGAAGTCCCTGCGGCGGGAGATGCAGATCATCTTCCAGGACCCATACTCCTCCCTCAACCCGCGCATGACCGTGGGAGACATCGTGGGAGAGCCTCTCGCCGTGCATCGAATTACCCGGGGGAAGGAGAAGGAAGACCGCGTACGAGAGCTCCTACAGGCAGTAGGTCTCAAGGGGGAGCACATGCGCCGCTATCCCCACGAGTTCTCCGGCGGGCAACGGCAACGCATTGGCGTGGCCCGCGCCTTGGCGTTGGATCCACAGCTCATAATCTGCGACGAGCCTGTGTCAGCGCTGGACGTGTCGATCCAAGCACAGGTTCTGAACCTATTAGAGGATCTGCAGGACAAGCTTCAGCTGACCTACCTGTTCATCGCCCACGACCTGTCGGTGGTGAAGCACATCTCCGACCGAGTGGCAGTTATGTACTTGGGGAAGATAGTGGAACTGGCCAACACAGAGAGCATGTTCGCCAAACCTCTTCATCCGTACACGGAAGCGTTGTTGTCCGCAGTGCCGGTGCCTGACCCAGACTACGAGGCTGAGCGAATCGTGCTGCAAGGCGACGTTCCCAGCCCGGTCAATCCACCGAGGGGCTGCTACTTCCACCCTCGCTGCTCTTACGCCCAGGCCATCTGTTCAGAGCAGGCGCCTGAATTCCGCGACTTGGGCGACCTCCACTTCTCGGCATGTCACTTCGCCGACACGCTCGAACTGAAGGGCGTCAAAACCCAGTGAAGGTCCTCCTGGGCACCCGAAACCCCCACAAGCTGGCCGAGTGTATGCGGATATTAGGGAGCGTACCTGGGCTGACCTGGCAAACCAGTCACGACGTACCGATACCTGAGATCGAGGAGACGGGAGCATCCCTAGAAGAGAACGCCCACCTCAAAGCCACACAGACGGCCCGGGCAACCGGCCTGCCGACACTTGCCGAAGATTCCGGCCTGGAGGTGGAGGCACTCGGCGGAGCGCCAGGCGTCCGTTCGGCCCGTTTCGCAGGAGAAGCAAAGAACTCCGCCGCGAACATCGAGCTCCTCCTCAGCTGCCTAGAGGGGAGGGAGGACCGTCGTGCCCAATTCCGCACAGTGGCCATCCTGGCTCTCCCCGATGGGCGTTCCTGGCAGGTTGAAGGAACGCTGCGGGGGGCGATCTCACAAGCACCCCGAGGAGAGCGCGGATTCGGCTACGACCCTATATTCGTTCCCCAAGGCGATAATCTCACCCTTGCCGAGCTGCCCCCCGAGGAGAAGGATCGGATCTCCCACCGCAGACGCGCCTTGGAGGCCATGCGTCCCATACTGCGCACCTTGGGGGCGGAGCTGTAATCCGGGTGTGGGCACACCCAGAGTGAGGCTCTGGCCCCAAGCTTGTAGGGGTGTGGCGCGTTCCCCTCTAGCCCCAGCCGCCTTAGGTTGACCGAGCAGATAGCAAGCCGTATAATCCTTTACGCAAACGTGTGCGTAAACGTATACGCGCGCACGGCTGGGCCCGGCAAGTGCGCTTCCGTGCACAGGAACGCACCCTAGGGATGGTGCAAACTAAGTCATTCTAGGCGGCACAGGCCAAGGTGCCGAGGGGAGGTGGGATTGGGAAGAGCTGGTGCTGAGAAACTCCACCGACGGACTTCATTCATCAGGAGGTGCTGATGCGCACAAAGCTGTGGTGCTTGGGAATCGGGGCGGCACTGGTAATGGGGGTATTCGCCACGGGGTTCGCCACTGACGTAACCGTATACCACTACTGGACATCGACAAACTGGCGCAACTCCTTCATCGCCGCACTGGATATGGTGAACGAGAGTCTCCAGGACGTCGGCATCGATGTTACGGCAAGGGAGAGAATCGTTGAGCACGAGGACTTCAAGACGAAGATCACCTTGCTGATCCAGCAGGCGGACACTTCTCCTGACCTGTTCTCCTATTGGGAAGGGGCTAGAACACAGTTCCTCGCCGATGCAGGTTTGCTACACGATCTAAGCGACTACTGGGAGGACAACAACTTGGACGACATCATGCCGCCGGCCATGAAGGATGCTGCAACCTACCTCGTGGACGGTGAGACTGGCATCTACAACATCCCATTCGTATCGCACATCGCTGTAGTGATCTACAATCCACACATATTCGAACGCGCTGGTGTCACACCCCCCACTACATGGGAGGAGTTCCTGGACGTGTGCGACGCGATAAAGGGGCTGAGTACTCCTCTCAGCCCAGTCTACCCATTGATCACTGGTGTGAAGTACAGGTGGCCTGCGCAGTTCTGGTTCGACTACCTGCTTCTTCGCACAGCAGGATTTGAGTTCCGCGAGGCGCTGATGCGGGGAGAGGAGTCCTACATGGCCCCCGAGGTCATCCGCGCTTTCGAGATGTGGTCAGACCTGCTCACGCGGGAGTACTTCCTTCCCGGAGCCGCCTCCTACGACTGGCAGGAGGTCCTGACCTTCTTCCTCAACGGGCAGGGCGCGATGTACCTCATGGGCGACTGGGTGTTCGGGGACCTCAACGGCTTGGGCCTCGAGCCCGGAGTGGACTATGACTACTTCGAGTTCCCCATGATCGAGCCCGATGTGGAACAGGGAATCGTTGGACCGATCGATGGCTTCGTGGTACCTGCCTTGGCGCCTAACAAGGAAGGCGCCTATCACGTACTCAACCAGCTACTCACCGATCCTGTGCAAGAGCTTTATGCCCCTGCGAAGGGAGGGTTGTCCGTCACCAAGACAGCCAGCCCCGACTTCAACGTGGTTCAGGCGAGGGAGGTGCCTCTGTTGGCAAACACTCCCTTCTATGCGTTCAACTACGACCTGGCAACCCCGCCTCCCGTGGCAGATGTGGGGCTCAACGCATTCGTCGAGCTGTGGAACAACCCTTCAGACTACCTCGGCATCCTCACGCGTTTGCAGGCCCGCATCGACTCGGAGAACCTGTTCGACAAGTAGTATCCTCGGCAGCGGCCTCCGCCGTCTCATCGGCGGCGGAGGCCGCTCAATCACCACAAGGAGGAGTCCACGTGCCTAGGCCCTGGTGGGGGGGCGCCAGCCGCCGCAGGAAGGCCGCAGTTGTCAGCTTCCTGATGCTACCGGTCGCCACTTATCTGGTGTTCGTCATCGCACCTGTGATATACAGCTTCTACTTCAGCTTCACCGACTACGACGGAGCCTCGGCGACCTACAATTTCGTCGGTTTTGCCAACTTTGCTCGCGCCCTTTCTTCCGATTCCTTCTGGAACGCAGTGAAGAACAACGTCATATGGATGCTTTGCTTTCTACTCGTGCCGACCAGCCTCGGACTGCTCCTGGCCAAGGCTGTGGACGGCATCAAAGGCGAGCAGCTATTCAAAGTGATCGTCTACCTGCCTATGACACTCTCGTTCGTCGTCGTAGGGCTTATATGGAGCTGGATTTATCTGCCTCACGGCGGGCTGCTCAACGGAGCGCTCAAGGCCATGGGCTTGGGCTTCCTTCAGCGGAACTGGCTTGGAGACCAAGGGACGGCGCTCTACGCGATTATAGCTGCGGCAGCCTGGCAACAAGTAGGTTTCGCGATGGTCCTCTACCTTGCCGGTCTGCGAGGCATTTCCCCCTATTTGATCGAGGCCTCTCGAGTGGATGGTGCAAACGGCTGGCAACGCTTCTGGCACGTCATCTTCCCGCTGTTGAGGTCGACGACCGCTGTGGTGGTGTCGATTACTGTCATCAACTCGCTGCGCGTATTCGATCTTGTGTACATAATGACCCAAGGTGGGCCAAACCGCGCTTCCGATGTCCTAGGGAGCATGATCTACAGAGAGCTGTTTTGGAATTTCCGTGTCGGCTACGGTAGCGCCCTTTCTGTCTTACTTTTTCTCATCACGCTTGTGGTCGTCGCGTTCTACTTGCGAACAGTGGTGCGCAAGGAGGAAGGATACTAGTGGCGATCAAGTCCGGTAGCCAGCGCCACCAGAGCAGCAGGACACACCGTTGGAACACCTTCCTGTACAAGACGGTGCTCACAATCTTCCTCACAGTCTTGTGTGGGGTATTCCTCATACCGGTGTACGGGATGCTGGTAACGTCCTTCAAAAATGTCCTAGACATTCTACGCAACGGGTTTTGGGGGATGCCGGAGACGTGGACGATCACCCCCTACCGCGAGGCCTGGCAGATGGCAGGCCTGGGAAGATCGTTTGTCAACACGTTCATCATTGCCATCCCCGCTGTCGTCGGATCGATAGGAATCTCCGCTCTCGGGGCCTATGCCTTGGCTCGACTGGAGTTCCGCGGGAGCTTCTTCATCTTCCTGTTCCTCATCGCGGGGCTGTTCTTCCCTCCTCAGGTGGTACTCTACCCTCTGTTTCGCCTTTTCACCCGGGTAAGGCTCTACGACACTTATACTGCGCAGATCATCACCAACATCGCATACGGCATTCCCATCTGCACGCTGATCTTACGTAACTTCTTTCGGACCATTCCATTTGAGCTTCAGGATGCTGCGAGCATCGATGGCTGCAGCCACACTAGGATATTTCTGCGTATCATCATGCCCCTTTCCAAGCCAGCGCTGGCCGCCTTGGTCATCTTCCAGTTCACATGGATCTGGAACAACTTCCTTTGGGGACTGGTGCTGAGCGATCACCGAGCAACCCCGATCATGGTGGGCCTTATGCTGTTAAAGGGCCAGTACCTCATCCAGTGGAACGCTCAAGCTGCAGGCACACTGCTGGCAAGCCTTCCTGTAGTACTCGTGTTCCTTGCATTCCAAAAGTACTTCATCCGTGGGTTGCTCATGGGATCTGATAAGTAGCCATGAATACCGAGCCAAGATCGGAGGCAGCACATATGCGCACAGTAAGACTGGCCGTTGTGGGAGCAGGGGTCCATTCGACCGCCATCCTCTTGCCCAGCTTGCATATGGTGCGAGAAATCGAGACGGTAGCCCTGTGCGACATCCGCGAAGAACTGGCGAGAGAGCGCGCCCGCCAATTCGGCTTTGCCAGGTACTATAAGGACTACCACGAGATGGTCGCTCGCGAAGAACTCGATGGTGCAGTCGTGTGTATCAACGCAGCTACTCACCCTAAGGTGAGCATCGATCTGGTGAGCGCTGGCCTCGATGTGCTCGTGGAGAAGCCTGCCGCCATCACCCCCGACGAAGCGGCTAAGATGGAGACCGCAGCAGCAAGTGCTGGCCGCTTCATCATGGTGGAACACAACAAGAGGCATGCCACAGCCGTGCGGAAGGCTCGCCAGATCGCGGCGAGCAAGGATTTCGGCAAGCTCGTGATGATCAACAGCACAATGCTCGGCTATCCCTACGAGACACTGTTTGACTGCATGATGGAATGGCAGATACACAGCATCAACCTGATTCGCGCCTTCGCCGGTGAGGTGCGCGACCTACAGGCGCTTAGGTGTGATGTGTCCGAGCAGAGGGCAGCCATAGCCATCCTGATGGAATTCGAGTCAGGAACAGTGGGCACAGCGCATTGGGGCACAGAGGGGGGAACGAATCACGGCTTAGGTGCAGGCCGCGGCTGCCAGAGACTGGAACTTGTCGGAGATAACGCTCGCGTTCTCGCCATAGAGAACGACAGACGCCTGATGTACTTCCACGGCAACGACGCCCGCGTTTGGGAACCAGACTGGTCCCCTCACGCTCACAACTCCAGCCTGGTGATCGACGGCTACGTCGGTGCGTTGAGCCACTTCGCCCAGTGCATAAGAGAGCGGCAGACCCCAGACCCATGCATCGGCGACCAAGTTCGCGACCTAGAGTTCGTACACAGAGTGGCAGAACTGCTCGACGTGACGACAGAATGGAGGGCCGTGCAGGGACATCCCTGAGCGGGTGTTCGGAGGAGCCCCAAGAAGCTCCCCCCAAGGGCAGGCCCGCGGCACAGCGGCGGCGCGGGGTATACTTCAGGAGGGAACGAGCGATGAGACAACGTATAACGCCGATGGTGCTCCACGAGGTTGAGAGCGCTGTGGGCGCTGACAACATTGTACAGGCGGACTCTGTGTTGGACGCGTATTCGCTGGACGTGTGGTGCCCGGCGATGATGCACGTAGACCGGGGGACGCTCTACGCGCGTCCGGATTGCGTGGTGTTCCCCACATCTTCGGAGGCAGTCTCAAACGTGCTACGCATCGCCAACGATCATGGGATACCGGTAACACCACATGGCGGTGGGGCCGGTGACTCGGGAGGAGCCGTACCCTCCTACGGGGGTATCGTCCTGGACATGAAGAAAATGGACGCAATACGCGAAGTGGACACACACTCGCTCTCCGTAACGTGTGAGACGGGGATGTATCAAGTCGATCTGGAGGATGCCCTCAACGACCTGGGGTTCACCTGTAACCACCTTCCGGCGTCTGCCAACTGCTCGACAGTCGGAGGGTTCCTCGCTACGCGAGGATCGGGAGTACTGTCCAGCAAGTACGGCAAGATAGAAAACCTGGTGCTGTCCATGGAAGTAGTCTTGCCCACAGGCGAAGTGGCCCGCACACCGCAGGTACCGATGCATTCCGCTGGACCAGATTTGAATCGTCTGTTCATCGGCGCAGAGGGAACGCTGGGGGTCATCACAGAAGTGAAGATTCAGATCTTTCCCCTGCCGGCGGAGCGACGATTTCGCGGGTACATATTCCAGGACCTGGGGGCCGCACTGGAAGCAGGACGGCGTATCATGACCCATGGGCTTAAGCCGTGCGTCATAAGAACATACGATGAGCACGATACCCGGGTCATGGTAAAGAACGTGCTGGGCCTAGAGCGGACTGATGTCGGCGCGTATATGATCATGGGATTCGACGGCTTGTACAGCGACATCGTAGAGCTGCAGGAGAAACACGCCATGGCCATCTGCGAGGAACTGGGGGGAGAAGACCTCGGAAGGGAAATCGGGGAGTCATGGTGGGCTCACCGCTATGACTTCTACTTCCCCCCGCACACGCTCGAGTCGAAGCACTTCCTGTATGGCGTCATTGACACGATCGCCAGCTACAAAGACATTGAACAAGTATACGCCGCGATGAGAACCTCATTGTGCAACAAGTTCAAGGGCTACGACATACACTTTGGCGGCCACTTCTCACATTGGTACGAGTGGGGAACAGCATTCTACCCCAACTTCATAGTCCGCGAGCCTCCGGACAATGCGTGCGAGGCCATGCGGCTGTATAACGACATCTTCGAGACGGGCATCCGAGCAGCGATGGAGCATGGCGGGCTGCTCAACGAGCATCACGGAATCGGCCTCAAGCTTGGACGGCTCATGCATGAACAGCACGGGAAAATGCACTTGGCTTTCCAGCGAGTGAAGCGCTCGTTGGACCCCAATAACATAATGAACCCCGGGAAGCTGGGACTGGCGGTCTGGAGGTCAGGATGAACCTCGGAGCAAAGGAAATGAAGACCATGGACGAATGGCGCTTCTGCCCAATGGCAAACTACATCTGTCCAACAGCGCGAGAGACCAAGAACGAACTCAACACACCACGGGGACTCGCACTGACTGCCTTCCGCGCACACGAGGGATATGCTGAGCTGGACAGTGCGGCGATTAGCGCTTTCTATCAGTGCAGCATGGGGGGATTGTGTAGGACCACAGCCTTGGACGAGAGCGATGTGCCAGCGTTGACGCGGGCCGTGCGCGCGCATATGACCGACAACGACCTTGTTCCCCAACGAGTCAGGGAAGCCCGCGAATCCCTGGTAACACGACGCGCTTTGGATGGAAGCGGCGCAGAGGGACTAATCACTACGCGCTTACCATCAGAATCTGCGTACGTCCTCGTAGGCACTCCCTGGATGTCAGCAGTGCACGCCGAGGAGTACCGGGCCGCTGAAGCATTGCTTGCCCTGACTGGGATTCCGTACGCAGTCCCGCCACACCCTGTGGACAGCGGAGCAGTGCTGGCCGAACTGGGCTACCGGAACGACGCACGGCGCGCAGCGCATGAGCTAGTCAGCCAGATACGCGCAATGAAGTCCTCCACCGTGTTGTTCGCTTCACCCCACGACCTACGTGTCCTGACCACGTTCGCTGAGGAGACCAATCTGCAGTGGCCAAGTGACATCGAGGGCAGGGTTGTTACAGACCTATTGTCGGAGCTCATCGACGATGGGCGTCTGTCGTTTGCGGGCGACTCGGGAGAACTGATCGGGGTCGTGGAGCCTAGCTATGCGGTCCACGAACTGAAGCTTCAAGACGCCAGAGCGATTGCCGCAGCAACCGGTAGAGAGCAAGTTGACTTACGGTGGAACGACACCTCCACTAGGACATGCGGGGGAGCCTCACTGTTCATCGCGGACCCCCAGTTGAGCGGCCGCGTCGTGCGCCGCAACCTGGACGAACTGTTGGCGAACCGTGCTGTCGATCTTCTGTCCAGCACCTGTCCCCTGCTCGTTCTCGAAGCACGTGCCGCAGGGTATCACATCCCGGTTCGCGGGATTCTATCCCTCGTGTACGAGTCATTGGCCGAGAGGCGAGGCCATGGCTGAACGCGGACTGCTGGGGGTGGACGTCGGCACAAGCTCCTGCAAGGTGCTGTTGCTGAGCCCTGCGGGAGCCGTGATCGCTAGCACATCTGTGCCATACACCCCCCTGTATCCTCGCACTGGGTGGGCCGAACAGGACCCCCAAGAGTGGTTCGAAGCAGCAGCGCAAGGAATTCAACGCCTGCTCGCCAAGTCCGAGTGCCGCGGCTGGGAACCTGCAGCGCTGGGCTTGACGGGGCAGATGGTGAGCGCGGTGTTCGTTGACCACAGGGGAGAGCCCCTCTGCCCTTCCATACTATGGCTAGACCAACGCAGTGCTCCTCAGGCTGCTCATATCGCAGCTGTGGGGGCAGAGGAAGTATCGCAGAAAACCAAGACACCTATTAACACAGCCTACACATTGCCCCGTTTGCTGTGGTTGAGAGTGGAGCGGCCGGAGCTTCACAAGCGGCTGAACAAGATCCTTCTCCCGAAGGACTACGTGCGGTTCAAGATGACAGGGGAGTACTTCACGGATTACTCTGACGCCTCGAGCACTCTGATGCTCGACTCTCAACAGCGTCAATGGTCCAGTGAGATACTTCAGCTGTTGGACGTGGAACCGAGCGTTCTTCCTACGCTGCGCTCGTCCCACGACGTTGTGGGGCACGTCTCTGCCTGGGCGGCGCGGCGGACCGGCCTTGGCCGCGGGCTGCCGGTGATAGCAGGTGCTGGTGACCTGTTCAGTGAGAATCTGGCCGCAGGCAACATAGACAGCAAGTCTCGCCTTGTGCGGTTTGGCAGCTGCGGGTCGATTTCATCGCCGCTTAACCGTCCAGTGTTGGATCCCCATGCGCGCTGCCCATGCTACGTACACTGCATCCCTGACCGTTGGCTGATGGAAACGAGCTCCCAAGCTTTCGGCCTGGCTGACGCCTGGTTCCGCCAAGCCTTCTGCGCGCAAGCGACAGTGGGAGAGCCAACTTTCCATTACCTGTACAAACAAACTGATGAGGAGATTGCCGAAGTCCCACCAGGAGCTAACGGGCTTGTGTTCCGTCCGTTCATCCAGGGTGCTCCGTATTGGGAGCCCTCTATCCGCGGTGCGTTCATCGGCGTCACTCTCACTCACCAACGGCCGCAGTTCGCTCGAGCAGTTCTTGAAGGTGCAACGTACGCGTTGATCGACGCCCTTCAACTGCTGAACCAAGCAACTCAGGCGCCCACTGACCCGGCGGAGCTGCAATGGAAGGCTGTAGGAGGGGGCGCACAGAGTCCTGTGTGGACCCAGATGGTCGCGGACATGCTTGGAGCCGATATCCTCGTGCTGGGGAATGCTGACCCAGCAAAGGGGGCGGCGATGTTGGCCGGAGTGGGAAGCGGCACGTTCACCAGTTTTGAGTACGCTCTTCGGGTGTGTACCCCCTCCGGAGAGCAAGTCCGCTATGACCAACAACGCCACAAGCTTTATCGGGCACTGTACGATAAGTACAAGCTCGCCCATGCTCGCCTTCGCGCCCTTGATCAGGAAATAGACTGCAGATATCCGGAAAACCCACAGGAGCTTGCCGATGCATCAGCCGGTGATTGTTGAGGGTCGCCTTCTACAATGGAGTAGCTTGACAGGATAATGGGACGTGGGTATCATGCAAACGGTTACGTAAACGGTTTTGTACCAGGAGGGTCCGATGACGACAATGCGTGACGTGGCGCAGCGAGCGAACGTTTCTTTGGCTACCGTCTCGCACGTCATCAACGGAACTCGCTATGTAAGTCCAGAACTGGCAGAGCGTGTCCACACCGCCATGGCAGAGCTCGCCTATCAGCCAAACCGGATCGCCCGCAGTCTGCGTACCAGAAGGAGCCATTCCATCGCCCTGATCATCTCGGACATCACCAATCCTTTCTTTGCACATGTTGTACGCGGTGCGGAAGACGCGGCCTCAGCGCGTGGTTTCAGCGTGGTGGTGTCGAACACAGACGAAGACGAGAAGAAGGAGGCCAAGGCCGTTCAAGTGGTTATAGGCTCACAACACGACGGGGTGGTGATCGCTTCCACAGGAATGGCTCAGAACGAGTTCGAGAGGTTGAGAAAAGCGAAGGTGCCATTGGTGCTCCTGGATCGCCGACTGCCCTCGGTCAAGGCTGACCACATGCTATCGAACAACGAACCGGCAGCGTTCGAGGCCACCGAGTACCTGATTCAGAACGGCCACAGGAGAATCGGAATCATCCTCGGTCGGAAAGGGATCGCCACCAGTGAGGAGAGGCTGGAAGGATTCCGCAATGCATTACGCAAGTACGATATCCCCAGCAACCCGGCATACGAAGGGCGCGGGCACTATCGTGTAGACGGTGGGAGGCAAGCTTGCACAGAGCTCCTTATGCAAGTGCCAAGACCGACTGCCATCTTCGCGGTTAACAACCGAATGACGATCGGAGTGCTTCAGGCCTTGGTGGAAAATAACGTGCGCTGCCCAGATGACGTGTCCGTGGTGGGGTTCGACGATTTCGATATGCTGTCCCTGGTGAACCCTCCCATGACAACTGTAGCACAGCAACCTTACGAACTAGGGCGCGGCGCAGTGGAAATGCTGCTGAACCGCATCGAAGGAGACACCCACGCCCCGCCCCGTGAAGTGCGCCTCAGCTGTGAGCTAATTGTGCGCGGGTCTGTGAGGAGCATCAAACCAGAGGAAGAGTCCTCGTGAGCAGTGCTCGGGCTGGTCGCACACTGCAGGCAACATGCACAGAGAACTCCTATGCGAATATGGAGCTACTAGGAGGAGCGTCCCTCGTACACTCCAGGACATGACGAAACAGGAGGTGGGCGAATGCCAAAACTGAAACTGGCTATAGCAGGGCTGGGCAACTGCGCCAGCTCGTTGATCCAAGGGATCGAGTACTACAGGGAGAGCCCCGGCGAAGTGGCAGGGATCTTGTTTGAGAACATCGGAGGATACAAGGTTACTGATATCGACGTGGTCGCCGCATTCGATGTTGCCGAGGGGAAGGTGGGCAAGGATATCGCCGAGGCAATATGGGCTGCACCTAACAACACCGAGAGGATTCACGCGGTGCCGCCTACCGGCGTCACGGTACAGATGGGACCTGTTTTCGACGGTGTGCCGGATCACCTAGGGGAGTTCGTCACCGTTGCCGACAGGGATCCAGTCGATGTCGGCAAGACACTGGTGGAGAGCGGAGCGGAGGTCCTGATAAACCTCCTGCCGACTGGCTCAGCCGAGGCAGCCAGGCATTATGCAACTCAAGCGCTGCAGGTCGCCAAGATCGCATTCGTGAACGGGATGCCCGAGCTGATTGCCAGCAGCGATGAGTTCGCCACCATGGCCCAAGAGAATAGAGTGCCGTTGATCGGCGATGACTTCAAGAGCCAATTGGGAGCCACCATCCTCAACAGAGCCATCCTCGATCTCTGCATCAGGCGTGGTGTTCGCGTCGACCGTGTGTACCAGCTCAACTACGCGGGCAACACCGACTTCGTGAACTTGGTCTTCCGGGGTAAGTCGAAACACCTGACAAAGGAGGCCGCGCTCAACAGCCTATTACCTTACCAAGCAAGCGTCTCGTCGGGATTCGCCTTTGTGAGGAACCAGGAAGACCGGAAGATTGCACGTATCGAGATCGAGGGGAGGAAGTGGGGCGGGGCACCTATCACAATCAGCACGGAGCTGTCTGTCAACGACAGCGCGGACGCAGCAGGGGTGATGGTGGACATGATACGCTGCGCCAAGCTCGGCACCGACAGAGGCCTGGCGGGTCCACTGCTGTCTCCATCGGCGTATTATGCCAAGCACCCCCCAGTTGCGTACAACGACGAGGTGTCGCTGCAGATGTTGCACGAGTTCATCGAAGGTAAGAGGGATAGATGAGCTCGATCTACGTGCTTGGGCACATCATCATCGAGACAATCGTGTTCCCCGACGGACACGTTTTGGGTCCGGTGTTGGGCAGCCCTGCTGCCTACTCCTCGGTGGCCTTGGCCCGCCTGGGGAACGATGTGTGCTTGTGCACGCGA
This sequence comes from uncultured Thermotogaceae bacterium, assembly GCA_964516385.1. Lineage (GTDB taxonomy): Bacteria > Bipolaricaulota > Bipolaricaulia > Bipolaricaulales > Bipolaricaulaceae > T3SED10-47. The sequence continues at coordinate 82,721 of CAZEYM010000006.1, forward strand.
GCCGGGGAGGATCTCCCCGAGGAGTTCCACAGAGCTTTCCTCGATGCCGGCGTGTGTCTGGATGGAATGAAGATAGAGGAGTCGCGCAGTTCGCGTAACAGGCTCGTCTACACAAGCCCAGATGCGAAGGACATCGAGTTCCTACACAAAGCAGCCCCGATCACGCTCGACGACATCCCACACCACGCCAATAGAGATGCGGTGTTCTACGTTTGCCCCATGGACTACGAGGTAACGCCCAGTGAGGTGCAGGAACTCGCCGGGCGCGGAGGATCTGTCATCGCCGACCTGGGCGGATACGGCGGAGCTACCTCCTCAACGCATCCCTTAGGCAGAAGTGAGCTTCTTGAGCCAACCGCTGTTGTGGCCGCAAGCTGCACACTGGTGAAGGCCAGCATCGAGGACTGTCGAGATCTTTTTGGGCCCACAGACAGCCTTCTGCCGGCGCGTGTTTACGCACGAAGACTGCTCGATTTAGGCAGTCGCCTCGTGGTGCTGACGCTCGGACGCCACGGCGTGTATGTCGCCGATGGAGCGCGTGAAATGCTGTTCGACGCCCTTCCCTGCCGCGTAAGAGACACCACTGGCGCTGGGGACGCATTCTCCGCAGGCATGATTCACGCCTATCGGCAGGACTCACAGAACTGGTCACGCTTCGTCCAGTTTGGCCAGGCGACCGCCTGTTGGGTGCTAGAGCGCTCCGGTGGGGTCGCACCGGAGCGCATGCCCACCGCTGCAGATGTTCAGAGACTGCTCAGTGAGGAGGCACGTGATGCCTGAAATCAGACTAGGGGTGATTGGGTGCGGTAGCATTGCCGAGATCGCACACTTCCCCAACATCCAAGCAAATCCAGAGACACAGATGGTGGCTGTGTGTGACACCAACGAGAGCAAGGCGAGGACCGCCGCGCAAGCGTGGGGAGCCAGCGAAGTGTATACGGACCACACGCGAATGCTGCAGCACAGTGAGCTTGACGCAGTCGTGATTGCCTCGCCACCTTTGTTCCATTGGGAGCAGGGCATGGCTGCAGCTGAAGCTGGGGTGCACACGCTCATCGAGAAGCCCATGACCGTCACGAATATGGAGGCCCAGGACGTAGTGGAGGCATTCCGCAAGACAGGCAAGAAGCTCCTGGTTGGCTGTGACCGCCGCTATTGGCTGCAAAGCGAGTGGACGAAATCTCTGATTGACGCGGGCGTGATCGGTCACGTGCACATCGGACGGAGCACAATGCACGAAGGGTGGCCCCTGTACCAAGGGAAGATAGCGCACACGTCATTTCGTCTGGATCCGCGGCTCTCCGGAGGGGCAGCTCTCGCGGACACAGGCGCCCATGCCATCGACTTGCTCGTCTGGCTGATCGGCAGCCCTGTGCGTCGCGTCGTCGGCATCGCACAGCGGGTAGCAACCCCTGCGACGTACTCTCCCTGCGATGATCTTGCCCTGGTCATGATGGAGCACACGAACGGCGCCTACGGCTATGTGAGCTGTAATCGTTTCAGCCCTGCCGCATCTCACTTCACCGAGTGTTACGGAGACAAGGGCACTATTTTCCTCGGCTCAGATTCGATCAACCCCTACCAGACCGCACCGATGGCAGTATACACTGACAATGACTATAACTGGGAGGAACTGCCCTCTGTGCTCCGCAACTACCGTTGGCCTCAGACATTCTGGGCAGAAGACCTCGTGAACCGACCCGTGCAGAAAAGATGGGTTCCCATAATCCCTCCGCGGGAGCCCAACAACTACCAGCGGCTGTGGCGGCATTTCATCGACTGCATGGTCAACGACTCAGAGCCGCTGACCAAAGGGGAGGATGGGGCACATGCTGTAGAGGTCATGTGCGCAGTTCACAAGTCGATGTCGACGGGGACCTGGGTAGAACTCCCCCTCGAGGAGGAGATCTCCCCTCCCGGGTACACATCAAGGCGGGGCAGCTCGTGAACAGCCAGACAGTCGCACGGCAGGGATGTGTCAGGGCTGTTCCCAAGGTGCCCCAAGGCCCAGGAGCTGGCGAGGAGGGGAACCCGTGATGACAATGAGCGACGAAGAGCTCATCGCAAAGGGGCGCAGCGTGCTGCTCCACGAGGCTAACAGCGTGAAGCACCTCGCGGACAGCCTTGACCTTTCGTTTGCTCAGGCTGTCCTCACAGTTGCGAAGTGCAACGGGCGCGTAGTTGTCGTCGGGCTGGGGAAATCCGGACATGTAGGGCGCAAGTTAGCGGCATCGCTTTCCAGCCTGGGCACTCCGTCTTTCTTCCTCCACGCAGTGGAAGCAGTTCATGGAGATCTGGGGATGCTCAGGGCCGGGGACGTTGTGGTTCTGATCTCGCACAGTGGTGAGACCATCGAGGTAGCGGCCCTGGTCGATGTAGTACGTGCCCTGGGATGCACGATCGTGACGATCACAGGCCGTGCAGGTTGTCGACTGGCACAGGATGCCGACATCGCTCTGGTGACACATGTATCAGAGGAAGCTGATCCGTTGAATCTCGCTCCGACGAGTAGCTCAACAGCCACTCTGGCCCTGGGAGATGCCCTCGCCGTTGCGGCAGCTACACTGAAGGGCTTCAGCCGCGACAATTTTCGCATTCTACACCCGGGCGGCGCTCTCGGTGCTCGCTTGCGGAAGAGCCAGGAAAGTCAACCCTCGTGAACCCAAGGACTCCGCTCCCAGAGCAGAGTCTGTAAACGCTACTCCGGCGCGGGAAGCGTGTCGGTGAACTCCTTGAGGAGCTCCCTCTGTCTGCGTTTCAGTTTCTTGGGCACTGCCACCCGGAGGTCGACCAACAGGTCTCCCCGTCGGCGGCCCTGCGGCATGCCCCGCCCCGGCAGACGTAAGGTGGTCCCGGCGGATGTTCCGGAAGGGATGCTCAGGCTCTCATCGCCGTCCAGCGTCGGGACTTGCACAGTGCCGCCCAAGACCAGCTGCCCGTAGTGCACAGGGATCTCCACTCGTAGGTCCGAGCCTTCTCGGCGGAACAAGTGGTGAGGCTGAACCTCCACACGGATGATTAGGTCGCCGGGAGGGCCCCCCGCTCGCCCGGCGTTCCCCTCACCGCGCACACGCAGGCGGGCGCCCTCTTCGATGCCAGGGGGGATCTCCACGCTGATCTCGCTGCGCTCACGCACTCTCCCCTCACCCCGGCACTTGGGGCAGGGTTGGTCGATCTTCTCGCCCACCCCCTGGCACTCCGGGCACTCCCGTACGTTGACGAACGATCCCAACATTGTGCTCTGCCTGAACTGCACACGCCCGGCGCCCCGGCAGGTGGGACAGGTACGTGCCCCGCTCCCTTCCTTGGCTCCGCTACCCCGACAGGAGGAACAAGTGACATAGCGGGGAACGGTGGCCTTGATCCGCGTACCGAAGGCCGCGTCCTCCAGGGTTACGCGGATTCTGTACTCGAGGTCTTCTCCACGTTTAGTGCGCCCTCCCGCCCGCCTCCCTTGCGTTCTGGTTCCCTCGGAAAAGAACAAGTCGAAGATGTCGTCGAACGACGAGGGATCGAAGAACTCGCTGAACGTCTCCCTTGCTCGCCGAAAGTCCGTGGGCCCAAAGTCGAAACCCTGAGAAGGCCCGGCGTGACCGAACCGGTCATACTGGGCTCGCTTGTCCGGGTCGGACAGAACCTCGTACGCCTCAGCGATCTCCCGGAACCGCCGCTCGGCCTCGGCCTTGTCCCCCTTGAAAGCGTCGGGATGGTACTGCCGGGCCAAACGGCGGTATGCCCGTTTGATCTCCTCAGGCGATGCTTGCCTGGAGATCCCCAGGATCTCGTAGTAATCCTTGGGCACCGGTCAGTCACTCCTTTTCGTAGTCGATGTAGTCCGAATCTTGTTCGTCCTCACCGCCTTGCTCCTGCCCCTTTTGTTGCCCGCTCGGACCCGTTTGCGCCCCGGCCTGCCCGTAGGCGGCTTGAGCGACTTCCCCCGCGGCTCGCTTCAGCGCGTCCATCGACGCCCGCAAGGAAGACACGTCAGCGCGAGACTCCAGCTTCTGCTTCAGGTCACGAATGGCCGTCTCGATCTCCCCGCGCTTCGCGGAGGGAACCTTGTCACCGAGGTCATTCAAGGTCTTCTCCACGGTGTAGATAAGCTGATCGGCCTGGTTGCGCGTCTCCACCTCCTCGGCACGCTTGCGATCCTCCTCAGCGTGCTCCTCGGCCTCCTTGCGCATGCGCTCGATCTCCTCCTGGGAGAGCCGCGAGGTTTCCTTGATGGTGATGGACGAGCTCTTGCCCGTTCCCTTGTCTCTTGCTGTGACCTCGAGTATTCCGTCAGTGTTTATGGAGAAGGTGACATCTATCTGCGGCGTTCCCCGCGGTGCGGGTGGTATGTCGGAGAGCACAAAGCGACCCAGGGACTTGTTGTCGGCAGCCATTTTCCGCTCTCCCTGCAACACGTGGATCTCCACCTGCGACTGGTAGTCCTCAGCAGTGGTGAACGTCTTGCTCCGCTCCACCGGGATGGTGGTGTTACGCTCGATGATCGAGGTTGCGACTCCTCCCAGGGTCTCGATTGACAAGGTCAACGGCGTCACGTCCAGCAGCACCACCTCGTCCATCTCGCCAGCGAGGATGGCTGCCTGCACGGCAGCCCCCAGGCCCACCACCTCGTCGGGGTTGATGTCCCGGTTGATCTGCCCCTTGGCGAACCGTTGGGCCACAAGCTCCTGTACCTTAGGGATGCGCGTGCTTCCGCCGACCAGCACCACCTGGTGGATGTCCTCGGGGCTCTTCTTGGCTGCCTCCAGGGTGTTGTCCACGATGTTCATCGTCCGCTGCAGCAAGTCCTCGATCATCCCCTCCAGCTTTGCCCGGGTCAGCGTCTTCTCCAAATGTTTGGGCCCCGAGGCGTCTGCTGTCAGGTACGGCAGGGATATCTTGGCTTCCATACGGCTGGAGAGCTCCTTCTTGGCACCTTCGGCGGCGTCCCGCATCCGTTGCAGGGCGGACGGGTCCTTGCTGAGGTCGATCCCAGTCTCTCCGCGGAACTCCTCCACCAGCCAATTCATGATCCGGCCGTCGATGTCGTCGCCCCCCAGCTGGGTATCCCCATCGGAAGCGAGCACTTCGAATACGCCCTCTCCCAACTCCAGGATGGACGCGTCGAACGTTCCTCCCCCGAAGTCGTACACCAGGATCGTCTGCTCCTTTTGCTGCCGATCGAGGCCGTAGGCCAACGAAGCTGCTGTGGGCTCGTTGATTATCCTCAGCACCTCCAGCCCGGCGATCTTGCCGGCGTCCTTGGTGGCCTGTCGCTGCAGGTTGTTGAAGTAGGCGGGAACGGTGATGACAGCCTTGCGTATCTCCCCGCCGATGTACTGCTCCGCATCATGCTTTATCTTCTGCAGTATGTAGGCCGAGATTTGCTCAGGCGTGTACTCCTGCTTTTCCCCGTCGCGGGAGAGAGAAAACCTCCAGTCGGTACCCATTTTCCTCTTCACAGAAAGCACCGCGCGGTCGGCGTTCAACAGCGACTGTCGCTTGGCAAGCTGTCCCACCAGCACCTCATCGCCGTCGCTGAACACCACCACCGACGGGGTGATCCGCTCTCCTTCAGCATTGGGGATGATCTCCGGGCGGCCTCCGCGCACCATTGCCGCACAGGAGTTGGTCGTCCCCAGATCAATCCCTATTACTCGCTCTTTCGTCTCCGCCATGTTGTTCACCTCCTGTGTTCTCCTCAGGCCCGAGGCTGGCCTTCACCTTGGCGGGGCGCAGTACCTTATCGCCCCTATACCAGCCTCGCTCGAACTCTTCCAATATCGTGTCGCGCTCCTCGGGGGAGCCGACAGCGATGAGCACCTCGTGCCTGGCCGGATCGAACTTCTCCCCCCGCGAGCTGAACGGACGACACCCTTTGCGCTCCAGTACTTCAGAGAGCTGCGCGAATATGCGCTCCATTCCTTCCACAAACGCCTGGGCGTCTTCCGCCCTCTGATACGTACGGAATGCAGACTCCATGGAGTCGTACACGGAGAGGAAATCCACTATTTCCTGATCGGAGACCCTCCGCACAAGGGCGTCAGTGTTCCTATCCACTTGTTTGCGGTAGTTCTCAAAATCCGCGCGCAGCCTCAGCATTTTCTCCCGCAGGCTCTGCAACTCCTCATCCTTCTCCGCTAGCTTTGCCTGCAGATCTTCCCGTTGACGCTCCTCCTGGGGCTTCTGTTCGTGCTCGTTCGTGGTCTGCCTTTGCTCGTTCATCGTTCCACCTCCTGTACACGGTTCGAGAACACCAGGATGGCGTCCAACTTACCGGCCACGTACCGTAGCGCGGAAAAAGCACGGGCGTAATCAAGCCATAGAGGTCCGATAACCCCTAGCAGACCGCTATCGCCGAAAAAGGTTGTCGTAATCATGCTGAACTCCGACAGCTCCTCCACAGTCCTATCGCCTACGTGGGCCAGCAGACCGCGCCGGCCCCGGCGCATCTTTTCAGCAGCGGCAGCGAAGCCGTGTTCATCCTCCAGAACTCGGAGTAGCCCACAGACCTTCTCCAACACAACTTCAGGCTGCTCGCGGCGCATTCCCTCCAGCAGCTGGGTCAACCCCTCGGCGTACAAGCGTCGCCGCAGTTCCTCGGCGGACAAACCTTTGAGAAGCTCCACAGCGGCCGACACCGTCGGGTCGTGCCACCCCTCCACATCCAGCACTCCCATCCGTGCCAACTCCTCCAAACGAAGCCCCTGCACCCTGCGGGCCAGCATACGCTCTACCCGGTCGAGTTCGTCCACCTCAAGGTCGCGCTCCAACTCCAGCACACGGGACTCCACCACACCCAGCTCGGACAGCACCACCACTAATACCGCTCGCGGAGCCAGCTTCCGCATCACCAGGCCCGCCAACCGCAACGACTCCATCGGCGGAGCTTGCACAAACCCGAGCTGACCGGTCATGGAGGCGACAAGCAGCGCCGTCCGCCGCAGCAGGTCCGGCAGTTGCTGAGGCTCTATCTCGGGCGGTTCTACAGGCAGCCTCTGCGGCCTTCTCTGCAGCTCGGCGAGTTCCAGGAGCCACTCGGCAAAGAAGCGGTACCCGGCTTTCGTCGGAACCCTCCCCGCCGAAGGATAAGGTTTGTACAGGTAGCCACCACGTTCCAGTGCGGCTAGTTCGTTCCGCACTGTAGCCGAGCTGAACGAGTGCCCGTACTCCTCGAGCAATCCTCGCGAGGAGATCGGTCTCAGCGTACGTATGTACTGATCGACCACTTCTTTCAGGAGCAGCTCCCGTCGCCCACGCATTTAGCAATCACCCCGGTGGTTTGCTAACGAATGATAGAGATACCGCTCCCACAGGTCAAGGCCACTTGGGACAAGCTTCAGGAATCGCTGCGGCCGCAGCAGCGCTTGTACTTCTTGCCCGAGCCGCAGGGGCAGGGGTCATTCCTCCTCGGCTTTGTAGAAGAAGAGCTCTTGCCGCCGCCCTTCCTCTCCCCTGCGGTGGCCGCGAAGTCGGCTGCCGTGGACACCGAAGTCGGCTGCCGTGGCGCTTGCTGCTCCCCCTGCTGTTGGATCACGAGGCGGGGCGAAAGCAGCACTCGCATCGCCTGCTCCTCGCTGCGCACAAGCATCTCCTGGAACAGCCGGTGCGCCTCCCGACGGAACTCCACCAACGGGTTCGTACCTCCGTAAGCGCGCAAGCCAATTCCCTCTCGGACATCGTCAAGTTCCAACAAGTGCAGCCGCCAGTTTTCGTCGAGCGTGCGGAGGAGAACGCTGCGCGCTGCGCCCAGGTAGTGCGGCGCCAGGCGCTGCCGTTGCCGCTCAAGCTGTTCACGGAAGAGCTCCTGCACCCGGGCCACCAGGTCCTCCCACGACTTGGCTCGGGCGAGCTCTTCAGTCGAGGGCTCCGTCTCTGAGAGCCGCGCGACCTCAGCGGCGAGATCCTGGCAACCGTCAGCATCAGGGGAACTGCCCGGTGGCACGTACCGCTCCACCAAGGCTTCGGCATACTCGTCGCCCATCTGCTGCAGGCGATCCCACACGGCGTTGTCGTCCGGGGTCTCCTCGGGACTGGGAAAGAGAAGGTCTTCGCGAGATTCATAGATGGTCTGCCGCTGGCGGGCCATCACCTCATCATAGTCCAGTAGGCGCTTGCGGATCTCGAAATTTCTTTCCTCCACGCGTTTTTGCGCATTGCGTATGGCACGGCTGAGGAGGTCGTGGGTGATGGGTTCTCCTTCCTTGACCCCCAGGCGATCCATGATCGACCCAATGCGCTCCCCCCCAAAAATGCGCAGAAGGTCATCCTCAGTGGACAAGAAAAAGCAAGAACTGCCCGGATCGCCTTGTCGTCCCGTCCGACCGGCCAACTGGTCGTCGATCCGCCTGGCTTCGTGCCGCTGGCAGCCGATCACGTGCAGCCCACCCTGGCGGAGTTGATCTTCCCAGTCATCCCTTCCGTATGGGCGGCCTGTCTCCTCACACCACTTGCTGATTCTGTTCAGTGCCCGTTTTCCGTACTCAGAGGAGGGGTCAGCCGGCTTGACGATCCGCTCCCGTTCCTTCTCAGCTTCCTGTCGATACGTTTCTACCAACTGCTGAAAGTGCTCGGGGTCCTCCTGCGGGTCGCTCTCCTGGGCAGCCCGATGCTCGGCTCCGCCGCCCAGGACGATGTCCGTTCCCCGTCCAGCCATGTTCGTGGCGATGGTGATGGCTCCCGCCCGCCCAGCCTGAGCGATGATGTGCGCCTCCCGTTCGTGGTACTTGGCGTTCAGCACCTCGTGCTTCAGGCCGCGCTTTTTCAGCATGCCGGACAGCTTCTCGGAGTCATCGATGGACGTGGTCCCGATCAACACCGGCCGCGCCTCCTTGTGCAGCCGCTCGACCTCGTCCACCACGGCCTCGAACTTCGCCTTGCGCGTGCGGTAGATGACGTCGGGCAGAGCCTCCCGGATCAGGGGCCTATTTGTGGGGATCTGCACCACATCGAGCCCGTATATCTCCTTGAACTCCTCTTCCTCAGTCTTGGCCGTACCGGTCATCCCTGCAAGGCCCTTGTACAGCCGGAAGTAGTGCTGCAGCGTGATCTGGGCCAAGGTCTGCGATTCCCGCTGCACAGAGAGATTCTCCTTGGCCTCGATCGCTTGATGGAGTCCGCCTGAGTAACGCCTATCGGGCATCAACCTGCCTGTAAACTCGTCGACGATCATCACCCTGCCGTCCTTGACAATGTACTCACGGTCCCGCTTGAAGAACTCGCGGGCCCGCAGGGCAGTCTCCAGGTGCTGCCGTGCGGTGATGGCTCGCGGATCGGAGTAGTTTTCGATCTTCAACACCTTCTCTGCCTTGGCAATGCCAGCATCGGTGAGGGTCAGGCGCTTGTGTTCCTCGTCCACTTCGTAGTCCTCTCCGGGCTTGAAAAGCTTGGCTACACGGGCGAACTCGCGAAACATGCGCGCGGTTTGCTCAATGGGCCCGGAGATGATCAGCGGGGTGCGGGCTTCGTCGATGAGGATGTTGTCGATCTCGTCCACGATAGCGAAGTCATGGGTTGCCTGCACCTTCTGGTGTCTGGCCAGCACCATGTGGTCTCGCAGATAGTCGAAGCCGAACTGCGCGTTCGTTCCGTAGGTGATGTCACAGGCATAGGCATCCCGGCGCTCGTCTTGGTCCATTCCATCTTGAATCAACCCCACAGACAGCCCCAGCGCTTCGTAGACGGGCCCCATCCAGTGGCGATCCCGCCGGGCAAGGTAGTCGTTGACCGTGACGATGTGGACTTTCCCCACGAGCGCGTTGAGGTAGGCCGGCATGGTGGCAACCAGCGTCTTGCCCTCGCCCGTCTTCATCTCGGCGATGCGCCGCTGGTGAAGGACGACCCCCCCCAGCACCTGCACGTCATAAGGCCGGAGGCCGATAGCACGGTAGGCCACCTCTCGCACCACAGCGAACGCATCGGGCAGAATGTCGTCCACCGTTTCTCCGGCGGCCAAACGCGTGCGAAACTCGTCGATCTTGGAACGAAGCTCAGAGTCCGAGAGTTCCGCAGTCGTTTCCGCCAGCTCGTTCACCCGTTGAAGGAGGGGGAACAACCGGCGGAGCCTCTGCTCGTTGGTCTGCCCAAATAGGCGGTCCACCATGTAACGCAGGGAAACCATGGCAATAGACTACGTCTCCTCGTTCGCTTTCGCAATGATCAAGGTGGAGCCCCCGCTTTTCCCGTGTGCAAGACCGCACTGGCAGACGGCCAGACCTGTGCAAGCGGTTCTCGTTCAACTTCTCCCACCACGATGGGGGGTGGCTTTCGCTTCTACTGCTCCCTTCTACGTTCCACCAGCTGCCGCGCTTGTTCGAGCTCCTCGGCTTCCCTGTGCATGCGGGAGTACTCTTCCACGGTTACCGGCTCCCCAAGGCGGGCATTCAGCCTTTTGAGCTGCCGCTTGATGATCTCCAGCGCTCGCTCGTACTCTAGCCTGGCCTGTTCTTCGTCGCCCCTTGCCCGAGCCAGGTCCCCCAGGAAAACCCGCGCCCGCCAATGCCCCCCGTCCAATGCCACCACCTGGCGCAGGAGCTCCTCGGCCTGGTCGTACCTTCCCTCCCTCCCCTCCAGCAGGGCCAGTAGGTAGCGTGCGTGGGACTCGCTGTCCGGCGAGGGATGGGTGGCGAGGAGCTCTTGGAGTAGCCCACGCGCCTGGGCTGGCTCGTCCAATTGTATGTGCAGTTGGGCCAAGTTCAGGTAGAGCGGCTCTGCTACGTACCGCCCAAAGCACTTCTGCAGCGTCCCCCGCGCCGCCTGCAGCTCGCCGGTCTCAAGCTGCACCATCCCCAGCCAGTAAAGGCTCAACCGTGGGAAGAAGTCGAACTCCACGGAGCGCTCCAGAAGCTCGCGTGCCTGCTGCACCTCCCCCAGGGCAAGTTGCTGCTTACCCTGGAACAGAAAGCGATCGGCCAAGAGATCCCGCACCGCGAAAGCGGAGACGGTCACCCCCAACACCGCCAGCGCGACCGTCGTCGCCGCCAGGACTTTGCCCCGCAGGGTAACCGTCCACTTCCCCACGGGCCCATAGCGGGGAGAGAAGGCCACTCCCAAGCTGGTCACGAACGCCATGCTGGAGGCCGGAAGCCGCCAGGGGAAGGTCACCGCTGCGTGCACCAGAGTCACGATCAGCCCCCCACCCAACAGGATGAGTTCCAACCGTCGCTGTGGATCCTCTAGGGTTGCCACCCTCCGCAGCCCCAACCAGACGATGCCCCCCAGCCCCCCCAAGAGCACCAAAAACCCGGCCGTCCCCAACTCGGCGGCCACTTGCACGTACTCGTTGTGCGCCTGAGCGGCGGGGGCAATGGGGAAGTCATACTGCTCACCGCGCGGGGTATCGAGGAACGTTGTCTTGTAGGGCACGAATTCCGCCTTGTACGCGCTGAGCCCGACCCCAAAAACCGGACGGTCCCTCCACATCTCGTACCCCACCCACCAATCGTACGCCCTCACCGCACCCGACTGCCGCGCCCACAGCTGGCGTACGCCCGGAACAGGAGACGTAACAGGGATCAACAGGACGACCACGAGCAGTACCAGCACCGCCGTGGGTATCCACGCCCACTTGTGGCGCCTGAGGATTGTCGCCCAAGCCCACACCACACCACAGGTGCCCAGGAGAGAGGCCCCGAACAGGAACCACCGCCACCCCCCAACGCTGCCCAGCGCGGCCAAGGCGGCCCCGGCAGCAGCAGACCACCACATCCACCGGGCTCCCCTTCCCGGCCACAACCCCAGGGCAAAGGCGACAAACCCGCTGGCCACGCCCAGCCCCAGGCGTACACCCACTTGGCGGGTAAGGAGCATCACCGCCAACACGAACCCGCCCGCCACCAGTGTGGCTGCCCGAGCCCAAGGGCGGCGAAGCCGTACCAATAGCACACCGGCCGGGAGCACAAGGTAGGAGAGAAATCCGGCCAGGAACTGCCGGTTTCCCATGCTGGAGATCATCGCTCCCAGGCCGATCCCCGGCCCGCCGGGTACGGTACCCGTGTACTGCAACAGGCCGTACAGGCCCGTGCCCACCCCTCCCACGAGCAAAGCACCCAACAGAACAACGACATCGCTGTCCTCGCGGGCCGTATTCACCACCAGAAGGTAGATGAACCCAAAGTAGAGGAAGACCGTCGCCGACTGTATCACCAGCCGAGCGGCAGCCCCTCCAGTCAACGAAAGCAGGGCAACCACCAGGAACGCCGGGATCACTGGGAACAAACTGGTCAGCTGGACCTCCCACGTCCCCCGCAACAGTCCTTCCACCGCCCACAGAAGTACCAGTCCCGACACGAAGACCAAGGTGTACACAGCCTTCGTGTAACCGTACTCGGTGTTGCCCGGGAGGAAGAACATGGGCATGGAGAAAAGGAAAAAGGCCAGCAACCACAGACGGGCCCGGCCCAGCAGTTCCGCCCATGCGTGCTTTCCAGTTTCAGCGTGAGCGCACCCTGCAAAACGCCTTCTGCGGCCCATATCCAACGGAGTCTAGGCCTTGTCGGGAGGGAAGCGCAAACCACCGACGAGTTCGTGCACACGCCCCCACCCCCCCACCGCCGAAAGGAGGCTCGCTACCTCCCCCCACAGCGAAGGACGACAGAGCAGCTTCCGCAGGAGTCCCGCTGGACGATCGATGTCCCCCTCTGTGGCGAGGAAGTCGGCGATCCTGTGCCCTCCCAACAACTCGATCACACGCCCCATCTCCTCTTCGGAGAGCCCCTCCACAAAGCGGCGGGCCGCAAGCCCAACGGCAATCTCCTCACCCAGGTCCTCACGCCAACCAGTCTCGTAGCCCTGCAACGAACACGGCCCCTGCGCGGCGGCCCGTCCCGCTAGGTGTGCGCACAGGGCACCGTAGTAGAGCCCTCCCCCAGAAAGCGGCTTCACCTGCCCGGCAGCGTCACCCACCAGGACCACCCCGTCGCCAACAGTCACTTCCGGAGGTCCCACAGGGATGAGCCCGCCGATGCGTCCCGCCACATCCGCGCTGCGGAAGTGGGTGGAGAGCATACGGTCCAGAGTCGCTCCGGCCTCTCGTCCGCGACCGGTGACCACCCCCACGTTGATCCGCCCAACCCCCGCCGGGACCGCCCAGCCGAACGACCCTGGTGGCACCACTCCCCCCACGAATACGTCTACACAATCCCCCATTCCGTCCGCCACGACCATCGCCTGCACCCCCACGAGAGTCCGTTCGGGACCAGGCAACCCGGCCCACCAGGCCACTCCACTGCGCGCCCCGTCGGCGCCTACGACAACAGAGACGTCAATCTCCCCACACGTGGTGAGAAGCTTTCCTGGCTGCCACCCCTTGGCCTCCACCCCCACCCGCACGTGCGCCCCGGACTGCCGAGCCCGCTCCAAGAGGAGGATGTCGAGCCTCGCTCGATCGACAACGAACGCTTTGGGAGAGGGAGAGGATAGCTCCAGCAGGCCCCCGCTGGGTCCGTGCAAGCGGAACCTCCTGATCTCAGCCAACACAAGTTCGTCAGGCACAGACAAGAATTCCCGCCCTTGCAGTCCAACCAAGCCAGCGCAGCGGGCAGGGCGCTTGGGGGCTCGTTCGAGGACCACGGTGTAGGCCTTCGGCGCAGCAGTGGCTGCGACAATGGCCCCAGCCGGGCCGCCGCCAACTACCACCACATCAGCTCTCGCGGGAACCTCTCTGTGCCCTTCCTCGGCCAGACTCCTCATGAGTCCGGCCACCTGCGCAGCCTCTGCTTGAGCTCCTCGATCGGCCGCACCGAGGAGGGATCGACGCGGTTGGCCAGGGCCAGGTACACGCTGGTCCAGTCCCCCATGTACACCAGGGACAGCAGTTGCTCCACGGGCTCGACGCCTTGCGCCCAGACCTCTGCGTACCGTAAACCCCGCTTTTCCAGTACTTCCTTGAGAATCTCCACCCGAGCGCCAACCCGCGGGTGATCAAAGGAAGACCGCAGAAACACAACACACGCCGACGGCAGCACAGCGTTGGTCAGCTCGTAGCCGACGATCTCGTTGTGGCACAGCTCGGGGAGTTCCGCCCAGAACGCTGGCTGTTTGGCATTCTCGTTCATCTGCGTCTTCCAACGAAAGGCAGCTACAGAAGTCAATGCGTTGCCCGCATACACTAGAGGCACCCGGCCGTGGAGCAGGTCGGCCAGCGACTGGGCAGCGTTGCCCTCGTTCGCCGGACGGAGCTCGGCAGCCATGGACTCCAGAAGATCCATCGCCGACGTCGGATCGTACTTCAACACGCCCCAGCCGGCGAACCACGGCACTGGGGAAAACAAAAGATACCCCAGGGCAGCGCGGGGTTGCATGCCAGACGGGACGTCGATCAGAGGAACGGCTCGTTCGCGGCAGAGCCGCGCCAGCTCACCCCCAGAGGAGATGGCCATCGCCCGTTTAGTTCTGTCAAGTCCTTTGCGAAACGCTGACAGCGTCTCCTCCGTATTGCCCGAGTATGAGAATCCCACCAGCAAGGTGTTCTCATCCACGTGTTCCGGGCAGTCGTACCCGCGATGCGGAGTCACTTCGGCCGTGAGGAGACGCGCCAACAGGTCACCTGTGATTCCCGACCCGCCCATCCCCACACACGCCACACGGCTGAACCCTTCCAGGGATCGAGGCGGGGATACCGCGGCACCCCGGGCCAAGGCATCGCGGCACTGGGAGGGAAAAGCCTCCACAACGGATAGCAGCCCTGCTGAGTCGTGCCCCCGCAGCTCATCCCAGTTGCGCGGGCATGGACGTGCTGCCCGGGCCAAGGCCCTGATCTCCTCAGCCCGTTCGATGTCGGAAACCAACAGCGCTTCCGGGGTGTCCACCACCACTGCATCGTGCAGCCCCAGGGTGGCCACCACCTTGCCCGGCGACGTCCACACAAGGCAGCGGGTCGTGTCTTGCCCCACGTGCCTACCCCAAGCGGCGACCTCACTCCGGCCTTCCCTCATCGCCTCCCACACAGCGTGCCAGTCCCCTAGGTCCGACCAGCCCACATCCGCCAGAACCACCGCCACATCACTCGCCTTCTCCATGATTCCGTAGTCCACGGATACGGAAGGAAGTTCACTCCAGCGATGAGCCAGCCGCGGGCGATTCGTCTCAGCGAAGTCCTCCAGGCCGAGCTCGGCCAGGCACTTGGCCAGGTCGGGGAGGTGCCGGCCAAACTCCTCCAGAATTCTCTCCACCTGCCACACAAACACACCTGCATTCCAGCTGTACTCCCCACAGGAGACGTACCGCCTGGCAGTCTCTCGGTCGGGTTTCTCAGCAAACCGCGCCACCTGATATACCTGGTGGCCCTCAGCTTCCATGATTAGGTCCCCGCGCTGGATGTAGCCGTATCCTATGGCGGGAAACGTAGGGCGAACTCCCAAAGTCACCAAGTGACCGCTGACCGCGGCCTTGATTGCGGAACGCACCACGCCGCGAAACGCTTCTTCCTTGGCGACCAGGTGGTCGGCGGGGAACACCATCATCACCGACTGGGGATCCTGCAAGGACAAGTAGGCCGCAGCTAGCCCAATGGCAGGTGCTGTGTTACGGCCCTCCGGCTCAACGATCAGTTGTTCTGGCGGGAGATCTAGCTCCGCACGCATGCGGGCTGCCAGAGCCGCATCCGTCACCAAGTACACCTTGCCCTCAGCCCCCACCAGCGGCGCCACCCGTTCGAACGTGGCGCGGAGAAGGCTGCGCTCCCCGCCGCCAAGGGGCAACAAGGGCTTGGGTCGCTGTGGATAGGACATAGGCCACAAGCGCTCCCCTCTTCCACCAGCCAGGATCACTGCGTTCGCTTTCACGTTTCCCCTCCCTGGTCTTGTTGCTCCCCTGTTTCCGGCTTCCTCACCCTGTTCTCCACCTGGCTGAGCTCTGGGAACTCCGAGTCCGCGAACGACTGGAGCTTCTTGGCCGCAGGGATGACACGAGCTTCCAGAGAAGCAACCAACCTGTTGTAGTCGGACACCAGTCGGTCGATCGATTCGCCTGTCCCCCTCAGGTATCTGAACACAGTAAGAAAGCGCCGGTACAGCTCCATTGCTTGAACGGCAACCTCCCGAGCCTGCTCGGACATGTCGTGCTCCTGCCAGCCGAAGGCAACCGCTCGCAGGAGGGCCAGCAGGTTCACAGGAGAGGTCACCAGCACTCTCTGCTCCATGCTGAACTCCAACAACCCCGGATCTGCGTCGAAGGCGCTGGCCAGATAGGCTTCGCTGGGCACGAACATCACCACAAGCTCCGGCGCCCGTTCGAACTGCTGCCAATAGGACTTGCGCCCGAGCGCCTGCATCCTCTGCCTCAGAGCCCGCACCGATAAGTGCAGCAGCCTCTGGCGCTCCTGTTGTTCCGTGGCCTCGGTCGCCTTGAGATAGCTCTCCATGGGGGCCTTTGCGTCCACCGGGATGACCCCGCCTCCGGGGAGGTAGATGATCATGTCGGGCCTCCCCTCGTCTGTACTTTGTTGCTCAGCGAAGTTCACGTGCTTACACATCCCGGCAAGCTCCACCACCCGCCGCAGCTGGAACTCTCCCCACCTTCCGCGGACAGCCGAGGCCTTCAAGGCCTGGGAGAGCGTTATGGTGGTCGAATGCAGTTGCCGCTGCGCTTCGCCCAGCTGGCGTAGGTGCTCCTCCAAGCTCCTATAGGCTCCTTCTCTTCGTTGCTCTAGCTGGCGCACCTGTCGATCCAGGCTCTGCAGGGCGTTTTCCAGTGGTTGAACCAGGCCTTTCAGTTCCTCCTTGTGCGTGGACCAGTCACCTCTCACCTGGGACAGCATCCCCGAAAGCTGCTCTCGAGTTCTCTTCAAGAACTCGTCGGAGTTGGATCGGAGTGCCTGTCCGGCTACAGCCTGGAAAGCATCACGAAGCTGGGCTTCACGGCGCTCGCTCCACTCGAGCTTCTCCGCATCCGCCCGTCTGGCCTGTGAGACCTCGGCGAGCTTCAACTGCATCTGCTGCTCGGTGCGCAAAAACCGTGCCCGCGCCAACAAGTAGCCCACAGCTATACCCAAGACCGCACCTACTATCAGCAGCAGGATGTCCACCTCGGTCAGCTCCTCATCGCTCAGTGTCCCCGAGGGAGTCCGCACCCACGGCACCCCCAGTGCCCCACACTCCGCCCACGCTCAGGGCCAGTTGTGCCAGTCTACCTATCCTGACACGCACCGACCAACTCCGGGCTCAGTATCCAGCGCGGATGTCCACCACGTGTGGCACGGTCTCGCCG
>CAZEYM010000007.1:0-87311 GCA_964516385.1 uncultured Thermotogaceae bacterium
TGTACTACCGGGTCTGTGATCGACGTATCTTGGAGGCCTGTGCCCTGATTCGTGGGGTGATGCTGGATCGGCTCCGTAAGGAGGAGTCGGCTCACAGGGAGATGGTAGATTTCCTGGAGCAAAATGAGATGTAAAAGAACCAGCCGCGCGTCGACGGAGCTGAAAAGGGTGGCTTGGATGGCTGTTCCTGTTATTGCATTGGGCGGCCTTTTCCTCCCTTGGCTCGGCTTCGCCGTGGTGGCCATCCTGCTGTCGCTTGTGATGCTCAGCCTACTGCGAGGGAGGTACTGGTGCGGAAACATCTGCCCTCACGGAAGCCTGTTCGACGTAGCCACGATCAAGCTTTCCCGCATGAGGCCGATCCCCACGTTTTTCAGATCTCCCGCACTCAAATGGGCCTTCTTCGTGTTCTTCATGGCCATGTTTGCCTTCCGGTTGTACGGTGCGTTTGGCTACCGGGGAGATCCGTTGTTTGTGGACCGGCTGGGGATGGTCTTCGTGCGGCAGTACCTGTTGTGGCCGACGCTGGTCGGCCTCGTACTGGCGTTCCTGGTCAAACCTCGCACCTGGTGCACCTTCTGCCCCATGGGGACGATGCAGGAGATCGTGTACCGAGCGGGGACTCGCCTGGGCATCAACTCCAACACTGACGTCAAGCTGAGTTGGAGGGACAAGGCCCGCTGCATAGGCTGCGGCAAGTGCTCGCAAGTGTGCCCGATGCAGCTTTCTCCGCACAAGCAGCTCGGGGCCCAAGGGCAAGCGTTTCAGCAAAGATGCATCCGGTGTTCGACCTGTGTCGTCCACTGTCCGACGCAGGCTCTCCTGCTCACCTCCTCTGGCACTGCCAGCGAGGAAGGACTGTCCTCTGGTCACCAGGGCGACACCGGCGCCTTGGGGGGCGTCCCACAACACATCACGAGGTCAGCCCGTTGACCTTACGCACTGTGGGAGAGCAATGGAACCGATGAAGATCTACCGCTGGCAAGAGGGAAGGCTGGCCGAGATAGAGGATCTGGTGGCAGAGGAAGCTTTCCTGCGCCTGCGGATCAACGGGCAACTGTTCCGCCGGGTGGCGTTTAGTCCTGAGGACGTACACGCGTTCGTCGTGGGGCATCTAGTAGCGGAGGGCCTCATTTCCTCCCCCAACGAAATCAAGCGTTTCGCCGAGCGTCGGGAGGACCCCTGGGTCTTCGTCGACGTAGAAGTGCCGGAGGCTCCAGATCTTCCCGGGCCTCCGGACACACTGGGGACGGCATGTGGCGCCCCTCCTGCCGGGCAGCCCCTGCCACAGTCGGTGGGAAAGACTCTTCCATTCGCCCTCCGCGGGAAGGAGCTCCTCCGTCTCCCCCTTGTGATCAAAGACCACGTAGAGGCGTTTACGGCTACTGGAGCCTACCACTACGCTTTCCTGCTGGATGCGCACCTCTCCATCCAGCACGCAGCAAAGGACATCGGGCGCCACAACGCAGTGGACAAGGTGACGGGCAAGGCGCTGCTGGCCGGCTCCGATGTCCACGAATGCCTGCTATACCTCACGGGGCGGCTCAGCCACGATGTCGTGGCCAAGTGCCTGCAAAACGGGATCCCCCTCGCCGTGTCCAAGGCGGCTCCCTTGACCGGGGCGATCGCTCTCGCGCGGAAGCACGGCCTTGGACTCATTGGCTTCCTCCGGGGCCAGAGGTTCAACATCTACAGTCGTCCCGACCTCATCTCCTGATCGGCGCGCAACCCAGAGGGAGGATCGGCTCGCCCCAAGTGGAAGAGGCGCTGAGCGCTTCTAGGCCGCAGAGTCAGGCAAGGCAACAGTCGCTCCCGCACCTTCTGCACCGCTCAAAGCGAGCCACGGCAAGCATCGCAGGCGAGATCTTCCCGGGGCGCCGTTCACCGTTGCTACCCCCGGGAGTAGCCCCGCGCCCTGAAGCAGCCTGCCGAATGGCGTCCTGGATCAGGCGTACATGGGTTCTTTCAGCTTGAGGGCCTTCCTTTTGGCCTCGATGTGCTGGATCATGAGGTGCGCGGCCTTGATCGGGTCCTCCTCGAAAGCGAACTTACCGCCGACCTCTTCCTCCAGCTCCTCGGTGAGGAGTTTGGTCACACGTTCCGAACCCACTACGGGAAACGCTGAACCCAACACAGTGTAAACGCCGGAGGCCACGAAGTAGAAACCGATGGCCACCGCCTTTTCGCTCATCCACTCGGGAGCCGCCCCGGCCACTGGAAGATCAGAGATATCCTCCCCCAATCCACCCTCAGCCACCATGTTGCTGAGCACATTGAGGATACGGCTGTTGTCCACGCAGGACCCCACGTGTAGCACCGGCGGAATGCCCACAGTCTCGCAGATCTCCTGCAGGCCCTTCCCGGCAAGCTCGAAGGCGACCTCCGGCCGGAGCAGTCCCGCCTTGGCGTCAGCTATGGCCGAGCAACCCGTGGTCACCACCAGGACGTCGTTCTTTATGAGCTCCTTGGCCATCTCGATGTGCGCCCAGTCGTGGGTGATGCCGGGATGGTTGCAACCCACTACACCTGCAGCTCCCCGCAATCGCCCATCCATGATCGCGTCGTTCAGCGGGCGATAGGTCGACCGATACGTCCCCCCAAGGAAGTTGAACACGGATTCAGCGGTGAACCCCCCTACAAGATCCATCTTCTCCTTGGGGATGAAGGGTTCTCCCTCCCGCTGGTCGAACTTCTCCACGGCCCGGCGGACGATCTCCTTGCCCACCTCCATGGCGCGCTCCTCGGTGAACTCCACATGCTCCACACCGGGGATCCTCGCCTTGGGAGAGGTGGTGATGAGCTCCGTGTGGTAATGGCGCGACAAATCGGAGAGCGCCGGCATGATGCACTGAACGTCCACCATCATCACATCCACCGCGCCGGTCATCATGGCCAGCTCCTGCTGGAGGAAGTTCCCAGCAATCGGTACTCCGTGGCGCATCAATATCTCGTTTGCCGTGCAGCAAATGCCGGCGACGTTGATCCCCTTGGCCCCCTTCTCCTTGGCCAGCTTCTCCAGCTCCGGGTCATGGGCCGCGGCCACCACCACCTCAGAGAGCGTGGGCTCGTGCCCGTGCACGACCAGGTTCACCATCTCCGGATCCAACACCCCCAGGTTCACCTGGGCGCGGAGCGGGAACGGGGTGCCTAACAGAACATCTTGCAGGTCCGTGGCGATCATCGACCCGCCCCACCCGTCGGCCAGCGAACAGCGCAGGCCCTGCCGGATGATGTTCCGGTAGTCGGTGTCCACCCCCATGGTGGTGCGGTGCATGATCTCCACGATCTCCCGGTCGATGCCGCGTGGCGTGATACCGAGCTTTCTCCACAGGGCTACACGTTTCTCCGGGGCCCTCTGGGTGAGGGCGAGCTCCCCTTCCTGCTGGCCGAAGTCGGCCAGCGCACGCTCGGCGACGGCCCTCGCTATCTGAGTGTCGTCCGCCCCGTCCACAGCGATCCCGTAATCGGCTGCCACTTGCCGCAGCTTCTTCGCATCTTGCACCTTGTAGTCCCCCCCACCCTCGGCGGCGAGGAACAGCGCGTGGGCCACATCCCGACCGTGGTCGGAGTGGGCCGCCGCCCCGGCGGCGATCATCCGAGCCAGGTTGCGGGCGGAGATGGTGTCCGCGTCAGCACCACAGACACCAGTAGGGGACTTCTTGTCGATGATCCGGCAAGGTCCCATGTGGCAGACACGGCAGCACAGCCCCTCCGAGCCGAACTTGCACTGGGGTTGCTGCTGTTCAAAACGGTCCCAAGCCGTCTGGCGCTCGTCTGCCTGAGCTCTTTTAAGCATCTGCTGAGTCGCCCTGTCCGCACTTCGCTCCATCCTTCCCTCCTTCACGATGTCCCCCTCTTCATCCTGAACGCCCGCAAGTACGCATCGGAGTAGATCTCCTTGTTCAGTATCAGTTCCACCGTGGCGATGGTGTCCAAGAGGTCGTCGTCCATGACATCACAGATCGCCGCGTCCAACCCACGGGCCATGGCCATGGCGACGAACGTGCGCGTGATGAGCTTCTTCTGCGATGTCTGCGAACGGATGTTGGACAGGCCCACGGAGATGTGCGGCGGCGGATCGGAGAGCATCGTGTACTGTGAGATGGCCTCCAAAACGTTGGGTCCTTGCTCCTGCATGAACCGGATGGGCATCAGTATCGGATCCAGAAACATCTGTTCTGGAGCCAACCCTGCGTCGGTGGCCACGGCGAATATTTGGGCCGCGTTCTCCACCCTGCGGTCCACATCCTGCGGGCTTCCCCGCTGGTCCATGGCCACCCCGATCAGGCTCGCCCCGTGCTCGGCGGCCAACGGCACTACTTGCTCCAGCTTGCCTGGGTCGGCAGTGGTAGAGTTGATGAGAAAGGGGCGGCCGTCACCGGCGTTCAGGCCAGCCTTGAGGACCTCCACCCGCGTGCTGTCCACACAGATGGATGTGGGGACGGCTTCCTGCACCGTCTCCACCAGCCAGCGCATGTCAGAGGGCTCCTTGGATATCGCCCCGATGTTCAAATCCAGGTAGTCAGCGCCTTGAGCAGCTTGCCTTCGCGCCCACTCTTGCACCGGACCCTTTTCCTTCTCTCTCAGGGCGTGGGCGATGTCCTTGAACCCAGCGTTGATCCGCTCGGCAATGAGGATCACGAGCTACCCCCCTTCTCCATAAGCCGTTCGATGGCGCGCTTAGTAGCCTGCACCGCTTGCGGATGACGCATGACCAGTATGTCAGCTCCTGCCAGGAGATAGGTGTAGGCGGTAGCTGCTTCCCACATCGGACCTCGTCGGGCCGCCTCTCCCCAGCCGGGGAGTTCCTCCTCCGAAGCTCGCGCCTCCTTAGCCTTCCACACCTGGACACCTAAGTCGCAAAGAATCGGCATGGCCATTGCCTTGTCTCCCTGGAGAGCGGCGATGCGAGAGCGCTCCATTATGGAGTACACGTACTCGATGCCGTAGCCCAGCGCCCCTGTGCTCGGATACATGACCAGGTTCTCCATCGGGTAGCCGGCGTCCAGGGCGAGGATGTTCACCTGTTTGGCGATGTTTATGTCCACCGGGGACTCGGCGATGAGCTTGTGCCCATAGGCTGTCCCCAGTGCGGTCAACGTCTTGTAGTTATCCTCCGTGATCGTCCCCAGAAGGCAGTTCTCACCTGACAGCGCCTCTGCAACGGCCGGGAAGACGTCGTTGTCCTTGTCCGTATTCCCACAGCCCCACACAATAAGAGGAACCTCGATCGCCTCCAACACAGCCCGGGCTGCCTTGGCCGCCTCCTCTGGGCCCTTGTCCGCCCCTCCCGGGTCAGCCCCCTGCAGGCGAAGCATGATCAGGTCGGCGCCGTACTCCTCGACGCACTTACGCGCCCATGCGGCTGGATCCTCCATCACATCGGAAATGGATTCCTTGACCACCTCCGGCCACTCGTCGGCTGCCACGTCCCACACCTCCATGGCCACCACCGGTCTGTTCGGCAGCTCACCCTCGAAGTGGTAAAAGGGCAACGAAGTAGCCCCTCCTACAGTCACCACCGAAGTACGCGTTCCCCCTTCGTCCGCACCCGCACCAACGGTGACCGTGTTGATCTTTCCAGTCCAACTGCGTTTCACCTCGGGGATCGTCATCGCGATATCAGCCTCCCTGTCTCCGTTCGCCCAGCACACGTTCCAGCAGTTCCCTCACAGCAAGCTGAGCCGGTGATCGCGCCGCCAACTCCCTGAGCGGCCGTCCCTCCAACGCAAGGCGAGCAATGCCCTCATCGTGAGGCAACCGGCCGGCCAAAGGGATGTCCAACCCCTTCACCGCGTCACCGACCTCCTCCGGGATCTCCGCTCCGACGCCGTTCAGCACCAGGTACTCCCTGGCCACACGGAGCTGGAGCTCCCTGGCCAGCTTCGCAATCCGTCCTGCCGACCTCAAAGCCACGGGGTTCGGCTGAGCCACCACCAACAGCGCGTCCACGTCCTGAGTGGTCCGCCGCGAAAGGTGCTCCAGCCCAGCCTCGTTGTCCAACACCACGTACGAGTAACTGCCTCGCAGGACGTCGATGTACTTGCGCAGGATGTGGTTCACCATGCAATAGCACCTGGGTCCCTCCCCCCGGCCCATCACCAGAAGGTCCAGCCCTTCGTCTTCCACCAGACACTCGTGCAATCCCTGCTCCAGATACCTTTCCTTGGAGGCGCCCGGCGGAAGGTCGGCCACGCGCGACAACGTCTCCTCGCGCAGCTGGCCGATGCTCCGCTCCACCTCGAGCCCCAGTAGTTCCCCCAGGTTGGCGTTGGGGTCGGCATCTACGGCAAGGACTGGCCCTTCCCCACGTTCCTGCAGCACTCGTACCAGCAGAGCCGAGAGGGTGGTCTTCCCCGTACCTCCCTTGCCGGCCACAGCAACGGTGAAAGGCATGTCAGGCTGTCGCCTCCTTCAGCAAGGAGCTCACGCTGGGGAAACGCTCTTCCTCCGTGTGGGGGATGAACTTGGCCGACATGAAGTCATCGTAGTAGCCTGAGTAGCTTATCAAGTCGAAGTAGGTCACCCCACGGGACACTTCATGCGATTCGTGTAGCGCCTCAGCAGACAACATGGATAGCTTCGCCCCCATGATGGCGGTGTTGCCCACAAACCTGATCCTCTGCATAGGGATGTCCGGCAGCAGGCCCAACAGCACCGCGTTCTCCCGGTTGAGGTAGTTACCGAACCCGCCTGCCACCAGCAACCGCTCTACGTCCGAGAGCTTCAGCCCCACCGAGGACAGAAGGATGTCGGCGCCAGCGTACACGGCTGCCTTTGCCCGCAGCAGATTCTCGATGTCGGCCTGAGTGACGACGATGTCCTTGCCCCCCGCCGCGCGTTCCCCGGGGACCACCACGAACTCCAACAGACCATCCGTATTCCTCACCCGAGGCGAGGCGTTCTCCCTCAGCTGGCCTGATCGATCGATGACCCCCGCCTTGGCGAGCTCAGCCAGAAGGTCGATCAGCCCCGACCCACAGATCCCCTTGGGCTTCGTCCCTCCTATGACTCGGAAGTGCACGTGCCCCTGCGAGGAGATCTCCACCTGTTCGATGGCCCCGTGCCCCGCACGCAATCCACACTGAACGCCACTCCCTTCGAAGGCCGGACCAGCCGACGTCGAGCAGGCCAGCATCCACTCCTTATTTCCCAACACAATCTCCCCGTTTGTCCCTATATCCACCAGCATCGTCAGCTGGTCGCTGCGGTGCAGGCCGGTGGCCACTATGCCAGCGGTGATGTCCCCTCCAACCCAGCCCCCGATGCTGGGCACTGTGTACAACAACCCCCGCGGGTTGATCTTGATGCCGACCTCTGCAGCTCGTACCGGAGGGGGGGATGTGGACACGGGTACGTAGGGCGCCTTGCGCAGTTTGGCAGGATCTAGCCCCAGAACGAAATGTTGCATTGCGCTGTTGCCGGCACACACCACCGCGGTCACGACCTTCAGTTCGACCGCGTTTCGAGAGACAAGGGCAGAAATCAGCCGGTTGACATCATCGATGACAGAATCGTGAAGCTCCTTCATGCCGCCTCGCTCGGCGTGGATGATCCTCCTGGTCACCTCCTCGCCGAACCGGGCCTGCGAGTTGTAGCAGGCCTCAGCGTCCACCGTGCGCGAGTTGGACAGGTCCGCAAGGTGGGCGACCACCGTTGAAGTCCCCACGTCCACAGCAACGCCAAGGTTGCGAGAGTGTTCTCCCGGCTCCACCTCAACCAACTCGCGAACGGCACCCCTCAGAGCCAGCGTGGCCGTGACCTCCCAATCGTCCTTCCGCACAAGTCCTGGGAGGCCCTGCAACACCTTCAACCCCGTCTGAATGGCCGGCCCTTCAGTCCGTCTTCGTATCTCCCGCAATAAGCGCTCCTGATCCCCCAGGTTGTCCTCCAACGACGGCTTCGACACCTTGAGGAACACCTTCGTCACCAGCGGTTGATGTCGGTACGATACCCCTTCCTCATCCACCGGAAGGAGCGCCCTGAACCGCTGCGCATCCTCATCGAGGAGGATCTGAGCTCCCTCCGAACGTGCCTCAGGGGGGATCAGAACCTGCAGGTCGCCCTTCACCCGAGTCTGGCAGGCCAGGGCGTAGCCCCGTTGTATCTCGTCGCGCGTGAGCAGCGAAGTCGGAGAGGCCTCGACTTCTCCTTCCTGGATGATCACCCGGCAACCACCACAGATTCCGTCACCGCCACAGACGGCGGATATTGGGATCCCCGCCTCGCGGGCGAGTTCCAGAATCGTGCTGCCCGGTTCGGCCTCCACGACTTCACCGGAAGGCAAGAAGCGGACGCGAACCTTAACCATCTCCATGGAACTCAGGCCGACCTCCACTCGTTGCGGAGAAAGTGGGGGATCCTGGCCGCATCCTCAGGCCCGATGACGACCTCCCACCCGGACTCGTCCTGGATCTCCATGCGCAGCATGGCCGCAAGCCCTGGGATGACCAGCGTGTTGTGACTCACTTTGTCCATCACGCCCTGCTCGTTGACTGTCTTGATGATCCGCTCGGCGGTGAGCTTGTCGTCGGCATAAGCGTTGAGCACGCCCAGGCCTTCCGTATCGACGACGGAGATGTATGCGGGTACCCTGCTGTTTTCCACCTCGCCGGCCACTGTGAAGTAGGTTAGCGCGAAGTTCGTGGTGATGAGCACTGGCGAGTCAGGTCCTACGTCACCGATCTCGTACAGCTTCGCCTCGATGGCGTTGGGCTTCTGCGGATCGGTGTACACATTCTGTCTGGCCGTGAGCACCGCCAAGACCGCCTCCGGCGCCCTGCTTTCCATGATCACAACTCCAGCGTACTTGCACACATAAGCGATACCCTCAGCGGCCTCCTCCATAGGCTCTCCCCCCGAGGTGAAGGCCATTGTGGGGTAGCCCAAAGGTCGGAACTCCTTTTGCAAAGCCATCCGCCGTATCGTGACCAGCTTGGTCAACCGGTCCACCAACCTCTCGCCGCCGACATCGAGGACAAGATCCTGAATCCCCTTTTCCTTGAGCTTACCTGTAAGGTCGGCCAGTTCCTCCAGCGACTCTCCCGTCACCGCCAGCACGGCACCGTGCTGCTGGGCGAGCTCGGCCATCGCCTCCCAGTTTTCCATGTCCGCAGCCCAGATCAGGGGACGCTCACCGGCAGCCTTCACTGCGGGCGACAGAAGCTCGATTTGTTTGCACTGAAGCACTAGCGGCAGCCCTATTTCGTCCCTTACCTTCTTCACCACCTGGGCAAAGCGCTCTCCATCTCCGCTTTCACAGACAACTGCCGCCAGATCGACCTGGAGCTCCTCTCCCACCCGCTCGAACTTGAGAGCCCGGATTTGCTCCGCTCGCTGGGTGAGCTCCTCATCAGTCAACGAATCGGCCACTCGTATCGCCACACCGGGCGGATGGTGGAACTTCTCCTCGTGGCGGAAGAGCACGGTCTCCCCGCCGAGCGTGAGGGACCCGTCCCCCCCTCCCAGCTGGACCGTGCGCATGGGCGGGGCCTGTGCCTCTCCCAGCGCTGCCTGTGCCTCCTCGGACACATGAGGACACTGTTCCAACGCTGCCTTCTTTGCCGCCACCTGCATGGCGAATGCCATACAAGTGGGGAAATCACAATCACCACAGTTGGTCTTGGGCAGCAGCTTGTAGACCTCAATGCCGGTCAGTTTCTTGGCCATGCACTCCCCCTTCGGCTACACAAGTGCTTCCATCTCCATCGCCGGATGGCCGGTCCTCTGCAGGAACTCCAGCAGCTCTTCCGATGTGGTGGCGTCCTCCTCGGTGGCTATCCTGTCCATGAGATCTGTTTTCCCCATCTCCTCCAGCCTCGCGCTCAAGCGCTCTTGGATCTCTTCCTTGAGAGCTTTGGGCATCCACACCACGCGCTGCAGCCCTCCCTCAGCGGAGATGAACTTCTCGCTTGTGATGTACAGCTTTCCGATGCCCAAAAAGCCGGGCATCTGCACCCCTCCCCCAATCTGCCCAGCCATGGTGGAGAAGCCCATGCCGATGGGCGTGTCCCCCTGGTACTCACGGTTAACGAGCATCACGCCGTTGGCCTCCGGAAGCACCGCCGCGATGACCTCGAAGCAACCGCAGCTGGTCTGAGGATCGTTCATGATGGAGTACATGCTGACGCGCTCGAGGTTCCCGTTGGAAGCGCGGGCGACGTATTCGTTCACCCCCTTGAATATTCCGTTGAACTCGTCCAGCACTTCTCCTTTTTGCACCGGCTGGTTGGGTCCATGGGGGTCCATCTCGTAGCTCGCCCCACAGTCAAGCCACGTGTAGGCACCGCACAAACCCAGCCGCTGCGGGGTCACGATGCACACATGGTCGGGAGCATAAGACTGGCAGAGAATGCACGAATAGAAAGTGTCCACGTCCTCGTCCTTCATCCCCATGATCCGCTCGTCGCGCTGGTGGTAGATCTTGCGGGCCCCCTCCAGAAGCTCGGCCACCTTGCCGGCGTCGGTGTAGATCTTGACCTGTACTTTGTCCACGATCGCCGAGAACTCGTCGTGGAACTTCGCCACCATCACCTCACCGTAGTGCTTCAGCCGAAAGCCCTTCCCATATGCTTCCTTGCTGAACCGGACCCATGGGATGTCCCGCTGGCCCATGTGGAACACGCCAAAAGTGCACGAGGCAAAGTGGTGGATGCGGCGCTCGAGCACGGACTCGAAGTCCTCCTTGAAGTTCCGCCCGGCCACCTCCACGACCAGGCCCAAGGGCAGGGCAGAACCCTCCTCCACTTCGTCGATGTCCGGGCCGATGAGCTCCACCTTGCCGTCTTCCACCTTGTCCATGGGGCGCCCCGTGAGCAGCTCGAACGAGTCGGTGTACTTGCCGCCGAACTGAATCTGCATCTGCTCTTTGCGGACCCTCTCCCCTTCGAACCCCGCCCCATAGGGAACGGGGATGGGAATCTCGGAGACCTTGATCTTCAACCCCCGGACCTCGACCGCCTTGCTCACGATCTCCTCCCGGGAGACCCCCGACACCACGTGTTCGTAAGTGCAGATACCGCGGGGCAGGATCTGCGGAATGTCCACGTCAGAGATGACCGGAAAGCCGAAGTTGATGGCGCCCGCCGCCGTGGCGTACTTCTCGTCCGTCAGCAACTGTCCCCCGTTCTCTCCAGGCTCAAAATCCGCTCCCAACGCCAACACGAACGCGAACACCCTCTCCTTGTTGTACATGAGTATCTTGCGCGCTGCCTCCAAATCTCCGGGCTTCACCCCGCCGAACGTCATCGCCGCCCGGGCGGCAAAGTTGAGGGCATATACCGCCGCCGCGGTGTGCTTCCCATACGGGACGAGGAACGTGTCCCAATTCATCTCGATTCCCTCTTCAGCCAGCTGCTCGGCCATGCTGCGCCCCCCGCTGTCCGAAGCCATGAACACCAGGATGCTGCGCTCCTGGAGAGACCGCGCCAACTCGACCGCCTCTTCATTGGTGGGCAGAGCCCCGACGCAGGCGGCGAAGCCCGGCATACGCCCATCCACGAGCTTGATCCCCTGCGTCCGCAGGATGGTATCGTCGGTGAACCCAAGCCACGGCTCCTGGGGTTCCTCTCCCCGCAAGTACCGCAGGGCTTCGATGATCTCCTGGGCGATCAGTGTGGCGATACCGGCATCAAGTGCTCCGCCCAAGTAGGGAAGCCACATGTGGTCAGTGGGCTCGGGGGGGAGCAGGGCCTTGGCACGCCCCAGTGCCTGCTGCGCATGTTCGAGGTTCTCTACCTTGAGTCCGGTCAACGCGAGGATTAGGGGGAGATGGTAGGCCGTGTTGGGAAAGGCCAGCTTGCGCTCCGGGTTGTACTCAGCAACAGCCGCTGAGAGCCCCTCCTCCGCTTTTGCTACGTACCTGTGCGCTCCACGAATGGCCGCCCTGGCGATGGTTCTCGACATACTTCCACCCTCCTTGGTTCCGGCTTGCTCCGGCGTTCTCCTCTTATGTCTGTTGACGCTTCTCTGCAGCTGGCCGTGCCGGTCTGCGTACTTGAACTTCTCGGCCGGCGAGCCACCCACCGCAGACGTTACGGTGCTTCTCTGGAAAGAGCTGCGATAAGCGTACTAACAAAACACTACAGACAGTAAACACTATACCGCGCGCTCGGTTCACCGGCAAACGGCCTCTGCTCGCCTGTCACCTCTCCCTGCCTTCACGCTCGCCTGTCCCCGTCCTTAAGGTTTGGCCCGCAAGCGCTGGACGCCTGCTCAACTTCCTTCCCGGCCTCTGCGCTCGGCCGCCTTCGCTCCAATGCTCGACTGCAGCGCGGTGAACAGCCCCGCCACCTGGCGGGAAACCCCAGCGGGCAACTCCGTGAACCCCTGGGTGCCGGACAGCCTCAGATCTTCCCACACGCCAACAGTGCCCAGAAGAGGCAGCTCAGCCGGTAGAGCTTCCTGGATCCGCCTGGCATCCTCGACGGTGCCCACCTTGTTGCCCACGGCCCACACTCGATGGAAGTTCAGCTGGCTCGCCAGGCGCACAATGCGCTCAGCAGTGTGCAGGCTGCGCAAGTCCGGATCGACGACCAACAGAAGGGCGTCAACCCCTTGCACAGTCCCCCTCCCCAGGTGCTCCACCCCCGCCTCCATGTCCACTAACACAAGTTCATCCCTCTCCAAAAACAGGTGTAGCAACAGCTGCCGCAAGAAGCTGTTCTCCGGACAAGCACACCCACCTCCCCCCAACCGTACTGCCCCCAACGCCACCACCCGCAACCCATCCTTGACCAGAGAGAATCGTTCGGGGATGTCCTCCACGCGAGGATTGAGC
Source organism: uncultured Thermotogaceae bacterium (assembly GCA_964516385.1). Classification (GTDB taxonomy): domain Bacteria; phylum Bipolaricaulota; class Bipolaricaulia; order Bipolaricaulales; family Bipolaricaulaceae; genus T3SED10-47. The sequence continues at coordinate 12,779 of CAZEYM010000007.1, forward strand.
TTCACCAGACCACGACCACCCGTGCGTTCGCCGATCAAGTCGTGGAGCTCCGACAGCGGAGGTGGCTCCCTGTCCATGCCCAAGGTCGCAGCCACGTTCGCGTCCGGGTCAGCGTCAACCACCAGGACCCTCTGCCCGCGGCTGAGGGCTTCTCTGGCCAGCAAAACCGTCAGCGTAGTCTTTCCCACTCCGCCCTTGCCCGACACAGCGATCTTGAGTCCGGCCACTTCACCCTCCAAGCGCACGGTATTCCTTGGCCAGCCGCGAGGTGAGCATGCGCCCCAACTGCGCCAAACCGTCCACAGGAAGGTAGCGGGCTGCTGCGGCATCGAACAACACCGAGGCAGCAGGGGGAAGCTCCTCGTCACCGTAGCAGAAGACAACGGCCATCCGCACCCGCGGCAAAACCCTGAACGCAAAGCTGCAATCGCCGTACTCGAGCGGCTCTCCATCCAGCCGTTGCGCTGCCCTCTTCAATCTCTGCACGTCGTTGCCGACCTCCTGCACCAAAGGCCGCTCAGCGTAACTGTGAAAAGCGTGGTAGTAGAATTGACCCTGAGGGAGCTCTCTATAAGATAGCCACTCTCCCAGTGGGGGAGTCCCGTCCGCCCGCTTCAGATAGTCAAGGATCAGGGCTTGCAGTTCCTCAGGGCAGGGCTCCCCGCCGCGACCGGAGCGCACCACAAGCTCAGGATAGGCGATCGTATAGACCTTCCCAAGCAGCGCGATCTCCAAGCGCTGCCCGTCCCATCCAGCCCCCGCCTCCCGCGCAAGCGCAGAAGGCGACTCGCGCCGAAGCTCCTCGCGCAGACTGCGGATCCTCGGCTCCAGCGATTCTCTCCACTTGCTATTTCCCACACAGTATTCTACCACGCCGCCCCCTACCCTCGTGCCACCACACGCAGGGACAGCGTTCTACCTATGTCCTCGTGACCATACTGCTGACCTGGGCCACCTTCGTTGCACAGCTTACAGGATTCCGGCTATGATTGCTGCAAGCTTGCGGTACCGGTTTGAACACAGCTTGGGTCAGGCGGCTTATCCGGTCCCCGGCAACAACTACGCAAAGGAGGGTCAATGCCAGCGAAGGTTCTGTCAGGCAAGGAGATCTCGGCCAACATCAGGGCTGAACTCAAGGCCAAGGCCGAGCGGCTGCGGGAGAAGGGTGTCACGCCGCGCATGACGATGGTGCGCGTGGGTGATGATCCAGCCTCGCTATCCTACATGAAGCAGAAGGAGAAGACCGCCGGTGAGGTCGGAGTGGAGTCGGAGACGCTCGTGTTCTCCGCGGATACCTCTCAGGATGTTCTCCTCTCTAAGATCAGCGAGCTAAACGATGACCCAAAGTGCCATGGGATCTTGGTGCAACTCCCGCTCCCCGGCCACATCTCCCAGGATCCGGTCATCGACGCCATCCACCCCCGCAAAGACGTGGACTGCTTCCACCCGGAGAACGTAGGAAAGCTACTCATCGGCAAGCCATACCTCCTCCCGTGCACCCCTCACGGCGTCCAGCAGATCCTGGTGCGGGGAGGGTACAGCCCCGAGGGAAAACACGTGGTCATCTGTGGCCGAAGCAACCTAAACGGCAAGCCTTTGTTCGGCATCCTCATCCAGAAGAAAACAGGGGCCAACGCGACAGTCACTGTGTGCCACACCGGCACCAAGAACCTGGCCCAGATCACCCGCCAAGCCGACATACTGGTGGCAGCTATGGGCTCGCCCAAATCTATCACGGCCGACATGGTGCGAGAGGGTGCTGTCGTGATAGACGTCGGCGTCAACAGAGTGGAAGATCCGAGCAAGAAATCGGGCTTCCGCTTGGTGGGGGACACAGACTACGAAGCTTTGCTGGACAAGGCAGAGGCGATCACCCCTGTGCCCGGCGGGGTGGGCCCCATGACTGTGACGATGCTCATGTGGAACACGATCACTGCAGCGGCGGCTGCGAGCCGAGTTCCAACGGACTAGCATTCGACAACAGGAGACTGGGGAGAGATTACACAAGTGGCTGCTGATCGGTTGCGCCTGCTCCTCGCGCTTCCCAGGGCGCTGATCGCTGACGGGGCGCTGGGGACGGAATTACAAGCCCGAGGTCTTCGCGGAGGGGAATCCCCGGAGGAGTGGAACGAGAGCCATCCCGAGGCAGTGCTGGCAGTGCACAGGGGCTATGCGGAAGCCGGAAGCGATATCCTCCTTACGAACTCCTTCGGGGCCAACCCAGTGCGGCTTTCCCGGGCCGGGCTGCAGAGCAAGTCCGCTGCTCTGTCCAAACGTGCCGCTGAGTTGTGCAGATGTGCAGCGGAGGAGCGCGTCGTGCTGGGCTCGATGGGCCCCACAGGAGCGTTGCTGGAGCCCTGGGGTAACCTCTCGGCAAGAGAGGCTCAGGATGCCTTCTCGCTGCAGGGCGAAGCGCTGGCCACAGGGGGAGTCGACGGCATCGTACTGGAGACCTTCTTCGACCTCAGAGAGTTGGAGCTGGCCGTGGACGCGGTGTTGGAGAGCACAGACCTTCCCGTGGGAGTGTGCATGAGTTTCCACAGCAGCGGCCATACGATCATGGGTGCATCGGTGGAGGCGTTCGCGGGGCGGATGCGCAGCAAAGCGTCGGAGAGGTTGCTGTTCCTGGGAGCGAACTGCTCCCTGGGTCCGGAAGGCATGAGCTCAGTGTGTGCAGCCCTTCGCCGAGCGACGAGCGCTTCAGTATGGGTCAAGCCCAACGCAGGGAAGCCCAGGGTGATGGGAGAGACCACCGTCTATCCTGCAGAGCCCCACCAGTTCGCGCTGGCCGCCCGCAACTGGGTCGCGCTGGGAGCCAAGGTAGTGGGTGGCTGCTGCGGGACCACCCCCTCACACATCAGTCGAATCGTGGAGGTGCTCACAGAGACATGAACGATGTATCGTTTCGAAGGCCCGAGCTGGATGACTTCCTCGACCGCCTCGCAGCGCCCACCTCTGCTCCGGGGGGGGGATCTGCCGCCGGCCTAAGCGGCGCCCTGGCAGCGGCTCTATTGGAGATGGCCGCGGGCCTGACCTCCCGCAAGAAAGGCGTACCGATCAGCGAGCTAGACTCGCTGTGCCGGGCAGCAAGTCGCCTGCGCCAGCGCCTGGCCCAGGCCCCCCAACAGGACGCCAGCGCCTACTCGGCTGTAGAGGCTGCGTTGAAGCTCCCCCAGGCCTCCGAAGCGGAGATCTCCCGCAGGCGTGAGCGTGTGCAGGGAGCGCTGTGCAAGGCGGCCCAGGTACCCCTGGACACTGCAGAACAAGCGCTTCAGGTGCTCAAGCTGGCCGCGCAACTCCTTCCCCTGAGCGGGAAGCAACTCACAAGCGACATATCGTGCGCGGTTCGTCTCGCACTTGCCTGTGTGGAAGGCTCGCTAGACAACGTGGACGCAAACGCCCTGTCCATAATGGACACTGCGGTCCGAGAGAAGCTGAAAGCCAAGCGGACAAGCTTACTAGAAGAGACAAAACGGGTGGCAGAACCGCTCATGCTGAAGCTGGAAACTACCCTGTCAGCCTGGCGGTAGCGCCGGCAAGGTGCCAGGGGCCGCCCACTTGACGGACAACGCACCCCCTTGCATGATCCTGTCATGCTTAAGAGAAGAGAAGGCATGGCAGGCCAAAAGGAACGCTGGATGAAGCTGCTCGTTGCCGTGTGGTTGATGCTCGGGTTGAGTGTGATGGCGAGCGCATTTCCGGTAGTGGTAAGGGACGACCGCGGTGAGGATATCCAGATAACGCACCCTCCCCAGAGAGTGGTCGTCATCGAAGCCCTGTATGGGGAGATCATGGTGGACCTCGGCGCCGCAGAACTGGTAGTAGGAACGGCAGAGTCCCCCGACATCCCCGACGAACTGCAAGGAAAACCCTCCGTCGGCCCCTCGTTCTCACCCTCCGTTGAGACCATCCTCGCTCTGGAGCCCGATCTAGTGCTCGGCGCATGGGGAGAGGTCCGCGACCAGCTGGAGCGAGCCGGCGTGCCGGTGTTCACCGCAGGCGGGCAGGCCGGGTACATCGCCGGAGTCACCGACCTGTTTGGTGCCATCAGAGCCGTGGGTCGCGCTATAGGTTTGTCCGAGAAGGCGGCAGAGCTTATCGGCCTCATATCGGTGGACATAGTGGCAATCGAGGGCGCTGTCCTGGGAAGACAAGGAGTTGCCGCAGCGTTCTTGTTCATGCAGACTCCCGACAGCCCGCCGTACGCCATCGGCAGAGGAACCATCGAGCACGAGCTCCTGCTACGTGCAGGCGGGGTCAACGTATTCGCAGATGTCGACGGTTTCCCCCAGGTCTCGCTAGAGGAAGTCCTGGCCCGCGACCCACACGTGATCCTCACTCACCCCACTCAGGTTGAGCACGTGTACAACAGCCAGCAGCTCAAGGATGTGACGGCCATTCGAGAAGGACACGTTTACGGGATCAGCTCTGCCGAGCTGACCTCCACCCGAGTGGCGGATGCTTTGCGAGAGATGGCCAAGAGGATGCATCCGGAGGCGTTCGCAGGAGATTGAACGCCAGAGCGCTTCTGCTGGTCTTGTCGCTGGGCACGGCGCTGACTGTCCTCGGCGCGATAGCGGTAGGACCAGTCAGCATCCCTGTGGGAGAAGTCATGGCCTCTCTCATTCGCCCACAGGAAGGAAGCTTGACAAGCACGATCGTGCACGGCATCAGGCTACCCCGAGTGCTTCTTGGGTACCTGGTGGGGCTCTCGCTGTCCCTCTCCGGGGCTGTCCTGCAGGGAGTGTTTCGGAATCCGTTAGCCTCTCCCTACGTCCTGGGGATCGCCTCCGGTGCCTCCACAGGTGCGGCAGTGACGATCTCCTTGGGTATCGCTGGAGCTGTGACGCTGCCCCTGGGAGCGTTCCTGGGAGGAACGTTGGCCGTCTTTTTGGTCTACGTCCTGGCCGGCCCTAAAGGGAAGTCCCGCGATCGCCTGGGACTGATCCTGGCCGGGGTTGCTTTGGGAGCAGCGTTCTCCGCTGTGACCAGCTTCCTGCTCTTCCTCACCGCAGGAGATCGGAGGCTGGCCGAGATCTTGTTTTGGACCATGGGAGGGCTGGGCCGCGCCAGCTGGCCACACATCTGGGCGTTGCTCTCCGTGGCGGCGGTCACCGGACTGGCGCTGCTCAGCTTGGCCCGCGAACTCAACGCCCTGTGCTTAGGAGAGGAAGGGGCGTTCAGCCTGGGAATACGCCCCGGCCAGCTCAAGTTGATCCTCCTGTGCCTGACCACTGCGCTGACCGCCGCAGCCGTGGCGTTCGCCGGGACCATCGGGTTCGTCGGGCTGATAACCCCGCACGCCATGCGGCTCGTTGTGGGACCAGACCATCGTCGCCTTCTCCCGACCTCGGCACTGGCCGGGGGAATCTTCTTGGTATGGGCGGACGCTGCTGCGCGCACCATCATGCGACCGGTGGAACTGCCACTGGGGATCCTGACCGCGTTGATCGGTGCTCCCTTTTTTCTGTATCTTCTCCAGCGCCGCCGCAGCGGTGACATGGCGTGAAGATCAGCCTGCAGGGGATCAGCTTCGCCTACCCGGACCACGATGTACTCTCCAGCATCGACCTGGAGGTCGAGTCGGGAGAGTTCGTGGCCTTGCTGGGACCGAACGGCTGCGGCAAAACCACCCTCCTCAAACACGCCGCTGGGATACTGCAGGCCCACAATGGCGCTGTATTCCTCGATCTCCAGGAGCTGGGGGCATTGGCGCCACGGGAGCTGGCACGTCGACTTGCTATAGTGGAGCAAGATCGCCAGGTGGGATTCGCTTTCACTGCGTCCGAGCTCGTGGAATTTGGAAGATTGCCCCACCTCGACCGGCTGGGTAGGCCCCGGAAGCTCGATCGACAGGTCGTGCGGCAAGCCATGGAGCTCACCGGCGTGGCCCAGTTCGCTGACAGACCCATCACTCAGCTATCCGGGGGAGAGCGACAGCGAGTGTTCCTGGCCATGGCCCTGGCGCAACAGCCTCAAGCGCTTCTCCTGGACGAGCCCACGGCACATCTGGACATACAGCACCAGCTGGAGTTCCTGCAGCTTGTCCGCGATAGAGGGCGAGATGGGCTGACGGTGATAATGGCACTGCACGATGTGAATATGGCTGCGGCTTTCGCCGACCGGCTGGCAGTGATGAGTGAAGGCAAGCTTGTCGCCGTTGGCCCGCCCCGCGAGGTTCTCACACCGCAGGTCTTGGAGGAGGCGTTCGGGGTGCACTGCGTCGTGGGAGCCAACCCAGCCACGGGCTCAGCTTACGTTCACTTCTTGACCTCCTCGCCACCAGAGCGCCGACAAGGCCGGGTGGTCGTCATCGGCGGCGGGGGAGCTGCCGCCCCGCTGCTCGCAACGATTGCCCGTCGACACCACGCCACCTTGGCAGTTGTGGCCCCTCTGGACAGCGATTACGAAGTCGCCCAGCTGAACGGGATTCCGGTGATCACAGAGGCCCCTTTCTCCCCCGTGTCCGAGGAATCATTGCGCAAGCTGCGCGCTGAGCTTGTCCGGGCGGACCAGGTGATCGTGGCGCCGCTGTGGGTCGGACCGGGAAACCTGGCCGTGCTTGAGACTGTCCGCGAGCTAGCCCCGGCAAGGAACGTGGTGGTCCTCGACCCCGAAGGCGTACAAGGACGCGACTTCACTGACGGCAAGGCCACAAGCATTCTCCGCGGCCTTCTGGCTGCGGGAGCCGTTCCTTCGTCGGAACAGGACCTGCTTCGCCGCAAGTCGCAGTGAGCTGGCCGAGGGAAGCCACCGCCCCGCCGTCGGTGAGCCCCCTTTGACACAGGGCGCCACATCGTTCAGACTGTTGGCAACTTGATACCCGAGGTGAGCGTATGTTTACGACCGTAGCAACGATTGTTATCACCGCCTGCTTGGCTGTTACAGGCCTGGCCAGCGAGCCGGCCGCTGTGGTAAACGGAGAGGAGATCACCCGAGAGGAGCTGCAAGCGACAGCTAACCTGAACCAGATCATCTTCGGCATATACCAGCAGTTCCCACGATTTGCCCAGACCCTGCTGACCACAGAGGAAGGCGAGGCCCTCCTGCAGCGTTATGAGGAGGACGTTCTGGAAGAGCTCATTGAGCGCACACTGCAAAGGCAAGAAGCCGAGCGCCGCGGCATTACCGCCGACGAAGACGAAGTGCAAGCTCGCGTCGATGAGAACTTGGAGCTCATCAAACAGCAGTACCAGCTTACAGATGAGGAACTCGAGGCGGAATTGGTCGAGATAGGGTTGACGCTTGAAGAGTTCCGTGAGCAGAGAGCAGAGATATTCCGCGAGCAGCTTGTGCAAGAGGCGCTCAGGGAGGAGATCACTTCTGAGGTGTCCGTTTCCGAGGAAGAGATCATTGCATTCTACGAGAACAACCCCGACGAATTCCGCGATGAAGAGGGCGAGCTATTGCCGTTTGAGGAGGTAAGAGACACCGTCGAGGAAGAACTCCTCAGCCAGGCCCAAGATCAGGCCTGGTACGATTGGCTAGCTGAGCTGCGCGAACTGGCAGAGATCACCATCAGCTTGTAAGGCACTCGGCGTTCACCTGTCTCGTCAGAGGACGGCGCTCTCGGGTTTTCCGAGAGCGCCGTCGTCGTTTTTTGCGCCCGTTCCCAATCCGTGGTATCATGGTTCATGCGTCACAAAGGCACACATAGGTTTCTGCGTGACGGAAGTTGCACAGTGCCCCACGAGCGCTACCCCTGTTCTCCTTATTAACAGCCCGATGACGCCAACTGGGATGGCCCGTGCCACCTATGCGAGGGCAGCGTAGAACGGTTGTGTTGCCACACAAGGGAGGTATGCAAGATGAGCGCGATAACAGGCATCGTTGGAAGGAAAGCACGCCCCAGAGAAGTGGGCCGGATGCTGAACGAGATCAGGCACCGAGGCCCCGACAACTCAGTAGTCCGCAACCTCGACTACGCCACCGTGGGCTGCGGAGAGCTCAACACCTCGTACCAGGGTACCTTCGCTTTCAGTGGGGAGAAGCCCCCATTTGTGCTCCTCGACGGCGGGGTGTTCAACGAACGCCCTTACGAAACCACCAATGTAGCGTACATCCGCCAGGCTTACGAACGCGATGGTCTGAACGGCTTCTCCAAGATCGACGGAAGCTACGCGTGCGCGGTGGTCGAAGCCGACCAAACGCTGCTGGTGCGCGACCCGGTGGGGGCCCGACCGCTCCTCTACGGAACCAAGGATGGACAGCTCTACTTCGCCTCGGAGGCGAAGGCTCTTGTCGAGTTCCTCCCTGAAGTCAGCGAGCTACCGCCAGGCCACATCTACTCCACTCGGGATGGGCTACAAACCTTCAAGCTGGACAGTTCCGAGCTTCCTGAGTTCGACACGCCTGCTGAGGCGGCCAAGGCGCTGCGGGAGGCGATGGTGACGGCAGTGGAAAAGATGATGGGCGACGGAGCGGTAGAGGGCGTATCTCTGAGCGGAGGGCTGGATAGCTCACTCGTCGCCGCGATCGCCAAGCAGTTCAACCGAAAGCTCAAGGTGTTCAGCACCACGATCAAGCGCTACCCGAGCCAGGACCTCGGCTACGCCAAGCTGATGGCCAACTACTTGGGGCTTGACCACTACATCTATCGCATCACCGACGACGACATCGAGCACATCTTGTCCCGGGCCGTCCGGTTCCTGGAGTCATTCGACGAAGACTGCATCTCCGGTTTCATAGCCAACTACTACTCGTCCAAACTGGCCCGGCAGCACACAAACTGCGTGTTGGTGGGCGAGGGGGCAGACGAGCTGTTCGGCGGTTATTTCCGAGAGCTGCAAGCCGTGGACGACCCCGAGGAGAAGGAGGAAGTGGCGCGAAAGCTGGTGGCCATTGCCTACAACACTGCCCTCAGGCGGCTGGACCGGGGATGGATGTCCAACTCGGTGGACTACCGGGCGCCGTTCCTGGACGGAGAAGTGGTCAGATTGAGCGAGCGCATTCCCCTGAACATGAAGGTCTACGCCCAGGACGGAGAGCAGATCGAAAAGTGGATCCTGCGGGAGGCTTTCCGGGACATGTTGCCCAAGGAAATCGCGAAGAGGCCAAAACTGCGCTTCGCCCGAGGTAGCGGGGTGGACGACCTCATGGATCAGCTCACCGCGAGCAAGGTGAGCGCCAAGGACCTCCAGAGAACCCCAAAGAGCGGGCAAGGCATTGCCTTCACCTCGCCCAAGGAGCTGTACTACTACCGACTATTCCGCAAGCACTTCCCCACCAGCTACGAGAGCCTGACCGCCCGTTGGGATCCATTCAAGTAAAGAAGAGGGGGACAGTCCCCGTACGGGGACTGTCCCCTTTCCTCACAACCCCCACAGCCAGGCGATCAGAAGGGGTGTTACCAACGTCAGTACGAGGTTCAGTGGCGCGCCCACGCGGGTGAAATCCAAGAACCTATAGCCCCCAGGTCCGTAGACCATAGTATTGGTCTGATAACCTATCGGAGTCATGAAGCTGGTGGACGCCGCGAACATGATCGCCAGGACAAACGCCCGCGGATCCAACCCCAACCCTTGCGCAGTGGCTATCCCCAACGGGACCAGTACAACCACCGAGGCGTTGTTGGAGAGGACCGAAGTCAGCATTGTCGTGAGAAGGTAGAACAGCATCAGCACCAAGATGGGTGAGATGTGAGTCGCCGCGCCTGCCACACCCTCGGCAAGCAGCCGGGCTGCTCCGGTTTTCTCCAGAGCTACCCCCAAGGGGATGAGGCCGGCCAAAAGGAAGATCACATCCCAGCGAATGGAGGTGTGAAGCTCGTGTGGCTTTATGCAGCCGGTCAACACCATCAGAACGCACCCGCACACGGCTGTGGTCAGGATCGGCACACCAAGAGCTGCAAACAACACCACACCCGTAAGAATCGTCAGGACTGTAGGTATCTTCTCCTTGCGATAGAGCTCCTGTGGTGCGCCTTCAGCGACGATGAAGCTCGGGTCCCTCTGAAGCAATTCCAGTGCCTGGCGCTCTCCCTGCAGCAGCAGTGTGTCGCCGAAGCTGAGTCGCACGTCTGCCAACCGCTGGCGGATGATCTCGCCGTGCTTCTGCATGGCAACCACCGTGCAGCTGTAACGGTTCCGGAAGTTGGTGGACACGAGCGTCCCCCCGATGAGATCGGAGTTAGGCCCAATGACCACTTCCAGCAAGCCTGCCTGGTCCGACTTCAGCTCGTGGTCGGCCAACCTCGTCTCCGGTTCGATCTTCAGCCCCTGCACCACATCCCTGATCCTGAGAAGTCTCTCCCGATCTGCCTGCACAAGGAGAATATCCCCAGGCAGTAGCGCGTGCGCGGTCAAGGGCAAGGCCAGAAGACTACCGTCCCGGACTATGCCGAGCACCTGGATGCCCAACTCCCGCCCCAGATCGCACTCGGCCAGCGTGCAACCAGCGTGAGGATAGTTCTCCTCCACCGCTACCTCCGTCATGAACTCAGGCACGCGGTATTGCTCGGCCACATCCCCAGCCGTTCGTCGCTCCGGAACCAGGTGTCTGCCGACCAGCAACAGATAGACAGCGCCTACAGCGTACACAACCAGACCGATCAGGGAAAACTCGAACATGCCGAACCCCCTCACTCCGGCGCCCTCAGCAAGCGAAGAGGCGAGAATATTCGTCGACGTTCCGATCAACGTCACCACCCCGGCTAGCTGGGCGGTGTAAGAAAGGGGCATCAGCAACTTTGAGGGAGACCGGCGGTTCTCCCGCGCCAGGCGGACCAACACCGGGATGAGTATCGCCACCACAGGTGTGTTGTTGATGAACGCAGCAATGGGCCCGGCCATCAGCACAACGGCCGCGAGTTGTCGTACCTCACTTCCTCCGGCCAGCCGCAGCATGTGGTGGGCGAGCACATTCACCAATCCTGTCCGGTACACCGCACCGGAAAGGATGAACATAGCCAGAACGGTTATGGTTGCCGGGTTGCTGAATCCCGAGATTGCATCCTCGGGCGAAAGACCCAGCAGCGGCCCGAGAAGGAGCAACACGCCGATCAGTCCAAACGCCACGAAGTCGACCGGGAAGAGGTCGGCAGCGAACACCACGAGTGCCGCCGCCACGATGAAAAGGACCAGCCATATCTCCAGCGTCACTCCCGCCCCCCTTTTGTCGAGCGTAGTACCGAATTATACAGGCCCTCTTTCCACCCGCCGCACCGAGGAAGGTCCCCGCGCTTGCCAAGCCCCATCACAGCGGCTAGCATCCGCTTCGCTTACCTCAGGAGGGTGTCATGTCCGGATGGTCTATTCAAGCGTTTGAGGAAACTGAAGAAGAATATGCAGCTCTGGCCCATGTGGAGACCGAGGTGCTCCCCGACCACCCGGCCAGTGCGGACCTCTTGCGCTACGATGACCGAAGCCTCGACCGAACCAAATACGTCCTCAAGCGCCACATGGCCTGGCTGCCCGGGAGGGAGATAGCTGGATACAGCGTGTACCACCACATGGAGTCACGCTTCCATCCCCAGCGATTCTGGCTGTGGAGCGCTGTCCGCCCGGCCCTGCAAGGTAGAGGCATAGGCCGCCAGCTGTTCGAGCTTGCGATCAACGAGCTTCAGAAGCTCAACGCCCGTTGGTTGAGCAGCTCAGCGCGGGAGAGTATGCCCCACGCGATCGCCTTCTTGCAGCGCCGGGGGTTCAGAGAAGTCCTGCGGTCATGGGAGTCCCACCTCTACGTCCAGCCTTTCGATCCGCGACCGCACCGAGCCTACCAAGACAGGCTGAGAGAGCAAGGCGTGGTCATCACAACCCTGGGGCAGGAGAGAGAGAAAGGGAGCGATTGGCTGCAGGCGCTATACGAACTCCACACCACGTTGATGGCCGACGTCCCATCCACTATGCCATATACTCGACCGGCCCTGGAGACGTTCGTCCGGCACAGCGTGGAGAACCCTGAAGCCTTGCCCGACGCCTACTTCGTAGCGGCCCACGACGGTGAGTACATCGGCGAAAGCGTCCTATTCCGCTCTCACCCCCAGCCCGGGTCGCTGTACCAGGGGCTGACTGCCGTGCGGCGGGAGTACAGAGGACGAGGGCTTGCGTTCGCGCTGAAGCTTGCCACCATCGACTACGCCCGAAAGCATGGGTACACGGTGATCAAGACCTGGAACGCCACGGTCAACACAGCCATGCTCGCCATCAACGACAGGCTCGGCTTCGTCCGTCAGCCAGCCTGGGTGGAGATGGAACTCGAGCTTTCCGACGGATGAGGCCCGTCCTCCCGATCCTCCAGCTCACAGGGAACGCTCAACAACGAGGGCTTGCTCACGGGCGCTGGGCCGCTGAAGCCATTCACCACAACTGGGCCGTGTACCTGCGCTGCTTCCACGCTGAGGGCGGGCTGAACGAGCGAGAGGTCCTGCGTCGGGCTGCCCTCTGGCAGCGGCGCATGCAGCTCGCACATCCGGAGTATGCCAGGACGATGGCTGGTATAGCCTCGGCTTCCGGGCTTCCCGAACTGGCCATTGTGGCCCTCAACGTCCGCTACGAGATCCTGTACAGCGCATTCGCCCAACAAGGCAGGAAGGCCGGGGAGTGCACAGCCGCAGCAGTGTTGCCGGGCCGCAGCTCTTCGGGCCGCACTCTCCTGGCCCAGAACTGGGACTGGATACCGGAAGTGGAGTTGATCTGGATTCGGCACATCAAGGGGGACCACGAGGTATTGTCCGTCACCGAGGCCGGAGTGGTGGGAGGAAAGCTGGGCATCAACTCGGCGGGGCTGGCGCTGGGAGTGAACGGTCTGGTCTCCCATTTGGATCGGTGGGACGGTCCAGGTACCCCCTTTCACGTTCGCTGCTTTCTGGCGCTTGAGGCCGAGTCTTGGGAGGAGGCCATTGCGGCCTTACAGGATGGCCAGTCGCCGTGTTCAGCCGCCTTCCTGTTGGCTGATTGTCAAGCGGCAGTGGCAGTAGAAAGGGCACCGAGCGCCGCGGCGCAGTTGACGCCCGGCGAAGGTCTGCTGGTACACGCTAACCACTTCCTGGCCGCCACCCAGCTGGGGATCAGTCAGCCCCTGGGCGACGAGCGTCGCTCGACCTACCACCGTTGGCGCAGAGTGCAGGCTCTCCTGTCCACTAAGTCACAGTTGGATGAGGAGGACCTCAAAGAAAGCCTACGAGACCACAACGGCTACCCTATCTCGGTGTGCCTTCATCCAATGCCTGAGGCGGATCCGGCACAGCGGTACGTCACAGTTCTGTCCGTGCTGCTTGATCCAGGAGGCGGGCGTCTGCTCTACGCGTCGGGGCCCCCTTGTCGAGCTGTATACAGCTGCTTGAGGATCGGTGATTAGGTAGTTTGCACCCGGCAGGGGCGGGAGCGTAAGGTCGGTGGTTCAAGCCGAGAGGAAGGGATTGCCCTCCAGGATCAAGAAGGGAGTGAATATGGAATGCATGGGGATAGAGAGGTACTTGGAACACGTGGGCGAGCAGGTAGTGGCGGACATCGTGCGGGCAGCACGTCCTCTCTATGGGATGAGGCTGCTGCACATCAACTCCACCTTTCACGGCGGCGGTGTGGCGATGATGCTCAACTCGCTAGTACCCCTCATGAACGACGTGGGAATAAATGCAGACTGGAACCTTTTGTACGGCGATCCATCCCTCTTCCTGGTGACCAAGAAGCTCCACAACGCCCTGCAGGGGGAAGAGGTGGAGTTGAGCGAGAGCGAGATCGACAGCTATCTCTATGTGAACGAGACCTTCGCCCGCTTCAGTCCCATATCTCAGCACGACGTAGTCGTCGTCCACGACCCCCAGCCTCTTCCCATGATCCGCTATCGCCAAAAGGAGAACCCTTGGGTGTGGCGTTGCCACATCGACCTCTCGGCGCCCTGCGAACACGTCTGGAAGACTCTCAAGCCGCTCATATTGCGCTATGACACTGCGGTGGTCTCCACTGAGTCATTCCGCAAGCCAGACCTTCCTACTCAGACGTTCATCATCCCTCCAGCCATCGACCCCCTCACCGCTATCAGCAAGGAGATCAGCAAGGAGGAAGCACGCAAAACGCTCGCCGAGCATGGTCTGGCGTCGGACAAACCCATCATCCTCCAGGTGTCCAGGTTCGACAAGTGGAAGGATCCGCTGGGCGTCATCAACGTGTTCCAACGCGTCCGCAAAGAGGTGGACTGCCAGCTGGTTATGATCGGGAACATGGCAGCTGACGATCCCGAGGGGCCGCAGATCTATGAGGACATCGTCGCTCGCAGCCAGGACGTGCCCGATATCCACTTAATCACCCAGACCAACGCCCTGTTGGTGAACGCCCTACAACGCTGCGCTGCAGTTGCCCTGCAACTGTCTCGCAGGGAGGGATTCGGTCTGACGGTGGCTGAAGCGCTGTGGAAAAAGACCCCGGTGGTGGCCACCGACGTAGGCGGCATTCCCCTACAAGTCAAGCACGGACAGACTGGATACTTGGTGCAGCCAAGGGACTACGACGCGACTGCCGAACACGTAGTCAGGCTCCTGAGAGATCCCGACCTTGCCCGAGAGCTCGGAGAGCAAGGCAAGGAACACGTCCGACAACGTTTTCTACTGCCGAGGTTGCTTCTGGACTGGCTACGCCTGCTGGGCGAGCTCACCTAAGCTCAGCGGGGGAAGGGCCTTGACCTCTAGAACGCGCAGCAGCAGGACGGCCAGCGGTCAGGCTCGCCGGCAGGGAGTGTCGTACACGCCAACCCCCATAGGCCGGGAAAGGCTAGCTATCCTGAGCCTTCGGCCACCATCGAGATGCCGCTCGCAAGCAGCAACGGACCGCCTGCGGAACGCGCCGCTTGGGCGCGCCCCAATGTAACGCACGACATTTACAGCTCCCCAGGCCATGGCTATAATGAATCGTCCGCGATGGGCGGACAAAGGGGATATCAGATGAAGGAAGCGGAAGTCAAGGCGCTGTTGGTGGACCCGATGAACAACAGCCCGGTAATCCTCCTCAAGGATAGGAACTCGTCCAAAGCTATGCCCATTTGGATAGGCGAGGCGGAGGCGATGTCCATTGCCCTGGAGCTGCAAGGACATGCCTTTCCGAGGCCCTTGGCCCACGACCTGATGAAGCAGCTTTTGGAGTCCTTGGGAGGCCGGCTGGAGCAGGTGGCCATCACCGAGGTCAGGGAGGGCACTTACTACGCAACCCTGAACATCCGGACGGCTGACGGCTCAGTGCAAGAGATCGACGCCCGCCCTTCCGATTCTGTGGCGCTTGCCCTGCGGACCCACTGCCCGATCTACATAGCCGACGAAGTGTTCAACCAATCGGCCATAGAGTCCCCTTTCGCCGAGGAAGAGAAGTTCCAGGACTTCGTGGACAAGGAGGTTCGCCTGGCAGAGTTCCGCCGGCGGGCCCAATAGCCACTAGCCCCGAAACCACCTGCGGGGCGGGTCCGGGAGCAGGAGGAGCTCTCGGAACTCAGTACCGTGATCCAGTTTGACCTCCAGCAGCCGCGCACGCACGACCAGTACCTCACGCTCATCCTCAAGGGAGTAGATCTCCACGCTGGTGAAAAGGTCGTCTTCTTCAGGTTCGACTGGGCGTTGGATCATCAACCGATAAAAGGGGCCGGGAGGTCCGCGAACGTCAAGTAGCCCGGGTTCGGGGGAGCTGACAGAGACCCGGCCCAACCGAAGCCCCGCTCTCAACCGGCCCACATCGAACAGGTCCACCAACCAGTCTGGACCCTCGAGAGGGATCTCCACCCCGGTGCCTTCGCGGGGCCTGTAGTGAACGAGCAGCCATCCATCCACAATCTCCCGCAGGGTGTAGATCTCGCCAGCCATCTCCTCCGGCCTGAGAATATCTATGCGCAGTGCGGGGGCCGCTACATAGCGGATCAGTACTTCAACGTTCTCAGCTTCCTCACTGTGCAGTTCCACCCGAGCAGTGAGATCGTTTGCAGCTGCCAGCCGTTCCGCGATCTGAAGAAGCTGGCCGGGAGGGCTGTCCGGGGACAAAGTCTGCAAGAACGGCCACCCAAGGACGACCAGCCAGGCACCCAGCCCCGCAAGCGCCACCAAGGCAACCGTCCATATCCCCCCTGTCCCGTTCATGGTGCTGAGATGTTACTCGCCAACGGAAGCCCCACAAGCAGCGATTCAGTTGTGACAAGGTCCTGTGCAACCTAGAATCGTGGTCGGTGATGTGGATGAGACTCCGCACAGTCAAGGACGCCGATGTTCGCGGCCGCAAGGTGCTGCTGCGCACTGACTACAACGTGCCCCTGACAGACGGTCAGGTGGCTGACGACAGCAGGATCCGGGCAAGTCTGCCCACCCTACACTTGCTGCTGGACGGGGGAGCGAAGGTAGCCGTCTGCTCGCATCTTGGACGCCCCAAGGGAAAGCCCGTGTCAGAACTACGCATGGACCCGGTCGCCCACGTGCTGAGCGAGTTGCTGGGCCGCGACGTTCCCAAAGCAGCTGACTGCGTCGGCCCGCCGGTGCGGGAAGCGCTCAGCAAGGTGAAAAACGGCGGTGTGATTGTACTGGAGAACCTCCGGTTCCACTCCGAGGAAGAGGCCAACGATCCAAGCTTCTCTAAGGCGCTAGCCCAACCATTCGACCTCTTCGTGAACGACGCCTTCGCCACTGCCCACCGCGGGCACGCTTCCACGATCGGGGTAGCCCAGCACCTTCCCTCCTATGCAGGTCTCCTTGTCGACAGAGAGACTCAGGCTCTGTCGGGTCTGACGACCAGCCCACGCAGGCCGTACTACGTGCTCGTGGGAGGGAAGAAGGCCAAGGACAAGCTCGGCGTGCTGCAGAACCTCCTGGGCACAGTGGACACCTTTCTGATAGGCGGAGGGGTGGCCTTCACGTTTCTCAAGGCCCAGGGGCACAATGTAGGCGACTCAGTGGTAGACGAGACGCTGGTCGATACCCTGAACCAACTGATGGAGCAGGCCCGAACCAAGAAGACCGAGATCCTGCTGCCCAGTGATGTTGTCGCCGCCCGTGAGCTGTCGGCCTCAGCGTCTACCAAGGTGATGCCCGCGACCGACATCCCGGCCGGTTGGATGGGGCTGGACATTGGCCCCGAGACCGTGAAGCGGTACGCCGAGGTCCTGCACGATGCGGGCACTGTCGTCTGGGCAGGCCCCATGGGGGCGTTCGAGCTCCAGCCCTTCGCGGCGGGGACCGAAAAGGTGGCCAAGCTACTGGCCGGGATCAAGGGCTTCACTGTCGTCGGAGGGGGTGAGACCGGTGAGGCCGTGGCCAAGCTGGGGATGGCCGACAAATTCGGCCACCTGTCGACCGGCGGCGGTGCCACGCTGGCCTTCCTGCAGGGTGAGACCATGCCAGCCCTCGAGCCACTCAGAGCCGACTAACCGCTCCCGGTCCGATCTAGCTCTGAAGGCTGGGCAAGCTTCGGGGCCGGGGCGTGTTGACACCCCACCGCTTTCACCTGATATAATGCATTGGCAAAGCGGGCATAGCTCAGTCGGTAGAGCGTCGGCTTCCCAAGCCGAAGGTCACGGGTTCGATCCCCGTTGCCCGCTCCACGGGGTTCGCAACACGTAGCGCCACACCGAGTGGCCTGAAGTGAGAACGGAAAGCTCACCGTGCCGCCTCTATAGAGTTCGTAGCGCAGGTTGTTCAGAGGCACCGCTACGAGCCCGCTGCTCAGGCTGTCCCCGATGGCGCCGTAGTCGCCCGGGCTCTGCACCGGCTCGCCACAGCAGCGTGCCAAAGCAAAAAACGGTGGCACCGAGGGCGCCGCACATTGCCTTCAGGAAAGCCCTACACACTGCCGCTCACCCCCCACTATTGGACATGATATGCGCACACACGCGTACTATAGCAGTATTGTTCGCAGAACGCTCTGGCGCATGCTCCTCGTGGCCAAGGGGCCAGACTCTCCTTGAGCCAGCCCTTCGTGAGGGGGCGGCCAAGCCGAGGGGACAGCACGCCCAGCATGTTGAGCCGACAGGCACGCTTGGCGTAGAGTGTTCACGTGGATCTCTCCAAGGGGGCAGACGTGGAACCGCAGACACTGAACATTGATCTGCAGAAGCTGGCCACTGAGGCGGGAGAGTGCGAGCAGTGTCAACTTGCTTCCGGCCGGACCAACGTTGTGTTCGGCGAGGGTGACCCCAACGCTGATCTCATGTTCATCGGCGAAGGGCCAGGAGAGGTCGAGGATCGCACCGGGCGGCCGTTTGTGGGACCTGCCGGCCAGAAGCTCACGGAGATCTTGCGCTCAGTGAATATCGATAGGGAAAGCGTTTACATCACCAACATGGTCAAGTGCCAGCCGCCCGGAAACCGAGTGCCCACAAGAGCTGAGATGAACGTCTGCTGGGACTGGTTGGCGGCCCAGATTGCGCTGGTGAGGCCGCTTCTGATCGTCACGCTGGGGAACACACCCAGTCAGCGTTTTCTGGACACCAATGAGGGTATCGGCCAGTTGCGGGGCAAGCTGTATCGGTGGAAGGGGGGAATCGAGCTGTTCCCCATGTTCCACCCCAGCTACCTCCTGCGAAACCCCAGCAAGGCAAAGGGGAGTCCCAAACACCTGACATGGCTGGACATACAAGCGGTGGCCGAGAGGATCTCGTTCCTCCGCTCCCCGACGCAAGGGAGTTGACTGAGGAGCAGAGGAAGGTGCTCTGCGAGCGTTCTGTGGAGAGAGCCGAGCGCTTGCGGCGCGAGAAACGCTATCGCGAAGGCATCGATCTTCTAGTAGAGGCGTTGAAGTATGGAGAAGAGAAAACCCTGATCTACTTCCGCCTAGGGAACTTGTACTTCGACGGCGGCGACCTTGCACGGGCTGAATACGCCTACAAGCGAGCCATCGAGGAGGATCCACGCCATACCTCCGCCCACCACAATTTGGGCGTGGTCTACCGAAGGCAAAACCGGGTGAGCGAGTCGGTCCGTTACCTCAAGAAGGCCCGCCGATTGGAGCTCCGCCATCCCAGAGGAGGGAAGCTGACGAGCGAACAGAGGAAAGCCGGCAAGAAGGTGCTCCTCCCCGTGGCCGCAGCACCGGCCCTGGTCTTGGTGGTCATAATCATCATCGTCTTCCTTCTCTCCCGCCTCACCTAGCCACGTACTGGTCGTACAGCGCCTGCGCTCTTCGCGGGTCCTGGGTCCCTTTGATCAATGCCCGGCCATCCGGGAACACCACAAACGAGGCGTCGGGCAACTCCACCCACAGTGCCGATCCAGCGCGGCGCACCGAGCCAAGCGGGTCCAGTCGGCTGGCAATCCTGTCCAACTCCAGTGTAACTGACTTCTCTGGGATCACCTGTACAGCGTCTCCACACAGCACTGAGGTCCGCGAGGACCTCCCAACGAACTCGTACTCTCCCCGCCCACAGGTGGGGCAGTCCTCACTCCGCGGCACCGACACGTGGTCAGCGTGCCGACTCCACAGGTCCAAATGCACGAGATCCTCCACGCAGTCCTCAGACGGTTGGAGCAGAAGCTTGATCGCTGCGGCCGCCTGGAGGGCGGCCAAGGCCATGGGGACAGGGCCCAAGATGCCTGCCGTGGCACACGTGGGCAGCGTGCCAGCGGGCGGAGGTTCGGGAAACAAGCATCTTAGGCATGGCCCCTCCCCAGGCCGTATGGGCATGTTCATGCCATGCGTGCCGATAACTGCGGTGTAAATCCAGGGAACGCGGTGCTTCACGCAGACGTCGTTCACCAGATACCTGCTCTCCAGGTTATCCAGTCCGTCCACCACCACGTCCACCCCGGGAATCCAGTCCTCGGCCTTCGCCGGCCCCATGTGTGCCACCTCGACCCGTATTCCAGCATTAGGGTCCAGTCGGAGCAGCGCATCGGCACACGCCTCAGCTTTCGGCCTGCCCACGTCCTGTGGACTCATGAGAGACACACGGTGTAGGTTGTGCTCCTCGACCACGTCCCTGTCCACCAATGTTAGCTTGCCCACGCCGGCCCTGAGCAAAGATTCGCTTGTGTGGCTTCCCAGCGCGCCGCAGCCGATCACAAGCACGTGGGCCAAGCGCAGCTTCCGCTGCCCTTCCGGGCCCATCTGGGGGAGGGCAAGCTGACGGGAGAACCGCTCATCCATGGCCTGCCCCTTGAACGTAGCCGGTCACCATGATGTCCTCCCCCACTCTCTCCACCAACAGATCACCCACCCGAAACGCCCGGGAAAGCTCCTCGATGCCAATGCCTTCCACACAGCTGACAGCGTCTCGCCCCCCCACGATCAACGGCGCGTAGAAGAAGACCACCTTCTGCACAAAGCCTTGGGCGAGGAAGGACCAGGCCACCTCTCCCCCTCCCTCGACGAGGACCGAGTCCACGTCTTGCTCAGCCAAAGCCTTCAGCAAGGGCGCCAGCTCCACTTGCCCCCCCCCACAGGGAAGCTTCCACACCTGTGCTCCCGCCTCCGCCAGTGCGCTGACCCTGTCGGCCGGCGCCGCCTGCCCGACTGCAACTACAGCCTTGCCGGGAGGGAGAAGTAGCCGAGCCGCCGTCGGAGTGCGGGCATCCGTGTCCAGTACTACCCGCAATGGCTGGGGACCTTCTACCTCCCGCAGGTCGAGGCGTGGATCATCAGCCAGCACTGTGTTCACCCCCACCAGAACTGCTGCGTGGCGCCGCCTCATGTGTTGAACCACATGGCGGGCCGGCCTTCCGGTGATCCAACGGGATGCCCCGCTGTTGGTCGCGATCTTCCCGTCCAAACTCATCGCCAACTTCAGCGTCACAAACGGCCTGCGGGTGACTATCCAATGGAAGAATGCGTCGTTCAATCTGCTAGCTTCGCTCTCCAACACTCCCTCCTCGACCGCCACTCCCGCCGCCCGCAGGGCAGCGATCCCTCTGCCGTTGACCAGGGGATTCGGGTCCTTGGTAGCTGCGAATACCCGACGAATACCCGCAGCCTGGATGCGGGCCGTGCACGGTGGGGTGCGCCCGTGATGGGCGCAAGGCTCAAGGTTGACGTACAGGTCTCCCTGGCGAGCAGCATCCCCGGCTTGCTCCACAGCGAGGACTTCAGCATGAGGGGCTCCCGGACGCGTGTGATACCCTTGCCCAACTATCGTTTGACCCTGAGCCACCACCGCACCTACAAGCGGATTTGGCCGGGTGCGTCCCTCGCCCAGGAGCGCAAGCTCCAGTGCCCGTCGCATGAGCGACTCGCTCACCCGGCGGCCTCCCGCAGCTCCAACGCCGCAGCACGGGGATCCGATTTCCCGAACACAGCGGACCCAGCCACGATGATCTCTGCACCGGCCTGCACGGCTTGCAGCACGTTGCCGCTTCCTATACCCCCGTCCACCGCTATGGATACGTCCTGCTGCCCGATCAACTCCCGCAGCCGGCGGATCCTTTCCAGAGCATCCGGATTGAATGCCTGCCCACCGAAACCCGGATCGACGGACATGACCAACACGCGCTCCACTTGAAACAGGTATGGCACAACGGCCTCCAGGGGAGTGCTAGGACGCATGGTGATTCCGGCCAAGCAGCCCACGGCCCTTATTGCCGCCAAGGAGCTCTCCACTGGGTCCTCCGACTCTACATGGACGGTAATGCAGTCCTGCGGGCCAACCTCAAACCGGGGGATGTAGGTGGCAGGCCGATCGATCATCAGGTGGATGTCCAACGGCAGTGGGGTATGGCGACGGAGCGCGTTGCACACCGGCGGACCGAAGGTCAGGTTGGAGACGAAGTGACCGTCCATGACGTCGAAGTGAAGCATGTCCACCACGTCTCGGACGAGCTCGGCCTGCTGAGCGAGCTGAGCAAGATCCGCCGCCAGCAGAGAGGGGGCGAGCTTCATCTCCTGCGAGCCACGAGCAACATGGCCAAAAGTTGCATCGCCGCCATGGCCGCGGCTGCCACATAGGTCAGAGCAGCAGCGGTCAGGACCTCTTTCACCCCTCCCAGCTCCTCCTGCGTTACGGTCCCGCTTTCGCGCAGGGCGGCCACCGCCCGACGGGACGCGTTGAACTCAACTGGCAGAGTGATCACTGTGAACAGGACCGCAGCCGCAAACAGCAGGATGCCCACGTTGAGCAACATGTCCGACTGGAAGAACAACCCGACGAAAAAGAGGGGAAAAGCTAACTGCGAGCCAAAGCTCGCCACAGGCACCACAGCACTGCGCAGTGCCAAAGGGGCGTAACCCCCAGCATGTTGGATTGCGTGCCCGGCCTCGTGTGCCGCCACTCCCACTGCAGCCACCGACGCCGAGCCTGGGGCCGACAGACGCAGCGACTTGTTGCGGGGATCGTAGTGGTCGCCCATCGCACGCGACGTGCTTCCGATCTTCACTCCCTCCACGCCTGCTCTAGTCAGCATTTGCTCTGCCACCTGCGAGGCGGACATGCCGCGCCTCGTGGTGACCTGCATGTACTTCTTGAAGGTATGCTTGACCTTGTACTGAGCGTAGATCGCTAGAATCAGGGCTGGCAGCAGCACCAGCAGCGTTTCCGGGTAGAACAGGCCCCACAGAAGGCCCATGACGTCACCTCCTCAAGATACCACAGCGATTATAGCCAGCGAACGAACGCACAACAGGCGGGAGAGGGACCGATAGGCCGGATTCTGTCGCGGGAAGCCATCCATCTATGCGGCCTACCCGGAGGCATCGGGCGGGCCACCCTCAAACGCCTCCCTATTCGGCCTCGCTCCAGCCGGGGTTTGCCCTGCCCGGGACCTCGCGGCCCCGGCGGTGGGCTCTTACCCCACCATTTCACCCTTACCCGTCCTCGCAGACTTCCCCCTCTGGGGGAACCTCTACAAGGACGTCGGCGGTGTGTTTTCTGTGGCACTTTCCAGGGGTCGCCCCCTCTCGGCTTGCACCGAGCGGCCTGCCCTGCGGAGTCCGGACCTTCCTCAGGGGCCAATGCCCCCGCGGCTCCCTGGTCCGCTCCCCCGCCGTGTGACCCGCGTGTACCGACACCGCGGGCACAGCAACATTATACCACCCCACGACCTTCGCCTTCGCAAGGGCCTCAGACACTGGGGACACAGACGTCTGCGGGCCATCACTAGGAATACAGCGAGCGCTGCACCCGTCGCCACAGCGGGCCACACAACCCCGCCTCCCCCGGCCTGCTCATCCGGCACCTCGCCCGGCCTAGCCAGGCCGCTGGCCCAGGAGACCGCTGCCGTCCCCGCAGGACCCAGGTTCGCTGCCGTCTGTGCCCGCTGCCGCAGACTCTCCCACTGCCCAGCTGGGAAGCGGCTCGCCGCCGCATCCCCCAGATGCCCAACAGCCCACCAGCGACCGCGATCGTCCCTGACCAGGACGATGAGCACGGCATTCGGCCCCAGCTCCCAAGCGGAGAACACGCGCCGCGCGTAGAGATCCGGATCGGAAAACGGATCTCTCCACGTGGCGAGGTACACAAGCTCCAGCCCCTGCTCTCCCATCAGCTCAGCGGCCTGGCGCAGCTCCTCACGCTGACGGCGATCCAGCGTCTGACCGTAGTCGTTCACAGCGCCAACGCGGAGGGGAAGAGTGCTGGAGAAACAGACGGCGGTCAGCCCTCCGGCCAAAACATAAAACGCGAGCAGTTTTCGCACATCACCACCTCGCGCCCAGCGCGGACCCGCTCCAGCCTGGTCTCGGAGAGTTTCAACCGGCATCCCCCGCAGCTTCCACTTTCCACGGGCACCAAGGGGTTGGGCAGCTGTTCTCGCAGGCGTCGGTAGTGCTCCATGATGTGTGGAGGAAGCTTGTTGGCCCAACCTTTCATCTGTTCGACCTGTTGGGCGTGCTGGTCCTGCAGCGCCTCCACACGCTCCCGGACCCTACCCATCTCTTCGTCGAGGCGAGCCAAGCGCTGTCTGTGCCCTTCCGCTTCCTCTTGCAGACGTACCTCATCCCGCTCGGCTTCCTCCATCAGCGAAAGCGATTCCTCTGCCAACTTGTCCATCTTCGCCCGCAGAAGGCGTATCTGCTCTCTGAGATGCTCCATCTCCTTGTAGGACACTATGTCGTTGTCGAGCTTGTGTTGGTATGACCTGACGCGCACGTCCAGCTCGTCCACCTCACTGGCCTGTTGAGTCGCCGTGCGCCGCAGCTGGGCGTGCTCGTCCTTCCTCCGCTCGAAGGCGTCAACTTCCGCCTGTCGCCGTCTTTCAAGGATCTGCAGCTCCTTGGCCAGGTCCGACAGCTTGCCCTCTGTCGAGCGCACCTCCGCATCAGCGCGTCCCAGCCCCACCAGGCAAGCGAGATCTCCATTCATCCGGCCACCACCTGAAGCTGCGGGAACTTCTCCTGCACAAGCCCCACCACGTGGTCGACGAACGGAAACTCCGACGCCCGGTGCCCAAAGCAGACCACCTTCAGCCCCGCATCGGCCGCCTCCATCCCAGCGTGGTACCCCACCTCGCCGGTGAGCAAGAGCTCCGCCCCTGCCTCCCTTGCAGCTCGCCAGACTCCCCAGCCAGCTCCTCCACATACAGCGACACAGCTCACAGGATCAGCCCTCTCTCCGTATGCCTCCGTGGGGCGCTCTGTGCCCAGAAACCGGCACATCTTGCTCAACAGCTCGTCGGGGGATACGGGAGCGGCCAAGCATCCGACACGTCCCGGTCCGTGCCTTTCCACGTGCACTTCCAGGGGATAGAGGTCGTAGGCCACTTCCTCGTAGGGATGAGCCTGGACCAACGCTTCCTCCGCTGACCGGCACAGCTCCGAAGGGACGACTGTCTCCAGACGTACCTCCTCTGCCCTCTCCTCACGACCCACCTCACCCCGGTACGGCGAGGCACCTTCCTCCGGCAAGAAGGTGCCTGTCCCCCACGACCGGAACGAGCACCGGCTATAGCGACCGATGTGGCCGGCGCCAGCAGCGAACAGAGCTTCGGCAACGGCATCCACACTGTGTTCGGGAACGAACGTGACTAGCTTCAACAGCCTCCCTCGCGGCCACAGGGGGCGAGTTCCACGCAGATCGATGGCCCCCGCCAGGAGCTCGCCCAGCCCGCCCAGGGCCGAATCGTAAGGCGTGTGTATCGCGTAACAGGCTGTTCCCTCTGCGAGCAAGACAGACAGCTTCCTGCCCACCGGAGTCTTGGGGTTTACAGTCGTCAGCGGCCGCAACAAGAGAGGATGATGCGTGATCACCAGGTCACAAGTGGGGAGAACGCCCAAGTGCCCGAGCCCCAGCTCCAAAGCGACCAACACCTTGCGGCACTCCTCGTCCAACGCTCCGACCTGAAGCCCGGTGGTGTCGCCGTCCTCCGCAATGACAGGAGGAAACAGAGAATCAAGATACGCAATCACTTCTTCACGCCGCACGATCGCTCAGTTTAGCGACAGGCTTGCTTGTTCCGCAAGGCCTGTCGCCCGTAAGGTTCAGGCATGACCGACCGCCCCGGACAGTTGAGAGTCGTAGGTATCGCCGGATCGGCCAGGCGTGGGGGGAACTCCGACCTGCTGTTGGATGAGGCACTTCGCGGGGCCGAGGAAGAGGGGGGCAGCGTGAGTCGCGTTGTGCCCGCTCAGCTTCCGCTGGACCCGTGCCGCGCTTGCGACGCCTGTCGGCACACCTCCCGTTGCGCAATCGACGATCTCGCCGACAGCGTACACAAAGACCTCTCTGCCGCTGATGCGCTAGTCTTGGCCACCCCTGTGTACTTCGGGGGCGTGCCCGCACAGCTGAAGGCGCTGATAGACCGAGCACAGGTCCGGCACTGGAGTTGGCTGGCCAGGGGAAGCCCCCCTCCGCAGAAACCGGCCCTGCTGCTGGTGGTTGGAGGAAGGTCGCGGATGCAGAACGCAATTGCCAGCGTGCGAACTGTCGCCGCAAGCTGGTTTGCGGTCCTGGGGTTCAAAGTATGGGAGGTTCGCGGTTATGCCGGACTGGATAGCCCAACAGCCATTCTCTCCTCCGGTGAAACCTTGCGCGAGGCCCGTGAGCTGGGGCGACTGGTGGCACGAACCGAAGCACCAGGGCGGCGGGCCCACTGATGGCCCCGCCGCCCCGACCGCTACGACTTCTTCTCTTCCCTGTCCAGGTACTGGAGAATGGCCTCCACCACCAAATAGTTGATGGACCGGTCCTTTTTCTCCGCCTGCTTGCGAAGGCGCTCCATTACGTTCTCCTGCGCCTTCTTCTGCGGGATGTAGATCGAGATCTTGTCCAGCGTCTTCCGCTGTTCAACTCCCCTGGGCATGTTCAACTCCCCCCTGCTTGCTATGATTTTGGCTATGACAAACTGCATATGGCCCATTGCCATAGCACGGCCGCTATACTACACTCGCCGCAGGGAAAAGTCAATGGGGGCGGTACCGGTGGTGTTTAGTACATGGATACGGGATATACGAACACGTATTGGTTTAAGGCAGTATGAAATGGCCGACGCCCTGGACGTACACTGGACCACCCTGTCGCGTTGGGAACGGGGACTCAGCGAACCACGCCTGCAGCAGCTGTGGGAGATCGCACACTTGTACCTGGACAGTGTGCTTCGCTCGGACGGAGCGGTAACCGGGATCCCAGAGAACAACACGAAGGTGCCCCGCGCCGCGATCTTCTGCGATGAACAAGGCTCGCGAGGAGTGGACTGGTTCGTCCGCGATGCCTTGACCCACGGCGAGCTGGTGAACATCGTCCTTCCAGGCGAGACAAGGCTCCCTGGGGCGTGGAGCGGCCTCACTGCCGGCGCCCCTGTTCCCCGCGAGGCACTGCGCAGCGGCCAGGTGCGCCAGGTGCCGTTGGAGCGTTTCTGCGTTTTCACTCGCGGACGGCTGGAGATGCGTAGGACCATCGCCGCGCTCGTGCGGGAGGAACAGGAAGCACGAGAGAGAGGCTTCCCCGGCGTGGCATGGGTCACCGACTGCCGAGAGGCCCTTCGCCGTCCCGAGTTCAAGGCCAGCATCTTCTCCCTCGAGACCCTTACCGACTGCCTAGCGCAGGGCGGCGGGACGAGCCGCGGGGTTGTCCTGTACCCCTCAGGTTGTCGCAACACGCAACTGCTGGCCTGTCTTGTTTGCTGTCACCAGTGGGTGGTGTCGGAAGCCGGCCCGGTGCAAAATGCATTTCACAGAGATCCCAATCTGTGTCTAGCAAGGCTGATAAAGGAGGCCTCTAATGGAGCTGAGCAAGGCAATCCAGGGGAGGAGGTCCATCCGCAAGTTCGACCCATCTGTCCCCGTAAGCCGCGATGAGGTGAACAAGCTTCTCCAGGCAGCGGTCCGTTCGCCAAGCGCCGGCAACGCGCAGCCTTGGCACTTCGTGGTGGTCTTGAACAGCTCCCTCCGCCAGGGGCTGGCTGCTGCCGCTATGGGCCAAGCCTTCGTCGCCCAGGCGCCAGTCGTCATCGTGGTGTGCGCCGATCTTGCGCGGGCGCGGAAGTCCTATGGACAGCGAGGTGAGGAGCTGTATTGCCTTCAGGAAACTGCTGCAGCCGTGCAGAACCTGCTGCTTTCTGCTCATGCCGAAGGCTGGGGAGCCTGCTGGGTAGGAGCGTTCGACGAGCACAGGGTCACGGAACTGCTCAAGCTCCCCCCCAAGCTCCGTCCAGTCGCCCTGGTCCCGTTGGGCTACCCTGCGGAGGCACCCGCAGCCAGACCCCGGCGCAGCGTGGACGAGGTCGTCAGCGTGCGAGATTGAAAGCAGCAGGTTCGCCATGGACCAACCCAAAGATGGCAGCCAGCCCCCTCGGCTCACTTCTCCCCGCTGTATCCGGCAGTTGCTCTTTGAGCACGGCGTGCGCCTGTCCAAGGCCTTAGGCCAACACTTCTTGGCCGACGCGAACATCCTCGGCAAGCTGGTCGAAGCATGTGCGGTGCAGGGAGACGAACCAGTCATAGAGATAGGGGCTGGAATAGGCACACTGACCCTCGCGCTCGCCCCCCAGGCTGGCCGAGTCTGGGCCGTGGAAAAGGACGGTCGACTCATTCCCATCCTCAGCGAACACTTGCGAGACTGTGCGTCGGTGGAGGTCATCCATGCCGACATCCTCGAGTTGCAGCTCGACACCTTCGGAGACGAGCTTGTGCTCGTAGGCAACTTGCCCTACGGGATCACAAGCCAGCTCCTGCTCAAGCTGATTCGCGACCGTAGCTGGGTCCGCCGGGCTGTACTGATGGTGCAGAGGGAAGTCGGCGAGCGCCTGGTGCAAGGCCCCGGACCACGGGCCTCAAGGCTGGGATTGCACCTAAGGGCTTACTTCGACGTCGACATCCTGAGGTACGTCCCGCGCACAGCCTTTTTCCCCCCGCCGGAGGTTGACTCCGCGGTGCTTAGCCTGCGCCCCCTGGCCCGCAGCCGCATCCAGTCCAGGCCGGAGAGCTACGAGCAGGTACTAAAGGCCGTGTTTGGCGCCCGCCGCAAGACCGCCTGCAACGCCCTCTCCAGACTCGTCCGGCGCGAGCACGCCCTGCAGGCCTTGCAGGAGCTAGGCCGTCCTCCGTCGGTCCGCGGAGAGGAACTGACCGTGGAGGAGGTAGATGCCCTCGCCCGCAAGCTCCTGGACTCCGCCTGATGGGGGTAATGCTCCTGCGGACGTGTGTGCTCCGCTGCCGTGATGCTGTTCCCCAGGCAGAGCACATGTAACATTCATTACATTGGCTGCCCGCGTTTGTCCCCGCGCCTGGGGAAAACCGCAGGGACCACTGACCCTTTTCTTCGGGACACGTGACCACCCCGCACAGAGGGCGTTTGCACTCTCGCTTGCACAGCGTCCAGCAATAATAGTTAACATTTTTCCCACAGGCGCGGAACACGGGACAGGACACAGCGCCGATTTCGTTTTGGGCAGTGCCGCGCCCACCCGCCGTGACCCCAACCTACCTGGCCAGCCGCACTTCCAGCGACGTGCTGAGCCAACCGGACGGCCCGAAGTCCGCCGAAACTGCCCAACGCCAATCTTCCAGTCCCCCGTGTGCGCCCACCTGGGCGCTCCACGCGCCCACGCCACGCAGGGTAAGTCGCCCGTGAACTCTGAACCCTTCGCCGCCCCAGCGCACAGCAATGCTCTGAGCCGCCCGTGGCCACACTGTCAAGTGGGCGGAAGTCGACCACCGTCCCACCTCTCCTCCCAGCTCCAACCCCGCCGACTGAAGATAGGCGTCGAATCCGTCAACACGGGCTTGCAGCCAGGAGACACCCTCCACGCCCGCCGCCACACCCCACTGAAAACCTGTCCAAGGCCAACCCAGGTCAGCCCGCGTTTCTAGCCACCACGGCCGTGCTTCCACCCCCAGGCTCGTCCACGTCGACACAGCGGACGTTCTTCTTGTAGCGATCCACGAAGTGCGTCCCTGAACGCCTCCGGATAGGTCGAGGCGCACAGACGGCAAAGGAAAGACAGTCTCCCCCGTCAGCTGTGAAAGCAGCTGATAGCGTCCTACAGCAGAATGTGAGGCTGTTACGCGTGCCGAGGCCCCATGCCACTGCAGGCTTGCACTCGCTGTTGCGCTACGCAGGGCGACTCTCACCAAATCGAACTCCGTGCGCCCGGAGAAGTCCACCCCCCACCACTCCCTACCCAGAGAGACCCATCCCGTACCCACAAATCCTTCCTCGCTCAAGCGCCAACGCGCGCCCACTTCGTCCCCCGACACAGCAACGCTCAACAGCGCCACCACCCCGACCAGCGCAATCCACGCCCTGTTCATTGCCTTCCCCCCTCCTGCAGCGCCGCTGCCACATCAGTCACCGAGCGCTTTACAGCCGGTGTCCTAAACGGGACTGTCGCCCCGTCCAGCTTCACCACCGTGCCTTGCTTCGCAAGTGCGACCAACAGGAAGTACTGCTGCTGAAAGCCACCATCTGTGGAAAACGTCCGCATCACAGCGCAGTTGCCATCGACTCCCAAGAAGACCTCCCGTATCGCGAATGCCCCCCCGGACCATGTCTCCACCCAACCAGCAAGCCGCTTGACCTCGGCCCACGCAACGCTGCGTCTCACCACCGCGTGTGGCATGTCTCCCTCCGCCATGCGCCGCAACGGGGGCGACGCTTCGCAACTGCCTCGCACCTCCCAGATGTCACGGCCCTGCAAGCGCCACTTGTGCTCGTATCGCGTGTCCGGCCCACCGTCGGCCAGGAGCTGCGGCCCCACAGCGCTGAACAGCCTACCGGACTCCAGCTCCTCCTTGGCTTGGCGAGCGTACCAATCGTCGTCGGTGACAAGCTGTACTTCACCCCCCTGGACCAACACCGCCGCCAGCGTGCTGACGAACTCGTCGCGGAAGATCCTCCGGTCCGCGTGGCGTGCTTTGGGCCATGGACAAGGGAAGTTCACGTACACCAGGTGCACACTTCCCTCGGAGAACAGCTCGCGCAGCCCAAATCTTCCGTCCAGCTTCACCAACCGCAAGTTGCCCAGACCAGCTCGCGCCACCCGTTGGGCCGCGTTCTCCACACAGGTCAGCGTTACGTCGAAGCCAACGAAGTCCCACTCCGTCCGTGCCAAAGCCTCACGTACAAGGAACTCCCCGTTCCCAAACCCCACCTCCACAGCCAACGGGGCGGAGCGACCGAACACGGCCGTCCAGTCCGCAGGCAGCGTATCCCACTCCTGAGGCCGAAGCACTAGTGAGAACAAGCCAGCCCTTACGTCCACAGATTACCCTACAGACCCGTTCAGCCCGACTCCGCCGTCGCCTTCTGCAGGAAGAGCGTCTGTGTGGGGTAAGCGAACTCAATGCTGTGCTCGGCAAAACACTTATACAGCTCCAGATTGATCGCCTGCTGAACATCACGATACACGGCGAAATCAGGCACGAGCACGTAGTACACGACCTCAAACCGCAGAGAGAAGTCGCCATACTCAGCAAAGTGAGCACGATCGAACTCCGCGTTGTCTTGCTGCTCGATGATCTCCCGGATCATGCCAGGGATCATCTTCAGCTTCTCGTAGGGGGTCTGGTAGGTCACTCCAATCGCAAACACGATGCGCCGGCGGTACATGCGTTTGAAGTTCCGAATGCGGCTGTTGAGAAGGTCGTCGTTGGAGAACACAAGCTGCTCTCCAGACAAGCTGCGCACACGCGTGGTCTTAAGTCCAATATTCTCCACTGTACCTAGCAAGTCCCCCACAATGATAAAATCGCCTATGACAAAGGGTTTGTCCAAAACAATGGACAGCGACGCGAACAGGTCACGGAGAACGTTCTGGACTGCCAGTGCGATCGCCACACCGCCGAGGCCCAACCCAGCGATCATGGAAGTGACCCGGATACCCATGTTGTCCAGCGCAACCAAGATGATAATCGCCCACAGAACCACGTTCGCCAGGAACCCGAGGGCACGCACGGTCGTTGCAGTGGCCGCGTCCTCTTCCTCCATCTTCTGGCGAACATAACGCGCCAGCAAGAAGGAGATCACGCCGCTGCCCCAGAAAGCAAGCTGCAGGAGAAACGCCACTAGAACGAGCACAGAAAGGGCACGCTCCAGAGCTACAGGAAGGCCCACCACTAAGGACGCGACGTACACACCCACCACGAGGAAGAAGAACCTTCGCGTCCGGCGCACGAGGTCCACCGCCCCCCGAGTCCACGACGGGGCAGTTGCCTCGTCGTATTCGGCCACCTTGCGAGCCAATACTCTCTTCAGCAGCCAAAGACCCAGCACCACTCCTGTGCCTACACCGAGGGCAACACCCCACAGCCACCACGGGTTTCCATAGAACTCCGCGGAGAGTATTCCCACAGATCTCACCTCCCGACGTCACAAAAAGCAGCGATCACGGATTCTACGGCTGAGCGGCCGCCGGCGCCCGAGAGCTGCACAGCTTGAGCGTGCGCCAAGCGCCTACAGGATGACTGTTTGACCGTCAACGTTGGCAGCTTGGGCAGAAGAAGGTGCTCCGGCCCGACTGGACGATGCGACGCACTTCGGTGCCGCAAGCAAGACATGGAGCTCCACCCCTTCCGTACACAGCCAGCTGCAAAGCGAACTCCCCCAACTCGCCTCCCGGCCCGCGATATCCCCCGTCTGCGAGTGTGGTACCCCGACTGTCTATGGCCTCCCTCAGCACCATCGATATGTTGTGCGAAAGTCGTTCGGCCTCATCTCTCTGCAGCTCGCGGGCGGGCCGGCGCGGATCGATTTCGGCCCGGAAACATATCTCCGACGCGTAGATGTTCCCGATCCCCGCTACGTTTCGCTGGTCCATCAGCCACGCCTTCACTGGCGCTCGCGAGAGGGAAAGCTGTTTGGGGAGCCACGCAAGCCCTCCCAGCGGCTCCGGCCCCAGCTTGAGGTCGGGCGCAGTTTCGCTGACCACCACAGTGCCGAGCCGGCGGCGGTCGACCAAGCGCATCTCCCCGTCGGAGAAGCGCCACCGCACGCGCGTACGCTCCTGCTCCTCTACCTGGCCGCCCCACACAAGCCGCCCGCTCATCCGCGGGTGGATCACGATCCATTGTGCGGAAGCGGTACGCATGAGTACGTGCTTCCCTCTCCTCCACAACCTCTCCACCCTGGTCGGAGTTCGGACCTTCCGCACAGCGTCGCAGAGCGACGGGTCAGCCGACTCAGCCGCCCCCATGACCGCGCCCTCGACTCGAGGCCGCAACAGTCGCACCATGGTCTCCACCTCGGGGAGTTCGGGCATTGAGGCTACAAGCGCTCGAAGATTCTTCGCCCGCCGAGAAAGGTCATCTCCACCCGAACCTGCTCCCGCGGCGCGGGGCGGGGGTCGGAAGACAACACCACTAGGTCCGCACGGCAACCCTCGGCAACTCGGCCCAACTCGTCCTCGGCAAACACAGCCCAGGCTGCTCCGCTGGTATAGGCAGCGAGCGCCTGCTCAAGGTTCACCTTCTGCGGTTCATGTGGGGGACTCAACACGGCGGCCACCCCCGACAGGGGCCCCATAGGCATGCCGTCGGATCCGAAGGCCAACGGAATGCCCCTCGCCAGCACCCACCCATGGGGGTCGATGCGGGCGTCTCGCTCACCGCCCAAGCGCGCCTCATACATCCCCCCCCGGCCACTCCAGTTGGCCACGAAGTTCGGCTGCATGGACGCCACAAGCCCCAGCTCCGCCATCCGATCAAGCTGCTCCTCCGTGGCCATCTCCAGGTGCTCCACACGATGTCGGTCGTCGGGGATGACACCGGCAACGCTGGCCGCAGAGAGCGCAGTCTCGATCGCTCGGTCGCCGATCGCGTGCACAGCCAGCTGCAACCCCGCATGGCCGGCCGTCCGCCACAGCTTGGCAAGCTCTTCGCCTTCCATCAGCAGGCTACCACAACTCCGACCACCGACATACGGCTGCGTGAGCGCTGCGCTGCCCGCTCCCACAGAACCATCGAGGAAAGCTTTCAGACCCGCAATGCGTAGTTTCTCTCCCCCAAACCCACGCTGGATCCCCAATTCAACCAGGCAATGGAGCGCCTCAGGGGGAAGATAGAGGAACGCTCGCGTCTGCAAGAGTCCGAGCCGGTCGGCCGCCTGATATACCTTCAATGCAGGTCCGCCACTCATCTCCGCCACCGCAGTGATGCCCAACGCTGCCGCGTGTCGCGATGCCTCCCCCAATGCCTCCACCTCGGCCTCAGGATCCAGCCTTATTCCTCCCAGAAGCTCCCAGGCAGGCGTCTCCCTCAGGTGGCCCCGCTCGCGGTCGACCAGTTCCCCCTCCGGAGCGGAGGAGTGTGCCAAAGCCAGCGTATTGCAGACAACCAGGTGGCCGTCCACGCGGACCGCACACCCCGGCTGGCGCGGGATCGCCCGGTCCAAGTCCTGCCGCTCAAGGTAGCGGCTTTCCGGCCACTTCGACTCATCCCACCCTCGACCCACCACCCACTGCCCCGGCCGGTCCCGGGCAGCCTCTGCCAGCAATTCCAGGGCATCCGTCAAGGAGCGGGCAACAGCCAAATTCACATAGTACGTAAGCTCCAGCCCTGTCTGGAGGAAGTGTGTATGGGCATCGCAGAACCCAGGAAGAACAGACTTGCCCGACACGTCGACCAGTGCTGTGCCTTCGTCTCGTAGCCTGAACACATCCTGCTTCGCTCCTACTGCATGAATGCGCCCACAGCGGAGAGCGATCGCATCGTGCCCCGCGTCGCCCAACGGTAGGGTACAGCCATGCAGTATCAACTCAGCTCCCATACAGGCAGCATTATACTTGCCCTGTGCTACCACCCGCACGACGAAGTAGGATAGAGGCGTGGAGACACAGGTGCTGCACCCGGATCGTTCAGGTATCGCCGCAGCCGCGGAGACAATCTGCCGCGGGGGGCTAGTGGCCTTTCCCACAGAGACCGTGTACGGACTAGGTGCAGATGCGCTGTCCGCCAATGCAGTGGCCCGAGTGTTCGAGGCCAAGGACCGCCCCAGGTTCGACCCGATCATCGTTCACGTAGCTGCTCAGGACGACGTAGCGCAGCTGTGGAGGACCATCCCCCCCTTGGCCGAGAAGCTGATGGAGCTCTTCTGGCCCGGGCCACTCACGCTGGTCCTTCCTAAATCCAAACACGTACCTGACATCGTCACCTCAGGTCTTCCCACTGTGGCCGTGCGCATGCCCGCCCACGAGGTGGCACTGCAACTGATCGAAGCCGCTGATCGTCCCATCGCCGCCCCTAGCGCCAACAGGTTCGGCCGCTCGAGCCCCACCCACCACGACCACGTGCTCAGCGACCTCGAAGGGCGCGTGGAAGCAGTGCTGGCAGCCGGGCCCACCGCTGTAGGCGTCGAGTCCACAGTGCTCTCCCTGGCACAGTCTCCTCCGCGCCTGCTGAGACCAGGAGGCACTCCGCTGGAAGCCCTGCACGAAGTCGTGCCCGACCTGCGCGTGGACGCTCCATCCGGGCCGTCCAGTTCTCCGGGAACGCTTCCCAGACACTACCTGCCCCGAACACCGCTGTTCCTCCTGGAAAAGCAGGTAACAAGCGGAAGCGGCGAGTACGTGGAGCGGCGCCGCTGTGGGATGCTAGCGTTCAAGGAACCCTGGCAGGCTTTCGGCCGCGTGGAACACCTCACGCGGTCCGGGGACCTACGGGAGGCGGCAGCCGGTTTCTTCGCTGCCCTAAGACGACTCGACGCCGCGGACCTCGCAGCCATTGTGGCAGAGGAGGTTCCTGAGGAGGGACTGGGCCTAGCGATTGCCGATCGCCTCCGCAGGGCCTCTTCCGGCTGGGCCAGGCTGGCGGGGGACCGGGTGTGGATAATCCGTTAGCATGTCTGTCTGTCAAAGGAGGCTAGATGAAGCTGAAGGGCAAGCGCGTAGCCGTGCTCGTTGCGGACATGTACCAAGAGCTCGAATACTGGTATCCCTACTATCGCATGAAGGAGGAAGGGGCAGAGGTCGTGTCGGTGGGGCCCGAGGCAGCCCAGTACAAGAGCAAGCTGGGTTATCCAGCCACTGCCGACATTCCCGCCCGCTCCGCCCGGGCCGAGGAGTTCGACGCCGTGATCATTCCCGGCGGGTACGCCCCGGACATCATGCGCAGGAGCGCCGAGCTGGTCGCCTTCGTGCGGAAGATGGCGCAAACGGGAAAGGTGGTGGCCTCCATCTGCCACGGTCCCTGGGTACTGTGCTCAGCCAAGGTCATCGACGGAAAGAGGGTGACCAGCTTCTCAGCTATCCGCGACGATCTGGAGAACGCCGGAGCCACGTGGGTTGACGAGCCGGTGGTGCGAGACTGGAACATCATCACCTCCCGCGTGCCGGGCGATCTGCCCGGGTTCGCCAGGGAGATTGTTTCGGCGATGGTTGCTCCATCAGAGACGTGAGCAGCCTGCGGTAGCCCTCCGCGGCCTGCGACACAGCCGAAGTGTGGACTCCCTCGTCAACACGATGGGCACAACGCTCATCGCCAGGACCGTAGCCAAGTGTCGGTATTCCCCGACGGCCGCAAGATTCCACCCCGTCGGTGGAGAACCTCCACACCCGGAAAGGGGGGCGCCTGAGGGCCTCCCAGGCCGCAGCAGCCCACGGATCCTCCGGGTCGACCCACCAAGCAGGGAAGAACTGCCGCACGGTGAACCTCTCGCCTGTGTAAAACTCAACCTCCGTCTCCTCTATCGTCACTGGGAGCCCCTGGTGGATCCCCAGCAACGATTCTTCAGACTCCCCTCGCACACCCCGCCGGTCGAGCAACGCCCAACCCCGGACAGGAACCACTGGGCCAGGCTGCCCCCCGCCCATCGCCACCGGCGTGACCGTGGCCTTCCCCAACATCGGATCGACCGGAAGGGGCAACTCCATCGTCCTCCCGAGAACATCAATCAGTTCACACAGGGCGTTTTTCCCCAGATCGGGCATGGATGCGTGCGCAGCTTGGCCCCGCGTTTCCACGCGCAACACAGCCCGCCCCCGGTGACCCAAAGCCAGTCGAAGGTCCGTCGGCTCCCCCAGGATCACAACGTCCGGCCGAGGGAGCTCCTCCAGCGCCTTGGCCAGCGCTACTCCCTCAGCGGTTTCCTCGTGCGTTACGTAGAGCAAGAGCAAAGTTCCCCCGACGTTCCCGGCCACAGCCTCAGCTCCTGCTAGTTGCGCCGCAATGGCCCCCTTCATGTCCACTGCCCCTCGACCCCACAGCACCCCGTCCTGCACTTGTCCACCACTAGGGCGGCTCCAAGCCGCCAGGTCCCCTACGGGGACAGTGTCCATGTGACCCTCGAGCAGCACGGTTGGGCCATCCCCACGGTGAATCCGACCGATCACGGTTCCGCACGGGCCCTGCTCCACCTCACAGAAACTCCTCAGCCTACGAGAGAGCTCCTGGGCCAACTCGCCCTCGTCGCCAGACGGGCTGGATATCTTGACCAGAGACTCAGCCACACCTACCGGATCGGTCATGCCAGGTGAATCTCCAAGATATCCCCGTCCTGGACCTGGTGATCCATAGGTGCGTGCTGTCCGTCGAACTTGCTCGAGCCCCACAGCCTCACGAACCGCAGTTTCTCCACGAACTCACGGTGGACGTGCTCGACAACGTCCAATACCGTAGCGCCGCACTTCACCGTGTACGGCTGCTGTATGTCAGGGTCATGTCCAGGTTTCTTCGTGTACACACGCACCACATCGCCTGCCTCGAACAACCTCCTCCTACAGTCCTCCAGGCCGTGCCCAGTCACCACAGACACCCCAACCACCGAAAAACGTCCTGCGGCCCACTTCTCAGCGGGCGCGAGGCCCTTCTGCGCAATGTCTAGCTTCGTACCCACAAGCAGCGTGCGCCGCTGCACGGTCCTCCAGTCGACCTGCTTGCTCGGCCCCCCGCATAGCTGTATATGCCGCTGGGAGAGGATTTCCATCAACTGCTCAACAGCGTGTGGGCTTCCCTCATCCGCCAGATTCCAGCACAGAACCACTGCATCAGCGCTGCGCACGGCGCTGAACACCCAGCCTTCTGTGTACTCCGGGGTGATGGGGGGGAGGTCGACTAGCTGAATCTGGACGTCTTCGTACGCCATCATGCCTGGCACGGGCCGGAACGTGGACATTGGATAGGCAGCGATTTCGGTCTTCGCGTTGGTCAAAGCAGCCACCAACGAGGACTTCCCCGCGTTGGGTGGCCCCACCAGAGCAACTTGTGCCGCGCCCTCTGGATCCACATGGAAAGAAGGTCCGCCCGACTTCCCGGAGCGACGTCGGTTGTCCACGCGCTCCTTGAGCTTGGCCAGCCGCCGCTTGAGATCGGCCTGCATCTTCTCCGTTCCTTTGTGCTTGGGGATAGTGGCCAACATCTCCTGCAAGGCGTCCAACCTCTCCTCATCGGTCTTTGCCTGGTTGAACCGCTGCCTCGCGGCCAAGAACTCCGGTGTCAAGTTCGCTGGCATAATGGCCTCCGAAATCCATTGTATGGGCGATGCGGACGCCATTCTAGCGTCAAGGGCACGTGGCGGCTATAGTCATAGAATCATGGGTAACCGCATCTGCAGACTGCTCGGCATTAGGTACCCGATCCTCCTCGGGGGGATGGCGCACGTGTCCCGCCCTCCTTTGGCAGCCGCTGTGTCACGCGCCGGGGGTTTAGGGATCCTCGCCTCCGGGGGGCTCAGCGCGGACAAACTGGAAGAGGCCATCGCAGAGGTTCGCCGCCTGACCGACAAGCCGTTCGGGGTGAACCTAATGCTCATGGACGAACGCGTCCCCCAGCAAGTAGACGTGGTCACCCGTGCCCGGGTTTCCTTCGTCACCACCGGCGCCGGGAGCCCCGCCCGGCACCTCGACAAGCTGAAGTCCGCCGGCATTCTTGTGTTCCCCGTAATCCCCGCAGTCGCCCTAGCTGTCCGCATGGCGAAACTGGGCGTGGACGGTGTAGTGGCCGAGGGAATGGAGGCGGGTGGACACATCGGCACCGTAACCACGATGGCCCTCGTCCCCCAGGTAGTGGACGCCGTGTCAGTTCCCGTGGTCGCTGCGGGCGGCATTGCCGACGGCCGGGGGATGGCCGCTGCCCTCGCCTTGGGTGCAGAGGGAGTGCAGCTGGGAACCCGCTTACTGACCTCCGAGGAGGCCCCTGT
Source organism: uncultured Thermotogaceae bacterium (assembly GCA_964516385.1). Classification (GTDB taxonomy): domain Bacteria; phylum Bipolaricaulota; class Bipolaricaulia; order Bipolaricaulales; family Bipolaricaulaceae; genus T3SED10-47. Next base: position 51,161 of record CAZEYM010000007.1, read on the forward strand.
ACACCTGTCGTTCAAGCAAGCCATACTGCAAGCCAAGGACAGGGACACCCTCGTGACGGGGCAGTCAGTGGGCAGGCCCGTGCGCTGCCTTGTGAACAAGCTCACAAAGGACCTCTCCCACCTGGAGGCGCAGGGGGGCACAGCGGATGAGTTCGAAGCCTTGGCGGTCGGTGGCCTGCGTCGAGCAGTGTACGATGGTGACTGTGAGCGCGGCTCTCTCATGGCTGGTCAGGTCGCAGGCCTGATAAAGGAGATCCTCCCCGTGCAGACGATTCTCGAGCACATGGTTTCGGATGCCAAGGCAATCCTCGCCAGCAAAGGAGAGCTCTTGCCGTGAGCGTGGCCAACCCCCGTACACTGCGTGACCTCGAACTGACGAAGGTGCTGGACCGCATAGCTCAGCTAGCCGGATCATCGTTGGGGACCGAGGCCATACGCGCACTCCGCCCGTCGCCCGACAGAGAGGAAGTGGTCAAAGAGCTGGCGACAGTCAATGAGATGTGCTCGGCTGTGGAGGATGGCTTCTCTCCCGGCGGTCTGCAGGACCTGCGTCCTATGCTGGAGGACGCCCATGAGCGCGGGTCGTTGGATCCAGCGGTCCTCCTCTCGGTGGCTGAGACCTTGGAGGCCGCAGTGCGTGCTCGGGATGCTCTGTCCGGGGAGGACACCCCTCGCCTGGCGGCGTTGGGCAAGCGTCTCTCCGACCAGGAGGACCTGGTCACCAGCATCCGCCGAGCAGTAGACGAGCGGGGAGCGATCCGCGAAGACGCCAGCCCCAAGCTGCTCAAGCTGCACCGACAGCGCCGCGAGCTTGCAGGGGACCTCCAGCGGGTGCTGCGATCGTTCATGGACAGTCACCGCTCGTGGCTACAAGAGCCAGTTATCACCAGGCGCGGCGGACGAATGGTCGTCCCCCTGAAATCGGGCGCCGCAGGCCACGGGCAGGTCGTGGTGCACGATAGCTCCGCCAGCGGGCAGACTCTGTTCGCCGAGCCCGCATCGGCGGTGCAGCTCAACAACCGACTGCGGGAGATCGGGGACGACATTTGGCGAGAAGAGCAGCGCATACTCTCTGAGCTAGCGGGCAAGCTCCTATCTCAGGAACATGAGATTCGCAAGGATATGGAGATCATCGCTCGTGTCGACTCCCTGTACGCTAGAGCCAAGTACGCCCACTCCGTTCGGGCCGAGGTGCCCAACTTGGTTGATGACGGCCAACTGGACCTACGCGAGGCGCGTCACCCGCTGCTCGGGGAGCGAGCGGTGCCGATATCCATTAGCTTCGGAGGGAAGCGACGCGTGGCTCTGCTCACCGGACCCAACACGGGGGGAAAGACTGTTTCGCTGAAGACCATAGGCCTGCTCACTTTGATGGCTCAGTGCGGCGTCCCTGTGCCCGCCTCCTCCCTCTCCACCCTCACCGTGTTCCCCCGGGTCCGATCCGACATCGGCGAGGAGCAGTCGATCGAGCAGAACCTGTCCACCTTCTCCTCCCACATGAGTAACATAATCGAGCTGCTCGGGGAGACCGACGAATCGACTCTCGTGTTGCTGGATGAGCTCGGCGCAGGTACCGATCCCCATGAGGGAGCTGCCCTGGGGCTTGCCATACTGGAGCAGCTTCTGGAGAGAGGGTGCCCCGCGGCTGTGGCCACGCATCTGACGCCGCTCAAACACTTCGCCATCTCCCATCCCGGGATAGTCTCCTGCTCCATGGAATTCGACCTGCAGTCGTTGTCGCCGACCTATCGAGTGCTCGAGGGTGTGCCGGGGCGCTCCTGCGCCCTGATCATCGCCGAACGACTGGGCCTTCCCGACGAGCTTGTGGACAGGGCCAAGGCGCGCCTGTCCACAGCGGAGATCCGCGCTGACAGCATCATCGAGGAGCTTGAGCGAGAGCGTTCGGTTGCTCGTCTTGCCCGCGCGGACCTCGAGTCACAACGCGACCGGTTGGCCAAGCTGCGGGCCGAATATGAGCGACGACTGGCACAAGTGAAGGAGCGAAAGAGCGAGGCATTGGGCAGAGAACTGGCGGCGCTGGAGAAGAAGATAGCCGAGACGCGGAAGGAATTAGGAGAACTGATAGCCGAGGCTCGCTCTCGGCAGTCAGAGGAGAGACGGCGGACGGCCCTCAAGCGGTTGCACGAACTCGCCGAGGAACTGCCGGACCAACCGGCAACCAAACCCACCCCTCGCCGACCTGTCCGTGAAGGGGAGACAGTTCGCATCCGCAGTACCGGAGCGCTGGGCGTCGTGCGCCAGATCGAGGGCCAGAGGGTGGAAGTCGAAGTCAAGGGCCGCCGGGTGGAGATGTCGCACAACGCCGTGGAACCGGCGGAAGCACCACCTCTCTCTGGAGCTTCGCGTCCAGTCTACTCCAGGGGCGGCGACGCGCCGATGGAGCTCTCCGTGCGCGGCATGACCGTGGCTGAGGCACAGAAGGCAGTCGAAGAGTGGTTGGACCGGTTGCTTGTCGCCGGCGTGTACTCCGGTCGCCTGGTGCATGGCAAGGGTACTGGAGCGCTGCGACAGGGGCTGCACCAGTACCTGCGCCGAGCTCCACACGTTCGTCGCTTCTACTACGCGCCGCCCCCCGAGGGAGGGGAGGGTGTCACCATCATCGAGCTCTAGACCTGCTGGCGGTTCGGCCGTCTGCGCTCACAGTCCATCATCCGAAGGTGCGTTGAGGAAGTTCCACAACTCCCCCCTTGCGGGCAGCGAAGGTTGAGCACCTCGGCGAGTTGCTGCCAAAGCCCCCGCAGCGTTGGCCCACCGCACTGCCTCCTCAAGCTCCCTGCCGTCCGCCAGCATGACGGCCAGCGCTCCGTTGAAGGCATCGCCCGCCGCAGTGGTGTCCACGGGCGTAACTCGGAAGGCTTTGTGATCGGCTGAACCCTGTGCAGAGAACACGCGACACCCTTCTTCTCCGTTCTTGCAGATCACACAGGCAACTCCCTCCTCCAGCATGCGCCTTGCAGCAATGTGTTGATCGCCCACACCGGTCAGGGAGGAGAGCTCACCCCGGTTGGGAGTCAGGATGTCCACTCGCCCCAGCGGAAGAGGGTCCAACTCCACAGCGGGAGCAGGGTCAAGTATCACAGTCGGCCCTGGTCTGGGAAGTTCCCTCAACACACACGCCACTGTGGCCAGGGGGATCTCCAGCTGAAGTAGCACCACGCGCGCTGACGCAAGAACCGAAAACGCACGACTCACGTAGTTCTCGCCCACCTGGGAGTTGGCCCCCGCCGCGAATACGATCGAGTTCTCCCCTCCCTCCGCCACCCACACGCAAGCTGTCCCCGTAACATGGCCGGCCTCACGCTCCACCAAGCTGATGTCCACCCTCTCCTTGCTCAGTCCACGCAGCAACACATCGCCGGCGCTGTCTGCCCCAACCTTTCCCAACATTCGCACACGCCCCCCCAGTCGGGACGCAGCGACTGCTTGGTTGGCCCCTTTTCCCCCAGGGTACGAGTCCAAGCGAAGAGCACGAACAGTCTCACCTGCAGTCGGCAATCGCTTCACCTCGGCGACGAGGTCCATGTTTATGCTGCCAAGCACTGCTATACTCATCCTCCACCATCTTCCTGGGCGGCCGGACCATCGGCGGCTGGAATCCCTGACTCGCTTCCCCCCGCAACAGCGCTCACGCGGCGGCCCCAGTCCACAGTCCAAGCGGTGAGGTGATCGAAGCTCATGCTCTCGAAACCTATCACATAGCTCTTGAAGTCATCGCCGATGGGCGCCCTCCATCTGTACGGTAGTCCGTGGCATCCCAACCTCGCCCCCAGGAGAGCCGCGGTCTGCCCCGTCGAGCAGTCAGCGTCAAACCCACAGTGGAAGGTATTCAACATGGAACTCTCGAACTCTCCCTCGCCCAGGCAGATGCCCGCCACCACTGCAGCAATGTTGGGGAACGTGTGAAGCCAATGGAAGCGAGAGACAAGTCGTTTGATCTCCGCAAGCACAGCATCGAGACGGCGGTGCTTCCCGCACCAATGCATGGTCGTCTCGACTATCTCCCGAAAACCGCTGTCGGCAGGAACCCAACTCAGAGCGAGATCCAGAAGTTCCTTCACCGGTCGCTGGGAGAAAGCCAGGCTAATGAGAACCGCACAGAAGATGCCACCGTGCAACCCCTCACCACGATGCGAGATGATCGCATCGCGAAACGCCAAGCGTGCCGCCAGGTCCGGTCGAAACGGGGCCAAGAGGCCGAATACCTCAGAACGCATCTGTGCCCCCACCCATTCGGCACACGGGTTCCTAAACCAACCGCTCTCGGGGGGCATCAGACCAGCCTTCACGTTCTCCAAGGCAACCCACTCGGCTGTGAACGCGTGGGGCAGATGCTCCACCCACTGCAGGGCAAGTTGCTGGCTGGAGAACTCCACACCCTGCTCATCCAAAGTGTGTAGCACGAGTACCTGATAGGCGGTGTCGTCGTTCGCTATGTTCGGCTTTGCGACATAGTCGGAGACCCAACCATACCGGCTGCGGATCCCTTCCGCAGACCAACCCTCAACAGGATCGCCCAACGCCACGCCGATACACTTGCCCACCCAGGCACCCTTTACCCTGTCTGCATATACATCCTGTGGGAGGGCCTCCACAGTGGGCATCGCGGGACGGTCCAAGCTGGCCACATACTCCCGGTACGTGGTCGGTCCGCGGTCGCCTCGTTCGAGCGCCGCGTGGATCTCCCTGTTGATCAAAGCCACAGTGACAAGCAGCTCGTTCCAGGAACCCCGGCTGTATTGCTCCTCAGCCTTGCTTAGCAACTGGTGTGCCTCGGACATGGCAAATCCGCGGTTTGCCATCTCCTGAACGGCAGCTACCACTGGGTAGACGTCCACTCCCGAGAGTGTCTGAGTTCTCCACAGCTTCCTGACCGCTTCTCTCCTAGAGTCGAGCTGCTCCATCCTCCCTCCGAGTGATAAGAGAATTCTCAGTCTGCCGCGCCCTCAAAGCGCACCCGCCAAGAACTCCGCTATGTCGAGCACCTCCGTTTGCGTACGCGCTCCCACACGAGCATCCAGAAGAGCTGTGTTGCAGGCCGGGCACGCACTCAGCACCGCCTCAGCCCCCGTGCCCACTGCCTCTGTCCAGCGATCTAAGGCGCTTTCCCTGGCCACGCTCGGGTGCACAGCTCGCACGAATCCCCCGTGACCACAGCAGAAGGCCGCCGGTCCACTGCGCGGCATCTCCGCCATGCGCACACCGGGTACTGCACCAAGGACACGTCGTGGGGCCTCGTACACCCCCAGGGCGCGTCCGAGATTGCACGGGTCGTGGTAGGTGACCACGCTCGAGCGCCGTTGGAAGCGAACCGCATGCCGTCCTAGCTGGCCGGCCAAGTACTCGGAAAGATGAACAGCCTCAAACGGCAAGGGACTGCCCAGAAGTGCGGGGATGTCCTCTCGGAACGCACGCAGGCAGCCTGGGCACGGGGTTACCAGCAGCTCCGCCCCTGAGCTCACCACACCCTCCAGATTGCGTTGCGCCGCCTCCCGTGCTTGGTCCAGCAACCCCATCGACATATACGGATGGCCGCAGCACTGCTCCTCCTCCAACAGTGCGAAAGGTACGCCGATGGCCTCCAGCAACTGGTAGGCACCGCGAGCAATCCCTCTCCTCACGTACGAAGGAGTGCACCCGGCGAAAAGCACCACCCTCGCCTGTTTGCCCACACGGCTCTTCCCCGGCAGCCATGCCAGACGTCGTTCGGGCTCCATACCGTATGGATTCCCCTTCTCCTCCAACGATCCCGCCACCTGAGCCAGTTCTGAGGGAATGAAACCGCGCTGCGCCACCTCCACCTTCATCGCTCGGTATATCTCGTTCAGGGGGAGGTACTTAAAACACTGAGCATCGCATGCCCCGCACTCGGTGCACGCGTACAGTCGCTCCGCCACCTTCCGATCCACGCCCAGTTCACCGTCGAGCAGCGCCCTTGCAATCGCCAGTTTCCCTCGTGCCCCGTAGGACTCGAATCCGTATTGCCAATATGGCGGACAGATCCGGCGGTTGCCGTCGGCGACAAGGTCGAAGCAGAAACCACACCTCAGGCAGCTGTAGACTCGGTCCTTGTATTCGCCCAGCGTCACTTCGATCCTCCGTTTTGCACCAGGATGCCGGGATTCAAAATGCTGTTGGGATCAAACGCTTCCTTGAGCGCCCGAATGACATCGCTGTACGAGCCAAGTCTCGGCATAATCAAAGGGGTCAGGCCGGCGCCTATCCCGCCAGGGCTCATCCCCTCTGCGAACATCAAGTCGGCGATTCGAGCGCGAAGCTCCAGGCCGTACTTCCACGCATCGTTGCGACGCTCGTCGTACAGGGTGTCAATCCACAAGAAGGCACCGTTGCGGGAGAAGTACACGTCCACACCTTTGATTCTTATGCCAAAACGATCGAACTCCTCTTGGTTCTCGCGAGCGAAGCCTCTGAACGTCTCCACAGCTCGTTTCAGTCCCTTTGTGGACACAAACCCTGCCACTTCAGGGCAGAAGTACGGTCGGTCGCTATAGTAAGGACCGGGCGGGGTATTTCGCAGCCAGGAGTACATGTGCTCCCGCCAGTAGTTTCGCGTGCTCTCGGCTGACGCGCGCCGTCCGCCCTGGGACTCGCAGATCGTCTTGGCCCTCCCCAAACGGTCCGCTGTCGAGGCCGGGTCCCCTCGCACTATGACATGCAGGAAGGCGTCGCCCTCCAGTCCTGCCGGCTTCGGGCCACCGAAGAGCCCCACCAGAAAGGTCGCCGCTTCCTGAGTCTGAATCCCGCACGCGGCGTCTGCCGCTCCACGGTAATCATCGAACGCGTACATGGCGAATGACTCGGCCTCCGGCGCCCGCCTCAACCGATACACCACCGAGGTGATGACACCCAGCACGCCATACGAGCCCATGAACAACCCTGTCAGATCAGGTCCATTTGCGTACCTCTCCACGGGGTCGGAGCTCGGGTTGGCAGCTGACCCTGTGCTGACCATCTGGCCGCTGGGGAGCACGACGTCGAGCGAAAGCACATGGTCCCCGGTCATCCCGTACTCCGTCATCGCGTGCGGGATCGCGTTGACCGCCACCGAACCTCCAATGGTGCAGGAGAAGAGCCCTCCTCCTCCGGGGACCGCCAGTTCCCGTCCCAGGCGTTGCATCTGGGCATCCACCGAATGCCAGATCGCCCCAGCCCCCACCCTGACCCAGTTGGCATTCGTATCCACCTGTGACACCTGGTGCATCCGGGTCGTCTCCAGAACAATGCTCCCTGTCTGTACACCAGTGCCGAGAAACGCCGTTGCCCGGCCGCGCACGAACAGGGGGACCTGGAGGCTGTTGGCAAGCTTCAGCACCTCAGATACCTCAGCGCCACTCCCCGGCCGCACAACCACGGCGGGTACACCTGCCGGATCCGGACCACAGTCCCGCGAGTAGCAGATCCTGTCCACAGGAGCATCCGTTACATGCGCTGCCCCGACGATCTCAGCCAACGCTTCCGTTACATCACAAACCATATCTCACACCCACTTCTCTGGCCTCACGCATGATCATCTCCTCGTCCACTGTGATCAGCCGTCGATCCATCAGCAGAGGCTGGCCGTTCACGATGACCGTCTCTACGTCAGCACTGCGCCCGCAGTAGACCAACGCAGGGATGATCTCCTCGGCAAGGCTGAACAAATGCGGTCCGGAAAGGTCAACGACCGCGATGTCAGCGAGCTTACCTTCGTCAAGTGTGCCTGCGTCGATGCGACATGCCCTCGCCCCACCCTCGGTCGCCATGGAGAAGATGTCCTGAGCGCTCACGACTGTTGGATCACGATGAAACACCTTCTGCAACATTGCTCCCACACGCATCTCCTCAAAGAGGTCAAGCAGGTCATTCGACGCTGCGCCGTCCGTCCCCACCGCTACCTCTAAGCCCGCCTGGCGCAAGGCCACAAGGGGAGCAACTCCGCTGCCGAGCTTCATGTTGCTCTTGGGGTTGTAGACCACCGCAACCGGCCGCCCTGCGGCCAGCTCGATCTCCCCAGGCGTCAGATGGACACCGTGTACTGCCAGAACAGGGCGGTCCAGCAGCCCAAACCCCTCCAGATAGGCCAGCGGAGGCTTGCCGACAGTTCTCAGTGACTGCTGCACCTCCCACTCCGTCTCAGCCACGTGCGTGGAGATGATCAGGTCGTGCTCCTCGGACGCGGATCGAATCCAGGCAAGCATCTCCGGGCTGCAGGTGAACGGCGCAGAGGGCGCTAGGGCGACTTGAATCAGCGGCGCCTCACGCGGGACGCCATGCCAGCGGTCGATCAATGCCGAGGCGGCAGCGTACGTCTCCCTGCTTGGCCTTATCAGCTCCTCAGGGACCCAGCGATCCACCATGGTCATGGCGGCAACAGCACGGATCCCTGCTTCGCGCCAAGCCTCCAGCACACTGTCAAAGCTGATGTCCATGTCCACAAAGCAAGTGACGCCACCCCGTACCATTTCTGCCACCCCGACCAACGACCACAGCCGGCCGATCTCCTCACTGCCGTCCCCACTCCACGCCCGCTTCAGAACACTGCGGACAAACGGGAACGTCACCTGCTCACACCACTCAACTAGCGGCAGGTCATCTCGCCTTCCCTTCAGCATCGACTGGTACAGATGTGTGTGCGCGTTGATCAGGCCCGGCATAACCGCCTTTCCCCGGCAGTCGATTTCGATCACGTCGGGCCCAGCTGGGCCTGCACGCCCAACCCGGCTGATCCGTTGTCCTTCGATCACGATGTCCACGTCCCGCTCAACGCGTCGAGCGTCTCGAATCACGTAGGACGCGTTCCGGAGGAGAATCATTTCGTTGCCCCCTGCAGAGAAAGCGCACCTGTCGGACACACAGACACACACAGGCCACACAGTCGACATCGGTCGACGATGCGGCTCGAAGGGCTCGAGCGGGCTGCGTATGGGCAAAGGTCCACACACCTCCCGCAACCAGTGCAGCGGTCGGCCGCCCATTCAAACCGTGCACAGTTCCCCTCCTCCCTGCCGGTCGCCAGCGGCAGAGCGGCTCCGACCGTCCTCTCCAAGCTCACCTCTCCCACACTTCGCAGCTCGGCTCCCAGCTCGTCAACCAATTTGCGAAAGACGCAAAGCCCCCTAGACAACGCCACACTGCAGACACCGATGAGACTCGCCCCAGCCATCACCATCTCCAAGGCATCCCGCCCTGAAGAGATCCCCCCCGTTCCCACCACCGGTCCGCCTGTGGCCTGGCGCACAGTGGCAACCGCCTTGAGGGCGATCGGCAGCAGCGCAGCCCCAGACATCCAACAGGAGGCACCGCCGAGCACGGGCCGCCTGCTTTGCACATCGATCCGAACAGCCGGCCCGAGAGAGTCGACAGCAGTGATGGCGTCCGCGCCTCGCCTGCGGCACTCACGAGCGAGCTCATCCAGTCGTGGCCACATGGCGCCCACCTTCGCCAGCACTGGCACGCTCACTCGCTGCCTGGCCGCAGCGGTCATGCGAGGCAGCTCAGCCGGTTCGTAACTCACCATCTCCAACGCGTCAGCGCCAGCCCTGGCGACAGCCCGTGCGAGCTTGCGAACATCGTCTCCGCTTGGTCCGATGCTCGCTACCACAACCGCACCTGCTTCCTTTGCTCGTGGTATCTCCTGCTGAATCCACTGAGCCGAGTCGATATCCGACCAAAGCTCGCAGTTCAGGACCCCGTGCTCAGCCACGCTCAAGTGAGGGACAGGATTCTTGGCCGGAGTCAGGCTGATCGTTTTGGTGACCACTGCAGCTGCACCTGCCCGGTGTGCTCGGACGATCGCCTCGCCGTCGTGCGATAACGGCCCCGACGCCAGCAGCACAGGGTGCCGTAGGGGGATACCGGCCAACGTCGCCCTCAGCTCAACCACGCCTCTGCATCCCCCACAAACGCGCCGCTTGTCCGTTCACCTGACGGCGAAGGCTGTCAAGGTCAACGCCCAGGAGCTCACCGCCGGAAACGAGGATCCTTCCGCCTACCATCACGAGCTCGACCAAGGAAGGATCCCCACTGAGAACGACCTGCTCTGCAACGTTCCCCTTGGTCAGAGGGGTATCGAACTGCATCGAGATCCCAATCAGATCGGCCGGACGCCCCGGTGCCAGCTCCCCAAGGCCGGACAACCCTATCCCCGACGCGCCCCATGCGGTGGCCATAGCCAACACAGTGCGCGCGGGCAGCACGCTGGGGTCCCTCTCAGCCGCCTTGTGGATGAGAAAAGCCCCCCGCATGACCTGGAACATGTCGGTGATGTAGCCATCGGTGCCGAGTGCTGGCTGCATGCCGCAAGCGAGCATCTTCGGGACCCGAGCAATGCCGCCGCCCACTTCACAGTTGCTCAACGGCATGTGCGCGACTCGCACTCCCCGCTCGCAGAGGAGAGCGATCTCCTCCTCCTCCACACAAACAACCTGGGAGGCGAGCACCGAGGGATCCCACAGTCCCAGCTGGTCATACCAGAACACGGGCCGCGTCGCGTACCTCTCCTCACATGTGCGGGGCTCGTAGTCGCTCTCAGACAGGTGGAGATGCAGATCACAGCCTAGCGCCACCGCCCGCTCCTTGGCCTGAGTGACCAACCGGGGCGAGCAGGTAAACGACGTGTGCAACGACATCATCCCCCGCACCCCGCTCTGCGTTCCGCACGCTCGCGCGAACCGCTCGTTCTCCTCCATTGCGCGTCGGGCCAAGCTCCGCCCGTGTCGCTCAGACACTTCGAGAGAGAGAACACCTCGTAGGCCGATGCTCTCCAGCTCTTCCGCCTGCACATCGAGGATTCCGTCGGGGACAAGAGGTGCTTCAAGGACGTCACAGACGCTGGTCACACCAGAGCGGATCAGATTGGCACAGGTCAAGCGAAACGCCGCCTGGATCATCTCTTCGTCCAGGCGGTCTTCCACTCGAGCCCACCACAAGTCTTCCAAGAACCGCTCGAACTTGTTCGGCACTGAAGGAAAGGGCATGCCGTGGGCGAGCACCCCATATCCGTGAACATGAGCGTCCACCATGCCCGGCAGGATGAGCAGCGGACGTGCATCCACTACGTCCGCACGAGGGTGGACGGCCGCCAGCTGCTCATTGGGCCCAACATCGCCCACAACTCCTCCGCAAACAGCCACCCCCCAGCCGATCCTTAGCTCAGCACGCGCAGAAGGCAAGAGAGCACCTCCCAGGACCAGCTGCTCACACACGCCGCAGCACCTCCAAGCGCCTCGCCACCTCAGGCAGCCCAAGCCTCTCTAGCGTGGCCCCAGTGGGCCACCCGCGCACCCGGTCCCAGCCACGCAGTTCGTAGTACTCGTCGAGCATCATCTGCGCATGCGCAACCTGCCCACATGCCCCGCCAGAAGGAGAAGGTTCAGCGTTGAACCTGCGGGGCAACCGATCGTCTGTGCGATCCACGCCATGAAGGGCGTTGTACGCGCGCATCAGGTTGATGCTCCGCTCGCCGATCCGGCGCAGGATTGTCTCATCGTACTCCACACCACAGGCATGGGTCAGCCCTGCAGCTATCTCCTCCCAATAGAGCTCCGCCATGACGAATGTTCCCCCGGATTTGCACACCCCTACCGAGTCCACTACTGCACCAAAGTCCTCACCGTCTTTGACCAAGAGAGGCTTGTGCAAGGTCGCCTGGGGGTCGGCCATCTCTGGGAGGAAACGCTCGCCGTACCTTCTCCTCACAGCTAGAGCGTCGCCCGCCTCGTCCAGCGTGGGGAAGGCCTTGAGGTGGTCAGCGCCGCGACTCGCCGTAATGTGCGCCAGCCCCATCGACTGCTGGGCACGCCCATCTTGCCCCGGGATCTCCAACCCCTTGACCTCCATGGCGAACTCCTCTGCCCCATTCAGCTGCGCCGCCGCACGTCGCACGCCCAACGCGAGAAGCTCGCCAAGCCCACGCCGAGCTCCTATCTGCTCGATCAACTCCAGCACCACCCGGTGATCTCCCCAGCGAAGCCGCATCCCCCCTGTGTCACGCAAGCACAGAATCCCTTTCTCGAACAGCTCGATGGCGAAGGAGATCGCTCGCCCCGTACTGATCGTGTCCAACCCAAGACGATCACAACGATCGTTGGCCGCGAGGACAGCCCCCAGATCGGCCACCCCTACGCCCGATCCTAAAGCGTTGAGCGTTTCGTACTCAACACTCGACGTGCACACGCCCTCGAACTCCCCACTGCACACACGATATTCCTTGTCGCAGCGCACCGGACAGGCGAAACACCCGACATCCCTAACCCAATACCGCTCTCGCAGCGCTGCCCCGCCCAACTCAGCAGCCGAGGCGAAGGAACCCGCTTGGAAGTTGTTCGTGGGGAATCTCCCGATTGTGTTCATCAACTCGACAATTCCGGGCGTGCCGTAGCGGGAGACTGCGGGAAACGCGGGGTTCTCTCGTATCCTTCGGTGCATCGTGGCCGACAATCGCGCGAAGCCTTCCGGATCCGCCACCTGGACCCGAGCCTTGCCTCGCACCGCGATTGCCTTGAGCCTCTTGGAGGCCATCAAGGTGCCAAGTCCGGCACGCGCGAGGCTCCGCCCAGGGGAACACTGGATGGAGCCGAACAACACTCCCCTTTCGGCGGCGGGACCGACGCAAGCGACTTTCAAGTACGGATCGCCCTTCTTCGCTCGCAGAGCTTCCTCCGTCTCCACCGTATCCAGACCCCAAAGCTGTCCCGCCGGCGCCAGCTCCGCCCGACCATCCTCGATCCACAGCACCACTGGCTCGGGAGAACGCCCTGTCACTGCCACGGCGTCGAACCCCGCGAATCTCAACTCGGGCCCGAACACGCCGCCACAGTTGGAATCGGCATAAATCCCGGTGAGAGGCGACTTGCCCACAGCCTCCAGTCGTCCAGAGCAGGGCCAGGAGGTTCCCGTGAGCGAACCTGCGGCCAGGACAAGCAGGTTCTCTGCATCCCAAGGGTCGACGAACGCAGGCACCTCTTCCCACAGCAGCCTCACCCCGAGCCCATTGCCCCCAAGCACGCTCCTTGCCGTCTGAGGAAGTACTTCCTCATCCCCAATCTTCCCGCTGCTTAGGTCCACCCGCAGCAGCCTCCTGATCAGCGAGCCGCCTCCCCTTCTCATCGGGCCGTCACTCCGTCCAGATTCAGCCGACGGACTGTGGCATCCAGGGGGAGCCCGTTCTCTCCCCACCCACGCAGGGAGTAGTACCGCCGCAGCATGGCCTGCAGGACGTTGAGGGGAAGGGCCCTCGTCTCCCCCGACTCCAAGACTGCCTCTTCCTCGGTGAACCGCTGCGGAAGTCGATCGTCCGCACTACACAGCCCAAGGCGCCCGTTGATCATTCGCTCGAGGTTCACAATGCGCTCGCCGACCTCGAGTAGCTCTTCGGCGTGGAATGAAAGCCCAATGCCCCTCAATCCGCTTGCCAAATCGGCGGGATACAGCGCATAAGTCTCGGTAGTCGTGAACTTGCACACGCCCAGAACGTCGGACACCGCACAGTAGTCTTCACCCAGCTTCACCATGTCCGGCTTGTGCGTCGTGTCCTCCAAGTCCAGCAAGCCTGGCATCGCGTGGGGCAGCAGGTCTCTTCCCGCACGCTCCAGCCGCGCCCCGTCCATCGTGGGCAGCGCGTACAGGTGATCGGCACCGCGGTTGGCAGTGGCGTGGGCAAGGGCAAACCCTTTTGCTACACGCGGATCCTGGCAAGGAATCTCCATTCCTTTCACCTCCATTGCGTAGCGAAGTGATCTCAGTCCGACCTCCACCGCAGCGCGTCGCACCCCCGAAGCCAGCATGGCCCCCAACGATCGCCTGTAGGCGATGTCACGGATCAACGCCACCATCAGCCCGCCGTCCCCCCAAGTAAGCGTCCCCTCTTCGCGCCCCAGCAGTCCCTCCTCCGCGCATTCCATGGCAAAGGCAATCACGTTGCCCGTTGAGATCGTGTCCATGCCGAGTTCGTTGCACAGCATGTTGGCATATATGATCGCCTCCGGATCCGCGCAGTAGCATAGCGGCCCCAAGGCGTCCACCGACTCATACTCCGGCCCCGAGGTCCGGCTCCTATAACGGCCGCCAGCCACCGATGACACGCGACCACAGCCGATCGGACATCCCTGGCACCCCTTCCGCCCCACGCGGTATGGTTGCAGCGCGTGCGCGTCCACCCGCTCGGCCCAGGGAAACTGCACCATCCGCCGGTTCTGTGTGGGAAGATCGCCAACTACGTTCTTCAGGGCCACCAGAAACGGCGTACCCCAGTTCCTCAGCGCCGCACTCCCCGGGCAGGCGTTGACCTTCTCGGCGGCTTGGCGCGCCGCTGCGCGAAATCCCTCAGGAAAGGACCTGTTCTCTCCCGGGACTACAGCCACTGCCTTCAGTCGCTTGGCTCCCCAGACAGCCCCCCCTCCGCAACGCGCCGCCGCGCGCCCACCATCGTTCATGAGAGAGGAAAACAGAACTCCGTTCTCACCAGCCGGACCGATGCTGACAACCGAAGCCCCTGGAAGCCGCTGTTTGAGACTGGCTTCGGTTTCTCCCGTGGTCCTCCCCCAGAGGTCGCCTGCCGGCCGTATATCGATGCGGCCAGGCTGGACAACCAGGTACACAGGCTGTTCGGACACGCCGCGCACAACGAGGGCCGAAATGCCACAGCTGGCAAGGTGGCCACCGAAGAAACCACCGGCATTTGCGTATCCGTAAACCCCCGTTAGCGGAGAGAGGAACGTCACATGATAGCGCGCCGCAGCAGGCCAAGGAGAGCCAGTCAGAAGCCCAGGAGCAACGATCACCGGGCTGTCTGCGGGGCTGTCGTGGCGCCTCCCAAGCAACCACTCAGCGATCAGCGCCGCGCCCAGCCCTCGTCCTCCCAACACCTGTCTGAAGAGCTCCGGAGGGAGCGGTCGGCGGGCCACCGCTCTCCGCGCCAAATCGACTTCCACTATCTCGCCGCAGTTTTTCTCCGGTTTCATTCCACTGCATACCCACGCGGGCACGCCACCCATGGCCGCAGGCTCAGGAGGCTTGCTCCCGTTCCTGTCAACTTCTCAGGCTCCACGTTCACTCCTCATCCGAACAACGCTCCTGTGCGGTATCGCTGCTCCGCCCGCCGGGGCACGAACTGCCCTGCCCCCGTGGACGGGAAGACGCCGTCGTGCCATACTTGCTCCCCCCTTCGAATGGTCATGACAACCCGCCCTCGCACCTCCATCCCTTCGTACGGACTCCAGTCGCAGTTTGATTGCTGGGCACTGACCTCCAGTCGGGTGAAACCCTGAGGATCGAACAGCACAAGATCTGCATCCGATCCCACGCGTATTACACCCTTGTCCGGAGCGAGCCCAAACAGCTCAGCAGGTCTCCTGCAACACACCTCCACCCAACGCCCCACGTCCAAGCGGCCTTCGACCACCCCCGAGCTGTAGATCAGAGCAAGGCGCGTCTCCACCCCGGGCAACCCGTTGGGTACTCCCCTGAGGTCGGCTGCGCTCCTCCTCTTTTGCCCTCGCTGGAATGGGCAGTGGTCAGTGCCCACAGTGTCCACAGTTCCATCCCGAAGCCCCTGCCAAAGGCGTTCCTGATCATCCTTTGTCCTCAGGGGCGGGGTCACTGCATAGTCCGCCGGCTCGTCCGCCTCATACAACGTCCCATCCAGGACCAAGTAGTGCGGGCAGGTCTCCCCGTAGACTGCCTGCCCGCTTGCTTTTGCTTGGGCAATCAGGTCCACTGCCCTGGCCGTCGAGATGTGATGGAAGTAGACAGGACATCCAGTTGCGCCAGCAAGCTCGATCACCAACGCCACCATCGCCGACTCCGCCAGCGGAGGTCGGGCAACAGGATGGTTGGCTGAGCCCACAAGTTGCCTCGCTGCCAGCCCCTGCGTGGCGCGGCTTACGATAGATGGTTCCTCGGCGTGAACGGTGATCAGTCCTCCCGCCTTTGCCACTGCCCCAAACAGCGGCACCAGATCGCCGGGGTCCAACCGCAGACGTTGTTCATCGTAGGTGGTGAACACCTTGAAGCTGCTAACTCCGCCGGCCACAAGCCCTGCCACCTCTTGCAGGATTGCATCGGATACTCTGCGTACAATGCAGTGGAGGGCGAAGTCCGCTCGCGAACCTCGACTCGCCTCGCCCAGACGAGCCGCCACGGCTTCGCGCAAACCTCCTTCAGGCGCGGGAAGGGCGAAATCGACGATGGTCGTCGTGCCGCCGGCCACTGCCGCACGGCTTCCGGAAGCGAAGTCATCGCAGGAGACCGTTTCCGCAAAGGGGTATCCCATGTGAACATGGGGATCCACGCCTCCCGGAAGGATGAGCATCCCATCGGCATCCACTACCGAATCTGCTCGCGCGGGACCTATGCGGTCCTCTACGCAGGACACAACGCCGTCCTCGATCAGAGCATCGGCGCGCACCGTGCCCTCAGGAGAGACCAAGACCCCACCCCGAACCAGCACCCTCATCATCGTGTACCGCCTCGCAGCACCCGCACCGCCTCCTTCGCCAACGTCAGCACGACACGGGCCGAGGGGGAGATCTCGACCACAGGAGTGCCATCGGCTACCAGCACAGCCCCCGGGCACAACCCCTCCACAACAACCTCGTCCTGTTGCCCAAACGCCACATGGAACAGCTGCAAAGGCTCTGCGGCAAGCAGATCGTCCAGTCTCAGCTGAGTCCGGATCAGCAAGCTGCTGCCAGCCGCCAGGACTGCCGGACAACCCACATAGGGCCCCCAGCTGAGGAAACCGCTTGCCGCTGTTCCCAGGAAGCGAACGCTGTCGTTCACCGGGCAGATGACCAGCTGGGAGATGCGCATCTGTTGGCCACTTAGCACCACGTGCCCGTTCTTCCAGACCCGCAACCTGGGACCACAGACAGCGGCAGGGGAGGCCGTCTGACGGCGCCCAGCCAGCATCGCACGCGCGTCAAGATCAACTCGCGCTCCGTACAGCATGCCGAAAAACGTGTTCGAAAAAACAACATCGTTGAATGCGATCCCGAGTTGTTCCCCTCCAACTGCATAGCGCACCCCGTCGACGGCCCTCTCGGCGAGCTGCCTCCAGTCAAGATTTCCCACTTCCCCCCCCAGCGCGGTGACCAACGGTCCAACGTTCGCTGATCCGGTCCCAATACCCACCAACGGAGGAGCATCCTTCCCGTGGAGGGCGAGGATATTGGCCACCGCGGCAAGGGTTCCGTCGCCTCCCGCCGCCAGCATGACATCGACATCGTGCCCGACAATCGCCTCAGCAACTGACACCGGGAACGAGCCCTCCCCGGGGCTCGGCTTGGGCACTTCTTCTACGATAGAACCGATGCGCGCAGCCACCGCAGCTTCCACAGACCCAGCTGCCGCGACCACCGTCGCGTCAACGATTGCCTCAAACACGCCCTCCAAAGCCGTCTCCAAGGCAGGCATGCCCGCCCCGGCGCCCGGGTGCGCCACCACGCCCACCCGAGCCATCTGCCCACTGCCCCTGCGGGTCATTTGAGCGCCCCCCTCGTGAGCCCAGAAATCAGGTAGCGCTGACCGAATATGAACAGGATCAGCGGAGGCAGAGCCGTCAACAGACCGGCCGTACTCAGGGGACCCCACTCCACGATCCCCCCTGAGCCAACAAAGTGTGCTAAGTAGACCGGCAGGGTGTACATCTCGGGACTACGCATCACAACCAAGGCAAAGAAGAACTCGCCCCACGACAGCAGCAGCGTGAACGTACCTACGCCCAGCAGCCCCGGCACGGAGAGAGGAAGCACGATCTTTCTCAACGACTGCAGGCGTGTGCAGCCGTCGATCCAAGATGACTCCTCCAACTCCACTGGAATCTCATCGAAATACCCCTTCAACAGCCAGATCGAAAACGGCATGCTGAAGCCAGCATGCATGATTATCAGCCCAGGCAGTCGGTTGACCAGCCCATAGGCAATCAACACTGTCAATAGGCCTAGAGCCATGATGATGCCGGGGAAAGCCTGCGTAGCCAGTAACAGCGTGGAGAACAGCGTCCTTCCACGGAATTTGAATCGGGAGAGCGCATAGCCCGCTGGAGCAGTGACGACTACCACAACCAGGACCGTAGCTATCCCCACAATCAGGCTATTGCGCAGATTGCGTACGAACATCGTCTCCATCACCACAGTGCACACGTTGTCCAGGGTGGGAGCCCGCGGCAGGCCCAACGGCGCCTCGAAAATCGCCCTCTCTGTCTTCAGTGCGTTGAACACAAGCAGAACACTGGGAAACAGTAGTATCATTATCATGGCCACCGCACACACATGAAGTGCGAGTTGCTGCAGCCCATGCATCCTCATCGCAACACCTCGCGTATGTACAGGGCAATGGCTGCCAGAACTACAAGCAGGCTCACCACGCCAATGGCAGCCCCATATCCGGGTTGGTAGTACATGAAGGCATTCAGGTAGCCGTACAGGGGCAACAGCATCGAAGCATTGCCGGGCCCTCCCTGGGTGAGCACAAACACGATCTCAAAGCCGTTGAACGTCCAGATCGCTTCCAACATGAGAACGATGATCGCAACCCGGCGAATGCTGGGCATGATCACCCGCAGCTGTAGCTGGAGGAAGCTCGCCCCGTCTACCACTGCAGCCTCGACCATCTCGCCGTCCAACGACTGAAGGCCCGCAAGGAGCATCACAGTCACAAACGGAACGCCTATCCACATGTTCGCGATCGCACACGTCCACAGGGCAATGCTTGGGTCAGTCAACCAACCGACGCCCCCCACACCCATCCCTGCGAGAACCGTGTTCAGGGCACCGTCAGGGAGGAAGATATATCTCCAGATCAGTGAAACCACCACCCGGGGAAGGGCCCACGGGAGGATGGCCGCGGCCTGAAATGCCCTGCGCAGCCGCAGGTACCTCGAGTTAAGCAGCGTCGCCAACACATAAGAGAAGACGAACATGGCGGCCACACTGGTTGCCGTCCACACGATGTTGTTGGAGAAGGCACGAAAGAAAGTGGGGTCGTCAAAGAGAAGAGTGTAGTTCTCCCATCCTACAAACACCTCAGCGCGCGCGCGGGCATGATACGAGTAGAAAGACCGCGAGATTCCCTGAACGAGCGGGTAGAGGTTGATCATCGAAAACACGACCATCGCGGGCAGCAGGAAAGGCAGAGCGCGCGCCCCTTGGCCGGATGACCGATGCGGCACCTGAGCGCTTCTCCTAGTCGTCCACATCGAAGCTGACCACAGTCTTCAGGCCCCTTCCCCGCTCGGCTCTGGCAAACGCTTCGGAAACCCGCTGGAAAGGAACAACGTCCGTAACCATCTCCGCCACATCGCAGGCGTAGCTCGCCACCCAACGTCCCGCCTCATGAAAGTGGCGCAGTCGAAAACCGAAGCTGCCGGCCAGTGTCACCTCGCCGTAGTGAACGGCAAAGGGATCGACCGACATCCGTTCTCCCTTCGGCAGCCCCCCAAACAAGAGCACAACCCCGCCTGGAGAAGCCCAGTTCACCGCCTGCTCCGCCACTTCGCGACTGCCGACCGCAACGAGCACACGATCCGCATGCCCCTCGCCGAACGACGCTGCCAGGGCCTTCTCCAGGGAAACACTCTCTGGATTAATCACGCTGAGGCCCACGCCCTTCAGTAGCTCCCCACGCGTTGGGCAGATTTCGCTCACCAAAACCGGCGCGCCAAGCGAGCTGCTGATCAACGCCAACAGCGCGCCCATCGGCCCCCCTCCAACAACCAGAACGCTGGTATGACCGGACACAGCCGCGCGCTCTACTCCATTCAATGCGCAAGCCACTGGCTCAGTCAGCGTCGCTGTCACGTCGTCGACTGAGCTATCCAGGGGAACCAGCCCTCGCCGCGCTATCTCCGCGGGCACGCGGACGTACTCCTGAAGGGCGCCCGAGACGAATGTCTTGTGTTCGCAGAGTTCTCCCACACCCTTTTTGCAGGTGGAGCACACGCCGCACTCCGCGTATGGGGCGCAAGCCACCCGCCGTCCACAGATGTCCTCTACCTCCCCGTCGCTCACAGCGACGACTCGTCCAACCAGTTCATGCCCAAGAACGCACGGAGGCTGAAAGTAGGGGTGGCCTCTTCGAAAGGCTTTCACATCGGTCCCACAGATTCCTACGGCCAAAGTCCGCAGCAACACCTCCCCGCGGCCTATCGCAGGCTGGGGGGCAGAGCGAACCACTATCTCCCCCAATTCAGCTAGCTCAGCAACCATCATTTCCCTCACCTGCCGAGTTTCGGGGCTCTCCGAGCGTCCTGTGCACATCTGCAGCCACCGGAGCCGAAAGCGAAAGGGAGAACTGAGGGGGAGCTAGAACACCCCCCCCCTCAGTTCTCTGCCTCAGAGTCAGTACTCTACGCGGATCTCCACTACCCACCAGGCCCACATCGAGTCCGGATACAGCTCTTCCATGTTCTCGATGTAGTACGGGTAGACTAGCTTCAGCGGACCTCCCAGCGAGGAGGGAATGCTTTCCTCATTGGCCGAGAAGGCAAACATGATCGGGTATTCGAAGACATGCTCGATATCCACAGTGAACTCGGCCTCATCTGAAGCAACGATGACCGCACTCGAAGCCCCGGCGGGAATTCCCACGAACTCCAGAATCGTCTTCAATCGCACCCCAGCATACGCCTGCGGCCCAAGCCAGGGATCGGTGACTTCGTACTCCTCCCCGGTGAGCTCCTGCAGCATGTCCATATCGAACTGAAACACGTCGTCTGCATTGCGCAAGGCGATTGTCCCCGACACCGTCAGCACTACGTCACCGGCGGGGGTGGGCACATCTGCAAGGGCGAAGACGCCAATCATCAGTACTGCAAGCAAACCCACATACACGCTCTTTCTCATTGCCTACCTCCTTTTATGGTGTTCGCTGCTCTTCCATCGCTCCACAACAAGCCCACTATCCCTGCCGACCACCTCCTTGCTCCTCATTGAAGTCCCATTCTCCTGAGGAACTTGTTCCCCTCGACTGTTGCTGCCTCCAGCGCATCATCGAGACTCTTTCTGCCCAGGATCGCAAGCTCGAACTGCGGCACGAACGACTGCCACTCCCAAGCTAGGAAGCCGAACATCTGGCCCTTCACGTCCCAACCGTACTCCACCCACTGATATGCCACGTCCCACTCGAACTGCTCCGCCCGGAACTCCGGACGCTCTAGCGCGGAGAGCCGAACAGGGAACAGCCAATCGGCCAGAGCAATGCGAGCTTGGTTTTCCGTGTTGGTGAAGAAGGAGAGAAACTCCATCGCTTCTGCCTTGTGTTCCGATTCGGCATAAATCCCCACAGCCTGGGGGATGGAAAGCGTCACGTTGCGCGCCGGCCCCTCGACCCACAGCATACCCCACTCGAAATCAGGAGCCAGCCATACCAGCCACTGCCGCACCCAGCATCCATAGGCGAACATCGCGTACTCCCCAGTCCGGAAGCTCCTGTACAAAGGCATGAAGTCATAGCTGAGTATGTCAACGGGCATCACCTGGTCTACACTGACAAGCTCGGTGTAGAACCTGATCGCCTCTAGCGCCTCTTCGTTGATGTCGACGTACCACCTACCGTCCTCCGTCTCCCGGAGCACGTGTCCGTCGTTCTGGGCCACAAGCGCCCACCACAACCTCTGCTCCAAGGGGGCGAACAGCCCCCAGGTGGTGACGTTGCCTTCCTCATCCCTCTTGGTCAGGGCATTCGCATACTCACGAAGCTGTTCCCATGTGATCATACGGTCTTCCGGCACTTGGAGGCCTGCCTCTTCGAACAGCTCCCGGTTGTAGAAGATGACAAGCGTCTCCTGCAAAAACGGAATGCCGTAGATCTGGCCGTCCTCGTCGCTCACATCCTCCCAGTTTCGCTGCGGGGTATCGGCCAGCGTCTCCCCATCCAAGTACGCGTTCAGCGGCTCCACATAACCCATCGCTCCGTACTCGTAGGCCATAACAGCGTCCTGGTGGAATATGTCTGGTCCGTCGCCCGCCTGGAACCTCGTCAGAAGGTACGTGTTGAGCTGCTCCCATCTCACTGACACTATCTTCACCTGCACATCAGGATTCTCAGCGTTCCACACGTTCACAACATCTCGCACAGCGTCGACAGCGTCCGGCTGCCACACAGGCGTGACGAACTCCAGGGTTATCTGCTCCGCTCCAACGAGCGCTCCCGCACCCAAACAGAGAAGCGCAACCGCAAACGCGACCTTTCCTCTCATAGCCATAACCTCCTGACTCCCTTGCTCCTCGGCCCGCGTCAATGGCGTACGTTTGCTTCTCACTTCAGTCCTCCCCTTCGTACAGCACGAGGAAGTACTCGCGCAGTGGTTTGACCGGCCTGGCGCTGGTCGGGCGGTATTGCCCCAGAAGGCCTATCCGATCCCCACGACTGAGGGCAAAGGGGACCGGCCCCACCAGCATCGTTGCCGTTCCGTCAGTCGCTGAGACGTTCGCCCCGAGGACCGCCCGCACTTCCAGATCCAGCGCCGCAACGAGACGTCCCTGGAACGTCTCCTGGTTGGCGAACACCTCAGCAAGGGAGAGAGACGGGCTCTCCACGTAGAACCACCGCGTCCCCTCGCTCACCGTGCCACCCTCCATAACAAACCGCACGTTCAGGGCCCTGAAGCCGGTTGCAAGCGTCGATACATTGAGCACTCCCGCAGCTGTGCTCCACAACTCGTTGCTGTGAACATCGAGGGGCACCTCCGGGCCGTCATCCCACCAGTGCACAGCTTCCACCGCACGCCCCCAGGTTTGGGCGACCAGTCGGTCGCTCCAGGCCAAGACAGCCGACTCGGGAGCCGGAAACTGAACTTGCCCTTGAGCTCCGATGTCCCTCCATACCGAGTCGATCTGACCGCGCCTAACGTGAAATACCCGATAGCCGAACGACGATCCGTCGGGACCAGGACCTTCCCACCACGCGCCTGCCACCGCACCCGACGTCAGCTCAACGAACGGCACCTCCCGCAATGTGAAGTTCACGTGCCAGTGACCCGTCAGCATGGCGGTGATCCCCACGTCGGCGAGCAAAGCGAGCAGGGCTGTGCTCTCCGCAGTGTCCGCCCACGACCAAGAGGGCTGATGAGCAAAGACCAACACGGGCATGTAGTCGGGCACAAGGGCTAGGTCGGCCCGTAGCCACTCCAACTGAGCTTCGTCCACGCTGTACACCAGTTCTCCACCCTCCAGTCGGTTCGTGTTCAACACCACGCAGTGCACACCCTTGATCTGGAACGAGTAGTACGGAGGCCCGAAAACCTGTTCGAACACACGGGTTCCGACCTCATCATCGGGAACCACGTCGTGGTTGCCCACAGCGGCGTAGAACGGGACATCGAGTGGGGCGCGCAGCAGCTCCGCCGCAGCAGCCATCCACTCCTCGACACGCTGTGGAGTCGGGCGCTTCGCATCTGCCACTACATCTCCCGCCATTATCACAAAGTCTGGTTCGAGCGCGTTCAACTCCCCGACCAGATCAGCGAGCACCCCGTCAGGGTGCACCTGCATCTTCCTGTCGTAGAACGCCTCGGCAAATTCCTCCGGGTTGGGCGCGTAGTGTGTGTCTGCAAGCAAAGCGAACACCAGCGGGCCCCGGTCCTCCGCTTCCACCACCGTGAAGTCGTAGTCCGCGTCACTGGCCACAAAACGATACCAGCCGCCCGTCGCGCGGAATCCACTCGGCACCGAGATCCACACACATCGTGACTCGCTATCGCCCTCCAACACGAACCGCCCCTCTGCATCTGTCACCGTAACTCTGCGTCCGTCGCTGACCGCCACGCCAGGCAGTCCACTCTCTTGCGTACTGGTTTCTGTGCCGCCGACCACTCGTACGGTCCCCTCAATGACCTGTCCCCACCCCCCCAAGCTCCACAGCACGCACGCCGAGACCGCAACGGTAAGTCCCGCCCATCGCCTAACTCTGCCCATGCAAACCTCCTTTCCCTCCGTGCACGGTCTCCACAAGACCTCGCACCACAGCCTGGGGATCATCAGCACCGAACACCAAGCGTCCAAACGCTACGCCCACTGCACCGTCCGAGATCGACTTCCGCGCCAACGCCACGGGATCGCCCCCGCCTGAGCCGCCAGCCGCCAGCACAGGCACTGGGCAGGTCGCCACCATCTTGGCGAAACCTTCCTCGCTCGCCCCGTACACCTTTACTGCGTCCGCCCCCAGCTCAAAGGCCACCCGAGTGGCAGGCCCGATCCACTCCAGATCGTGGAATCTCTCCTGGACGCAGATCAACATCTCCGCCACTAGGGGGACCCCCCAGCGCTTGCAGCCGCCGGCGATCCGCGCCAACTGCTTCAGTGACGCCGCCTCCCCCGTCCCCCCCACAAAACCCATTGCGATCACCGCGTCCGCTCCCGCCGCGACCGCCTGTTCGACAGAAAGAATCTGCCGGTGATAGTCAAAACAAGGATTTCGATCAGTGCTGGCTCCCGTAACCCGCATGAGCAGTGCAGTACGGCCGGCGTAGCTCTCCGCGCAAGCCTCCGCCGCACCTGGGTTGAGGATGATCCCA
Source organism: uncultured Thermotogaceae bacterium (assembly GCA_964516385.1). Classification (GTDB taxonomy): domain Bacteria; phylum Bipolaricaulota; class Bipolaricaulia; order Bipolaricaulales; family Bipolaricaulaceae; genus T3SED10-47. Next base: position 75,690 of record CAZEYM010000007.1, read on the forward strand.
TCCGCCCCTGCTTCCACGACCTGGGCGACAGTCGCTTCCACAGAAACCAGCCCCTCCACTGCCCCGTTGTACTGCCCGTGGTCGAGAGCAACGATCACAGTGCGCCCATCGGTTCCCAACAAGCGCCTCCAGCGGATCAGTCTTCCGCTCACCACGCACCCCGCCTTCGAGAGCAGGTTTGTCCAGGCACCAGCCTCACCGGCAACCGCAGTGATTGCACCGTTCCCTCCAGAAGCATCTGTGCCGCCTCGCTTCCCATGCGGTTGGCCGGGACCTCCACCGTGGTCAGCCACGGTCGGAGGAATGCCGCCCAGGGGACTCGATCGAAGCCAGCCACACCGAGATCCTTGGGCACTGCCAACCCCAGCTCCTCCGCGGCCCTCATCGCGCCCACCGCCATCAGATCATTGGCAGCCACGATCGCGTCGACGTGCTCGCGCCGCAACACATCCTTCGCCCTGGCATATCCCGACTCATAGGTGTACTTACCGCGTCGCACGCATACCGGCCTGACTCCCCTCTCACTCAGCGCCTCGACGAATCCCTCCAAGCGCTCCCGCGCTGTGCTGACATCCTGCGGTCCAGCCACGTAGGCGATGTCCCGGTAACCAAGCTGAAGCAGATGCTCAGCAAGCATCCGGCTACCTGCACGGTTGTCTGCACTGACCGTGGGCAGTCCTTGGACTTGCCTATCCACAACAATGATGCTGACACCAGCCTGCTCCAAGCGCTCAATCGTCCCCACGTCTGGCTGCGCAACCGGGATGAACACCAGTCCTTCCACACGCTCGGCCAACAGGAGCCACAGGCTACGCGTTTCCTTCTCCTCTGAGTGATTGCTGTCACAGATCAGCGTTGAGTAGCCGGCATGAAACGCCACCGTCTCCACTCCCCTGGCCAACAAAGCGAAGAAGGGGTTGGATATATCGGGGACCAACACTGCCAGCACTTGTGATCGCTGACGCCGCAGAGACCGTGCCGCGCGCAGCGGAGTGTAGTTCAGCCTGTCGATAGCAGCGAGCACACGTGCCTTGGTCTCTGGTCTCATATGCTGGGCATCGTTGCCGTTCAGCACACGCGACACGGTACTCGGGGAGACGCCTGCTAGCTCCGCAACCTTCTTGATCGTAGGTCGTTGCCGCATAGGAAATCGTTCTCCGAAATCGATACCACATACTAGCATCGCTTACCGAGCGCTGTCAAGAGACGCGTATGCTTGCGCGCGCCCGCCACCGCCACCCGCTCCACCAGTGGCGCGGACGAGGCCCACCTCGGTCACACCTGCGCACGAGAACAGTCTCCTTCCATGTGCCGCAGGGAAAAGTGCTACGGGAGATCAGGGCATCGCTTGTCGAGGTCACCCCTTGCCCAGCGAGTGACACAGTGTTATGTTATGAATGTGCGGACGATGCTGTCCTGCCCAAGACTAAGGAGGCTTAAGGCTTATGGGGTACGTATTCGCAGTGCTTGTGCAGGTGATCTCTGGCCTGATCGGGGTCGTGGCGGGCCTTGTCGCAATCCTGCTCGCTGGGGCAGGTGCTATGGTGGGCCTGAGCTTTGCCGCCGTTTTCATCGCGTTCGTCCTCTTGGCGGTCCTGCTCTCGCCATGGTTTCTGCTTGCACTGGCAGCATGCGTCCTGTGGAGAGCGCTGGTCGCGGGCAAGCCCCGGCGACGCACCTGGCACGTCATGCGTTGAAGGCCCGCAGTACTACCCACGGGTGATACGATGCGGACAGAGGAGCTCGACATTTTTCGCCCCCCCAGCGTGTAGGGGCAAGCTTGTCTAGTCCGCGCCCACAGCAAAGCTCAGCGCATGGCCTGGAGCTGCCATGTGGGGTGGCCGCCCGGTTTCGGAGGGTGCCGCGCGCCATCCGCTTGTCGCTGTGCGCCAAGTCGGTCTACGATCGCTGTAGAGGTGGTCGCCATGCAAGAGTTCTCGCTCATGTTGGGGAACGAACCCGGGGCGCTCTCCGAGATCGCACAGGCCCTCGGGGAGCAACAGGTCAACATCGAGGGCATAGCTGCCCTCACCGTCCTGGACGAAGGCGTGGTCTCCCTGGTCACAGACAATCCGGACAAGACCAGAAAGACACTCCGCAGCCTAAATCAGGACTTCGAGGAACGCGAGGCTGTTGTGTTGAGCCTCTCTCATCAGCCTGGCCAGCTGGCCAGCTTGCTGACAAGGCTGTCCGACGAAGCGATCAACGTTCTCTCCTGCTACTGGACAGTGGAGAAGAACCAGATAGTCATCACTGTGGACCGAGTGGAACGGGCCAAGGAGATCCTGCGGATTCCTTAGCCTGCAGGCTTTACGTGATAGCGCACCGCCCACCGGCGTTCTCGGCCGGGGCCCCGGTACAAAGCCGACAACGGTGGCTTTGACAGCCTTCCCGTCAGCTGCTTCCCGTGTTCATAAGGCCTTCACATCGTCTTTCGGTCCGTCGGTAGGGGCTCCCCACTCCGCTGCCGACCCGACACATGTGGAAACCGCTCCCATCCCCGTGTACCTATTGACCGCCATAGCCCATCTTTGACCCAAGGTTCCGCAAGGCGCCCGGGCGCTACTTCGCCCAGTCCGGCTTGGCCTTCCTGGTCATAGCCGGACTGGTGGCTTTGTTCAATGCGTTGACCGAGGGAGTCATTGTGGCGGCGCTTGGCTCCAGCGCCTTTGTGGTATTCGCCATGCCTTGGCGGCCCATAGCCATGGCTCCGCAAGCTGGTGATTCTCCTCAGCGCCGAGTTCGGCTATACTTGTCCCCATGAGCGAGAACAGACTTCCACACTGGGACCTATCGTCACTCTTTCCCAGCCTCGATTCAGATGAGTTTCGGGCCGCCTGGGGGGACCTCGAAGAGCGATTCGGCGCCCTGGAACCGCTTCTCAACAAGCACAAGGTGGGCCGGCGGCCGATGAGGGAAAGTGATCCGGCTGCTTTCGAGGAGATCACCACTACTCTGAACGGGCTCCTCGAAGCGTTCTTGCCCGTGCGGGCCTTCGTGTCGGCACAAGTGGACACGGACAGCACTAATCAGGCTGCCCAGGCCAAGCTGTCCGAGCTCCAACAGATGTTCCTTTCCCTTGACCGCCTTCGGCCCCGCCTAACTGCGTGGTACGCACAACTGGATCCCACAAAGCTCAACGCCGGCCCGTATAAGCTCATGCTCGCGGAGGCTCGCGTCCAAGCCGAGCACATGATGAGCGAACCTGAAGAAGTCCTCGCCGCTGAGCTCCGCCTGTCGGGAGGCACCGCATGGGCAAAGCTGCACGGGAACGTTTCCAGCCTCATCACAGCGCCCGTGGGAGACCGAGAGCTTCCCATCACCGCCGTCCGCAACCTGGCGCACAGCCCCGACCCAAAGGTGCGCAAGGAAGCCTACGACGCGGAGATCGCAGCTTGGAAGGCCAACGAAGTGCCTCTGGCCGCCGCCCTCAACGGAGTCAAGGGCGAGTCGTCCACCCTGAACCGCAAGCGACGGTGGGCAGGCGACCTGGAGCCTGTTCTGTTCAAAAACCGGATCTCTCCGAGGGCACTGCAAGCAATGCAAGACGCCGTCGTGTCAAGCTTCCCGCTTTGGAGGAGTTACTTCCAGGCCAAAGCGCGCCTCCTGGGGAAACAGGGGCTCGACTGGTGGGACCTCCTCGCCCCAGTGGGCAAGAGCGAGCAGAAGTGGACCTGGGACGAGGGAGCAGCGTTTGTAACCGAGCAGCTGGGTACCTTCTCCCGTTCCGCCGCCAGCGTGGCCGAGGCTGCCTTCAGCCAGCGGTGGATCGATGCCGAACCCCGCAAGGGCAAGCGAGGCGGCGCCTACTGCATGCCCATAGGCCAGGGGAACAGCCGCATCCTCGCCAACTTCGAAGAGAGCTTCGACTCAGTTTCCACCATCGCCCACGAGCTTGGACACGCCTATCACAACCACTGCCTACGAGAGCGCCCTCCCCTTTTGCGGATGTACCCGATGACGCTCGCCGAGACGGCAAGCATCATGAATGAGACGATTGTCGTCCAGGCCGCGCTGCAGACGCTTCCGGAAAGCGAACAGCTGCCCATCTTGGAAGCCGACCTCCAGGGAGCGGCTCAGGTCGTGGTGGATATCCACTCGCGTTTTTTGTTCGAGAAAGCTGTATTCGAGCAGCGGACCAAGCGCGAGCTTTCCGCCGACGAGTTCTGCTCCCTGATGCTCGACGCCCAGAAGGCAACCTACGGGAAGGCCCTGACGACCTACCACCCCTACATGTGGGCCGTCAAACCGCACTACTACGGGACCGACTTCTACAACTTCCCTTACACGTTCGGCTTGCTGTTCGGCCTGGCCCTCTACCAGCGTTACACAAGCGAGGGAGATGCGTTCGTGGCCCAGTACGACGATCTATTGGCCTCCGTGGGCGTGTACCCCGCTCACGAGCTGGCCGACCGGTTCGGGTTCGACCTCGAGTCTCAGGACTTCTGGGAAGGTGGCCTGTCCGTGCTCGCACAGCGCGTCGCTAGATTCGAGGAGCTCAGCCGGTAGGGAGCCTCACCCCAACTTATCCTTCCAGCGCTGGCCCGCCGACCATATGGCTCGCATCGCCTACCCGCCTCGCGAGAGACCTCGCGCGGCTTTGTCCTCATACATCCGCGCGTCCGCCACCCGCAGGGCCCCCTCGAGGGACTCACTGGGAAGAGCGGTGGCGACACCTACAGCGAGGCTGAGAGGCCTGTCCGAGTGCCACCGGTTGTGCTCCTCTGCCAGACGGCGGACCCGACTCACAAGCTCCTGTCCTGCCTCCACACCGGTAGCGGCGAGCAACCCGGCGAACTCGTCGCCGCCGATCCTCGCCACTACATCCTCGCCACGCACAGCAGCGCTTAGCACTCGGTACGCCCGCCGCAGGAGGTCATCGCCCGCCGCGTGACCCTCAGCATCGTTCACCGCTTTGAGGCCGTTCACGTCTGCGACGAATACGCTCACGGGGAAGCGGCGACCCCGCCCCAGCCGTGTCATCTCCTCCTCGAAGTACGCCCGATTGTACGCCCCGGTCAGGGGATCGTGCGTGCTCAGATAGCGCAGCCTCTCCTCCGCTCTCTTGCGGGCAGTGACGTCACGGTTGACAGACAGGACCAGCTTCTGGCCCCCTTGTTCGATAGGACTGAGCGCGCACTCCGTCCAGTACAGGCTCCCGTCTTTCCTGCGTTTTTGCTCCTCAAAGTGGGCCGTTTCCCCCCGCTCGAGCGCCTCCTGTATCTTCTCATAGGTTGCCGCAGGTTCCTCCGACGCCAGCTCTCGCATGACATTGAGCCTCTCGAGCTCCTCGCGGCTGTAGCCCGTCTGAGCGACAGCGGCCTCGTTTGCCTCCACGATCTGCCCGTCGTAAGTGGTGATGAACACCGCATCGGCCAACCTCTGAAACAGCAGGCGAAAACGCTCCTCACTCTCCCGCAGGGCCTCCTCCCCCCGCCGCCTGTCGGTGATGTCCATGATCATGCCGGTCACAGTGTCCCCAGACAGTCGCCCGCTCAGCAGCATCCGCCTGACCTCATTGTGTTTCGTGATCGCGTCAAACTCGTAGTCGGTGACCTGTGCAGCCTCCTTGAGCTCCCGCATGAGGGCAGCCCGGTCGGCGGGATTCTTGTACATATCAACCACTCCTCTGGCCATGAACTCCTCAGCGGAAGCGTAGCCAAACATGCGCGACATGACGTCGTTAGCGTAGAGAATGTCGCCGGCAAGGTTTGTCCTGTAGACGCCGACAAGCGCTGACTCCACCAAGTCGCGGAATTCCCTCTCCGAGCTGCGAATCCTCTCCTCGGCCCGCACCCGTTCGCTTACATCACGCAGCAATACCAGCGTACCTTCCAAACGGGAGCGCCCCCCATACACTGGACTCGTCCTCACTTCCAGCCACGTACCTCGGCCACAGCGAACCAGGGCCCGCCGTGGAGGGCGCGCACCCAGCTTCACCTCCAACTCGGGCCACTCCCGCAGGACTTCTTCTGCCAACAGACCTGTGACCTCTCCCGGCAGTCCCAGCAGCTCGTCGGCCGCCGGGTTCGTCTCGACAACCCGTCCTTCAGCGTCCACGAGGAGCATTCCATCGGGCAGGCTCTCCACCAACGCCCTCCGCGCGAGGGGCACGAGCTCGAATGGCCGGGAAGGAAAGAGGCTCCACGCTAGAATCGCCGCCGTGCCGGCGAAGGCCATGGGCGTCAAGTTGAGTCCCTCCACGGGGACAAGCTTGAACACATACAACACACTGGCGAGCCAGGGAATAGCCATGGCAACGACGAGAACCGTGACCTGTCGTCTCTGCAACTCAGCTCTCCGCTGCGCCCAACGGACCATGGCCAGCGCGGCCGCCGCCAGGTAGGAATACACCGTGGTCAAGGTCACAAAGAACCACGGCCCGTAATGGTAAATGACCACGCCGCTTGCGGACGGGTCCGACGAGAACTCCCTCCAGATGAGGCCATGCCACTCGTTGGTGGCCGTCATCGCCATGTTCACTACGGGCATTGCTAGAAGGAGAACTAGCCAGCGCCGCCTCAAGCGCCTCCCCGGCGCGATGAACGCCCAGGCCAACAACACGAACAACGGCCCCAACGAGTTGATGGCCACGTGCTCCAACTTGGAGAAGATCACTTTGGCGGAAGGGGCCGTTACCGCAGTCTCCAACCCTGAGACAAGCGCGTAGAAGCTTGCCGTGAACAGGACAAGGGCAAGCAATCTCGCCCGCAAGCTGGCTTGCCTCTCCCACAGTACAGCCCCCACCCCAGCAGAGATAGCCCCCGTGGCCACGAGGAACGCCGCGCTAAGCGTTGTCTGGAGCATGACAGTTCCTTTGCAGCACGCACCCCCCAAGCTCCATCGTAAGGCCGGTGTCACGGGCTCAAGCTCCCCTCTGTCTGCCGAGCAGGCGACGTCTGCCCCAGGCCCGCCAGAAACCCGCCCCCGCTGCTATGCCCCCGACGCCTACAGCCACAGCTCTACCCTCCCCGATCAGGCTCACCTGCGCCCACATACCCAAGGTCAAGCCGCGTCCACGGGCCTCCGCCTCGATCTAGACCTCGACAGCTTGCAAAACCGTCCGCAAAGCAGCAGTCCCCGCCCCATCGATCGCCAGCGCTCCCCCACATCCGCGCACATCATCTCTTCCACTCGTTTCTCTCGTGCTTCGCCGATCGTACAGACGGCAATGCCCAGCTGCTCCGCTCCAGTCATGGCCCTGGCCACTAGCGGCCCCCCGAACCTCCCGCCGGCGAAGGGAACACCATGCTGATCGCAGCCGGTCAGCTCAACTACCGTGTACAGTGCGGCCAGACTGAGCAAGGAAAGAGCTTCCTCAACCGCTGCGTTCGCGCTCTCCACCAGGCGGTGTGAAGCTCGGTCCGGGGCAATCCCCTGGCCGCGTAGTACGTCCTCAGCACTGAGGACGATGACAACGTCCGTGAGCTGTCGGCACATCCAGCAGTCCTTTCCGTGGAGAACCTTGTCCAACATCTGAAGGCGCGAGCCAAGTCCCCTGGCCAGCGCATAACTGGCCTTCGGGTGACCTCCGTGGAGGCGCTGTCGTCCCCCGTCCCCTGTTGCTCCGAGGAGGAGGGGGCATCGCGGGTGCTGGCACGGATTCGGGAAGGCCTTGCCGCCCACAACGCCCAGCACCCTGACAACCCGTTGAGCATCTCGTTCGGCACGGCCACGGTGCATCCCCACGAGCCGTTGGACGCTGCGCTGCGCCTGGCGGACGAGCGCATGTACTAGGACAAGCGAGGCTCCTGCCGCGATCCCCGAAACGTCTGAGGCGGAAGGATCCAGCTGGTGGAGGCGACCGGCTTCGTGTGGTATCCTGTTTCGGTGGCTGGCCTTAGGATGGAACAAAGAGGCCGTGCTCATGAGCGATAGTCGGAGAATGCGCCCCAGGACGGACTTGCCGGGTGTCAACCGCAGCATCGCTGCCCTTCGCCCTGGCGACCACCTGTGCATCATCTACCGCACCGATGAAGAGCACCGTACGATCCTCACGGAGTACCTGCGGCGGGGCTTGGACGCTGGCGAGCGGGTGGTGTACATCGTCGATGCGCGTACGGCCCGAGAGATCCGTCGCTATCTTGGTGAAACGGACCTTGACGTCCGCGCTGCCGAAGATTCAGGGCAGCTCGTGTTCCTCACCGGTGACGAGTCGTACACGCGCGAGGGGGTGTTCGACCCGCAGGCGATGGTCGCCCTCCTCCGGGGGGAGACGCAGCGGGCGCTCGACGACGCGTTCACCGGCCTCCGCGTGACCGCGGAGATGACCTGGGCTCTGCGGGGCCCCCCGGGATCGGAGCGGCTGATCGAGTACGAGACGCTACTCAACGAGTTCTTTCCCGGTTCGAAGGCCACGGGTCTTTGCCAGTACGACGCGCGGCGGTTCTCCCCGGACATTCTCCTGGATGTCCTCCGGACGCATCCGCTCGCGGTCGTAGGCACCAGGCTCTACGAGAACATCTACTACATTCCGCCGGAGGAGCTCCTCGCGGGCAAGTCCGATCAGGCCACGCTCGCGCGGTGGCTGTCGAGCCTCGAAGAAAGCCAGCGCCTGACCGACGCCCTGCAGGACCGTGCCCGTGCGTTGGAGGAACGAGTCAAAGAACTCGAGTGTCGAAGGCAAGTGCACGAGCTCACGAGCCGCGAGGATCTTCCGGTCCCAGAGCTCCTGCAGTCGCTCCTCGAGCCGATCCGCTCCGGCTGGCAGTGCCCCGAGCAGCTTCAGGTGCGCATCACGCTCGAGGGGAAAACTTATGAGACCGAGGGGTTCCAGGAGAGCCCATGGCGAGAGCTCGAACCGCTCGAGCGCGATGGGGCGCCCGTGGGCAGCTTGGAGGTCGCCTACCCTGCCCCCCCCGAAGCCGACCCGTTCCTCCCGGAGGAAGCCGATCTCCTCAAGGCAATTGCGGGCTGGCTGGGCTTGGCCCTGGAAAAACGCCATCACCGACAGCGGCTGATCCACGTCAACTCCGTACTCAAGGCCATCCGCAACGTGAACCAGCTCATTGTGCGCGAGCGCGACCCCGGCACCCTGATTCGGCGGGCGTGCGAGCTCCTTGTGGAAACACGAGAGGTGCTCTGTGCGTGGATCGTGCTCCTGGACGAGAGAGGATGCCCCACTCAGTGGGGAGGCACAGGGACCAGCGAGGAGATGGAGGAGTTGATCGCCGCCTGGAAGCAGCACGGGCCGCCCGAGTGCGCGCGCGGCGCATTGGAGGGCGAAGAGCCCGTGATCATCGAACAGCCAACCACTGCTTGCCCCTCCTGCCCCATGGCCGTGCACTACGGCCCCACGTTCGGAGTGGCGGTGCGGCTGGCCCATGAGGCTCAAGTGCACGGCGTCCTCACCGTAGGGCTGCCCGCCACGTTTGCCGCCGATCGCGAGGAGCTGGATCTGCTCCGCGAGGTTGCCGGGGACATAGCCTACGCACTCTCCATGATCCAAGTTGGGAAGGCACAACGTGAGGGGGAGCTTCTCCTGGGCAGCGTGTTCGAGAGCATTCAGGACGGGATGAGCATCCTCGACAGGGACCTCAAGATCCGCCAGGTCAACCAGCCCATGCGGGACTGGTATGGGGAGAACGAGCCCCTCACAGGTAAGACGTGCTACCAGGTGTACCAGAGTCGAGAACAACCCTGCGAGCTCTGCCCGACCTTGCGGTGCATGCAGACGGGGAAGACCGAGAGAGAAATCGTACCCGGGGTTCCCGGATCCCCGGCCGAGTGGCTGGAGGTCTACAGCTACCCGATCACAGATCCGGAATCGGGCGCTGTGACGGGGGCTGTGGAGTTCGTCCGGGACATCACGGAGCGGAAGGCCACCGAACAGGCGCTACGAGCTGAACATAGGCGCAAAGAGGCCCTTCTCAAGCTGTACACCCTGGCCAACTTCCCGCTGGAAGAGCTCATGGAGGCCGCTGTCAATGAGTGCATTATGATTACGGGAAGCGCACTCGGCTTCCTCGGCTACATCGACGAAGACGAATCGGTCATGCATGTCTGGCTGTGGTCCGAGAAAGCAATGGCGGACTGCGCCGCTGGCACCAAGCCGGTGAAGTTCCCACTGGCGCAGGCCGGCATGTGGGCCGAGCCTGTGCGCACCAAACAGCCGTTGGTCGTCAATGACTTTGATGCCCTTGACCCACGCAAGCGAGGGCTGCCTGAGGGCCATGTGGAGCTAAAGAGGTACCTCGGGGTCCCTGTCGTCGACCGCGGGCGGGTGGTTGCCGTAGCAGGGCTCGGCAACAAGGAAGGCAACTACACCGAGGAGGATACCACCAACGTGCAGATCCTCCTGGAAGGCCTGTGGCGGATCACCGCACGCAAGAGGACAGAGGAGGAGCTGCAGAAGAGCGAGGAGCGCTTCCGGAAGCTGTTCGAGGAGTCGCCGGTGGCGCTGTTCGAGGAGGACTACTCCGAGGTCAAGGAGGAGATGGACCGACTGCGGGATGCGGGCGTACGCGATCTGGAATCCTATTTCCGCGAACACCCGGAGATCCTACCGGCGTGGATCGAGAAAATCCGCTTCGTGAACGTCAACAGAGAGGTGCTGGAGCTCTTCGGCGCGCGCAGTGCGGAGGAACTGGTCGACTTCGCCCGACAGGCAGCCCACGGCCCCGCCGCCCAAGCGTTCCGACAGGAGTTCGTGGAGCTCTTCTCCGGGCGTAGCGACGTGGAGCATGCAGACCAGGCGCGGGACTTGCAGGGCAACACTCTAGAAACGGTGGTTCGTCTTTCGGTGGTCGAAGGGCACGAGGAGCGACTGGACCGCGTGCTCGTCTCCATCCAAGACGTAACGCCTCAGACACGGGCCAAGGAGGAGGTCGAACGCAGCCTCGCGCAGGTGCGGGCAATGTTCGAAGGAACGGTGCTTTCCCTGGGGACTCTCACCGAGATGCGCGACCCCTACACCGCGGGACACCAGCGCCGAGTTGCCGAACTGGCCGTAGCCGTCGCGGAGCAGCTGGGGCTTCCTCAAGACCGCGTGGAAGACATCCGCATCGCCGGCCTCCTACACGACATCGGAAAGAGCACTGTGCCGGCGGAGATCCTGAACAAGCCCGCGGGGCTCAGCGACCTTGAGTTCGGCATCATCCAGCAGCATCCCCAGGCGGGCTACAATACCCTGAAAGCCCTTCCCTTCCAGAACGTGATGGCGAACATAGTGCTAAGCCACCACGAACGGCTAGACGGCTCGGGGTACCCCCAGGGACTGAAAGGGGACGATATATCACTCGAGGTACGCATCGTCGCCGTAGCCGACGTGGTGGAGGCCATGGTCTCCCACCGGCCCTATCGGCCAGCCCGGGGGCTGAACAAGGCGCTGGAGGAGATCACGCGCAACAAGGGGACCCTTTACGATCCGGACGTCGTCGACGCCTGCCTGGCGTTGTTCGCCAAGGGGTTCCAGTTCTCCGGAGACGATTAGACACCCCAACTCTACCGCTCGCCTGCTGGGGAGGGCCAGCTTGTCAACAGCTCTATTGCCGTTCGCTGCACGAGCAAGGCCCGTCTCTTCCGCGTGACATCCTAATTCCCAACAAGCGGTACGCCGATCAATCCCTTACCGGGGATACCTGGCCAGGCTACAAGGGAAGGATCCAGACCGGATTCTTGACG
>CAZEYM010000008.1:0-38949 GCA_964516385.1 uncultured Thermotogaceae bacterium
GGTCCACCGCCCACTCCATCAGGCGCCGTGCATCAGAGGAAAGCCTGCACTCCCGCCTCACCTCGCCCGGGCCCAGCTGCGCGTTGCTTCTCCCCCTCTCCTCCGGACGCTCCTGCTGACACTTGCTCAGGGCGGCACAGCACCGTCGCCGCGTAGGAGGGGGTCGTTCGTCATCGCTCCGCTCCATGTGCTATCCTCGGTGTGCTGTGAGCATTAAGGAACGCTACGGCCACCTTCCGCGTCTCTCTCCGGAGACGGTTTGCCGACTGGACTCGCTGGAACCACTGCTGCGCGACCATCCGATCAAGCTGGCCTACGTTTTTGGCTCGCTAGCGTGCGCTGACACCGGCGCCGAGGCGGAGGACGTGGACTTGGCAGTGCTTCCCGAGGACGGTTTCTCCTGGAGCGAGCTGTACTCCGAACTCTCTCAGCACCTGAGGACGGACCGGCTGGACTTGGTGGACTTGCGAGTTGCGCCAATAACAATGCAGTTCGAGGTGACACGAACCGGGCGCTGCCTGTTCGCTCGCTCCGAGGAAGAGCGGCAGCAGTACGAGCAGCGCGTGCGGATGAAGCTGCGAGACGAGCTTCCGCGGATACGTGCACGCACAAGGGCCCTGCGGGCGAGGTTGAGCCAATGACCCTTCAGGAGGCATTCATAGCGCAATCACTGCAGGAACTGGATCGCGTCGCTTCCGAACTGGAGAAGTACCTCGCTGTCAGTGTAGACCAACTCCAAGGCAACCTGAGCCTGCGCTGGACGGTGGAACGCGGTCTGCTGGCGGGACTCGGGCTGGTATTTCAGGTGGCCGACCACATCCTGAGCAGCCATTTCCACAGTACGCCTGAGAGTTACCAACAATTGCTTACCGAGCTGCGCGGGCACGGCGTAATCGGCCGTGAGGCACACGAGCAACTCAAAGGTGCCGGCGGATTCCGCAATGTGCTTGTGCACGAGTACATCAAGGTTGACCTCAACGAAGTCGCGCGCATGATCCCGCTAGCACCAGGAGCCTTCCGTTGCTTCTCTCGAGATGTTCTCAGCTGGCTGGAGGGTCAGAACAGCTAAAAGGTTACGTCAGTCGTCGGAGCCGATGACTAGACCGCCGCTCACCATCGGTACATAGGAGACCGTGTGATGGCCCCGCGAAACGGCCGCCAGTGGACCGAGAAGCCACTTCGACGGCAGCCTGCCCCAGCGAAAGTTTGTAGTTGCCGGCCAGCTCGTCCATCTCCCGCAGTATCTCCAGCACGGCAGGCGTGTACTGCAGTCCTCCGACGCGGCCTTTGCCTACCTGGTCGTCAAGCAAGCCGTCAGCCTCAGCAAGGGCAGCAAACCGCTCGCGCAGCTGGCGGTAGCTGAGCCCGAGAATGTGCATGAGACACTGCCACAAGTACATGGCCCCTTCACCCACCCCCACGCCGCCCAGGGCTTCCAAACTGGGCCATGCTGAGCAGGCTCGACCACCACGAAAACCGTTTACGGGCCTCTGGGGGGTTGTTGGCGCTACTCCTCCTCCCGCCGGTCTAGCTCGCCGCCCTCCTCGGTGAACAGGAACGCCAGAGTCTCCGGGCAGTAGTCGCCCTCGGCGTTGCCCCCGCCTGTGTTGCCACTGCCGGAGACGTAGCCGATGAACGCATCCTCCGTAACAAAACACGGACGTCCACTGAGGACGACGCCGTAGGCAGCGTGATCCTGTATCAGGCTGTCCGCGATCGTGACCTCGGCGGAGGAACTGACGAACACCCCACATCTACTCCCCCTGATGGTCGAGCCGGTGATCGTGGCCTGGGCGAGGCCACCCACGCCGATGCCGTCACGCACATTCCCCAGAACAGCCGAGTGGAGGATCGTGGCCCGGGTTGAGTGGAAGACGAAGATGCCATCACGTGAGTTTCCTGAGATGGTCGAGTGGGAGATCGTGGCCTCAGGAGACGCCCAAGACCGGATGCCATACTTGTTGCTGGAGACGGTCGAAGCCGTGATGGTGACGTGGACCGTGCCCCCAACCCCGATACCATCAAAGGTATTCTCGTACACGGCACAGTCGGTGATCGTCACCTCTGAGGTGTGCTGAAGAAGGATACCGGTAGTGTGCCCAGACACGGTGCACGCCTCGATCGTCGCCTGGGCGCCGCCTTGATGGAGTCCGCCGATGACGAGACCACCACCCTGCCCTCCTTCGTTCCTGCCCACGTGGATTCCGGAGAGGGCCACGACAGTCTGTACCTCGCCGGACCCATAGACAGCCACCACGGGAAGATCGTCCTCGACTCCCCGAAGCGTCGTCTTCTCGGCTCCAGCACCGCTTAGTGTCAGGCTCTTCTCGATCGTGATGTGTTCTTCGTACTCTCCTTCGGCCAAGCAGACGGTCGCGCCATCGGGCGCCGCATCGATAGCAGCTTGAATGGACTCGCCCGGCTGCACGGTGATCGCGCAAGGCTGGGCCAGCGCCCCAAGCCCTGCCACGAACACAAGGGCGGCAACACCTACACAACACCATCGGGATCGGTTCATCGTGCCCACCTCCACGCTCAGCATACTGTGCCAGCGATGCGGGGGGCTACAGGGAGAATTGTCTCACGCGAGACGCTCATGAAGGCTGCCCCTGTTTCTCGTCGGAGATCGGCATGGGAGATAGAGAGTGGGGAACATGAGTGGCAGTCCTGATGGGGCCCAGCTTCCCTATACCTCAGCAGAGCACCGTCCATACTCCCCCTTACCTTCTGTCCTCGTCTGCGCGGTACTGCAGTGCCTCAGCCAGGTGCGAGGCATCGATCGTGTCCGCGCCGTCGAGGTCGGCCACAGTGCGGGCGACTTTCAGTGTGCGGGAGTAACCTCGCCCTGTCAGCCCGAAGTGGTCCACCGCCCGCTCCATCAGACGCCGTGCATCAGAGGAAAGCCTGCACTCCCGCCTCACCTCCCCCGGGCCCAGCTGCGCGTTGGTGCGGCCGGCTTCCCCCAGACGCTCTCCCTGACGCCTGCGGGCCTCCGTCACCCGAGTCCGCACAGCTTCCGAGCCCTCTGCGCCCCCCTCCCCCAGCAGCTCCTCCCGGCTCAGCCGCGGCACCGGCACAAACAGATCCATCCTGTCCAGAAACGGTCCCGATAGTCGCTTCCCGTACTGCTCCACTTCGTGCGGCCGGCAACGGCACGCTCGCACCGAATCCCCCAAATACCCACACGGACACGGGTTCATCGCCCCCACCAACGTTACCGAAGCCGGAAACGCCACCCTCACCCCGCTGCGGGTCACGTTGATCTGCCTCTCCTCCAAGGGTTGTCGCAGTGCCTCCAGCACCCTGCGGTCGAACTCCGGCAGCTCGTCCAAAAAGAGCACACCGCGGTGCGCCAGCGTGATCTCCCCGGGAACCGGTACGCCACGGCCACCCCCGACCATCCCCGCGTAGGAGATCGTGTGGTGGGGATCGCGAAACGGCCGCCAGCGCACCAGCGGCCTGTCGGGGGGAAGCAGCCCCGCTACCGAGTGGATCCGGCTTACCTCCAGCGCCTCCTCCAACGAAAGCTCAGGCAGTATCCCCGGAAGACAGCGTGCCAAAAGGGACTTCCCCGCCCCCGGCGGGCCCACAAACAACAGGTTGTGCCCCCCTGCAGCGGCGATCTCCAGCGCGCGGCGCGCGTGCTCCTGACCGCGCACAACGCTGAGGTCTACCAAGGCAGGCGCACAGCCAGCCGGAAACTGGCGGCGCTGGGCCGGCTCCAACTCAGTTTGCCCTTGTAGGAAGCTGACAACCTCCTGCAGTGCCCCTGCAGGGTACACGGTGAGGCCCTCCACCAGCGCCGCCTCGGCAGCTGACTCTCGGGGCACCACCAGCTTCTGCACGCCGGCCTCCATCACCGCCAGTGCCACTGCCAGCACCCCTCGCACAGGCCGCAATGAGCCGTCTAGCCCGAGCTCCCCGTAGTAGGCGCACTCCTGAGCCAGCCCCGGAGGTACCATCCCGCTCGCCGTCAGAAGCGCTGTAGCCAGAGCCAGATCCAGTCCTGCTCCCTCCTTGCGAAGGTCGGCCGGGGCGAGATTCGCTGTTATCCTGCCGCCGGGCATGGTGAGCCCAGCGTTGCGCAAGGCGGAACGTACTCTTTCCCGCGCCTCGCTGACCTCCTTCTCCGCCAGTCCCACGGTGGAGAATGAGGGATAACCACTGCCTACATCACACTGCACCTCTACCAACCGGGCTTCGACCCCAAAGGGAGTGGCGCTAACGGTCTTGGCGAACATCCTGCTCACTGAAGGCATCCCGAATGTGCCTGATCCCATCGGGACCGACCGCCACAACGTCGAATCTCACCGGAAACGGAGGATCCACACTCCCTACGTAAACGTGCGCTGTCCGCCACAGTCGCCGCAGCTTCGATCGCGTGAGGGTTTCCTCGGGCTTGCCGTAGTAGGTACCACTTCTGCTCCTCACCTCAACGAACACAAGCGTCTGGCCATCCTTGGCCACGATGTCCGCCTCTCCCCCACGACACCGCCAGTTGCGCTCCAGTATTGTCATGCCTTTACCTTTTAGATGCTGACAGGCCCATGTCTCTGCTTTGCCACCTTTATTCATGGGAGACACATTATAATGCTTCTACCCCCAGTCTGTATACGTACTCCGCTGTGCCATGTGGATACTAGGGGTCCATGCCTGAAGGTAAAGCCAACGTGTCCCAAACGAAGCGACAGCCGTTCCCCACCCTCCAGCAACTGCTTGACCTCGGCAATGGCCGCCAGTACTGACGCCTGGGACAACGCACCCCGCGGGGTGCGAACCTCGAGAACCCTGGCTGGAATCTCCAAGTTGTCGGAGTCGAATCCCTCGCCCGCCTTGAACGCGTGTTTGCAGCGGAGGATATCCTCTCCCAGTGTCATCATCCCATCCCACGAGCGCGCCTGGCCCACGGCAGACAAACAGCCCCCACACGTTTCCCGGTCGTAGAGGCCGCGGGCGAAGAAACACACCACAAGGGATGACAGCACCCACGTCCGCCCCCATCGAGGTCTCCACCATCGCCTTGACCATCTCCCGCAGAAGGTCCGTGTCCGCCTTCTCCAACTGCTTGCGCAACCACGCCAACCCGCCTTCCGTCTACTTGACGCGCGCTTGCTCCTCGGTGCCGATGCACATCGGCCTTGTTGTTGTTGCCCGAAGATGGTAGCGATGCTCTGCCGTTTAGATCGCATCGTCTTGTTCACTCAATACACCACGTCCGTAGGCTCTAACGAGCGCGGTTAGTCCTCGGCAGGTGACGCCCCTTATACTACTGCTCATGCGCACTCTGATACGGGGCACGGCTGTAGTCGGGACAGAGCAGCGAGTTCTTCCCTCGGCGGATGTGGTCATAGAAGGAAGCAGGTTCGCACAGATTGCCCCGCCTGGGCAGGCCAAGGGGACCTTCGATAGAACTATCGACGGGGAGGGCAAGCTACTCGCCCCGGGCCTGATAAACGCGCACACACACCTGGCCATGACGTTGTTCCGGGGCAAGGCAGGGGACCTGCCGCTCATGCGTTGGCTGGAGGAGGAGATCTGGCCCGTCGAGCAGATGCTCACCGAGGAGGATGTCCGGTGGTTCGCCCGCTTGGGACTGGTGGAGATGATCCGATCGGGCACGGTGGCCTTCGCCGATATGTACTTTTTCATGGAGGAGACCGCTCGCGCGGTTGAGGAGGCGGGGCTGCGGGCGCTTCTGTCCTACGGCATCATCGCGCCGACCGCTGAGCGCGTTGACCCGGAGCTGCGCAAGGCGGAGGAGTTTGCCCGAAAGTGGAACGGCGCTTCCGAAGGGAGAATCCGTACTGCGCTTTCCCCACATGCTCCGTACACGTGCCTTCCCGAGTTGTGGACCCAGGCCACGGCGTTGGCTCGCGAACTCAAGCTCCCGATCCACACGCACGTGGCCGAGACCAAAGACGAGGTAGACCGTATGCGTGAGGAGATCGGCCGCTCGCCGGTCGAATGGCTGGAGGGATTGGGCGCGTTCTCCGTGCCTACACTGGCCGCACACTGCGTTCATGTTACGGAGAAGGATCGCGATATCCTCGCGGCCCACAAGGTATCAGCCGTTCACTGTCCCACGTCCAACGCTCGACTGGCCTGCGGGATCGCCCCCACCGTCGAGATGCTGGAGGCCGGTGTGAATGTAGCGCTGGGCACCGACGGACCGGGCTCCAGCGGAGGACTTGACATGTTGCAGGAGCTCCGTCTGGCGGCCTTGTTGGCGAAGCTCCGCCGAGATGACCCACAGGCCCTTCCGCCGAGCATGGCTCTGTCCATGGCCACCCAGCGAGGGGCGACAGCCCTTGGCTGGGGAAGCGAAATGGGTACAATTGCTGCAGGAAGGTTGGCTGACGGAGTCCTGGTGGCTCAGCAGGGTGCACACATGGTTCCCGGCTATAACCCCCTTGTAGATTTGGTTTACTCCGCCAACCGGGCGGATGTGGATACTGTGTTCGTCAATGGGGAGCTGCTTATGCACGAGGGCCACCTGCTCACCTTGGATGAGGAGCGGATCACGGCCAGGTGTCGTGAACTTGCGCAGAAGTACCGTTGACAACCCCTCCCGGGCGTGTGCCCGCTCGGGAACGGGCGCTTGCAGGAGGTGTGAATGGCACTTACGAGACAAGAGAAGGAAGGCATCCTAGAGCGTTTTGCCCAGCACGAGGGCGACACAGGCTCGGCGGAGGTTCAGGTGGCGTTGCTCACACGGCGGATACAACAACTCACCGAGCACTTCGGGGTTCACAGGCAGGACTTCCATTCGCGTCGCGGACTACAGAAGATGGTAGCCCGGCGCCGGAGGCTCCTGCAGTACTTAAAGAGCCGGGATCAGCGCCGCTACTCCCGGCTCATCCGCGAACTAGGAATCAGGGGTGTGTGACAGTATGCAAGCGGTAGAGATGGAGCTAGCTGGAAAGAAGTTGCGACTTGAAAGCGGCCGTATGGCCAGACAGGCCGACGGAGCGGTGCTGGTGAGCTGGGGCGACACAAGGGTGTTGGTGACCGCTGTGTGCGAGCCCAGCGATGGAACGCTCGGCTACTTCCCGTTGCGCGTGGACTTCGAGGAGAAATTCTACGCCGGCGGCAAGATTCCCGGCGGATTCTTCAAACGCGAGGGGAAGCCATCCGATGAGGCAGTGCTGGCCGCCCGGCTTATCGACCGACCTATCCGGCCGTTGTTTTCCAAAGGCTACAACGACGAGGTCCACATAGTGGCCACAGTCCTCAGCGCCGAACGAGACAACCCACCGGAGTTAGCGGCTCTGCTAGGCGCTTCGGCCGCCCTGTTGATCTCTCCCGCTCCGTTCCAGGGACCGATCGCCGGGGTGCACGTAGGCATGGAAGACGGCGAGATATGTGTCAACCCGTCAAATGCCGTGCGCGAAGAAGGCCCTATGGACATCGTAGTGGCCGGGACGCACAGCACGGTCACCATGGTTGAAGGGTCCATGCGCGAGGTACCCGAAGAGAAGGTGATCGAAGCCGTGCAACAGGCTCACCAGGTGATCCAATCCTTGGCAGAGCTCCAGGAGCGTTTTGCCTCCTCCCACCAGGTGTCCAAGCGACAGGCACCGGACAAGCCAGAGGCTCCCCATGACATCTTGGAAGGGGTACGGCGGGTCGTGTGGGAAAGGTTCAGCGAGCTCAAACAGTCTCCGAGCAAGGAGGCACGGCAGGAGACCGAGGCCGCCTTGCTGGAGGATGCTATGGGGCAGCTGGTCAGCGCTGATCTGGATGAGGCCAAGGCAGCTGAGCAGCAGAGTGCAGTGCGAACTGCCTTCGAGGATCTCCTAAAGGAGTACTTCCGAAACTCTGTGCTCAGGGAGGCCCAACGCATGGATGGCCGGCGGCCCGAACACCTCCGTCCGATAACCATCGAGACCGGCATATTGCCGCGTGTTCACGGATCGGCCTTGTTCACAAGGGGAGAGACGCAGTCGTTGGGAACTTGTACTCTGGGAGCCACCCGCCGCGACGCGCAGATCGTCGACCTCATGATGGAAGAGGGCCTCAAGCGCTTCATGCTCCACTACAACTTCCCCCCGTTCTGCGTCGGCGAGGCGCGGCGCATGGGCCCGCCGTCACGTCGAGCAATAGGACACGGACGCCTAGCGGAGAACGCCCTACGTGCTGTATTGCCACCCGATGATGAGTTCCCCTACATCATCCGCGTTGTGTCCGAGATACTCGAGTCAAACGGATCTTCGTCCATGGCATCGGTATGCTCAGCCTCCTTGTCCATGATGGACGCAGGGGTACCCTTGCAAAAGGCCGTAGCCGGCGTGGCCATGGGGCTTATCAGCAGCGATGATGGGCAAAATGTTGTGCTGACCGACATCACTGGGCAAGAGGATCACTTCGGGGACATGGACTTCAAGGTAGCAGGCACGCGCGACGGTGTCACTGCGTTCCAGCTGGATGTAAAGACCGGCGGAATAGACGAGACACTGATGCGCAAAGCCATAGCCCAGGCCCGAGAGGCCCGGCTTCAGATCCTCGCTCTCATGGAGCAAGCACTTCCCTCACCACGAACACATCTCTCTCCCTATGCCCCCATGCTGGACATGATACGCATCAACCCCGAGAAGATAGGCATAGTCATCGGACCGGGGGGGAAGATGATCCGCAAGCTCCAAGAGGAGACAGGCACGGACATCGACATCGAAGATGACGGCCTGGTGAAGATAGTAGGGGAATCGGCCGAGGATGTTGCTCAAGCCAGGCGGGTCATAGAGGAACTGACCGAAGAGATCGAGGTAGGGAAAGCGTTCGTCGCCAAGGTCGTTCGGGTGGTCCCCTTCGGCGCCTTCGTCGAGCTCAAGCCCGGCATGGACGGCCTGATCCACATCTCTAACCTGTCCGACGGGTACGTAGAGAAGGTGGAAGATGTAGTCCAGGTCGGCGACGAGGTCAAAGTCGAGGTGATCGGCACCGACGACTCGGGCAAACCCAGGCTCCGGCTGCTGCGGGAAACTCCGGAACTGAAGCCAGGAGATGTAATCCCCGGCAAAGTGACGCACACCACCGACTACGGAGTCTTCGTGGAGATCGCGCCGGGTGTGAGGGGCCTGGTCCATGTCTCCCGCTTGGGCGAGAAGGCAGACCCGCGGCATCTGGCCAAGAAGGGAGACCGGATGACCGTAGAGATAGAGGACATCGAGCAAGTAGGCGGGCAAACGCGTTACAAGCTGCGCCGCCTCCCCGCGGGGGACAAGGAGCCACAGAAGCAGGAAGACGAATGAGGGAAGTCTTCCCAGGGTGCTTTGAGTATTACCTCCCCGATGGCTTGCGAGTGTTGGCCGCTCCCGTGGACAGCGTGCGTTCGGTGTCCTTGGGTGTGTGGGTGCGTGCAGGCAGCCGACAAGACCCCCCAGACCACGGCGGACTGGCTCACCTTATAGAGCACATGGTGTTCAAGGGAACCCGCCGCCGCTCGGCTCTGGAGATCGCGAAAACCATCGACACCCTGGGAGGACAGCTGAACGGCTCAACCAGCAAAGAGTCGACCTTCTACTTCACAACCGTTTTGGACGAGGGTTTCTCCGAAGGGCTCTCTGTCATCGCCGACCTGGTGACCCAACCTAGACTGGCCCCCGAAGACCTGGAGCGAGAACGTACCGTTGTCCTGGATGAAATCCGGGGAGCCAAGGATGCCCCAGACGACGTGGCGTTCGAGCTGCTCGCAGCGCGAATGTGGGGCAGTGAACATCCCTTGGGACGGTCAGTGATGGGGAGTCCCGCTGCCGTGGCATCAGCCGGGCACCAGGATGTAGTTGAGCACTTCGGTCGAACCTATGTAGCGCCCAACAGCATCTTGGTCGCCGCCGGCAGAATCTCCCCGCAGCAGGTGGTAGAGGAGGCCTCCCGCATCCCTTGGGACGGCGGGCCACGCAGTCAGGCTGCTTCGCCTCCTGTGTACCCCGGTGCAGGAGTCAGCGTGGCGGAGAAAGATATCGAGCAAGTACACGTGGCACTGGGCTTTCCTACTGTGCCGGCACCTGATCCGAACAGATACACAGTAGAGGTCATGTCCTCGCTTCTGGGAGGGGGCGTGAGTTCGCGCCTCTTCCAGCGAGTGCGGGAGGAAAGAGGGCTCCTGTACACAGTGTTCTCCAGCACCAACTACTACTCCGACGCAGGTGCCCTGATCGTCTATGCCGCCTGCGACAGCGGGAGCCTGGCCCAGGTCCTCGAACTCATCTGGGAAGAGCTTGCCGACATGGCAGCAGGGCCACCCGATCCGCTCGATCTACACCGAGCGGTGCAGCGACTGCGCAGCGGTTTTCTCCTCGGGCAAGAGGATCCTTCGGGTCAGATGGCTCGCCTGGGGACAGCAGCTTCGCTAGAACTGCCGCTCCTTTCACCTGACCAAGTGGTGGCCCGCTTGCACGGTGTGACAGCCGACCAGATCCAGGAGATGGCCAAGCGGACGTTCAGGCCTACGCGGGCCACCTTGGCTCTGGTGGGCCGCACTGCCGAGCACATGGAGCGCGCAGCAGGACATCTGTTGGAGGTAAGCTAATGGCCAAAGCCCTGTACCCCGGGAGTTTCGACCCCATCACCTACGGGCACCTAGATGTGGTGCAGCGCGCGCAGAAGCTGTTTTCCGAACTCACCTTGGCCGTCGTGGAAAACCCCCGCAAAGCACCTCTTTTCAGCGCACAAGAGCGGCAGGCCCTGGTGGAGAAAGCGCTGGCCGAAATGGAGATCACTGGAGTGCAGGTGATCACTTACTCGGGCCTCCTCATCGAATGCGCCAACAACCTGGGTGCCACGGCCGTCGTCCGCGGTCTGCGGGCAATGTCCGACTTCGACTACGAGTTCCAGATGGCGCTGACCAACAGAGATCTGGATTCGGGAGTGGAGTCCGTTTTCCTGATGACAGCTGGGAAGTACTCGTTCCTCTCGTCTTCCATCGTCAAGGAAGTGAAGCAGTACGGTGGGGACGCCCAGAAGTTCGTCCCTCGTTGCGTGGAACGGGCGTTAGAAGATAAATTCAAACTAGTATAGCCTCCATTGCCACACTTACTTGTTTATGCTAAGTTCCGAATGGAGAACCAGTATGAGCTCGCGTGATGAACTACTGTTGCGGGTTGAGAACCTGAGCAAGTCGTACGGCCCTGTCCAGGCAGTGCGGGGCATCAGCTTCCGCGTGCATCGGGCCAGTGTGTTCACCATCCTCGGCCCGAACGGGGCCGGAAAGACGACGACACTGGAGATCCTCGAGGGCATTCGCGTCGCCGACTCCGGCGAGATCGAGCTGTTCGGCCGTAAGGCCCGCAGGGTAACAGAGCAGATGAAACAACAAATGGGCGTCCTCCTTCAGGACGGAGGGTTCGAACCGTTCCTCAAGGTGCACGAGGTTCTCTCCCTATTCGCCTCCTTCTTCAAGCGGTCAACTCCGGTGGAGCAGGTGCTGCAGAAGGTGTCCTTGACCGAGAAGGCAGGGGCGCTGGTGAGGACGCTTTCCGGCGGACAGCGGCAGCGTTTGGCGGTAGGGGTTGCGCTCATAAACGACCCAGAGCTTGTCTTCCTGGACGAACCGACCACAGGACTCGACCCTCAGGCTCGACGCAATCTGTGGAGCATCTTTCAGGATCTACAACAGGCTGGCAAAACGCTGATTCTCACCACACATTATATGGAAGAGGCAGAGGCCCTTTCGAACCACGTGTGCATAATGGACCATGGCTCCATAATCACCGAAGGGTCCCCGGAGCAGCTGGCGCGCGGATTGGGACAAGACTCAATCATCGAATTCGACGTTTCAGAGCTTCCGGAAGCCTCAATCGAAGCACTTAGGTCTTTCGGCACGGAAGTCGCCTACCACAACAACTCGGTGGTGATTCACACCCCCGAGCTGAGCAGAGCAATGGCCAGCGTGCTCGCTTGGGCAAAGGATTACAGCGTTTCCCTTACCAACATGGCTGTGCGGCAGCCCAACCTTGAAGACGTGTTCCTTTCTCTCACTGGCAGGAGGCTGCGGGAATGACGTCGGCTGTCAGGCTGGGCTACTTCGGCCTGCGTGCGTGGCTGCGGGAGCGCGTCACCGTCTTCTGGAGCTTGTTCTTCCCCGTTTTCTTATTGGTCCTCCTCAGCGTCATCTTCGGCGGGGGCGATGGGGAGGCGTACATGCGCTTCCACATCGGCCTGGTCAACCTGGAGACAGAGGCGGCGGCCCCGCACTTCGGACAGCTGGTGGAGGAAGCGTTCGTCGACCTATCCACGGAGAAAGAAGAGGGGAAAGCACAACTGTTCGTGCTCTCGTATCCCACAGAGGAGGAGGACCGAAGTGCCTTCCTGGCGAGCGAGCGTGAGGCGCTGCGCCAGGGACAGCGAGCCGCGGTCGTGGTCATCCCGCAGGGGTTCAGCGAGCGTGTGTCCCGCGCCGTGAGCACACCCGCAGCTTCGCTGCAGGCGCATGTGAGAATCCTGTACAGCCATGGGGATGCCAGTTCCGAACTGGCCGCCAGCATCGTAGAGCAAGTTCTGACAGCGCTGGATCGTGAGCTGCTGATCGCCAGCGGTTTGTACGATCCCACCGAGGAGGTTTCGGCAGCGGCCGAGTGGGTGGGAAGCGACGACCGGGCTGTGCGCTACGTGGACTTCCTCCTGCCCGGAGTCGTACTCATGGCCTTCCTGACCAACGGGCTGTTCGGCGTGCCCGGCAGCATCCTGTATGCCCGTGATCAACGAATCCTCAGGCGCTACTGGGTTACCCCGCTGTCGGTGCGCAAGTACCTGGTCGGGTTCAGCCTATCCATGCTGGGGATGTGCGCCCTCCAACTGGGCTTGCTGTGGGGGCTGGGGAGAGGGTTGTTTGGCGCTCAGGTTGCTCTCGCCACCCCTGGGGCAGGAGCCTATCTTCTCCTTTCTGCTGTGACATTCCTGGCGCTGGGGTTCTTGATTTCCTCGGTGGCCAGGACTGCCAACGCCGGGATGTCAATCGCCAACATACTGAACATGCCTCTGCTGTTTCTGAGTGGGATCTTCTTCCCGGTCAGCGGCCTGCCCATCGCTCTGCAGGCGTTCGTGTACGCCAACCCCGTCACCTATCTCGTCGACGGGCTTCGCACAAGCGTGGGGGTGGGAGCTGGCCAGCTTCCACTTTGGACAACGTTTGCAGTGCCGCTCGCCTGGATCATCCTCGCCGGAGCAGTAGCAGGGTACAGGCTGCAGTGGGACGTGGATCGATGAAGCAGGTTTGGGCCCTTGTGAAGACCGAGTTAAGGGTCTTCGTCCGTGATAGAACCACTTTCTTGGCGACGTTCCTGTTCCCCTTAGTGTTCATCTTGATCTTCGGCTTCATCATGGGAGGGGAGGACGTAGAGCGAGTAGCAGTGGGCATGTACCTCACAGACGGACTCGAAGCGGACACGCTACGAAGTGCCGTAGCCCAACGAGAGGGGCTGCAGCACGTGATGTACACCACCCGCAGGCAGCTGGAGAACGCCCTGCAGGAGCGGGAAGTGGACCTGGGAGTCGTCTGGGATGGAGCAGAGCTCATCTTCCTCTACGACCCAGCCATGGTACAGCGGCAGGCAGCCCTGTCACAGCTGGCAGCCGGGTTGACTTCCGACTTCAACCTCCGCCGACAGGGGTTGGATCACGTACTGGCGGCGGAGAGGGAACACGTGGGACTGGCAGCGGCAGCGAGCTGGTTCAACATGATGGTCCCGGCAGTCATCGCCTTCAGCATCCTGACAGCCGGGCTGTTTGCCGTGTCCGGACACATCACTGCGATGAAGGAGCGCAAAATCCTGGACCGTCTCACGGTAACGCCGATGCGCCCCGTGAGCTTCCTGTTGGCCGTGGTGACCGTGCGACTGGGTATTGTGTATGTGTCCACTCTCATCACCCTGTTCACCGCCATGGCCGTGTTCGAGGTGGACTTCCACATGGACTGGTTCCGCTATACTGTCTTCGTTGCCGCTTCCACCCTCGGCATGATGGGGTTCGGTGCCTTCATCACACTGGTGGTGCGACGCCCCTCATCGGCCAGCAACGTGGCCAACATACTGGCCATGATCATGATGTTCATGTCGGGCATCTTCTTCCCCGTGCAGATCATGCCCCCCTTCCTGCAGTCGATAAGCCGCGCGTTTCCGCTGACCTACATGGCCGAGGGCCTCCGGTACACAACCGGAGTGATCGACATGGCGCCAGGACGCTTCTTGGCCATAACCGCGGCCCTGGCAGGCCTGGCCCTAGCCCTCCTGCCGGGGCTGGCAAGGTACATCGTCCGCCCCGAGCGGCGCTAGCCCTTCACCGAGCCGGCCAGGATCCCCCGCACAAAGTAGCGCTGGAGCGTGAAAAACACCACCAGAGGGAGTGCCATGGTTATGAACGCCGCAGCGGTCAAGAGCTCCCAGTTCTGGCCCCGGTTGGTTACCAAGTTGGCCACGGCCACGGTCAGAGGCGCCACATCTGGAGTTCCTCCCACGTATACCAACGCCACCAGCAAATCGTTCCAGATCCACAGAAACTGGAAGATGAACACCGAGGCCACCGCTGGGACAGAAATGGGCATCACGATGCGCCAGAACGTTGTCAACGGGCCGGCCCCGTCGATGGAAGCCGAGTCGAACAGGTCCTTGGGTAGACCGGACATGAAGCTGTGCATGAGGAACGTGGTCAACGGCAACCCATACGCCGTGTGGGCCAGCCAGATACCCGGATATGTCCCCCCGAGCCGCAGCCAGCGATAGACCGGCAGGATGGGGATGAACGTCATCTGCAGCGGGACGACCATCAGCGCCACAACCATGACGAACAGGGGTTTCCTTCCTACAAAGCCCAAACAGGCGAACGCGTATGCGGCCAGCGAGGCCACGATCACCGAAATCGCGGTGGCGGGAACGCTGATGAAGATGCTGTTACGAAAAGCCGTCCCCAGACCCTCTTGCGTGAGCACGGCCCGGTAATTGTCCAGAGTGAACTGGCCCACGTCGAACAGGCGAGGAATGGTAGTCCACCAACCGGAGCCAACGATCTCTCCCGGAGAGCGGAACGATGTGATGAGCAGCCCCAACGTGGGTATCACCCATATGAAAGCGAACACCAGGAGGAACACGTGGAGCGGGAGCCTTCCCAGAAGCGCCTTCCGAGTCATCGGGCCTCCCCCTGCCGGGTGAACCGGCGGACGTTCATCACCATGAACGGAATCAGAAGCAGTAGAAGCACAACCGCAATGGCACTTGCCCGCCCATAGTTGAAGAAGTTGAACATCTCCTTGTACATGCGGTTAGCTATCACCTCGGTGTTGAACGCCCCGTTTGTCATCACATACACAATGTCGAACACCTTTAGCACCTGCACGACCATGGTCACCCCTACCACCGAGGCAGTCGGCCACAGAAGAGGCAGAGTCACTTTGCGGAATACCTGCCACTCGTTTGCCCCGTCGATGCGCGAAGCTTCCATGAGCGACCGGGGGATGTTCTTGTACGCCGCTGAAAGGATCACCATGGCAAAACCAGTCCAAATCCACACTCCCACCACGATCAGCAGTAGATTGTTCACCCACGGGCGCAGGATCAGCCACCCCTGCGGCTCACCGCCTAGAGCCACGACCAGCGCGTTCAGCACTCCGATCTGAGGAAGCCCTGCTGGCCGAAAGGCGTACATGAACCGCCAGATGACCGATGCCCCTACGTAAGAAATCGCCGCCGGGACGAAGATCACGGACTTCATGATCTTCTCATACTTCACCCGGTCCAAAAGCACCGCCAAGATCAGGCCAAACCCAACAGTGCTCACCGTGAACACGCCAACCCACAGAGCGTTGTTCCTCAACGCCGTCGTCATAGTGGGGTGGGTAAACGCATACCGCCAGTTCGCAAGCCCCACGTAATCAACTCGGGGACCGAATAGTTCGCGCCCCGATCCGTAGAACGAACGCCAGATGGTGGTCACAGTGGGATAGAGCAAGAAGAACCCAAGGATGAGCAGCGCCGGCCCTACGAACATCCACGGTTGCCACCTCGCTGTCTTCAGCAAGTCCCCTCCTCCCACGAGGTAGGGCGCCGGGGCGGCCCTGGGGACAGCCCCGGCGCTCTCTTGCCTATCCGAGACTAGTCGGCGTAGGCGTCGACCGCTGTGTCCTCGATGTAGTCGAGAACTGCGTCTAGCGACTGACCAGAAACGTAGTCCAACACACCGGTCCAGAAGGATCCGGCCCCCACGGCCCCGGGCATCATGTCCGAGCCGTCGTAACGGAACGAGTCTGCCTGGAGCAGCATCGTCCACGCGGCACGGGCGATGGGGTCGTCATAGGTGGCTTCGGGGTCGATGTTCTTGTTGGCGGCCATCTCCCCAAGCTCCCGGGCCCAGATTTCCTGCGCCTCGACAGAGGACAGGAACTGGACGAACTTGATGACCTCCTCACGGGTCCCGTTCAGGGGGCCACCGGTGTCGAATACCACGGACACGTCGCCGCCACCCATCACGGGCACGCCGAACTCGGGGTTGATCTCCGGGAACGGGAACACGTCGAAGTCAACGCCGGGCTCCAGATTCGGGAATTGATCGAGGATGAACCCGGAGATGAACGTTGCCTGCTTGTGCATGTATGCCTGCGGGGGATCGGTGAACAATGGTGCCGCAGCGTCTCCGAAGTTCGTGGTCAGGGCGCCGACCGGCCCCCCCAGTACATAGTCGGGGTTGAGCACGATCTCGCCGAAGTACTCCCATGCCTCGACCACGGCGGGGTGGGTCCACGAAATCTCGTGGGCAACCCACTGGTCATAGACCTCGGGTCCGGCGGTGCGGAGCATGATGTCCTCAATCCAGTCCGTCCCCGGCCAACCAGAGGCAGGACCGGACTCCAGGCCGACGGTCCATGGCACGCCGCCGTCGGCGACGATCTGGTCACTGAGGGCAACGAGCTCGTCCCACGTCGTCGGTATCTCGTAGCCTGCCTCCTCGAAGGCGTGCACGTTGTACCATACGAGGCTCTTCAAGTTGGCCGACTGCCAGGTCCCGTACAGTTTGCCGTCGACGTACCCCAGCGGGGTCAGCGCCTCGATCTGGTCTGAGACGTCCACCAGGTCATCCAGGGGCACGAGATAGCCAGCGCGCGCCCACTCCTCCATCAGCCCCAACCAGGGCATGGGAGTGACGTCCGGCGGGTTCCCCGCCGCCAATCTGGTGGACAGAATCGCCGGTCGGTCACGCCCGACGATCTCCACGCTCACGTTGATGTCCGGATGCTCGGCCATGAACGCCTGGACCACCTTGGCAAAAGCCACTGCCTGGTGGCCCGGCCAGCCATGCATCACGTACACGGTCTGCTGTGCGGCAGCCAAGCCGCCCCACACGACCATCAGTCCTAGCATCAGTAGCGCAATTCGCTTCAACATTCGACTCCTCCTTTAGCAAGACACTCGATCCCAAACTGCACGTACTTCTTCCTGCTCCCGCTTTCACCTCCCTGGTTCAACGTATGCACCCCAAGCGTCCATACGGCCACTTCAGCCAGCCGCAAACCCGGCCGGTGCAGGGGGCCGTTGCTCCACCACTTCATAGCCGCGGGTTACCACCAGGTGGGCCCACGGACGGTGACCGGCGATGATGGCGTGTTCCTTGACCAGTATGCGTTCCAGATAATCGTCTTGCAGCTCCCTGGCCCGCACCTTGCGGGCATCCCGAGTATCACAACAATCGCGCGCGATGAACACCTTCAAGTCCACATGATTCAGCACTGTAGTATAGGTTCCCTCAACAATCAGAACCCGGACCCCCAACAAGCCAATTCTCTCCTCCGTGATGCGATCTTCCTGGTAGAGCACCAGGGGCTTGCGCAGTTCGTGCGCCCCTGCCTTTGCCCGAGCTAGATGCTCCTCCAGTAGATCCACACGTACTTCCGACATTCCCACCCGCCCCAGGTCTTCTCGACGCAGAGCGTCGTTGCTAAGAGGGGGATACACGAAGTAATCATCTTGCTGGATAATGGTCGCCCTCACTCCTTTGCCCTCAAGCGCCCCGCGGAGGGCCTCCGCCAGCTCCGACTTGCCGCTTCCGGACTCCCCGCCGATCGTCACTATGTAGGGCCGCTCGGCCAGCCCCATACGCTGCAACACATGGCTCGCCAGGTTCTGGCCTACCCGGCGGTGCTCGGCCGTAACGTGCAGCTTATCACCGCGCATGCTGTTTCCACTCCCCCGCTCCTCCGTACAGCTCCCAGTGGCGTTGTGCCGACACTTTCCAGCTGTACCCTAGTTCCACCTTGCCCCGTGCTCGCCTGCCCATCGCGGCACATCGTTCCGCATCCAGGAGCAACTCCCGCAACGCACCCACCAGGGCCGAGATGTCCGTGGGATCAACCAGAATCCCGTCCTTACCGTCTTCGATCACCTCGGCCGGCCCCCCGAACCGCGTGGCCACCACCGGGACGCCACAGGCCATGGCCTCCAGCATGACGATTCCGAATAGCTCGTACCGTGAGGGCATGACGAACACGTCCGCTGCCCCATAGAAGGACGGCAGTTCCTCTTGTGGCAGAACGTTTAACCAACGAAACCGGTCTCCGAGGGCCAACTCCTCTACAACACGCTGCAGCTTCGCGTGTTCCTCCTCCCGCGGGTCTCTCGCCGCTCCCGCGCTGAGGGCGAAACTGAGTTGTTCACCTGCGGTTAGCAGCTGGGCCGCAGCACGAACGAACAGATCAAATCCCTTACGCGCATCCAAGCGTCCCAATGTGGCTGCAAGGGGGCCAGCAGGAAACCCAAACTTCCTCTTCAAAGCGCACTTGTCTTCGGGAGGCCCAAACCGCGCAGTGTCCACACCCGGAGGGATTACCTCGATCTTCTCCGGTTCAACGCCGTACAGATCCACCAAGTCCTGCCGCTCGAGCCTGGTCGAAGCCACCAGCACATCGCTGCCCCTCCCCGCTTCCGTCTCCGCCCTGATGCGCCCAGTGTACTGTTCCCGCTGCTCCTGCGGAAGCGCCGACAGCTTCCTTTTGCCCAGCGAGTGAGAGGTATGAACCCACATCCGACCGTCTTTCAGCTCGCGAGCAACACACGCTCCGTCCCAGAAGTGGGAGTGGAGTACGTCCACCGCCTGCAGTTCCTGCGCTGCCTTCTCCGCGAACTCCCCCAAGTAAGGCTCCAGCTCTTCCTTGCGGATGAAGCGAGGCGGACCTACAGTCAACCGCCGCACCCGCGCCCCGGGACAGATATCCTCCACCGATGGCTTCCCCTCCCCTCGATCACGGGTGAACGCAGTAACTCGCACCCCTTGTTGGGCAAGATGCATTGCCAAATCTCGTATGTACACACACTGCCCGCCGATCTCCGGCTCGCCAATACGACCCAGCGGGTCTCCATGTGGCGTGAGCATGGCCACCCCGATATCAGGCAACGAGCACCTCCACTCCCGCCTCCCTGAGTTCGGCCACCACGTCAGGACTGGCCAGGCCATCAGTTATCACCGTGTCCACATCCGCCAAACGAGCCACGTTGACGAAGCTGTCCAGCCCCAGTTTGGAGGAGTCAGCCAACACCACGGTGCGACCGCCTGCCTGTGCCAGGCGCCTTTTCACCCCCGCCTCTGGCATGTTGTTGACCGAGACCCCTCGCATGGATACACCGTTTACACCGAGGAACGAGATGTCCGCGGACACCCTATCCAGAAACCATTCCGCCGGCGCTCCCACAAAGCACAATCCAGGCTCATAGAGCACCCCGCCCACCACAATGAGCTCGAACTGCGGGGTGTTGACAAGCTCGTTGAGCACATATACCGAGTTCGTCACCAAAGTGAGTGCCCCCGCACGATTGCGCAACTGTCGACCAACAAACAGCGTGGTGCTCCCCGCATCCAGGAGCACCTTGTCCCCATCCTCAGGGAGGCGTGCTGCTAACTGGGCAATAGCCTTCTTGGCTTCCACGTTGACGCTGCTTTGCTCTTGAAACGCCGGGGCAAAGCGAGCAACTTGCGCTGCCACTGCTCCGCCGTGGTTGCGCTTGAGAACTCTCTGTTGCTCCAGGGCTTCGAGGTCAGAACGAATGGTCACAGGAGAGACGCCGAACTCACCACTCAGCTCAGCAACTGTCGCCCCTCCTAGGGCAAGAATCCTCATTGCGATGCGGTGCCTTCTTTCATCCACCAGCATACGATTACGCTCGCTAGTAACTGCCTTTCATATAATAACGTTCTGTGTGCCCTGTGGTCAACCGTTCCACCTTGGTGCGCCAGGACATCGTCACCAATCCAGCGTTCCACCGAACACCCAGGTCGGGCGAACGAGCGTCAGGCGCAGCTCGCGGTGGAGCCCAGAGCTATCCCGCGAAGGCTCCCTCGATCAGTACACCCAGCCAAACTCCAGACCAATTCTTGTCAGGATCTCCACCCGGTCTCGCTGCATCGAGCAAGCAGGAGGAGGACTTGCCATCCCGATCAACGACACAATGGCCCCCACGCCCGTCAGAAGGCCGCCCAGAGGGCCTTGCCCCATCCACATCAGGTACTGCCCTCCTGCGACAAATAGTAGCCCCCCAGCGACGAGCCCCGCACGGGTCATGCGACAGCTCTCCAGGCTCCGCCGCGCCACCACCATTGCCAGCTCCCACTCGTCATACGAGACGGGCAGGGCTTGCCCGGCGCGCGGGGAGAAGGACACCTCTTCCACCCACGAAAGGGGATAGGTCATCACCACCTGGGGACCCGTCCGAAACTTCACATGCTCCTCCGTGAGGCCCTCCAACGTACCTTCCACCACGCGCCCATCCCGCAAGTGCAGCTGATCGGCCCAGCCTGCAAAGGAGATAAGCACCAGCACAACTAGCGTCCACGCTGCCGTTCGTGCCCACGTGCACATACTCCCACCCCCACCGTCAGTCGACGGCGTTCTGCTCCGACTTTAGACACAGGGAGCACCCACACCGATGGCCATCAGAGAGGAAGGGGCAGGCAGTCGGGTCCCTCCGGAGGTGTCCAATGTCCGCTGCCCGCCAAAGGTGCTCACGGCATCCCCAGCTTCGCAGTAAGCGCTATGCCCCCGGCAAGGTCAGGCGGCGCGACGACCTCCCGCGCTCGCCATCTTAAGCCGCCGTGCTCACACCCAACTCGTCGGCCAGCGAGTGCACAGCCTCCACCCAGCGCTCCGCCCGTCGGTCGCCCCGCTGAGCGTCGCGGACCTGGCGGGCGTAGTCCCTGCTGACAAGCCCATGGCAGACATTCTGTGCCTTGTGGAGGTCAACGGGTAGTCCAAGCTCATTTGTGATCTTGGCTAGCGCCTGGAACCGTTCCATGGCTTCCGGTTCTGCAGGCCGTCGTTGAGCATCACTCGCCGCCCGACCCAGCGCCCCTTGCATGGCAAAGCCCAGTCCGCTCTCGTCCAGCACAAGGCCCCACCGGCGTGCCGTCTCCCAAGCGCGTCTCAAGCTCGGTACATCCACCTGCTCGGCGGCCAGCAACTCCCTGAGCTGCGCTTCCAGTGTGATCTCGGCCACTGCCCTCAGCGCCTTGGGCAGGGGTACGCTGCCGTCAACCAGGAACTGGATCAACTGGGCATGTTGTTCGAACAGCCGCTGCACGTCGCCTTCGAGCTCCCCCAAAGTAGACTTCAAAAGCCGACCTACAACGCGCCTCCGCTCATCCCTAAACAGCGAGGTAAGCGAATAATCAGCCCCTGCAAACCGATGCCCGATTAGCCTCAGGGTCTCCGGGATGTCCCCTCTGGCGAACGCGGCTTGCACTTCCTCGAACAGCTCGTCATCGAGCCCTTCGTCAACACAACCCCCCACACCGGCAGCCACACTGTGACCGCCCAGATGCAGTGCTCCGTAGAAAAAACGAGCCGTCTCCCATGTGATGTCTGACACCAATCGCACACATCCCAGCTCCAAGCCCATCGCCCCTGCGCGCCGTCGCCTTCGGCTCTGGCTTTCGGCTCTGTAGGAGTAGACGCGAGCTGGTGCGCCGTCGGCGAGGAACACGGAATTCACAGCGTAGTGGGCAGCCACCCGCGCCAGGCTCACTTGCGAAGGAAGGACGCGCCGACGATAGATGGACCGGCCGTCTCCTTCGTGGGCTATGTTACTGCGGGCGGCGGACAGGGACTCTTGAAAGCGTTCCTCCACCCCGTCAACAGAGAGCTCTTCGACCAGTTGTGCAGCACGGCTTGCATAACGCAGGATCTGCACAGACTCTATGCCCGCAACGTCGTCGAAGAACCACCCACAGCTTGTGTACATCAGCATGGCGTGGCGCTGCATCTCCAACAGCTTGAGGGCAGTCACAGTACCCTCTGCCCCCAGCTCGCCCTCGCCGTGGTCGGCCAAGAAACTCCTCACCGTGGACTCCTGTCGGTCGAGCACCACACGGATGTAGTCGTCCCGTGCAGCCCAGGGGTCGGCAAAGAGCACGCGAGCACCATCTTCGTAGGCCGCATCGATCTCTGCCCGCAAGCTGTCGATAGCTTGGCGCAAGGGGGCACGCCATCCTTGGTTCCACTCAGGTTGCGCTCCGCTGTGGCAACCACAATCGCTCCTCCATCGCTCCACGCCGTGGACGCAGCTCCAAGAGCTCCCCTCCAACACCTCTACTTCGTGTGTCGGCGGGTGCCGCTCCAAGTACTCCCCGTAGTTGGTGATCGCCACCCCGGAGGAGCTGATCTCCTGCAGCGCGTAAGCCAGGGCCATATCTCCGTGTCGATGATGGTGGCCGTAGGTCTCGCCGTCGGTGGCCACGCTCACCAGCTGTGGGTGGCCTCCGTCCTTGCGGAATCCTCCAAGCAGCCTTTCGGCAACACGTTCCCCCTTGGAGAGCAGCCTCTCGAAGGCCACAGCCCGGGCGATGGCGGCATCGTAAAAGAACACGGCGATGCTTCGCCCGGAGGGAAGGCGGACCAAGTAAGGCATGGTCGGGTCCACGTCCTCCCGAGCCACCTCTGTCCACGGGCCTTCGCCAAGCGGGCGGACGCGGACAGCCTGGTGTGGAGAGAGGATGGTGAACTTGACACCGTACTGGGCCAACGCCTCCAGCGATCCTCGGTCCACCGCAGCCTCTGGGAGCCACATGCCCTCCGGATCGCGACCGAACCGGTGGCGGAAGTCTTCCACCCCCCAGATGATCTGCGTCTCCACGTCCCTCTGCTGGGCGAGGGGGAGGATCATGTGGCTGTAGCTTTGCGCCAGCGCGTTGCCATGCCCGGAGAACCTGTTCACGCTCTGCCGATCTGCCTCCAGAATGCGCGCGTACACCACCGGCGCATGGCGTTCCAGCCATGAAAGCAGGGTGGGGCCGAAGTTAAAGCTCATGGAGGCGTAGTTGTTTACAATGGACTTGATCCGCCCTTTCCTGTCCAGAATACGGGACCACCCGTTGGGTGCATAGCACTCAGCGGTGATCCGCTCGTTCCAGTCGTGATACGGGTGCGCAGAGTCCTCGAGCTCCACTTCCTCCAGCCACGGATTCTCTCGGGGTGGCTGGTAGAAGTGGCCGTGTACACAGACGTATCTGTTCATGTCTTTGGCTTGAGAAAGAGCGCCGCCAACGGAGGGACGGTCAACTCCAGGGAGTATTGCCGCCCGTGCGCCGGGGTCGCCGACCCTACGACGACGCCCTCGTTGCCCACACCTCCCCCGCCGTATTCGGTAGCATCGCTGTTGAGGAGCTCACACCACTTGCCCCCCTGCGGCACCCCCACCCGGTAGCCGTAGCGCACCACAGGGGTAAAGTTGTACAGCGCAAGCACAACCTCCCTCGCGCCGGCTCCATGGCGGAGGAAGCTGATCACGGAGGATTCCACATCGCCACAATCCACCCACTCAAACCCGGCGGGCTCGAAGTCGCGCCTGTGTAGTGCAGGCTCACCACGCACGAGCTTGTTCAAGTCGCGCACCCACTCTTGGATCCCCCTGTGGCGGATGTCATCGCAGAGATGCCAGTCCAGGCTGCTCTCATGGTCCCACTCCCGCCGCTGGCCGAACTCCCCCCCCATGAACAGCAACTTCTTCCCTGGCTGACCGTACATGTAGCCCAACAAGAGTCGCAAGTTCGCTCGCTGTTGCCATTCATCTCCCGGCATCTTGGCCAGGAGCGATCCCTTGCCGTGCACTACCTCGTCGTGGGACAAGGAGAGTACGAAGTTCTCATCAAAGGCGTACAGCAACCGGAACGTGAGCAACTCATGGTGAAAACGCCTAAACAGCGGGTCCTTTGACATGTAGCTCAGCATGTCGTTCATCCAGCCCATGTCCCACTTCATCCCGAACCCCAGCCCTCCAAGATGCACAGGCCGCGACACTTGGGGCCAAGAG
The DNA here is from genome assembly GCA_964516385.1 of uncultured Thermotogaceae bacterium. Lineage (GTDB taxonomy): Bacteria > Bipolaricaulota > Bipolaricaulia > Bipolaricaulales > Bipolaricaulaceae > T3SED10-47. The sequence continues at coordinate 24,273 of CAZEYM010000008.1, forward strand.
GTAGACTCCTCCGCCACCGTCTGCACGTCCGGGTAGAGCCTGTATGCCTCCTGGTTGATCTTCCGCAGAAGAGAGACGGCTTCCAGATTCTCATTTCCTCCGTACTGATTGGGAATCCACTCCCCCTCTTTGCGAGAGTAATCCAGGTAAAGCATGGATGCCACCGCGTCCATGCGCAGCCCATCGGCATGATATTGATCGAGCCAGAACACCGCGCTGGAAAGAAGGAAACTGCGCACCTCGTTGCGCCCATAGTTAAAAATGAGGCTGTCCCAATCAGGGTGTTTCCCCCGACGCGGATCCGCATGTTCGTAAAGGTGCGTGCCGTCGAAGAATGCGAGGCCGTGCTCGTCGCCGGGGAAGTGAGAGGGGACCCAGTCCAAGATGACCCCAACCCCGTGTTGGTGCAGAGTATCCACCAGGAACATGAAATCCTGCGGCGTTCCGTACCGGCTTGTGGGGGCGAAGTACCCAGTGACCTGATAACCCCACGAACCGTAGAACGGGTGCTCCATCACTGGGAGCATCTGTACATGGGTGAACCCCATCTTCCGTGCGTACTCCGCAAGGCGGGGGGCAAGCTCACGATAGGTGAAAAAGCTCCTACCATCGGGGGTCTTTCGCATCCACGAGCCAAGGTGCACCTCGTATACCGTCCAGGGTGACTGCAACGAGTTGCTACGGCCACGCTGGCCCATCCACTCCTCGTCGCCCCAGACGTACCCGAGCTCCGCTACAAGGGAGGCCGTCCCCGGCGGGACCTCCTGCTGAAAGCCCACAGGGTCAGCTTTGTAGACTTGATATCCTCTGAACCTGGACTGGATGTGCAGCTTGTACAGCGTTCCCGGACGCACTCCGGGGAGGAACCCTTCCCATATTCCCGACTGAGCTCGCGGGGCCAGAGGGTGAGCGCGCGGGTTCCAGTGGTTGAAGTCGCCCACCACACTGACTGCCACTGCGTCAGGTGCCCAAACAGCAAATTGCGTGCCCTGTTCCCCATCCCAGTTGTCTAGATGGGCTCCCAACACGCGATAGAGGTGCAGGTGACTTCCTTCGTTGAACAGGTACAGGTCGTCCCCGGAAAGGAGCGTATGCCGGTGGTCGACCGGCCCTACGAGGGCCTCCTGGCGCTTCATGTGGCAAGCGACGCCGCTGCTCGTCGCCCCTCATTCTGATGCACTGCCTTGACCATTCTCACAGGCAATAGCGAAATCAAAACTTCCCACAACTCCCCCTGCGCTCCGCCAACTGCGCGCCGTAGCCTGTTCAACTCTCATCCCCCTACCACCGAAGCTCCCCGCGTGCCACTATAAGGAACCGAAGTCCCGCCTGCCAGAGTGCCACCATTGGTGTGGCCAGGCGGGGGAAGTAACATGCTGCCTGCGTACGTACGCTGCGCCGAAAGGGAGGATCGATGAACAAAGTGGACTTCGTGCTTGGGCTGCACTGCCATCAGCCTGTGGGAAACTTCCCTGAGGTCATGGAGCAGGCATACAGGGACGCCTATCTTCCGTTCATCGAACTACTCGAGCAGTACCCAACAGTGAAAACTGTGCTCCATTACACGGGACCGCTGTGGGAGTTCTTCCTACAGGAGCACCCACAATTCGTTGCTCGCCTCGCCTCTCTGGCCGGATCAGGCCAAGCGGAGTTCTTGGGAGGAGGATTCTATGAGCCCATCCTCAGCGTGATACCTCCTCAGGATGCCCAGGATCAGATCGAGAGAATGGGGGAGTTTCTGCTCCGGCACACAGGCCGGGCCCCACAGGGAGCCTGGCTCGCCGAGCGGGTGTGGGAACCCCAACTGCCTTCCTTGCTCAGCGCCTGCGGCATCAGGTACCTAGCCCTCGACGACACCCATTTCCAGAAGGTGGGGCTGTCACCAGAGCAGCTCTCCGGCTACTACCTCACAGAGGACCGCGGCCGGTTAGTAAGCGTGTTTCCCATTAGCTCCAAACTTCGCTACATCATCCCCTTCAAGCCGGTTGGCGAAGTGCTCGAGCACTTCAGGGATGCCGCCAGCAGGGAGGATAGACCACTGTTGGTGCTCGTGGATGACGGGGAGAAGTTCGGCGTGTGGCCCCACACAAAGCGGTGGGTGTACGAGGAGAGGTGGCTGGAGAACTTTCTCCGCACATTGACAGAAAACAGCGACTGGCTCAAAACCGTCACGCTGGGGGAGGCACTGGAGAGCAGAGAGCCTGTCAGCCGAGTGTACCTTCCCACCACATCGTACTTCGAACTCGGAGCGTGGGCCCTTCCGCACGAAGGCCAACAGTTGGTTTCTCAGCTCAAGGAGTTGCTCGGACCACGCGCTCACGAGTTCGAGGCGCTCATTTCCGGCGGATACTGGCGGGGGTTCTTGGCCAAGTACCCCGAGGCCAACTACATGCACAAACGTATGCTCGCCGCTAGTGAGGCCGTGCGAAGCCTGCCCACAACCGCCCCCAGCCGGGACGAAGCCCTCGCGCACATCTGGCGAGCCCAGAGCAATGACGCATACTGGCATGGGCTGTTCGGCGGCGTGTACCTTCCGCACCTGCGCGACGCAGTGTGGCATCATCTCCTGTCGGCAGAGCGGCTCGCGCAAGCGGAGAACCTACCGCGGCCTGTGGAACAGGTCGACTTAGACGCTGACGGGCACAGAGAGATCATCCTGCGGAACGGAAAGTGGACAGCGGTGGTGACGCCGCGGTGGGGGGGAACCCTCGTCGAGCTTTCCCACATGGACCTGCCGTTCAACTTCCTCAACACCATTGCCCGACGCCCGGAGGCCTACCACACCCAGGTACGAAGTGCTTCCACAGACGCCGACGGCAGCGCCAGGAGCATTCACGAAGTGGCCAGCGCCAAGCAACCGGGCCTGGAGAAACACCTTCGCTACGACCAGAGCCGGAGAGCGTCTCTGATCGATCACCTCCTTCCCAGCGAGCTCTCCTGGGAGGACATGTCCCGGGGCCGAGCCGTACACAATGACCTTCTCACAGGCCGCCCGTTCACGATTGCCGCCGTCGAGCCTCGCCCCCCGAGCGTGAAGCTGGACAGGAGGGAGGACCTAGCAGAAGGGCCGCTCTCGTTGCGCAAGTGCATTGGTCTGTCGCCCGCCGACGGTTCAGTTTATGTACACTTGAGAATCACCAGCCACACCGATCGCCCTCGGCGTGTACGCCTGGGGGCAGAGTTGAACCTTGGGTTGCTGGCCGGGGACGCACCGGATAGGTACCTGGAGATCCCAGGACGTAACCTCGCCGACTCCAGGCTGGCCAGCGCGGGGGAGGAGCTGTGCGTGCGGGATGTCCGCTGCGTGAACGAGTGGGACGGCTGGACCCTGCTCCTCACAGCCTATCCGAAGGCAACCTTATGGCGCTACCCAGTGCACACAGTGAACAACTCCGAAGCCGGGTTCGAGCTCGTGTACCAGGCAACGTGCCTCATCTGGGTATGGGAGGCAGAGCTTCCGCCGCAGGGCCAGTGGACCGGCCGTCTGCGGCTGCAGGTTCAGCAACGCCGGTTGACCCAGCGCCGAAGCTCGTTAGGCTCTGCGTAGGAGGTGCACCTTCCCGTCTGGAGAGGGGAAGAAGCCACGGCCGCAGGCAGCCAAGCCCATTGCGGGGGTGCCGGAATTGGGAGAGCATTGTGAAGACCACACAGGACGACACGCGGGGATCACCCATGGCTTCTGGTTATCCCGTCGGTAAAGGGCAGTGCTTTCACTATCTGGTGCGCGATCAGGCCAGCAGGAACCGCGAATGCCCCCGGCGTCTGGCCAAGGCCATGACAGCGTCACCCGTAGTGAAACAGACGAACATGACAAGTAAAGAAGGGAACGGCAGACCATGGATAGACCACAGGCAATCGGAGTACTGACCGGAGGGGGAGACTCTCCAGGGATCAACGCTGCGCTGCGGGCAATCGTTCGCCGAGCGCAGGCCGAGTCGACAGAGGTAATCGGCTTTGCGGACGGGTGGCGCGGGCTAGTGGACAACGACGGACGCCCATTGCTCCCAGCAGACGTGTCCGGCATTCTGCACGTGGGAGGCACGATTCTGGGCACCTCGCGCACAAATCCGTTCCGGAAGGAGACTAGAGATGGCGAGGTCCACTGGGAACCCACCGAGAAGGTGGAGGCCATCAAGGAGACCTGGCAACGCCGCGGCCTCGACGCTCTGATATCCATCGGAGGTGATGACACACTGGGGGTAGCCCACCGTCTGGCTTCTTATGACCTGGCAACGGTGGGCATTCCGCAGACCATCGACAACGACATCGCGGGAACCGACTACGCTATCGGGTTCCACTCAGCGTTGGTCACCGTGACGGAGGCGCTGGACAAACTACACACTACCGCGCATGCGCATCACCGTCTGCTCATCTTGGAGGTGATGGGACGGGACTCAGGTTGGATCGGCCTGCTGGGAGGGCTGGCAGGAGGTGCAGATGTTCTGCTGGTCCCCGAGAACGATTTTTCCTTGAACATAGTAGAGGACAAGATTAGGCAACGCCTGGAGCAGGGGAAGAGGTTCTCGATCATCGTGGTCGCCGAGGGTGCCAAGCCACAAGAGCTGGGAGGTGCTCAGGTGACCCAGGGGGAAGTGGACGCCTTCGGGCATGTCCAGCTCGGGGGGGTGGGCTATTGGCTCGCGGACCAGCTCAAGGCCCGAGGGAATCTGCAGATGACCCCACGGGTCACCGTGCTTGCGTACTTGCAGCGGGGTGGCATCGCCACTCCCTTCGACCGTCTGCTGGCCACCCGGCTGGGCGTGGCCGCAGTGGAGTTTGCCCTGGACGGCAGGACCGACGTGATGACCGGCCTGCAAGGAACGCAAGTGGTCCCTGTTCCTCTGGGCAGTGCGCTGGCCAGCACCCCCAAGCCATTGGACCCCGAGCTTGTGCGCGTGGCGCGCAGCATCGGGCTCTCCTGAGGAGGGATGAGGTTTATGAGGTCATTCGTGACAGTGTTGCTGGTGATACTGGGACTGATCGTCCCGCCTGCCCTCTCCGCCGACGATCCCTTTGCAGTAGTGGACGATGTTTACCAACTTATTCTCAACTACTACTTCCGTGCCGACGAGGTGAACACAGACGACCTCGTGCATGGGGCACTGCGGGGCATGCTCGAGGCTCTAGGCGATCCGTACTCGGAATTCATGACGGCAGAGGAGTACGAGGAGTGGGACAGGGCTCTGCGGGGAGAGTTCAGCGGAGTGGGCATGGAGATCGGCATCCGCGACGAAAGGGTGGTCGTTATCTCACCATTGCCGGACACGCCCGCCGAGCGTGCAGGGATACGCCCCGGCGACCGGATCGTCAGGGTTGACGGGGAGTCAGTGGAAAACTGGCGCTTGGACCAAGTGTCAGCAGCAATCCGGGGCGAGGAGGGAACGGAGGTCACGCTGACTTTGGAGCGCGCAGACGGTGAGCTCGAGGACGTGGTGCTGGAACGAGCCATCATCCGCATAGAGCCCATCCGCGTTGAGCTCATCGAACAACCGGCTGTCGCCCACATACGCGTACTGCGCATGGACCAGGACACCGCTCAGAAGTTGGGCTCTGCCCTGTTCAGCCTGCCCTTGGGGGAGCTAGACGGCTTGATTCTAGATTTGCGGCGCAACCCCGGCGGTTACCTGAAGGCGGCGATCGACTCCGCGGGCTACTTCCTCGAGCGAGGCAAGACTGTACTCACCACTATGGGCCCCGCGTACGGCGAGAGAAGGTACTGGTCTCGCGGAGGGAACATCCCCGAAACCCCGCTCGTCGTGCTGGTGGACGAAGGGACAGCTTCTGCAGCTGAGATTCTGGCCGGGGCGCTACAGGATCACGAAGCGGCTGTCCTCATCGGAAGGGCCACATTCGGCAAGGGTATCATCCAAGAGCTCGTCGCCCAGCTGCCGGACGGGTCGGTGATAAAGCTGACCACGCAGCAGTACTTCACCCCGACTGGACGGCCGGTGCACGAGGTGGGCCTCACACCGGACATCGTAGTGGAGTGGGATCCAGAAGATGAAGGAGACCCGGACGTAGAGGCGGCGCTGCAGTGGATCGCGGATCACGCCTCTACCCTGGCCGGGGTTCCATAGGCACCGGGCATGCGGGCCGCCGTACTCGGCAGCGGAAGTTGGGGCACCTCGTTTTCCAGGCTCCTGGTCAGCATCGGCCACACGACTGTTCTGTGGACGCGTCGGGAGGACATGGCCGCGCGCCTTACCTCCCTGCGAGAGAACAGGGACTACCTGCCCGGGGTAGCACTGCCGGCCGAGCTCAAAATCACCCATGCGCTGCCGGAGGCAGTCGCCGAAACAGACGTCCTGTTCTTGGCCGTCCCCAGCTTCGCCATGCGCGATGTGGCTCACGCCTGCAAGGGGCTCCTGCCCGCACACGCGCCCCTGGTTCAGTTGGCCAAAGGACTCGCTCCCCACTCCGGCCTGCGGATGTCCCAAGTGCTGGAACACGAGCTGCCGGGCCATCCGGTGTTCGCCCTCTCCGGCCCCTCCCACGCCGAGGAGGTGGCACGCGACCAGCCCACAGCAGTGGTGCTGGCAGGAGGCACAACTGCCGTGGCTGAGACCCTGCAAAGGCAGCTGATGTCGCCGTTGTTCCGAGTGTACCTCTCCGATGACCTCGTCGGAGTGGAGTACTGCAGTGTGGTGAAAAACGTATTGGCAGTGGGAACAGGCATCTCCGACGGCCTAGGGCAAGGGGACAACGCCCGCGCGGCGTTGATCGCCCGAGGCCTCGCTGAGATGGCTCGTTTCGGACGCGCCGTGGGCGCTCGACCGGAGACCTTCTACGGCCTCGCCGGTCTGGGAGACTTGGTGGTGACCGCCACTAGCGGGCTCTCCCGCAACCGACAGGTAGGCATCCGTCTGGGGAAAGGGGAGAAGACGGGCGGTATTGTCGCCAGCATGAACATGGTGGCAGAGGGGATTCACGCGGTGGCCAGGCTGTGGGAAATTGCCCAGTCACACGAGGTGGACATGCCCATCACTGAAGCCGTGTACCGGGTTGCTCACCTGGGTGAGCTCCCGTCAGAGCAGATACCTGCGCTCATGCAACGCTCCCCGAAGTGGGAATAGGGGACTCGCCCCCTTTCTCTCCCGCAAACATATGGGTACCATCCTCCCCGGAGGTGGTGCGGGTGCGTCTGAAGAGCACGCTGTCCCACAGGATGGAAGAGCTGAATTCTAAGGACGGGACGGTGCGCATGTACGTGTGCGGGCCCACAGTGTACGACCGCTTCCACATCGGCAACGCACGTCCGTTTCTCGTCTTCGACGCGCTCAGGCGCTACCTGGAGTCGCGTGGACTGACTGTGACCTACGTGCAGAACATTACTGACATCGAAGACAAAATCATCGCCCGATCGGCCGAGGAAGGCCGCAGACCTGAGGAGCTGGCGGCGTTCTACACCGAGAAGTACTTTCAGGACTGCACTGCGTTGGACATCAAGCCAGCAACTCACTCCCCCCGGGCCACGGAGTACGTACCCCAGATGGTCTCACTGATCGAGCGCTTGGTGGACAAAGGGAATGCCTACGTCGTAGGCGGCGACGTCTATTTTTCGGTGGCCAGCTTCCCCGAGTACGGGAAGCTCTCGGGCCGCGACTTGGAAGAACTGGAGGCTGGAGCTCGCATCGCGGTGAGCGACCGCAAACAGGACCCCCTGGACTTCACCCTGTGGAAGTCGGCCAAGCCCGGCGAACCCAGCTGGCCTTCTCCGTGGGGAGAAGGGCGACCAGGATGGCACACTGAGTGCGTGGCCATGGTACAAGATCTGTTGGGGGAGACAGCGGACATCCACGCCGGGGGTTACGATCTTGTCTTCCCCCACCACGAAAACGAGCTCGCTCAGGCCGAAGCCCTGACCGGAAAGCCCCTAGCCCGGATTTGGCTGCATAACGGACTGCTGACGGTGAAGGGCCAGCGAATGGGAAAGTCGCTTGGCAACTTCGAGTACGCCTATGCGGTGGTGGGGCGGCACGGCACTGAGCCGATCCGCTACTTTTACCTCTCCCGCGACTGGCGAAAACCGTTGGACTTCTCACACGAGGGAGTGGAAGAAGCCGCTCGCGCCGTGCAACGGGTGTACAGCCTATTGTGGGAGTCCGAGGCCCTGCCCGATGAACCCCCAGCTGAGGACGGCTTCCTCACCGAGCTCGGCAAGTTAGAGTCACGCTACCACTCGGCACTGGAGGAGGACTTCAACACAGCCGGCGCGCTGGGCGTGCTGCAGGAGATTGTGGGAGAAGCACACCGGCACCGTTCGGCAGTGGGGGATGCGGGGAGTTTGCGGGCTGCGGCCGCCCTCGTACGGCGCCTGGCCGAACCGCTCGGCCTTTTCCAGCAGACACGGCCTGCCGCCGAGGGCCTGGCTGAGGAGTTGGTCGACCTTCTGGTCGAGCTTCGCTCCCAGCTACGGAGTCAACGGCTGTTTCCCTTGGCTGACCTGGTGCGGGATCGTTTGGCAGAGTTGGGAATAGAGCTCCGCGACGGTCCTCAGGGGACGGTGTGGAGCATTTCGCACGAACGAAAGGCAAGAGAAGAAGCTTAGTCAGGCCCAGCCTGAGGCAATAGCTGCCGATCGGGAAATCTCGACACCACCTTCCCCCACTGCACAAGCGGAAGGCGAGCCCCTGGTGCCATAGCACCGGGCAGCTCCCCCCCCATGACAACCCCCAGGGGGGTATCCGGTTGGGCCCCGCGCTTCCAAAGGAGGGCCATCCCCACTTGCCCCTCGGGCAGCACGGCGCAGCTGGTAACTCGTCCAGCTATCTTGCCCGACCGTTCGACAACCGGGGCGCCCGCACGCGCTGGACGTCCCCCGCTGGGCAGTTCGAACCTCACCACCTCGCGTTGCCATTGCCGCAACGCCCGCAGGTAAGCTTCCCGACCTACGAAGAACGGTTTGTGCAGTTTAACATACGGGGCGAAACCAGCCTCATGGGGGAGAATGCCCTCCTCTCCGGCCAACTCGTGCCCGTGCAAAGGCAGCCCTGCCTCCGTGCGCAGGGAGTCGCGGGCGGCCAGGCCGCAGGGCAACGTGCCCAAATCGCTCCCTGCATCCAGAATGGCTCGCCAAAGCGCCTCTGCGGAGGCCGGCGGAACGTACAGCTCGTAGCCGAGCTCTTCCCCTGTATAGCCAGTGCGAGAGCACACCACCTCCACCCCGCTGACCTCTAACTGCAGAAACTCCGTCCGCCGAAGGGCGCGCAACCGCGCCTTGCCCTTGCGGCCGAGAAGCTTCCCCAGAACATCTCGCGCCGCGGGCCCCTGCAAGGCCAGGTTGACCAACCCAGTCTCGCCGCCCTGCGCCTTGAGGTTCCGCAGAGTGACAGGACCGTCGGGGGCAATCCAAGGGCGCTCAGGATCGAGCAACGGCTCGCCTTCGTTCACCGCAGTCAGCCAATCCCAGTCCACCCCCTCGTTAGCGGCGTTGACCACGACGATGAAGTTCTCCCAGCCACGCCGGTAGACCATCACATCATCGATCACCTCACCCTCCGGGGTGAGGAGGAATGCGTAATGCGACTGTCCGGGATGGAGCCAACCGGCGTAGTTGCTGGTCACCAAATTGAGGAAACTCTCTGCGTACTTGCCGCTGACCTCCAACACTCCCATGTGTCCCAGATCGAACAAACCGGCTGCCGCCCGGACAGCTTGGTGTTCCTCCATGGCCGAGGTATACCAAAGGGGCATCTTGTAGCCGGCGAACTCCTGCATCCGCGCCCCTCGTTCTCGGTGAAACTCACTCAAGGCAGTTTTGCGCGCCTGCCCCTGGCCTGGCGTGAGCCTGTAGACCTCTCTCTCCTGGTGCCCGGGCAGAACATGCTGCCCGACGAAGTAGGGCTTCGCCGGATCGACCGCCTGCGGCGGTAGACTACCTGGGCTTTCCAAGCTCCCGCGCAGCCCGTGCAAGGTCGATCTCAGCATCCGCTCCATCTCGTCCCCATCCTCAGGGGCCCAGCGAAGCGTGGTCCCATCATCGAGTACGAACTCCTGCGGTTCCCCGCCACCATCCAAAGGCTCCACTACGGCCGGGCCCTGCACCTTGCGGTACACATCGTGAGGGTCGAACAGGACGTAACCGTCGCTCAGCTCCTCCAACCACAGCCCAAGTTCCGCCCCCGACTCGCCCAGCGCCAGCACCAAGAAGCGATGCTCTCCGAACTGCCCGTCTTCCAGGCGCCCCACTATCGCTTCCGACAGCAGATCCCCTTGGCGATCGAAGAAGGCTGTGCGGATGCCTCCTCCTGGTTCGAGTTGCAGGACTCTGCCCGCACAAGCCTCGTGCAGAAGGTGAGCAGCGCGCCCCCCCCGCACCAGGAGAGCAAGAAGGGAGCTGGTACCCGCACGGAAACTGCCCCCCTTGCTCCCTTCCAGAATTTCCCTGACCCGAGCACGTGCCCCGGCCAGCCTCCCCGAAGGGACTTTCCCCCGGAACAGAGGGCCGCTCACTCCCACATAGGTGAACGGGTGTACCTCTGACAGCACCTCCGCCGTGATGGAGGCGATTTCCTTCATCTCCACCGGGCCCATCCCCCGCTGGGTGACCCAGGGAGTGCCATAGCGCACGCCTCGGGCGTCGGCGGCCGAGCTGTCGCCGGGGATGGTGTTCTTGTTCGCCACAAGCCCCCCCAAGTCGAGCAGTCTTGCTGCTGTATCCCCCATCAACGGCTGCCCGTTGGCGGTCTCCGTTTCCCGCAGGTCTATGACCAACAGATGTGTGTCCGTTCCTCCGTAGGCCAGCTTCAGTCCCTGTTCGCCCAGACCGGCGGCCAGCGCCTTGGCGTTCTCCACGATCCTCCGCTGAAGACCGCGGAAGGCCTCCGTCCGAGCTATGGACAGAGCGCAGGCGATGCCGGCCCACTTGTTCACGTGCGGTCCACCTTGGGCCCCGGGAAACACCGCTGACTCTATCGCCTTGGCGATCTCCGGATCTCGCGACAGAATCATCGCGCCCCTGGGCCCGCACAGCGTTTTGTGGGTAGTGAACATTACCACGTCCGCATAGGGAAAAGGATTCGGGTACACACCGGCGATCGCCATCCCCGCCGAGTGGGCGATGTCCGCCATCAGCAGAGCGCCGCAGCCGTCGGCCGCCCGGCGAAAGGCTTCCCAGTCAGGGGCCCACGGGTAAGAAGTGTACCCGGCGATGATCATTCGGGGTCGGTGGCGTGTGGCCATATCCTCAATCTGATCGTAGTCGAGGCGTTCGGTTTTCGGATCAACTCCGTAGCGCACCATGCGGAACTGCCTCCCCGATTGGTGGAACGGCGAACCGTGGGAGAGGTGACCTCCTTGAGCCAAATCCAACGCCATGACCGTATCCCCGGGCGTAAGGAGGGCGTCGTAGATGGCCATGTTTGCTGCCGCACCCGACAGGGGTTGGACGGCAGCCTGTATGTCCTCGGCGGGCAATTCCTCGCTGGCGAAGCACTCCGCAGCGCGACGGGCTGTCAGTGCTTCCAGGACGTCGGCGTACTCCACCCCACGGTAGAAGCGCCTGTCAGCGTACCGGCGGAAGTAGGCCATCTGCTCATCCAAATCTGCGAGCCGACCCTCCGATAGCCTCATGGTCTCCTCACGGGGATAGCCTTCGGCGTAGATCGACGTGAACACTGATCCCAGAGCTTCCCGTACTGCCTTCGGGGTCAGAGACTCCGATGGTATTAGTATGATCTTGTCGGTTTGCCTGCACCCCTCAGCTCGGATGAGGTCAGCTACTACTCGGTCCATTTCGCTAAGCTCGGCCGTCCACAGCTGCGCTTCACGTTCCATGTTTCTTCCTTTCCTTCTCCTCCTCGGAGAGAACAAGAGGCAAGCACCTTCTGGGCCTATCGTCCTTTTCCCGCCAAGCCAACTCCATCGCCAGGAGCAATCCTCCCGATACCAACGAATGGCCGCCGAGAATCATAGGCACGCCCGAGCCAGCGCATGCCGACACAAACTCCCTCAGGAACGCATCGCTCACCTGGGCGGGCTGAAGCAAGTCAGCTGCGAACCGCTCCCTCGCCGGTGGCCACAGGCCTCGGTGAGCCATGATCACCCGAGTATCCCACACCACAACGTCTCCCAGCGCGCACACAGTATCCACCAACTCCTGCGGGCTCACGCAGTCCGAGTACATCCCAAGCAGCGAACGTACCCGGCCCGAAGAGACCCTCTCCTCGGCCTCCATTCCCCTCTCCTCCGAGAAGAGCCTGACCCTGCACGCCGCGTTCAGCTCCAGCTGGCGCATTGTCACCCCTCCGACACGCCCCACCAGCACCAGCTCCGCACCAGTTGTGGTGAGGACCGACAGCAAAGCCCTTGCCGCCTCTGTAGGGACCTCCTCCAGACATTCCCTCACTTCCACGGGCAGCTCAGGGTGACAAGCAAGCAGTTGCAGTTCGCCCGCTGTATCCAGGTCGAACTGGCTCCCTACGGTGCGGGGAAGCTCGTAGCACCGGTAGCCCTTCTCCCACAAGCGGAACCCCAGTGGGTTATCTCGTGCAAGGGGGGCCAGAAGCTCCGGTTCGGGCGGGACGATCAACGCGAAGTCTGTGGAGTAGAAGTTGTTCAACACCGCAAAGGGAGGTTCGCAGGGAGCGGTGTTCACCGCTCGAGAAAGCTCGTCGTCCGTAAGTAGCAGGCCACTTCCCGCAGAGAAATAGACCAATCGCTCTGCGGCGTACTCCTCGACCACGCCGGCCAGTTGCTCCCCAAAACGCCAACCAGTAGGGGGATCGACCGCTATGGCAACACCTTCGCCTCCCCAAGAACCCACATCGGGGGTGGCGACAACTATTGCATCGATGGAAGGCAACCCACGCAAGCGGCGTGCCAAGTGCTTGCTGGCCGACAACCGCACACGCCCCACCACGTCCCCCACCGGAGGAACGCAGAGGACTGCCACCGTGCGGCCCATTTCCTCTATGGACCTTCCTCGTAAGGCAACAGAGCGACCTTGCGCGCCCTATCCACTTCCACAGCCAGCCAACGCTGGTGTTTGGCACACATGTGGGTAAGCCGGCGGGAGAGGATCTTGCCTCGCCGGTTGACGTACTGTTTCAGCGCGTCCACGTCCTTGTAGTCGGGCTTGTAGCCCTGATGGCACACCCGGCAAACCCTCTTTCTTCTCGGTGGCATCAGAACGGAACCTCCTGTTCAGAACCCGCAGTTGAATCGTCCGTCTCTTGGGAACTCTCCGTCTCCAGCTCTGCCATGTCGCCCTGGGGCTTGGGCCCGAGGAAGTGGATCTCCGCTGCCACCACCTCGGTCACACGTCGTCGGTCGCCCTCCTGCGTCTCGAAGGACCTGATCCGCAACCTGCCGTCGACGGCTACCCGGCGGCCTTTCTGCAGGTACGCGGAGCAGTTCTCCCCCTGCTTGCCCCACACCACTATGGGGACAAACATGGCGAAGTCCTCCCAGGCCCCAGTCTCGTTGTTGAGCCATCGGCGGTTCACCGCAATGCGGAAGTTGGCCACCGCCTGCCCCGATTGCGTGTACCTCAACTCCGGATCAGCGGCCAACCTTCCCGTCAGCAAAACTCGGTTTATGTCCGCCATTAGCCTCCAGAGTGGCCGTTACGACGCACTACCTGATATCGCAGGATTTCGTCTTCCATTCTGAATCTTCCCTCAAGATCGCGAACCCTTTCCGCCGGAAGGGTGAAGTTGACAAGCACATAGTACCCCTCACGGTACTTCTTGACATCGTAGGCCAAAATACGCGAACCCCACTCGTCTGTCCCCTCCACCTGACCGTCCAGGCTGTGGATCATCTGCTCCACCTTGGAGATCTTTCCCCGTCGCTGCTCTTCGTCCAAATCCGGACGCAAGATGTACATCAATTCGTATGACCTTTGCTCGCCCGCCACTAGTGGTGCCTCCTTCGCAGTAGGACAGAATAACAACGTAGTCTAGCCCAGGTTTCACAGGCCGTCAACCGCCACCCGGGAAAGACGGTTGGGAATGGCGTTAGCACTTGACAGGGGGTACGAAAAAGCCTATACTTGGCTCCACTTGGCGCCAGGAAGGGGGTGTTGAAACGTGAACAAAGGGGAATTGGTAGACCTCTTGGCCGTGAGGACCGGGCTCACAAAGAAGGATGCCCGCAAGGCCCTCGACTCGATGATCGACATCATCACTGAGGCCATGGCGGGGAACGAGGAAGTGCTGCTGACGGGCTTCGGGAAGTTCGAGGTCCGTGCTCGCAAGAGCTCCCAGCGCATCAACCCGCAGACCCAGCGGCGCATCACAGTACCGGCAAAAGTGGTGCCCGCGTTCAAGGCTGGCAAGAACCTCAAAGACCTCGTCAGCAAGAAGCTCAAGGCGGTCACTGACCGAGGTGAGCTGAAAGTCAAGAAGGGGTAGGAGTACCCCGGGGGCGGGAACTCTACAGCAGAAGATGAGGGGCGGCTGAGCCTGGGAAGGCTGCGGCCGCCCTCCTTTTGAGACTTCCAAACAGACTAAGTAAGTGCTCGCACTTGCCTCTGCCGGGCTCAGCGTGGTAAAAGAGAGCAGTAAGCACCCTGGAGGTGTTGCCAGGAAAGGACAAGTGGCTGACACATGGGGGACGGGTGTGAAGTAGGACGCTCTCCCCCGGCAGGGCGGTCGGAAGCAGAACATCCTAGGCTACTGAAAGGAGGTGTGTACAAGATGAAGTGGGGCAACTACCCGAACAAGCCTAAGGTTAC
>CAZEYM010000008.1:39049-70179 GCA_964516385.1 uncultured Thermotogaceae bacterium
CCTCGTGCTCGGCGCTGCGTTCACCCTCGGTGCCAACATCAAGTGGATCGGCTGAAGTTCCTGAGTTCACCTAAGGAGGTGTGTACAAGATGAAGTGGGGCAACTACCCGAACAAGCCTAAGGTTACCGGTTCCAGGTGGGTCTACTACTTGGCCCTCGTGCTCGGCGCTGCGTTCACCCTCGGTGCCAACATCAAGTGGATCGGCTGAGCTCGAACATCAGCAGCTCACCACTGTCGGGAGTCGCAGCGCTCAGTCCCGCACCTTGCCAGAAGAGCGCTGCGTACTAACTCCCGATAGGCAACGCCTGAAGTGTCCGCTTCGTGTCCGTGCGGCACGTGCGCATGCTGCTTTATATGCTGCAAAGCTAGAATGATGCGCTAACATACTCCCATGCGATCCCCTTGGGCTGTCAGACTATATGTAGCGGTAATCATATCTCTTGGTCTTGCTGCAATAGGTTACTCCAGCACCCAACTGCAGCTTACTATCGAGACGCTCATAGCAGGACTGGTATTGCTCGCAAGCATAGCACTGTTTGACGTATATGCATCTCTGATCCCCGAGTTTCGGAGTCAGGTCTCTGCCAGCGCTGCGCTGGTCGTTGCGGGAGTGCTCGTTCTTGGCCCTTGGGAGGGAGTGCTGGCCGCAACCGCCGGAACCCTCATGTCAGAGTTGATACTGAGGACGAGCATCCTCAGGAAGGCAGGAGCCCCAACCTTTCTGCAGGTAGTGATCTTCAATACTGCTCAGATCGCTCTGTCCGTCGGGCTCGTAGGCTTGTTGCTCTCCTTGCTGCAGTATTCCCCTCAGCAGATGGTGGCCAGCGTTGACTTTGCCCTGGGATTAGGGGCTTTTGCATTCCACCTGCTGTTCAATGCCAGCCTTGTCTTCGGGGTGGTGTCGCTCCAGACAGGTCGACCTTTGAGAAATCTCGCCCGTGACTGGTACCGTGAGTTCGCCCCGCAGTACTTGGTGCTGGCCGCTTCAGTGCTGCTCTTGACAGTACTCTACTTCGTCTCGCCACTTCACTCGTTGCTAGGCTTGATTCCTCTTGTGCTGGTGCACTTTTCATTCCGTAGTTATCTGCGCATACGCGAGGAAGCGCAGAAGACATTCGAGAAGGTCGTACAGTTGCTGGAGCAACGTGATCCTTACACTGGCGAGCACTCCGGAGAGGTCGCTGACTTGGCCGCCGAAGTGGCCCAGGAGATGGGGCTCTGGGGCGCCGAGGTAGAGATGATACGTTCGGTTTCCCGAGTGCATGACATCGGCAAGGTCGCAGTTCCCGACAGGATCCTCCTCAAGCCCGGCAAGCTCGACCCTGAGGAGTGGGAGATCATGAAGCGCCATGCTGAGGTCGGATCCGACCTCCTCCAGGGCTTGGCTATCTACGACAGATACGCCCACGTGGTACGGCACGAACATGAACACTGGAACGGAAACGGCTACCCGGACGGACTGCGCGGAGATCTTATTCCGCTTCCCTCGCGGATTATTTCGGCCGCCGACGTCTATCACGCTTTGATATCCGATCGACCTTACCGGCCTGCCTACGGGCAAGAGGAGGCCCTGGACATCATCCGCAAGATGTCCGGAAGGCAATTGGATCCCCGGGTGGTAGGCGCCTTGCTCCGAGTCATCGAACGCAGAGAGATGGAGGCAGAGGAAGGTGAACAACCCACGTGATCCTCCTGTGGGCCTTGCCGCCGGGGCTGCTCATCGGCTGGCTCACCGGGGGCCGTCTGCGGAACATCGAGTCCCGCCAGCTGCGCAAAGGCTATCTGGTCGCTCTAGCACTGGGGATCCAGCTACTGATATTCCCCCTGGGAAGGATCGGCCCAATTGTCAATTGGGGAACCGAAGGACTTCACCTGCTCTCCTATGGCCTGCTTGTCCTGTTCCTGTGGACCAACCGCCGGCATTGGCCGTTGCTAGTGATGGGCGTGGGGCTGCTGGCGAACCTATTGGTTATCGCCGTCAACGGTGGGCTTATGCCTGCCGACCCTGAGGCTCTAGGTCGCGCAGGAGCGCATCGGGCGGCTGAGGTCCTGGAGGAAGAGGGGCACGTCGGAAACGTTGTACGGATGAGTGGGACCACACGGCTGAACTTCCTTGGCGACTGGCTGTGCATACCTGAGCGGGTCCCGTTGGCCACTGCCTTTAGCCTGGGGGACTTGCTCATAGCCCTAGGGCTGGTGCTGTTCTTTCCCTACGCCATGCGAGGGGTCAGATCTTGAATTTGGGAGATATTACAAGCTCGTTTGTCTCATGCGAGACAAATACCCGGGGTCTGTCTCCCAAATTCAAGATCTGACCCCTATGGTTGGAGGCGGTCGACCATGCGAGGAAATGGAATGGCCTCCCTTAGGTGGTGGATGCCACACAGCCAGGCGATGGTGCGCTCCACGCCCAGGCCGAACCCCGAGTGGGGAACCGAACCCCAGCGGCGAAGGTCCACGTACCACTGGTACGGCTCCTCGGGCAGACCGGCTTCACGGAGTTGCCTCTCCAGCTCCTCTTGCGTATCCACTCGCTGAGAACCACCAATCAGCTCACCATAACCCTCAGGGCCGATCAAGTCAGCACACAGGACCACAGACGGATCGTCTGGGCAGCGCTTCATGTAGAAAGGTTTTATCTCCGCCGGGAACCTCTCTACAAACACAGGGCGACCGAAGTACCGCGACAGA
The DNA here is from genome assembly GCA_964516385.1 of uncultured Thermotogaceae bacterium. Classification (GTDB taxonomy): domain Bacteria; phylum Bipolaricaulota; class Bipolaricaulia; order Bipolaricaulales; family Bipolaricaulaceae; genus T3SED10-47. The sequence continues at coordinate 41,742 of CAZEYM010000008.1, forward strand.
GCGTCCTCCGCCGGAGCGCCTAGGTCCTGCCCATTCTCCATCTCCACACCCTCCTGACGCACCAACTCCACCGCCTCGGCGTACGCGACGCGCGCGAAAGGTTGCCGCACTTCGTCGAGCAACATGCTGGGATCGCGTTCCAGTGCTGCCAGCTCCGAACGGTGCTCACAAGCGACGTATTCAACGACGTACCGAACCAAGTCTTCCTGAAGCTGGAGGTTCTCCTCGTGCTCCAGATACGCCACTTCGGCCTCCAGCATCCAAAACTCCGTAAGGTGCCTCCGCGTCTTCGACTTCTCCGCCCGGAATACTGGACCTATCCAGTACACCTTACCCAACGCCGCGCACGTGGCTTCCAGGTACAGCTGCCCAGACTGCGAAAGGTAGGCCAGCTGCCCGAAGTAGTCGACAGTAAACAGAGTGGTGGTGCCCTCCACCGAAGTGCTCACCAAGATCGGCGCCTCGGTGGCCACGAATCCACTCTCTTTGAAGAACCGCCGCATGGCCCACAACGCTCCGTCGCGCACGCGCAGAAGCGGCACCTGCTTGAGCCCCCTGATCCACAGGTGCCTACGTTGCATCAAAAACCCAATGCCGTGCTCCTTGGGGGCGATCGGGTACTCCTCTTTGGGCACGTGAACCGGGACAACGCGCTCCACCGACAGCTCCACCCCTCCTGGGGCACGGGCATCTGCCCGCACCTCACCCACAAGCTTCACCGCTGCTTCGACTGGCAAGCTCTCGGCAAGCTCAAACGACTGTGCCTCAGCCTCGGGCGTGACCACGCCCTGCACAAGGCCTGTCCCGTCGCGCAGGATGAGAAAGCGGATCTTCCCAGAGGAACGCGATCCAGCCACCCATCCCTGGACAGTAACCCGTTCGCCCACCTGCTGGGAGAGATCCTCCACGTAGGACACTTCTGCGCTGCTGTCACTCTTGTGGGCGTTCATGTTGCGGCCTCTAATGGGAACATCTCTCAGGAGCCACCCTCTGCTTCCTTCTCCTGGACCATCTTCTCTATGTAGGTGATGGCTTCGCCCACCGTCTGTACCTTCTCTGCGTCCTCATCCGGGATCTCTACGCCGAACTCATCTTCGAACTCCATGATCAGCTCGACGGTGTCCAGGGAGTCGGCCCCAAGGTCTTCCACGAAGGAGGCCTCGTCCGTTACCTCGTCCACATCCACCAGCAGTTGCTCAGCGATGATCTCTCGAACCCGATCCGCGATCTCACTCATTGCACACCTCCTCTATGTTCTGCTGCACAACACCGACAGCTACTCGCAAGGGGCCAGCCCCCCATCCACATAGAACACGTGCCCTGTTATATAGGACGCCCCAGAGGAGAGCAAGAACCCCACCATCTCCGCCACTTCTTCAGGGGTACCGCTGCGGCCGAGCGGCACACGGGATAGGTATTCCTCCCTTACCTCCTGGGGCAGCGCTTCTGTCATCGCTGTCTCGATGAATCCGGGGGCGACCACGTTCACCCGAATCCCCCAGGGTCCGGCCTCGCGGGCAAGAGTCCGAGCCAGGCCCACCATTCCGGCCTTTGCAGCTGCGTAGTTGGCCTGTCCTACGTTCCCTGTTAGCCCCACAACCGAAGACAAGAACACCATGCTCCCCCGCCTGGCTTTGGCCATCCGGCGCAGAGCCTGGCGCGCGCAGTAGTATCCGCCTGTGAGGTGCGCCTGAATCACCTCGTGCCAGTCTTCTGATCTCATGCGCAGAAGCAGCTTATCCTTCGTGTGTCCGGCAGCGTGGACAAGGTGGTCAATGCCTCCGGTCCATTCCACGAAACCAGCGAACGCCCCGGCCACCGATCGATCATCGGTCACATCACAGGTGAAGAACCGCGCCGCCGACCCCAGCTCTGCCTCCGCTTTGCGCCCTCTCTCCTCAGAGCGGGCCAGAAGGCCCGCTGTGCCGCCGCGCTCGACCACCTTGCGAGCGATCGCCAGGCCAATCCCGGATGTCCCCCCGGTGATGGCCACCGCCTGCCTGTCAACCGTAGTCGCTCACCTCCCCCAAAGCCCGGAAGACTATCGCATCGGTACGCATCCTGCCAAGGCGGGTCAACACCTTACCCGGACCCACCTCCACCGCCTCCCTGACCCCACAGCCCAGCAGCGAGTCCACTACCTCTGTCCACCGTACAGGACTCGTCATCTGTCGCTTGAGGAGCGCCTTCATCTCCCCTGGATCGTATTCCACCCGGCCGGAAACCCCAGAGACAAACGCGCACGTAGGAGCGCCAAACCTCACCGCGTCGATGGAGAGAACCAATTCCGCTTGCGCTGCGGCCATGCGCGACGTGTGGAAAGCGCCCGCCACAGGCAATGCCACTGCCTTCCCTCCTTTCTCCTCAGCCAGCCTCGCCACCCTGTCCAACGCCTGTCGCTCTCCGGCCAGCACCGTCTGCTGTGGGGCGTTGTAATTTGCTACCGCACATCCCGCCAGCGCAGCCAGCTCCTCCACCAAGTCAACAGGAAGCCCCACAACAGCGCTCATCCCCCCCGGCTGGGCCTCAGCAGCAGTGGCCATAGCTCGCCCCCGGGCCGCCACCAGGGACATCGCCTCCTCCCAGGAGAACACCTCAGCCGCGGCGAGAGCTGCGTACTCCCCCAACGAGTGTCCTGCTACGGCATCGCAGGAGAGCCCCTGCCTACCGAGCTGGAGGAAGGCGAGCCACTCCACTAGCAGCAGAGCCGGCTGAGCCACCTGGGTTCCCGTCAGCTCATCGGCGCGCTCCAGTATGGACTCGCACAACGCCATGCCCGTCAACTGTTCGCTCGTCCTCACCACACGCGCTGCCCAAGGTGCGGTCAGCAACCCTTCCCCCATCCTCTCTCTCTGCGAGCCCTGTCCAGGGAAGAGGTAAGCTACCACTGCACGATCACCGTGCCGTAACTGGCTCCCGCCCCGAACGCAGTGAGGGCAAGAATCTGCCCCGGCGCGAGCCTCCCGTTGCGCGCCAGCTCGTCCAGGGCGATGGGGATCGACGCAGTGGAAGTGTTGGCAACGCGATCGATGTTGATCGCCATGTGGTCCTTGGGGATGGCCAGGCGCCGGGCTAGCGCGTCGATGATCCGCAAGTTCGCCTGATGAGGAATCCACCAGTCCACATCCTCAGGGGACAGCTTGGCCTGCTCCAGAGCCTCCCGCGAAGACCGTTCCATCATGTGCACAGCGGAGCGGAACACGCCCTCTCCCTCCATCTTGAGGAAGTGCCGACGGGCGCGTACAGAAAGCTCGTCCGCCGGGAACCTCACACCGCCCACTTCGACCCGCAACAGGTGCGCCTTGCTGGGGTCGCCGTGCAAGGAGACACCCAGAATGCCAGCTTCGTCAGCGGGCTCCAACAACACAGCACCTGCACCATCGCCGAACAGCACACAGGTTGCGCGGTCCTCCCAGTCCACAAACCTCGACAGAGCCTCCGTCCCCACCAGGAGCGCAGACCGCACAACGCCGCCGGACACGAGCGCTCCGGCCATCGCCATCCCGAACACGAAGCCCGAGCACCCGGCCATGATGTCCACGAACGGGACGTCATCGGGAAAACCAAGCTCCTGCGCGATAAAAGGGGCCGTTCCCGGCACCGGCTGCTCCAACACGTTGCTGGCCACCATGAGCAGGCCGACGTCTGCTGGCCCCCTCCCCGCGCCAGCCATCGTGGCCTGAGCGGCAGCGACTCCCATGTGGGAAGGGAGTTCATCTGATTGCAGAAGTCTCCGCTCCCGTATGCCGGTACGCGACCTGATCCACTCGTCGCTGGTATCGACCACCTGCGAGAGCTGTGCATTCGTGACCCGCTTCGGCGGCAAGTATGCACCAGTACCCACTACCCGCACTCGCATCGCCGGTCGCTACCCCGCTCTCGGCCTGCCGAGTGTGTCCGCCAGTCGGCCGACAAGGCCCACCTGCAGCGCCCAGAATGTCCTCACCACTGCCGCCTCCATTGCCTCCGGCGACGAGCGACCGTGCGCTGCGACAACCAACTTACGAACGCCCAGAAGCGGTGCCCCATTGTGCCTGTCGTAGCGCAGCTGGGCGGCCAGCTCTCGCAACGAGGAACGCATGAACAGCGCCCCCAGCTTGCCCCTCCTCGACCTGGAGATCACATGGCGAAGGCCCTCCAGCACCACTTCCGCACCCCCCTCCAGCGACTTGATGGCCAAGTTGCCCGCGAACCCCCCCGCGACTGCCACATCCGCCGGTCGTTCAATCAGCAGGTCGTGCGGCTCCACATTTCCCACAAACCTCGGGATTTCTGACAGCAACCTGAACGCTTCCCGGGATAGCTTGTCCCCCTTGATCGGCTCAGCCCCAATATTGAGGAGCGCAAGCTTCGGCTCGGCAATCCCCAGAACCTCTTGCGCGTAGATACGCCCCATGTGCGCGAACTGAACCAGGTGCGAGGGCCGTGGATCGGAGGTGGCTCCCGCGTCGATGATCAACACCTCTCGCTCCTTCAGAGTGGGCACCGCAGCACACAATCCTGGCCGATGGACACCGGGAAGGCGTCCAAGCTTTAGCAGTGCTGCCCCCACCACCGCTCCGGTGTTCCCCGGGGAGAGAAACGCGTCGGCCTTGCCTTCGGCCACCAGCTCCATCCCCCGTACCAACGAGCTTTCTTTCCGGCGCACGGCCTGCACAGGGGGTTCATCTTGCTCGACCACCTGCTCGCACTCGACGAGCTCTCCGGGGGCGTCGGGAGGCAAATGAGGCTCCACAGACCGCCTGCGCCCCACGAACAGCAAATGGACAGGCAATCTCCCAGTTGCTTGTAAGGCACCGGAGATGATTTCCCGAGGAGGCCGGTCCGCCCCCATGACGTCAATCGCTATCGTATATGGCATAAAAAACTGGTGCCGAGGGTGGGATTTGAACCCACACGGGCACATGGCCCACTGCCCCCTCAAGACAGCGCGTCTGCCAGTTCCGCCACCTCGGCCAGCGCCCGATACTAGCTGTGCGGTCGCACCCCGTCAAGATCGCAGGATCGGCTGGCAGAGGTTCGTTGGGCTCCTTGAGCGATTACGGTTCGACATGTCGCTTGCGTTGTCGGCCTATGGGGGACGAGCGCGGCAGTTGCCGGGGGCCACCCTCACCAGTAGGCTCTCCCAGAGATGAGGCAACCAGCGAGAGTCGCTGCTTACTCGGGTGACCCGCTGCTCGTGGAGCGGACACTGTCCCAGCGCTTGCGAGAACTGGAGGGAGCCGAGCGCATTCCCCTGTTCGGCGACGAGCTGACCCCCGAGGAACTCGCCTCTCAGGTACTCACCCCCTCTCTGTTCGGGGGAGAACGAGCGCTGGTGGTGCGCCGGGCCGATGCGCTGGTGCGGAGTTCTTACCTTGCCCGACGCCTGGAGGACGGTTCTCCGCCGGATACGGCAGTGTTGTTCGTAGGTGAACAACTCCGCGGACCCGTAGTTCGCATCGCTCAAGACGCCCAGCACTTCGCCCGCCCCAAGGGACGTGCTCTCCGTGCTATGGCCAAGACCCTGTTGGAAGAAGTCGGCCTACCTACGCCCGGTTACCTCGTCGACTTGCTGGTGGAGTCGTGCGGCAGCGGGAGCGATCAAGAGAAAGGCACGCTGCGCCTGTTGCGCGAGGTGGAGAAGCTTGCCCTGTGGAAGGGGGGCGAGTTGCCCCCAGAGCAGGTTCCCAAGATCCTGTACGCTGCCCAAGCACCTCCCTACGCCTTGCTCGATGCCTTGGGGACGTGCGACGTGCCGGCAGCCCTCGCCGAGCTGCGGCGCTTGGTCGGGGGCACTCAAGAAGCGTTCCGCCTGTTCTTCCTGGTGGTGACGCACGTACGAACGCTGCTGGTCACGCGCGCAGCGCTGGACCGGGGAGGGCAGCCTCCCGGTCCGGCATGGTTGGCCCGCCGTCGAGCAGCGCAAGCGAAGAACTTCACCCAGGACCGCCTCATGGAACTCCTGCAGCTCCTCCAGCAGCTCGATGTTCGGATCAAGACTGGGAGGATCACGGCGCCTGCGGCACTCTACACGTTCACGTTGAGCTTGGCACCTTGACCGGTATTCGTTCGCCGATTCCCGTGAGCTCAAGCATCACCCGGGAGGCCAAGAGCGCACAGAACAGTGACCCCGCCACCCCCAGCCCCAGGGTAATGGCGAACCCCTCCACCGGCCCTGTACCCAATGTGAACAGGATCATCGCTGTGATGAGCGTGGTGATGTTCGCGTCCATGAGGGCGGACATAGATTTAGCGAAGCCGCTGACCACAGCGGCCCGGGCCACCTTACCTGTCTTACGTTCCTCTTTGATCCTCTCAAAGATGATCACGTTGGCGTCAACGGTCATGCCGATGGTCAAGATGATGCCTGCAATCCCCGGAAGCGTCAGCGTGGCCCCAAAGGCCCGCAACGCCGATATGAGGATCAACATATTCAAAACCAACGCCACATCGGCGACCGCGCCCAGCCAACGGTAGTAGACCGGCATGTACAAAAGCACGAGCAGGAAACTTATCACAATGGCCATGGTCCCCCGGCGGATGGAGTCCGCTCCCAGGGTTGGGCCCACAGTCTGCTCCTCTATCACCTTGACCTCAGTGGGGAGAGCTCCCGACCGAAGGACCACCGCCAAAAGCCTAGCCTGATCGGTGGTGAACTGCCCGGTTATGGTTGTGCTGTCTTGTACGTCTCTCCAACCGCGCTGAGCAGCATCCTTGATGGACTGCTCGACGGCGGGCGCCGAGTAGACCACGTTGTCCAGAATGATGGCCAACCTCTCTCCAACTTCCAACCTACGGATTACCTCCGCGAACCGCTCGGCGCCCATCCGGTTAAACCTGAGCTGGATGTAGGGGCCCGGCTGGCGCAGATCGCCTCCAATTCTCATCTCGGCGTGGTCGAGAACCTCGCCAGTGAGCAAAGGTTGGCCCTCCACCAGGTAGTAAGCGCTGTCATCGTGGGACCGGAGGATCTCCTGCGTCGGATCCGCTCGGAAGAGATCGTCGGGGCTGGCAGCCGAGCCGAGCACCTTGCGGAACTCCAGCAAAGCCGTCTGGCCGATCAACCTCTGGGCTTCCGCGGGGTCTTCCGCTCCTGGAATTCTGACCTCAACGCGGTCTTGCCCCACAGGCCTGAGTTCCACGTTGGCCAAGCCGTACTGGTCGACGCGCTGCTGGAAGATCTGCACCAGGCGGTCGACGGTATCGCGCCTTTGCGATGCCTCCATGTCCTCAACATCCTGCGCCTCCAGCATCAACCGCACGCCGCCTCGCAGGTCCAAACCGAGCTTGATGACCTCTTGGCCCCGGATCAACGGCGGGAGCAGGGCACCGACCACCAGCAACACCGCGACACCCACTACGCCAACGCGAACCCAATCGTTACGCCTCATGTATACGTCCCCCTACTTCCGCACCTTGTCCACGATGCTTGACTTGGCCATCCTCATCTTCGTTCCCTCTTCCAGCACCAAGATGGCCGTGTCGTCGTCCAGCTTGTCGATCGTCCCGTGAATGCCGCCTGCCGTGACCACGCGATCTCCCCGCTTCAACGACCCCATCAGCTGCTGGTGCTCTTTCTGCCGCCGACGCTGCGGTCTCAACACCAAGAAGTAGAAGATACCGGCAAACACAACCAACAACAGAACCAACGACATCAAAGACTCAGTACCGCCCTCAGGCATTCCCATCACCTCTCAGCATGTCCTTGGAGGCGTGCAGCCCCAATCACAGCGAACGCCGTTGCGACCACACCCAACCCTATGCTCCATGACAGCAAAGAAACCCCAGTGAGGTCCCGTCCCGCTGCCACAAGCTGGTGTACCAAGGCAAACAGATCGAGCCACAGTATAACGTAAAGCACCACTCCCAGCGAACGCCAACGCCGCAGCAGAGCCTGGTCCAGGATCACGATGAGCGGCGGCACAGCCGCCCACGCTGCCAGCCCTGCCCACGCTTGCACAAGCCCCAGCCCCAAGAAGGCCAGAGCAACCCCAGGGATCAGGCGGACGGGGGAGGTCGGATCGCCGGCCCGCTTCGTCCAGCCGGCATAGGCCCACAAGATAAGAAGAAGTGCCCCGCCAGCCCCCTTGAGTTCGAGCGACAGCGGGGAGGCTAGCACTGAGAGCACAACCACCACCAGCGAACCACCGAGCAACGCTGCAGCGCTCATAGGCGGTCGATGAACGCCGTGGCCAACCCCAAAAAGAAGAAGAACGCCAGCAAGTCGGCGACTGTGGTTACCACGGCCCCGCTCATCATGGCCGGGTCCAGCCGGAAGCGCTTGAGGAGCGTCGGAATCGAGCTGCCCAGAAGATATGACACGATTGTGGTCATCCACATCGTGAACAGCGCGATGACCCCCAGGTAGATGTTCCACCGCCATAGGTAGGTGATGAGCCCCAGTTGCAGCCCCAACACGAGCCCGTTGAACAGCCCAACCGCAACTTCCTTGCGCAGCGCCTTCCATCGATCAGCCCACGTGAAGTTGCCCGTGGCCATTCCACGGATGGTGACGCTCATAGACTGGGAACCTACGTTTCCCGCCATGTCGGCGATTATAGGCATGAGCACAGCCAGAAAGGCCACCTGCTCGATTGTGCGCTCGAACACGGCCACTCCGATCACCGCAATCAGACAGAAGAGGATGTTGGCCATCATCCACGGAAGCCGTTTGCGCACCGACTCTCGCGGAGAGGTGAGCGGATCTTCCTCACCTGCGGGGATACCGCCCATGCGCAGGAAGTCTTCGGTGGTCTCCTCACGAATCACGTCGATCACGTCGTCCACCGTGATGACGCCCAGCAATCTGTCCCCATGGGACACCACAGGCAGGGCCAGGTAGTTGTACTTGTCGAACGTGCGTGCCACCTCCTCCACGTCCATGTCCACAGGAAGCGCCACAGTGTCCGATCGCATTACACTCACAATGGGGGCCTCGGGCGGGGCGAACACCAGGTCTCTGAGGGAGAGCACCCCCATCAGCTTTCCCTCCTCGTCCACCACGTAGGCGTAGTAGACGGTCTCCATCTCCTCAGCCACTCGGCGCAACGTATCGATTGCCTGTTGGCAAGTGAGCCGAACGGGCAAGGCCACCACATCCGGCGACATGAGACCGCCAGCGCTATCCGGAGCGTAGGTGAGAAGTCCCGAGAGCTCACGGGCATCATCCCTCTCCAGCCGCCTGAGGATGTCCTGCACGGTGTCCGCCGGCAGCTCGGCGAGAAGATCGGCCGCATCGTCTGGATACATGCGAGACAGGATCTGCACAGCGGCATCGCGCGACAGCTCCGCCAGGAGCCTTGCCGCCTCCTCGGGCTCCATTTCCCCCAGCGGGGCGGCCGCCGCTCGGCGACGGCGCTCGTACAAACGCTGAAGGAGCTCCACCGCCTCCTCATCACGCAAGGCCGAGAGGATCTCCGCCACCTCGGCCGGGTGGCGGCGCAGGAGCTCTTGAATGTGCACCTTTTCCCGGGCTTCCGGAGTCATGCCCACAGTGTAGCAGCACCAATTCCTTGACTCCACCCTTGCAGGCGTGAACGCAACCTGCTAGAATTAGCAGTCCTAACACCGGAGTGCTAACTGGAGGAACGTATGATACAGTCAGAGAGGTTGACGCAGGGAGCGCAGGAGATACTGGCGGCCGCGCAGGAGGTCCTGCGCCAGCGACAGCACAACCAGCTGGATGTGGAGCACCTGCTGCACGCCCTCGCCACCAACGAGGGGGCGGCGCAGGACATCCTGAAGGCCACAGGCGTCGCTATTCCAGGACTGGTGCGTGATCTGGACCACCTACTTGCCCTGCGGCCCTCGGTGGGTGGAGGGGCAACCCAGACTGTATATATCACTCCTCGATTGCAGGAGGTGTTCGACGCCGCCGAAGCTGAAGCCAAGCGGCTCCACGATGAGTATGTGGGGGTCGATCACTTGCTGATAGCCGTGTCCCGTGACGACGATCCAGCCCTGTCAAGGTTACTTGCCAACCACGGGATCACCCCCGACGCTGTGTACAACGCACTGCGGCAGGTGCGTGGAGAGCAGCGGGTGGACTCGCCGGAGTCGGAGGAACGCTACCAAGTTCTACGGAAGTACACGGTAAACCTGACCCAGCTTGCCAAGCGCGGCGAGCTCGATCCTGTGGTGGGACGTGAGGAGGAGATCGAGCGGGTCATACAGATACTTCTGCGGCGGCGGAAGAACAACCCTGTGCTCGTAGGCGAGCCGGGTGTGGGCAAGACAGCGATCGTGGAGGGGTTGGCCCATCGAGTGGCAGCCGGGGAGGTACCCGATGTTCTGAAGGAAAAGGAGATCTTGACGCTGGACGTCGGAGGCATGGTAGCCGGATCCAAGTTCCGCGGTGAGTTCGAGGAGCGGATGAAGGCCGTGCTTCGCGAGGTGGAGGGATCTCAAGGTCGCATCATCATGTTCATCGACGAGTTCCACACCATCGTCGGGGCGGGCGCTGCCGAGGGAGCCATCGACGCAGCCAACATGCTCAAGGAGCCCTTGGCGCGGGGCCGGCTGCGTCTCATCGGAGCCACCACCCTGGACGAGTATCGCAAGCGTGTGGAGAAGGACGCAGCCCTTGAGCGCCGGATGGCTCAAGTGTTCATCCGCGAGCCCACCGTGGACGAGACGGTGCAGATCCTCAAAGGCCTGAAGGAAAAACTGGAAGCCCACCACCGAGTAGAGATCCAAGACGAAGCGCTTCACACAGCCGCCCGTCTCGCCGAGAGGTACATCACCGAGCGCAAGATGCCAGACAAGGCACTCGATCTCGTCGATGAGGCCGCCTCCAAGCTTCGCCTCAGCCAACCCTCCCAACAGGCGCCGCGCGTGGTGACCCCAGGGCACGTAGCGCAAGTGGTCGCCGTGTGGACGGGGATCCCTGTGCAACGACTTCTGCAAGCCGAACGCGCGCGTCTGGCTCAGCTGGAGGAGTTGATCCACCACCGTGTGGTGGATCAGGAAGAAGGGGTGCGGGCGGTGGCAGAGGCCGTACGTCGGGCGCGCACAGGGCTGTCCGATCCGCGCCGACCTCTGGGGACGTTCCTGTTCCTCGGCCCCACCGGTGTGGGCAAGACCGAGCTCGCCAAAGCCCTAGCCCAGGTCTTGTTCGGCGACGACAGGGCCCTCCTCCGGATTGACATGTCCGAGTACATGGAACAGCACGCTGTCGCCCGCTTGATCGGAGCCCCCCCAGGCTACGTGGGCTACGAGGAAGGAGGCCAGCTGACAGAGCCGGTCCGCCGCCGGCCGTACCAGGTGATACTCCTGGACGAGGTGGAGAAGGCCCATCCACAAGTGATGAACGTTCTCCTCCAGCTCCTGGACGAAGGCAGGCTGACCGACGGCCAGGGGCACACCGTGAGCTTCCGGGAGACGCTCATCGTAATGACGTCCAATGTGGGCTCGGAGCACTTCCAGATCGCCGCCACCTACGACGAGGCCAAGCAGCGCGTGCAAGAGAGCCTTCGGCGTACGTTCCGCCCTGAGCTTCTGGGCCGGCTTGACGAGGTGGTGGTGTTTGGCAGCCTGTCACCGCAGGTGGTGCGGCAGATCGCCGAGCTCAAGCTGGACATCCTCCGCCAACGTCTCGCCGAGCAGGACATCACTCTGGAGAGCACGTCGCAAGCGCTGGACCTGTTGGCCAAGGAGGGTTACGACGTGCACTACGGCGCACGGCCCCTGGAGCGCACAATCCGCCACCGAGTGGAGAACCCATTGGCGACGATGCTCGTCCGCGGGGAGATCTGCGAAGGTGGCCGAGTGCTCCTGGACGCGGCGGGCAGCGAGTTGGTGCTCAAGCCCCAGCCCACTGCAAGCCAGCTGTAGCCTCACAGCTTGCCCCCTCTCTCACACTCCCAACAACCCAATGACCCCCAGGGCAGCCAACAGGACCACCACCCCTGCGATGAGTACTCCCAGGATGATCGCTGCCAGCGCTCGCTTTGCATCCATCCTCGCCAGCACAGCCACCAGGCACCCCGTCCAAGCGCCTGTTACGGGGAGCGGGAGCGCAACCAAGGCCACCACCGCCAGCGCTCCCCACCGATTCAGCCGTGGTGCGTGCCGCAACATCTGCCAGTCCAGGTAGCGCTTGACCAAGCTGCCGACCGGCTGCGGCAGACGCACGAGCTTGGGAAGCAGCCAGTTCAGGCCCCAGAGAAGAAAGGGAACCGGGAGCAAGTTTCCGCTGACAGAGAGCGCGTACGCCCCCACCGGCGAAGCCCCGTAGGCGAGGGCCAGAGGCAATCCGCCTCGTAGCTCGGCCACGGGGGCCGCCGAAAGGACGATCACTTGAACAGCCTCCCACCATGACATGCACCCCATTCTACTGCTCGCGACAAGCAAGCGGCCTCTACCCAATCGTGAGGCGAGGGGTGCGGCATGATTGGTCTGTGGTGGGGGCAGCGTGTCCAACGGCGTTCAACCCAATGGTCAAAGCCTCGGTCGCTGCTCTCTGCCTATCCTGTGCTTCAGCGCGTGCTACAATCCAGCGAGCGATGGAAGGAGGAGATATGATTCCCATCAAGAGGATCCTTTGCCCAACCGACTTCAGCGACTCGTCCCTGCAAGCGCTGGACGTGGCGGTAGATTTTGCTCGTCACTTCCAGGCTGAGCTGCTCGTCGTCCACGTTGTATCGCCCATTCCCACAATAGCAGCGCCCGCCGGACCGACGGGGTTCGATGTGGGAGCGTACCAGCAAGGGCTCATTGAGTCGGCGGAGCACTCACTGCAAGAGCTGCTCAAAGAACGCGTCCCTTCGGACGTAAACAATCACCCGCTGGTCGCACACGGGGACGCCTCGCACGAGATCATCCGCCTGGCGGAGCACAAGGCCGTGCAGTTGATCATCACGGCCACGCGAGGAGAGTCAGCCTGGCGCAGCTTCGTCTTCGGATCGGTGGCCGAACGGATAGTACGAGGTTCACCTTGCCCCGTCTTGACCGTACCGCCAACAACGTCTCCCGCAGACGAAGAGGAGCGTTGACGCCTGTATACCGCCCTCAGGTCAGAGGTTCAACAGTCAGCGCTCCAACCCCCGCCTGATCGTCTCAGCAACCTCTACTGGAACCGACTCATAACGCTCGAAGTGCATGGTGAAGGTTCCACGGCCGCTGGTCATGCTGCGCAGCTCCGTGGAGTAACCGAACATCTCGGCCAAGGGGGCCCTGGCCCGCAGCACTTGAACCCCACCCTTCGTCTCCACACCGAGAATGCGTCCACGTCTGGAGGCGAGGCTGCCCATCACCGCCCCTGTCTGCTCCTCGGGGGCGGTGACCTCCACCAGCATGTACGGCTCCAGCAGGCGGGGGCCGGCCCGCCGCAGCGCCTCTCGGAACGCCGCCGCCCCGCACGTGCGGAACGCCTGCTCGGAGGAGTCAACGTCGTGTGCTGATCCATCCACCAAGATGACAGAAACGTCCACCACTGGACACCCAGCGTACGGTCCCTCGACGGTTGCCTCCACAACGCCCCGCCGCACCGCGGGGATGAACTCGCGAGGAATCCTCCCCCCGACCACCTTCTCCTCGAATTGCAGTCCCGAGCCCGGCTCTCCCGGCTCCAGACGGATCACCACGTGGGCGTACTGCCCTCGCCCCCCCGTCTGCTTGACCAAACGCTGCTCGTGCTCCACCGAGGATGTGGCAGTCTCTCGGTAGGCCACCTGCGGGCGGCCCGGAGCGACGCCCACGTCGAACTCCCGTCTCAGCCGGTCCACAATGATCTCCAGATGCAGCTCCCCCATTCCCGAAACCACCACCTGGCCGGACTCGGGGTCGGGCCGGACCAAAAAAGTGGGGTCCTCGGCGGCAAGCTGAGCCAATGCTTCCCCCAGGCGATCGGCATCCCGCCTGCTTTCGGGGATGAGCGCAAGATCGATCACCGGAGCAGGGAACTCCATCGCCTCCAGCACAACTGGGTGCTCGGGATCGCACAAGGTGTCACCCGTGAAGGTGTCAGCCAGTCCGACCGCCGCGCCCACTTCCCCTGCGCCGAGTGTGTCCACTGCCTGTCGGCGGTTGGCGTGGACTTCGAACAACCTGGACACACGCTGCTCCACCTCTCGCCCGGCGTTGAGCACAGTCTGCCCGGTCCGCAGTACGCCCGAGTACACGCGCAAGTAGGTGAGCTTCCCCACGTGCCGGTCTGCCTGAACCTTAAACGCCAGAACTGCCAGCGGCCGGTCGCGGTCGGCCGGCCGCTCCACCTCGGCTCCCTGCCAGCGGCCTCGCACCGGGGGCACGTCACAGGGAGAGGGGAGAAAATCCACCACCGCATCCAGGAGTCTTCGCACACCCTTGTTTCGGAAAGCAGAACCACACAAAACCGGGACCAAGCGCCCCGCGATGGTAGCCGCCCGCAGTCCCCCGAGGAGCTCGGCCCGAGTGGGCTCCCTCCCCTGCATGAACACCTCCAGCAACCCGTCGTCCTGCTCACTTGCCCGCTCCACTAGCTGTTCGCGGGCCCTCCTGGCCTCTAACACAAGCTCCTGGGGGATTGGCACTTCTCGAAGCTCGACTCCTTCGGCACTCTCCTCGTAGACGATGGCATGCATGTCCAACAGGTCCACCAGCCCACGGAACTCCTGCTCTGCGCCAATGGGCAGGACCAACGGCACCGCATTCGCCCCCAGCTCGCCGCGAATCTCCCCCAATGCTGCCCAGAAGTCCGCGCCGGTGCGGTCCATCTTGTTTATGAAGGCGATCCTCGGAACTCGATACCTCTCCGCCTGGCGCCACACAGCCTCCGACTGGGGCTGAACCCCGGACACAGCGCAGAACAACGCCACAGTGCCATCCACCACGCGCAGGCTCCGCTCCACCTCGGCAGTGAAGTCAACGTGCCCCGGGGTGTCGATGATGTTGATCCGGTGATCCTTCCAGTAGGTGGTGGTCGCGGCGGAGGTGATGGTGATGCCCCGCTCCCGCTCTTGGGGCATCCAGTCCATCACCGCCCGACCATCGTGTACTTCTCCGATCTTGTGACTCTTACCTGTGAAGAACAGGATGCGCTCGCTGACCGTCGTCTTTCCAGCGTCGATGTGCGCGGCGATCCCTATGTTCCGCACCCGTTCCATGGCAATCGTACCCATGCTGGTTCCTCCGCCTTCATTGACTGGGGGATCTACATCCGCCTGGGAGCAACGATCCCCAAAGGCGGACCTCCCTTAGTATGACTTCCCTACACCCCTCGGGAGAACGCCCTAGCTTAAACGTCCTGCGCCCCCTGTCAACCACGGCTGCCGGGTGTGACGACGATCACGGACTCAACGGCGCACGGACAGGGACCTGTTGCATCGTGGCCTGACCAGAGCAGGCGGTAACGTGTTTCGGGAGGCGAAAAGCAGATGACGAAACACATTCTTGTTCTCGCGCTGGTGTGCCTGTTGGGCCTTTGCGGTTGGGCGAGAATCTCGGGCTCGTGGTCGACGGAGATCGTCGTGCTCCCGGATCCCGCCCTGCGTTACACACATCTTGGACTCGAATACGCCGTCGACAGCTCCTGGACGATCAGCAGCTGGTCCGAGTTCACAGAGGACGGATTCGCTGCACAATCCTTCGGCCTGACAGGCATGCTCGGCCCTGCCTACATCCAAGGGACAATGGCATTCAACCCCTCTTCCACAGAGGAAGTACTGGTGACGTTCCCCGACGACTGCGCCCCGCAAACCGCGTCGGTCACCCTGGAGGCTCCCGCATACATGTGGACCAAAGGTAAAGCCGAACTGAGCTTTCTGGGCACGACTTTCATCGCCCGCGCTCTCCACTTCGCCTATCCTTATGCTCCTGGCTACGCATGGCCGTGTTGTCCTCCGCAGACCGAGAGTTACATACTGTTCTGCCTGACAGGCCAAGCCGAGCACGTTTCCATTACAGGGATGTTCGAGGACTGCTGCAGCGGCCTCACCTTCGCCGGGGCCCTCATCCAGCTGACCGACCTGAGTCTGTGCTGCGGGATCACCCACGAGGCGCGGCTTTCCTTCTCCAAGGCTGGGTTTGAGTACGTCGAGTTCACGGCCAAGAGCCTGTTTCCTCTTTGCTGCGGCATCACCTTCGATGCCTCCATAACGTTCACCGTGGACAGCAAGGTCGCCTCTATCACGCCCCGGTTCGAGGGGATCGGCCAAGTGTGCGTCACCCTGTTTGCTGACGTCGTGTGGGACCAGGAGCTCTATCTGTTCGAGGGCATCGTGATCCACGGTTGGAGGATCCGCTGCGAGCTGGGGGACTGCGCCTACCTGGAGATGCTGACCGCGCTCGATGTGGAGAAGGTGGAAAACGCCCTAGCAGACAGCGAAAGCGAAAGCGAGTCACCGTGCGAGTTCAAGGAGGAAGAGGCTGCTCAACCAGTGTTCCAGGGAGAGGAGTTCGAATACATAAAGCTCGGATTCTGCGGGCCCGGCTGCTGTGGAGGCGTGTACAGCGTCGACGTCGCTGTCTACTTCCAGCATGCGGGGACGTTGTTTGGCATCACCCGTGTGGAGACAGCAGCTGAGGTGCCCGTGATGAGCAACCTATACCTGCTCACCTCCTTTGCCCTGGATGCGGTCGCCGGCGACCACGTCCTGAGCGTGGGGTGGGATTTCAGATTCTAGCCTGCCTACCTGGCTTGGCCTCCCAGACACGCCGCCAGGGCTGTTGCGGGGGAGGGCGTCACACGCTCCCTTCCCCAGGTGCCACATCGGTGGTACCATCTGTCAGCAGTCGTGGCGACGGCCAAGGAGGATCATGATGCGAAGAGCAGCTTTGTTGTGTACAGCGGCAGTGTTGTTCGGCTTCGCAGCAAGTGCAATGAGCCTGTCCGGCGGATGGACAAGCGGCTTTTCGCTCTCCCCAAGTGGGGTTCACGCAAGCACTGTCGTCACGCTCACCTCCACCACGGCCTCCTGGGGGTTCAGCAGCATCACCGTGCTGGCAGATGGCAATTTGCAGAGCCAAGCGCTCACTTTCCGGCAAGAACTAGGGGACCTGGCCTTGAGCGGGGGAGTTGTGTTCAGCCCGACGCACAGCGTTACCGGGGCACCCCCCCGGCAGGGACAGGGTGGCCTTCGCTGGGACGGCATGGAGCTGACAACCTGGGATCTGACCATGGAGCTCTCCTTGGGCCGGCTCACACTGAAACTCACCCTGACCCAGAGCGCCAACCATGACTAGACCGTAGAGGCCCCACAGCTTACGCCACATCTCACAGGGACCTCACAGACACACTCTCTCTTGCCTCTTGCGGAACACTTGGGCAAGATAGGGCCTGCGTGCGTCTGACTCGATGCATTCGGTCTCCAGGCGAAGCTCCGGCCGGCGGGAGAACGGTCGGTGCAATAGCCGTGCTGCCGGCCAAGCGCTCAGCAGGAGCACGCATCCCCCGGGCGACAGGAGCTCCTCCACCCGTCCGGCGAACACCGCTATGCGCCGCAAGGGCCCCAAGTAGTAGACTATCTCCGAGCCCAAGACGAGGTCGAACGGGCCCTGCGGAAGCTCCCGTACCACGTTGCCCCGCACCAAGTTCACTTGCGGGTAGTCGGCCAGCCGCTGGCGAGCCCGCTCGAGGGCAGCAGGTACGAAGTCGAAGCCCACGATTTCTTGGGCGAGACCTTCTCCAGCCAGGCGGGCCGTGAACGCTCCCTCCCCACAGCCCAGCTCCAGAGCGCGGTCGAAGGGCTGCCCGCTGCTCACCTGTCGCAGTAGCTGCAGTTTCAGCTCGTACTTACGTCGCTCATACGGGCTTTGCTCGTAGTTCCACGGGTCAGGTCTTCGGTAACGCCGGGCGAACAGCCACGGCATTACAGGCCCCAACAGACCGCTGTAAAAGTACGGCGTCCCGGCCTCCAGGGCGCCTCGCACCACGCCGAGCCACCGCGTCCAGCCGCGCCGCTCACTCATCTTGCTCTCTCATCTTGTTCCACCTTACCGCGCAGGAGCCGCACGAGCCCACAGCGAAGCAGGTAGAGCATGCCCAGTCCACTCATCACGAGCGCGACGGCCACAATCCTCCGCCCCATAGTGGTCGAAGCCTATCCTGCAGGCATGCCACCTACCGACAGACCAGCCCTGCCCGCTGCTCCCTGAACGGCTTAATCCCGTCAGGGACAGAAAAACCTTGCGTTACTCCCCGTCGCTGCGTACCATTGGCCTGCTAGGAGGTAACAGCACGTGGAACGAGTGCATTCCGCATTCATCGAAGACGAGATGGAGCAATCGTACATCGATTATGCCATCTCGGTGATACGCGGTCGGGCCATTCCCGACGTGCGCGACGGTCTGAAGCCCGTGCAAAGGCGGATCTTGTACGCCATGCGTGGCCTGGGCCTCCAACCAGGAAAGCCGCATCGGAAGTCCGCGCGCATAGTCGGAGACACGATGGGCCGCTACCACCCGCACGGCGACCTCGCTGTGTACGAGGCCATGGCCGGGTTGGCCCAAACGTACACCACGCGCTATCCGCTGGTCGACGGCCAGGGGAACTTCGGCTCCATCGACGGCGATTCGCCAGCGGCCATGCGCTACACGGAGGCCAGGCTGGCCCGGATCGCTATGGAGTTCCTGGAGGAGCTGAACGAAGAGACCGTTGACTTCGTCCCCAACTTCGACGACTCCATGGAGGAGCCGGAGGTCATGCCAGTGCGCTTCCCCCATACGCTGGTCAACGGCGCCTGGGGGATCTCCGTGGGGATGACCACCCAGATCCCCCCGCACAACCTGCGGGAGCTCATCCGAGCCACGCTCCACCTCATGGAGCACCCCGAAGCCACCGCTGAAGAGCTGATGCAGTTCGTGCCGGGGCCGGACTTCCCCACCGGAGGATTCCTCGTGGGGCGTCAAGGTATCGTGGACGCCTACCGCACCGGGGAAGGCCGGCTGCGCGTGCGGGCCCGGGCGTTCATCGAGGACGACCGCATTGTGATAACGGAGATACCGTACCAGGTCAGGAAGTCGACCATCCTGGAATCCATCGCTGCCAAGGTGAAGTCAGGGGACCTGCAGGGAGTGGCTGACCTACGCGATGAGTCCGATCGGCAAGGCCTGCGCGTGGTCGTCGAGCTGAAGCGCGATGCCACACCCCAGCGGGTGCTGCGCCGTCTCCTCAAGCTGACCGCCCTCGAACGAACGTACGCCTGCCACTTCCTGGTCATCCAGGGCGGCAGCCCAAAGACCCTGTCGCTTCCCCAGATGCTGGGGGCGTTCCTCTCCTTCCGCCGCAACGTGGTCCGCCGCAGAACCGAGTACCGCCTGCGGGTGGCCCGCGAACGCGCACACATCCTGGAGGGTTTCCAGCTGGCGCTCGAGCGCCTGGACGAAGTCATCGAGATCATCCGCTCTTCGGGGAACCCCGAGGAGGCGCTGGCGCTGCTTTCGGCAGAGATAGGCCTGAGCGACAAGCAAGCGGAGGCCGTCCTGCGCATGCGCCTGTCGCAGCTAACAAAGATGGAGCGCCACAAGATCGACGAAGAGCTCAAGGAGCTCCGGAAGAAGATCAGCGAGTACGAGTCGATCCTCGGCGACCCGGCCAAGCTGGACGGCGTGATTCGCCAGGAGCTGACAGAGATCGCCGACAAGTACGGCGACGATCGGCGCACCACCATCGTAGCTGAGTCCGAGGAACTGGATGCGGAGGAAGCGGAAGAACCCAAACGAGACCTCTTCCTGTGCATCACCGCCCGGGGCTACGTGAACGCCAGCGACTGCGAGGCATTTCGTGTCCAGGGGCGGGGAGGAAAGGGCGTGATGGGAATCCGCACCAAGGACTCCGACGCCCTGCAAGAGATGCTCTATGCCAACACCCATCAAGACCTGCTTGTGTTCACCGACCGTGCACGGGTGTTCAAGCTTCCGGCAGCCCGCCTGTCTGTGGGCCAGCGAGCCGGTGTGGGGAAGAACCTGCGCCATTTCCTGGAGATGGACCAGGACGAGGAGATCCGCTCGGTGCTGGCGGTGGAGGACTTCGGCCGTGACTGCGCCCTGCTGGCAACGAAGAACGGCGTCGCCAACAGAAATGCCCTTGCCGATTACGCTAATGCCCACTCCAAGGGAATACTAGCCTACAACATTGCAGAGGACGATCGCCTGGTTGGTGCCCACATCACCGGCGGCAGCGGTCAACTGATATTAGCGAGCTCTCGCGGCCAGGTCATCCGCTTCGAGGAGTCGCAGGTGCGACTCACACGGCGCCCGTCCATGGGGGTGCGAGGCATGCGCCTGAGCCAGAGTCACGCGGTGGTGGCCACGGTGTGGCTGCCCCCCGAGCTGAGCGAGGAGTACCGGTTGCTTTTGGTCACAGAGAACGGCTACGGAAAGCGCCTGGACCCTGCTGAGATCCCGGTGCAGAACCGTGGCGGCAGGGGCCTCATCGGGATAAAGCTCGACCAGCACACCGGGGCGCTTGTATCGATGGAGCTCGTAGGGCAGGGCGCCGAAGTGTTGGTGTCCACTAAGGCCGGGAAGGTTATCCGCTTCGAGGCCGATCAGGTGAGCGCGTTCTCCCGTTACGCCCGGGGGGTGAGACTCATCCGAGTGGACGATGACGACCACGTGGTGTCGTCCGTCGTGGTGTGATGGACAACAAGATTGAAGTCGAGCGGCAGCTCCAGGAGATAGAGCGGGCCACGGAGGTGGTGGTGCCGCGGGAGGAACTAAGGGCCAAGCTCGAGCTCTCGCTGGAAAGCGGCCGCCCCTTGCGGGTGAAGCTGGGCATTGACCCCTCGGCGCCGCATCTTACGTTCGGCCACGCTGTGGTCTTGCGCAAGCTGCGAGCCTTCCAGGACCTGGGGCACCTGGCGGTGCTCGTGGTGGGGGACTTCACCCGCCGCATCGGCGACCCCTCCGGCAAGGCCAAGACCCGCGATCCGATGACGCCGACCGAGATCGAGCGTAATATGGCCACCTACCGAGAGCAGGCGTTCCGCATACTGGACCAGCGCAAGACCGAGGTGCGACACAACTCCGAGTGGCTAGGGAAGCTTTCCTTCGCCGACGTCATCGTACTATCCGCCAAGTACACCGTCGCCCGCATGCTGGAACGGGAAGATTTCCAGCGTCGTTACGCGACTGGGATCCCCATCACCATCATGGAGTTCCTCTACCCATTGGCCCAGGCCTACGACTCGGTAGCCATACAATCCGATGTGGAACTCGGCGGCTCCGACCAGCGGGTGAACCTGTTGATCGCCCGGGACATCCAGGAGGCCTACGGCCAACGGCCGCAAGCCGTGGTCACCATGCCCCTTCTGATCGGCACCGACGGAAAGATGGCCATGTCCCAGTCCCGCGGGAACTACATCGCCATCGCTGAACCCCCGGAAGAGCAGTTCGGCAAGCTCATGTCCATCGCAGATGAGCTGATGCCTGAGTACACCAGGCTTCTCACCGACCTCCACTGGGAAGAGCTGGCGAAGCTGCACCCCAAGGAGGCCAAGAAGCGGCTGGCGTGGACGCTGGTGGCCACCTTCCAAGGGTCTCAGACCGCTGACGCAGCACAAGCCCACTTCGAGCGGGTGTTCGAAAAGCAGGAGAGCCCGGAGGACATGCCCGCAGTGCTCTTGGATGGAGCTTTGTTGAAAGAGGACGGCACCGCCAACGTGGTTGACCTGCTCATGGCCGTAGGTTTCTCCTCCTCCCGTTCCCAGGCGCGTCGCCTGATCGAACAAGGGGGAGTGGAGGTTGCCGGCAGGCGCGTGAGCTCCCCCCACGAGCAAGTCCCCGCCTGGCCAGGCACAATAGTCCGCGTCGGCCGACGCAAGTTCGCCCGGATAGTAGCGTCCGAGCTTGCCTCGGACGAGTAGCCTCCGAGCTTGCCTCGGACGGGTGGGTTCGCCTCGCACGGCGTGGTACGAAGGTGCGACGACAAGAGAACGCACCACCGCCGAAAGGAGAGATCACAGATGAGTGCGTGCCCTTTTTGCCGTATCGTCTCCGGCGAGTTGTCGGCGGACATCATCTACAAGGACGACCAAGTCGTCGCCTTCCTTGACGCCTCCCCCCTCGCCGACGGACATGCGCTGGTTATTCCTCACAAACACGTAGAGCGCCTGGCCGACCTCCCTGAGGCGCTGGCCGGGCCCTTGCTGGCCGTCGCGTGCAAGGTGAGCCTTGCCCAACGGGAAGTGCTGGGCACGCCAGGCATCACCGTAGGCGTAAACGACGGTCGCGTGGCCGGGCAGGGAGTCCCGCACCTCCACATCCACCTCATCCCCCGTCACCCAGGTGATGGCGGCGGCAGTCTTCACACCCTCGTGCGCAGGCAATCCTCACCCAAGGGCGACACCGGCCGTCGCCTCCGCGCGTACATGAGTGGGAAGTTCATGGCATAGCCCCCGGTGTACACTACCGGCGAACTTCATCACAGAAGGAGGTACCGCTATGTTGACAAAGAGGGGCATCTGCACGATGTTGCTAGCGGCGTTCGCCTTCTCGGCGGCTACCGCTCCGGCAATCCTGGCTCCCGAGAGAACCATGGTGGGACACAGCTCATACGTGTTCTCGGTGGACTACAGTCCCGACGGGACGCTGGTGGCAAGTGGGGCTTGGGATACTACTGTGCGGCTGTGGGACGCCTCCACTGGCGAGCTGATCCACGTTCTACAGCATGGCTGGGGCTGGGTGCACAGCGTGGCGTTCAGCCCCGACGGGGAACAGCTGGCCAGCGGAGGCCGGGATCGCATGATCCGCATCTGGGACGTGGGTGATGGCACCGAACAACGCATGATCATCAGCGGCCACAAGGAGAGGATCAACTGGGTGGCCTACAGTCCGGATGGAGCTCTGCTGGCCAGCGCATCCGACGATGGAACGGTGAAGCTGTGGCGGACCGAGGGCTGGACGGAGGAGGGCACCTTTGCTGAGCACACCGACGGCGTTCTGTGCCTGGCCTTCAGCCCTGACGGAAACCAGCTCGCCTTCGGCGGGGCGGACGGGATCATCCGCCTGTGGGAAGTGCCCTCAGGGCGAGAGGTGGCCAGCGCATACCGTCACGCTGCCCCGGTGCGGGCGGTAGCCTTCAGCCCGGACGGAACTACGCTCGCCTCCACAGCCCTCGACGGAACGACCCGCCTGTGGGATGTCCCCTCGCTGACACAGCTGCGCGTGCTCTCCCGGGAGGGCCTTCGGGTGTACTCCGTTGCGTTCAGCCCCGACGGACGCTGGGTCGCGGCCGGACGGCAGGATGCCTCCGTGCGGATCTGGGACGTAAGCACCGGCGAGCTCCTGGCCAGCCTCGGCAGCTGTGGCTGCGGGGAAGAGGGAGGAGTAGGACACCACGGAGGAGTTCTGGGGATCTCCTTCTCCCCCGCTGGTACCGAAATGGCCAGCAGCTCGGCCGACGGGACGGTCATGCTGTGGGACCTGCGAGAGGTCGGCGGGTGACCCCAGGCTGTGAGCAGCTTGCTTCGCCGGGCGGCGAGCTCCCCCCGCGAAACCGCCAAGCCCCCGGCGTGTATATTGGTTGTAGCTGAAGAGGAGGCGGTGCTATGCGTGTCATGTGGATGATGTTGCTGGGCGCGATGCTGTGGACCACAAGTTCGGCAGGGGTCCCCACGAGCTTCCTGTGGGGGGAGGTCCTTCTCCCCGCGGGAGCGGTCGACGATCTGGCCACCCGGGTCCAGACAGAGGGGATACCCCTGGCTAGGTGGGTGGACCAAGAACTGGAGTTCTTCGGAGCCGAGGATGAGGAGGCGCTGCTGAGTTCGCCGGCGTACGCCTTTTTGGACGGCGAGCTGCTGTTGGTAACCGTGCAAACGGAGTCGGCCACCGCGACGTTGCGCGGGCGTCATCTGCAAGCCGAGCTGGTGGCCTGGACAGAAGGCGACACTGTGGCACTGCCGGAGGGATTCCTGGAGCTCCTGAACCGCCTGGAGCTTCTCCCAGCGGAATGCACTCTGGAGCTCGAGCTGCGGGAGATTCCAGCGAAGCACCCAGCACCACCGGAGGGCGTACGGCTGGACTCAGTGCTATGGGCGTTGGTGAACCACCCCGATTGGTTCGGGTTCGCCCGACAGCAGGGGCTGGAACGCGTAGGCCTGAGGGTACGCGTGGTGGTCGAACTGCAGGGCTCGCTAAAGGCCGAGT
Organism: uncultured Thermotogaceae bacterium; assembly: GCA_964516385.1. GTDB lineage: Bacteria > Bipolaricaulota > Bipolaricaulia > Bipolaricaulales > Bipolaricaulaceae > T3SED10-47. The sequence goes on from CAZEYM010000008.1 coordinate 65,787, forward strand.
TCGAGCCGTATATACAGAGCTCGAGCGAATCGTTGGCCGAGCTTCTCATCCCCATTTTCTACCTCCCCGAGCTGGGCGCTGATCCTGCAGCACGCCTGGTCAGGCTGCCACACACACCGTACCCGGCGGAGGAGTGATGAACATGCGAACTGCACTTGTTTGGGCATTGGTTGGGCTCCTTTTCGTGACGACGGGGACGGCCCAACCTCCCGAAGCCCTCAGCGTGGGCAAACCCGAGCGCACCAACCCCCATGTGGATGGGGCGCTGGAGATCCTTCTGGAGGCCGTCAGGGACGTCGCCCCATTCGGGGCCGTGGGCCTCCTTGGGTATCTGCCCCGGGAGACCCAGGACGCGGTGGCCAAGGTGGCGCAGATGGTGGGCGTGCCGCTGTCTGCAGATCGCTCCGAAGTGACCGTGGTGCTGGAGACCAGGGGAACAGTATCGGTCCAAGCGGCCGGGGCTCGCGAGGCGACCTCCTCGCCCACGGGGCTCACGTTGGCCGTGGTTCCCCTCACCCAGCTGGAGGATTTCCTGGAGCAGATGGCGGGGACGGCGTACGTTCGGCTCCCCTATGAGCCCTACCCGCTAGGGGTTACCTCTCAGGGGGCTGACCTCATCGGCGCATCCGCCTTCCACGCCGCAGGCCAGAGGGGCGCGGGGGCCAAGGTGGCGATCATCGACCTGGGGTTCCGGGGGTTGTCTTCTTCGCAGTCGCGGGGCGATCTTCCCCACGGGGTCACCACCCGTGACTTCACCGGAAGAGGCATAGAATCTGACTACTCGCACGGCACTGCCGTAGCGGAGATCGTCCACGATGTGGCCCCTGATGCGCAGCTCTACCTCATCAAGGTCGGAAACGAGGTGGACCTTGACAACGCTGTTTCCTACGCAATATCTCAAGGCATCCACATCATCAACCACTCGCTGGGCTGGTACAACACCAACTACTACGATGGCACCGGCTCCGTCGCCCAGATCGCCAAGCGTGCCACCGACGCGGGGATCCTGTGGGTGCAGGCAGCGGGAAACGACGCCCGCAGCCACTACAGCGCCACGTTCACCGACAGAAACAGTGACGGTTGGCACGACACGGACGTTACGCTCTCGGCAAGCTCTGGCGACCCGATCACCCTGTACCTTACCTGGAACAGCTGGCCGACCACAGGCGATGACTACGACCTGTACTTGTACGGGCCGACGGGGAACCTGGTGGCCTCATCGAGCAAGACCCAAGGGGGCACAGAGCAGCCCACCGAGCGCCTCACCTTCTCCGCCACGCAGGGGGGCACATACCGAGTGCGGATCAACCGCGCAAGTGGGGCTGTCCGCTCGCTGAAGCTGTTTTCGATCTACCAGGATCTCTCACCCTACGTGTCCCGCTCGTCGATCCCCGCGCCGGGCAACCTGGATCAAGCGCTCACTGTGGGTTCTGTCGACTGGAGCCGCTACACGAGCGGGCCTGCCCAGGACTACTCGTCCCGGGGGCCCACCACCGACGGCCGGCAGAAGCCGGACCTGGTGGCTCCGGACAACGTGAGCACCGGCGTGAGCTACTACGATCCCTTCCCGGGAACCTCGGCGGCAGCGCCACATGTGGCCGGGGCGGCAGCGCTCCTCCGCGGAGAGGATTCAAGCGCAACGGGCAGCACCCTCCGTTCAAGACTGCTGGGGATGACCGTGTTCATGGGCGACGCCAACACGTTCGGTTCGGGCCGTCTGGAATCGCGCCCGGCTGCCGTGACGCGGGCCGACCTGGTGGTCGACGCCATCGACTACAGCCCCTCCTCTCCCACAGTGGGGAGCACGCTCAGCTTCCAAGTGACCGTGCGCAACGCGGGAGGGGCGGCGGCAGGGGAGTTCTACGTGCGCCTGCAGGGCGACGGCCCGCGCGACGAGGCCCGCGTGGCCTCGTTGTCGGCTGGCGCGACGCGAACGCTTTCCTTCAGCCTGCCTTTGAGCACCAGCCCGGAGTCGTTCACCGCCACAGCCGACGTGTACGACCAAGTGGCCGAGAGCGACGAGGGCAACAACACGCGGCAAGTGACAGTCACCGCTGCTGTCGCCGCCCTGAGGGCGGACCCGGGCGGCCCCTACAGCGCCAGCGTGAACCAGAGCATCACCTTCGACGGCCGCGGCTCGCAGGGCGACATCGTGGAGTATCGCTGGGAGCTGGGAGACGGGAGCACGCGCTACGGTTCAACCGTACAGCACGCTTACAGCCAAGCGGGCACCTACACTGTGCGCCTGACCGTGCGCGCCCGCGACGGGCGCACGGACAGCGCGACAACGTACGCCACCGTCCAGGAGCAGAGGCTTCCGGATCTGATCGTGGACAGGCTGGACTACAGCCCGTCAGCACCCCGAGTGGGAGACAACGTCAGTTTCAGCATCACCGTGCGCAACGTGGGCAACGCCGACGCGGGGGCGTTCTACGTGCGGCTGCAGGGGGCCTCCGATCAACGCCAGAGCTCTCTCAGTGGCCTCAGCGCGGGATCCAGCAGGACAGTAACCCTCTCCCTGCCCCTTTCCCGGACGCCGGAAACATTCACCGCAATCGTCGATCCGTACGATCAGGTGCGGGAGTCGGACGAGGGCAACAACCGTGCGTCGGTCTCCATAACTGCCGCCGCGGCCAACCAACCGCCCGTGGCCGGCTTCTCCTTCTCGCCCAGCTCGCCCAACGTGAACGAGTGGGTCAGCTTCGACGCCTCCAGCTCCTACGATCCCGACGGCTACATCGCAAGCTACAGCTGGAACTTCGGCGATGGCGCCACCGGGAGCGGCCGCACGACTCAGAAGCGCTACAGCTCCGCCGGAACCTACACCGTGCGCCTGACCGTCACCGACGACCAGGGCGCCACAGACACCACCACCCGCTCGCTCACCGTGGCTTCCCCCAACCAGCCGCCGACCGCTCGGTTCACCTTCAGCCCCACCAACCCCGATCCCGGCCAGTCCGTGAGCTTCGACGCCTCCACCTCCAGCGACCCGGACGGAACCATCGCCAGCTACAGCTGGAACTTCGGCGACGGCACAAACGGAAGCGGCCGCACCACCAGTCACGCCTACAGCGCCGAGGGGAACTACACCGTGCGCCTGACCGTCACCGACGACCAGGGCGCCACAGACAGCACCACACACACCGTACAGGTAGGCACGCCGCCGCCCACGCTGCCGGGCATGCCGACCCTGGACAAGCCGGGCATCTACGTGTGGGGAGACGCCCAGAACCGCTGGCACGTGACGGTCGCCGGGAGCTCCAGCTGGGGTTCCGCTAGGCCGTTCTACGTGTTGCTCAACTCGGTGGGCAGCTTCCGCGACGTGACGGTGACCCCGTCCGGCTCTCCAGATCCCACCCTGCAGTTCAACGACAAGCGTCTCACCTGGCAGGGCTCGGTGGGGGCAGACTGGGTCGACCTGAGCTTCACGCTCGAGCGAGGCCGGGTCATGCAGCTCACCTTGTACCTGGACACCGATGGGGACGGGGAGCCCAAGCCGGCAACGAGCGCCCAGGCGGCGGCGATGGTGTACCTGCGGGACAAGAAGGTGTCCCCGCGGAGCAACCCGCTGGTGTTCGCCGCTCCCGATGGGGCGCGGACCCTGCTGCCTAACGCCAACTTCCACTTGGCCACCGGCTCGACCGCCGTGCACGTCATCTACGGCACGATCGAAGAGCTCGAGCGCACCGCCCGCTGACCTCCGGCGGGCTCGGGGGAGGAAGAGAGAGTGCGGCCTCCCCCGAGCCCGTCCTCCTTAACCGGCTCGGCGAACCACCTGCTGACTGTCTTTCCTCCAGAGGTTTTGCCAACCACTGCTGGGTGCACCTTCATCCTCCCCCTATCCGCTCTCCCCCGGCCACAGTATCATGTGGGCCGAGGTGGTACGGATGAACCCACTTAGTCTGCTGATCATCGCCGGGCTGGTCGGCCTCATCGTCGTCGGAGCCCTGGTGGCCGTCTCCACCTGTCGCGAGGTGAGCGAGCACCTGCTCCCGGGGACCGTTGTGGGCAAGACAACCGAACTCCGGGAGACAGAGCGCACGAGGACCATCCCGGCCTGCCCGGCGTGTCCCGGCTCCCAGCCCCAGAAGGTCACCGAGGTGGTGAGCGACGAACTCTACTACATCACGGTGGCGGTAGAGGACGAGGAAGCGAGCGAGCACAGGATACCCGTGAGCAAGAGGGAGTACGGCGAGCTCGCCGAGGGAGACACTGTGCAGGTGAGGCTGACCCGCAGCGTGCGCGATGGGCGGCTGTGCAGCGCGCCCGCCATTGTCGACCCGGCCACGACGGGCTGACACCGCCAAGAGTAAAGAAGGCAACTCGCAAACGCTCCGCTCGCCAGTCGACGGGTCCCTTTGGGGAGGGATCGGCGCTTCCCAGTTATGGGGGG
>CAZEYM010000009.1:0-34728 GCA_964516385.1 uncultured Thermotogaceae bacterium
GGCAGAGCTCGCCGGGATGACCACCAGCGACAACCAGGGCGCCTGGCTGTGGTCCTCCACGGCGGACCCCGACGACCCCACAAACGGGGATCTCCAGAACACCGCTTTTGCCATCATGGCACTCTACGCCACGGACGCGGAGGTCTACGAGGAGCAGATCGCCCACGGGGTGGCATTCATACGCAGTCTGCAGCTGGGCGACGGCGCATTCGATATCTACCCGGGCGCTGGCTTCCCGTACGTGGAGAGCCACGCCGAAGCCCTGACGGCCATCGTGGCTGTCTCCCCCTACATCGTGTACGTCAGCGCAGCCAATGTCGGCCTCGCTTGGGGCGATGACCCCGACGGCGAAGGCATAGTCATAGGCTACGACGCCTTCGCGGACCTCGCCGGCGGGATCGACGGCGTGCGCCCCGGTGGGCTGGTGGAAGTGGCCCACGGGGATTACGACGCTACCTACCCCATCACCAAACCCGTCACCGTGGTAAGCGAGGAGGGGTCGGCGTCGAACACATCGCTCACGGGGGACATGACCCTGTCTTCCGAGGACATCCTGCTGGGCCGCATCGGCCAGGGTTTTTCGGTCTACGGCAACATCACTGTCTCCGCCGGTGTCGACGCCACCACAGTCAGCATCAACTGGAACGACCTGTACGGCCACGTCACCAACGAGGGAGACGGCACACTCGACGCTCGCTACAACTGGTGGGCAAACCGACATCCACAGAACGCCACGACAGGCGATGTGGACTACACGCCCTTCTTGCCGCGCCCTGTAGACGAGATCCTTGCCTTCATGGAGCGTGTCGGACTGGGTGTGGACAACGCCCTGGCCCTGCTCGAGTTCTTCGACATGTACGGGGCCACAGGTCAGCTCGCCTGGGAGCTGGCTCAACTCTACGACCTCTCCCTCGACGAGGCGCTGGAGCTCATCGTCGAGTACGGCTACGGCCGCGTCAGCCGAGCCATGGGCAAATCCCAGAGCTACGAGGACTTCGCCTACTGGCTGCTGGGCTACGAAGTGACACCGGCTGGTGGCGCCGGGACGTTCGTGGACCGCGCCGTAGCCGGTGGGGCGGGCAGCTTCGAAGACATGACCATCGACGCCGTCTACGAGATCGGCCAGCCGATCGTCGTGTCCTTCTCCCTGGAGGACCACACCGGCCAGCCGGTCACCCAAGGTGGCGTGACCGTCGCCCTCATCCAGATCAAAGAGGGCCCTAACTCGTTGGTCTACGCCAACATCATCCCCTACGACGAAGCGCTGGGCCTCTACTACCTGGAAATCCCCACCGACGCACTGGAAGCAGGACACTACTTCCTGCTCGGCGGCGCCAACGATGGCTCCAGCTTCCGGCATCTCCTGGAGCTCGTGGGACCGGCGTGAGCAGCTTGAATACCTAGCCCAACCGTCCGTCAGTCGTGCGGGGGAGGCTTCAGCAGCCTCCCCCGCACGTTGCATCGCGGGAAGCGGCAGGAGCTACCGATGGCGAGATCCTCCGTTTAGCTCACAAAAGGACGGGGTCGTCATCTCCTTCCCAGGGTACCCCGTGATCACAAGTCCCGGGAACTCCCTTGGGAAAACCGGACCACAGCCCACAACAAGTGGCCAAGCTCTCGATTGTGCGCAGGGGGCTCGTTATGGCAGCACCACACAGCGACCGAGGGGTGGTTGCCAAGCAGTCGGACCACGGCCGCAACTGTCGCCAGGCCTCGTGCTGGAATTCCTCACTGTCTTCGTATCTCCCCTCCTTTGCCATCCGCGAACTCCCAGTGCGCGCGGACAAGCGGAAGAACCAAGTGGTGGAGGATGTGTAAGCGCTCTAAAATCCTGCCACTCCAGGAGGTGAGGCGTGGAGAACTTGGTGAGAGAAGCGGTCGCCGAAGCCAAAGCGGACTTCGTTGAGGTGCGTTGGGACGAAACGGCGTGGTCGCGCGTAGCTTTCCAGCGCGATCAGCTCATGGCTCTGGAAGATTCCAAGGAAGTGGGAGGGATTGCGCGCGCCCTAGTGGGAGGGGCATGGGGAGTGGCGCTGATGACCGATCTGGCGGACATACCCGCCCAGGTCGAAGAGGCCACCCGCCTGGCGCGCATGGCTTCCCAACACGTCAAGGAACCCACGGAGCTCGCTGAGGTCCCCGTGGAAGAGGCAAGACATACAGCCGAACTGAAGGAAGATTTCCGTTCGGTGCCACTCTCCCGCAAACGATCGCTGGCAGAGGGGTACAACCAACGGATCTTGGGATTCTCGCCGGAAATCGTGTCCACATCAGTACGTTACACAGACACATTCCGGAAGAGCTTGTATGCCAACAGCGAAGGGACGTTCGTATACCAAGAGATGCCCGATGTGACACTGCTCCTGGGAGCAGTCGCTCGACGGAATGGGGACATCCAACAAGCGTTCGAGCCCATTGGCGAAGCCGCCGGTTATGAACTCGCTCAGGACAAGGAGGAAAGGGCCGAGGCGGTAGCCAGACGAGCAGTGGACTTGCTAAGCGCCCAGCCGGTCAAGGGAGGTACCTACACGGTGATCCTGGATCAGCAGCTGGCAGGGGTGTTCATCCACGAGGCTTTCGGCCACATCTGCGAGTCCGACTTCCTCTTCCGCAACCCCCACATGCGGGAAGTGATGAAGATCGGACGCCGTTTTGGCGCCGATCAACTCAACGTAGTGGACGACGGCTACATCCCCGGAGCGCGAGGAAACGCGCCTTTCGACGACGAGGGCGTCAGACGCCAGAAGGTGTACTTGATCAGAAACGGCATTCTCTCAGGCCTCATGCACTCGCGGGCAACAGCGCGGAAGATGAATATGGAACCGACTGGAAACGCTCGTGCGATCTCCTGGGAGCACGAGCCCATCGTGCGGATGCGAAACACGTACATCGAGCCCGGCAAGGCGACATTCCAGGAGATGATCAAGGATGTGGACCACGGTATCTATGCCAAGGCTGCCTTCGGCGGGCAGACGATGTTCGAGCAGTTCACCTTCTCTGCCGGCTACGCCTACGAGATCCGCAACGGAGAGGTGGGACAGATGCTGCGCGACGTAGTCCTCACTGGGAACGTGTTCCACATCCTCAACAACATCGATATGCTCGGGCAAGACTTCGAGTTGGTCGGCGGATCAGGCGGATGCGGCAAAGGTGGGCAGTCTCCCCTCCCTGTGACGGACGGAGCACCCCACGTGCGGGTCCACGAGGTCACCATAGGAGGGAGGTAGATCATGAACCTACTGAAGCGGGCCAGAGAAAGGGCCGACGCCGCAGAGCTCTATGTGGAACGCCGCGACGGTGTTACCGTCACGTTCGACGCCGGCGACCTGCAGACGGTGAAGTCCGAGTCAGTGGTAGGGCAAGCCCTACGGGTGATCTCGGGTGGCAAGCTGGGATTTGCCGCCACCACAGGGAAGAAGGCCGACGGGCTCTTGGAGGCCGCGCTGGTCTCCGCCCAGCACGGTGACCCAGCGCCATTTAGCTTTCCGGAGGACAGGGAGATGCCTTCGGTCAAGGTCTACGACCGTGCGACAGCCGATGTCCCCCCCGACAAACTCATTTCCTGGGGAGAAGAAGCCACGAGAGCCGTCCTCGGTCAGTTCCCCGACGTGCAGGTCAACGCACAGCTCAGCAAGGGTGAAGTGGAAGTATCAGTCGGTAGCACATCTTCGCCTCTCCGGACCGAACAGCGTACCTACCTGACAATGGAACTGGAAGCGGGATGGGTACGGCAAGACGACATATACGCTGTGCACTCCTCGCAAACAGTGCGGGGCGCAGCAGAGTTCAATCCCGAGGCCCTAGTGCAGGATGTTCTCCGACAGCTCCACTGGGGCAGAAAGGTTGCACCCACTCCCACCGGCCAGCAGCTGGTGTTGTTCCTCCCACAGGCGACTCCTGTTGTCTACCTCCCCCTGTTCTTGGGCTTCTCGGGCATGTCAGCGTTCCTGGGTACCTCCCCCCTCAAAGGCAAGCTGGGGGAGCAGGTCTTCGACCACAAGTTCACCCTCAGCGATGACGGACGCATCGACCTGGGTCCCCGCTCAGCATCGTTCGACGACGAAGGAGTGCCCACAACACAACTTCCGCTCGTGGAAGACGGTGTGGTCAAGGGTCTCTTCTACGATCTCCGGTCGGCGGCCTTGGCCGAGGCCGAGCCCACTGGCAACGGCTTCAAGGGAGGCCTGATGGGCGGAGGCTTCCGCACACCTCCTTCAGCAAGCCCTCGTCACCTAGTGGTGAGCCCCGGCGAAGGCACTTTGGACGACTTGCTTAGCGACATGAAAAACGGGCTTGTCGCCCAGAACGTTCTCGGATTGGGCCAAGGCAACATCGCTTCTGGTTCTTTCTCCAACAACGTCATCGGCTACGCTGTCAAGGACGGCAAGGTCGTGGGCCGCGTGAAGAACAGCATGATCGCCGGCAATGCCTATGCCCTTCTTAAGGAGGGACTCGCAGCCGTCGGTGGGGAGCCTAAGTGGGTATTCGGGACTTTGCACACCCCACCTCTTCTTATCCAGGGCGTGTCCGTGGTCACGCGGTGAACGGCGTACATTGACAAGGTAACAGTGTTATGTTATACTAACGTCGGAACGGGCCCATCCGGCCCGAGACAAGATCAGGTGGGGAGCGTGGAGTACATGGCAGAGGGGTTCGTCTCCAAAAAGGAGGTGTTGCAGCTGACGGGGATCTCCTATGGCCAGCTGTATCGCTGGAAGCGAAAGGGGCTGATCCCCGAATCGTGGTTCGTCCACCGCTCGACGATAACCGGGCAGGAGACGTTCTTCCCTCGGGACAAGATATTGGCCCGCATCGAGCAGATCCAAGCCCTGAAGGAAGGCAAGTCCCTGGACGAACTGGCGCAGCTCCTCTCCCCTGAGGCCGCTGGACCAGGGTCCACTTGGGAGCCGACTGCCACGCTCAATGCCGTGGGCAGGGAGGCCAAGGAGCTCCTGTGGAAGGAGTCAGGCTACACGTTCTCCGAGCTTGTGGCCCTGGCCGCCGGAGCTGAAGCGATCAAAGCAGGAATGGGCCACTCCCAGGCCAGGCTGATCGTGGACATGGTACGTAGCGAGGACGAGCTTCTCAGGAACCCTAGTGGCGCAACAGCCATCTTGGCCGAGAAGACTGTTGAGCGCGAGGGGCTGTCTGTGCGCGTTCCTTTCGCAGTGGTGGCACGCGATCCGGTCAAGGTGGATGCAGAATCGCATGTGACCCGGCGAGCAGACCTCGAGCGGTTGGTCGAGCGCGTGAAGTTGAAACTTGGGGAGGTCCAGTGATGGCCAAACACAACGTCTCCATCTCGGGAGCAGGGAAGATCGGTGGAGGAGACTACGGCAACGTTCGCATCTCCGGCGCTGGACGGGTCGACGGGGACCTCACCGCAGAAGAAGTCAGGATTTCCGGTTCAGGCAAAGTGATGGGAAGCGCCAAGGCCCGCGAGATCACCGTCTCTGGGTCGGGACGCTTCACGGGAAACGTAGAGGCCGAATCTTTTCAGGGTTCCGGTGCGTGCGCCGTCGAGGGAGACCTGAAGGCGGGGGAGTTTCGCTGCTCCGGATCCCAGCGAATCAGTGGAGGCCTCACCGCTCACTACGTACGCTGCAGCGGTACGTTGGCCGTGGGTCGCAATGTGGAAGCCGATGTATTCATCTCCTCAGGCAAGTTCAATATCGAGGGGCTCCTCAGCGCCGACAGAGTGGAGATCCGGTTGGTGGGAGAGAGCCGCGTGCAGGAGATCGGTGGGGAGAAGATCGAGGTGCGCGGCAGGGGGGAGACCGGTTTCAACGTGCAAATCAGCTTGACGCGTGGTTTTCGGATGGGATTCGGAGGGGGCTCGCTCCAGGCCAAGACCATCGAAGGCGACGACGTGTACTTGGAATCCACCCGAGCAGAAGTGGTGCGTGGGGCGAACGTGCGTATAGGCCCTGGTTGTCGTATCAACCGGGTGGAGTACTCCGAAACCCTGGAGGTGCACAAGGACGCAGCGGTGAAGGAGCAGGTGAAGTCGTGAACTCCCAGGGGTGCACAGATGCTCCAGCCCCCCTTCTGCACCGCTTGTCGCCGTGCCCGGGCTGACTACAGGCCAAGGAAGTCGATGATCCCCCGCAGTATTCCCACGGCAATGCGTTCTTGATAGGCCCGATCGAGCAGCATCTGTTGCTCCTCTGGGCACGTAAGGTAACCGACTTCCACCAATGCTGCAGGGAGATCGGTGTGACGTAAGTACAGGGGTTGCCGGAGCACTCCCCTGTCAGGGGCGCCGGTGGCCTTCACCACAGCCCGCTGTACGACCTCTGCCAGTTGCCAGCTTTCCTCGGTGGAGTGCACCGTATCGTGCACCCACGTTTCCACTCCACAGATGTTTGCGCTGGCGTTGGCGTTGGCGTTGGCGTTGGCGTGAATGGAGAGGTACAAGGCGGCGCCGCTTTCATCCGCCAGGCGAACTCGTTCGACGAGCTCAACATAGTAGTCACCGAATCTCGTCAGCACAACGTGCAGCCCCGGCTCCGCTTCCGCGAGGGCGAACACGCGTAGGGCAATGGCAAATGCCACATTCTTCTCCTCAATTCCAGCCACCACAGCTCCAGGATCGTGCCCGCCATGGCCAGCGTCGACCACCACGACTATGGGGCGTGGGGAGACGGGAACATCGGGAGGGGACCAGGGAACGGAGGAGGCAACCAGCAGCGCCAGCAAGGCGGCGAACAAGGCTACGGCCAAAACTCCGAGCTTGGTCATCCCTGCAACCTACCCGTCAAGACCATGCCGCCGCCAGCCCCACTGTCCCTGCCAGGCGCCCCGCAAGCCATCCCTGGTAGGGACACCTCGACCGGGGAAGGATCTTGACCTAGCGGGAAGAGAAGCTAGTATTGCCAGTATGATAATGAGACTCAAAACATATTCCGACAGTGGTCAGGTCCCGCCACCCACGCCCGTTCCTCTGGATCAACATCCCTGCGGACCTCCTGCGCGGGTGTTCTCTGTAAACGGGGGACACGGCATGGTGATGCGCCTGGCACAGCTGGGAATCAGAGAGGGGACAGTGATGCGCCGGTTGTCCTATGGGTCGCGAGGAGGGCCAGTGCTGGTGGAGATCAACGGCTGCCGGGTGGCACTGGGCAGAGGAGTAGCCCGCAGGGTACACGTCGTCGCTTGCCCATGACCCCAGTACGGGTCGCTCTGGTGGGCCAGCCGAACTCGGGCAAGTCCACGTTGTTCAACGCACTCGTGGGCTACAGAGCCGTGGCATCCAACTTCCCGGGAACCACAGTGGAAGCCACGGAGGGCCGGGCGGTCCTAGGAGGGCGGCCGGCCCAGGTCGTAGACCTGCCGGGGACCTACTCGTTGCAAAGCGGTGACCAAGCGGAGAGGGTCACACGGGACTACCTGCTGTCAGGTCATGTGGACATAGCGATCAACGTGGTCGACGCCTCCATCCTTTCTCGCTCGCTCGAGCTGACTCTGGAACTGGCCGAGCTGTCAGTACCTCTGGTGATCTGCTTGAACATGGCCGATGAGGCCGAACACAAGGGCATCTCAATCGATGAGGCTGAGCTTGCAGACGCCTTGGGGGTGCCAGTGGTCAAGACAGTCGCCTCTCGAGGCATAGGCCTGAAGGACCTGTCCGCCAGCATAGGGCGCGCGCGCCCCCCACGACTTCCTTCCTACAGCCGCGATGTGGAGGAGGCTGTAGAGCGAACACAGGAAGAACTGGGAGACGACACCGACCGCCGCCTGGCGCTGCAGCTTCTGGTGAGCGATCAAGCACACTCAGCGCAGCTTTCTCCCCCAGCCAAACAAGCGCTCCACCAGGCGCGGAGGATGTTGGAGCGCAGTCGGGGATCCTCGACAGAGCTCGTCCTGTCCGCAGAACGTCACGCCCTGGCTGCACACTTGTTCGAGCAGGTCGCCCAGGTGGGACATGCGCAAGTGAGTTGGCGTGAACGGGCCGATGACCTCCTCATGCACCGGATACTCGCTTACCCACTGTTGCTGGGCGTCCTGTTGGGTGTCTTTCTGATCGTGTTCCATGTGGGGGCGTACTTCGAGGACAAGCTTCTCCCCCCTCTCGAGGGCATCGCAGAGGCCGTAGCTGCCGCTGTACCGGGGGTGGGGGGGCAGATAATGGGAGGAGCCCTGGAGGGTCTCGCCGGAGGGATGGCAATAGCGCTGCCTTTTCTTGTCCCCTTCCTCATCCTGCTGTCTTTGCTGGAGGATGTGGGGTACCTGCCGCGGGTGGGCTTTCTGATGGATGGGCTGATGCACCGCCTAGGCCTACACGGCAAGAGCATCCTTCCCCTTCTGCTTGGATACGGGTGTTCAGTGCCCGCAGTGATGGCAACGCGGATCCTGGAAGACGACCGGGACCGCCTGATCACTGCTGTGTTAGCGACAATGATTCCCTGCGCCGGACGAACGATCGTGGTCCTCGGCCTAGTGGGGAGGTTTGTGGGCCCGTACATGGCGATGGGGCTGTACTTGCTGAACCTGGCAGTGTTGGCAATAGTAGGGTGGGGGTTGTCGCGGGTCTTGCCTGGGATCGGGCCGGGACTGATACTGGAGATCCCCCCCTACCGACAGCCTACTGCACGCACCGTGGTGGCGAAGACCTGGCTCCGCCTGCGCGAGTTCGTCTTTGTGGCCTGGCCACTGCTGGTGTTGAGCAGCGCGGCGCTGGCTTTGATTCAGGCCCTCGGTTGGACTGGCGCGCTTACCTCAATTGCGCGCCCACTCACCTGGCCTCTTGGCCTTCCGGAAGCCTCCGGCGTGCCCCTCATGTTCGGCGTCCTGCGCAAGGAGCTTTCATTGGTGATGCTCGGCCAAGCGTTCGGCACAACCGATCTGGGAGCAGTGATGACCGCCGGCCAAATGCTGGTGTTCACCGCCTTCCTGCTCTTTTACATCCCGTGTGTGGCCACCATAGGGGCGCTCGGGCGGGAACTGGGGCTCAGGCGGACCATTGTAGTTTTGCTCGGGACCACAGGGCTGGCCCTTGTTGTCGGCCTGCTGGTTCGCGTGGTCACGTAGCCGGGATGAAGGTCACCCCGATCGTCACGCCCCGGCTTGTGTTCCAGCCCAAGTACAACCGCAAACCATCGACGGGGACCCCCACTGCCGCTCCAAAGGTCGGAAGCACCTTCCAGTAGGTGTTCGGTTCGATCTCCACAGCCGGGTAGACAGCGTAAGGATCCCACTCCGGCAGGTCAACCATCTCCTGGAAGGCCAGCCCCACGGTAAGCAGCAACCCCAAGTCCCGGCGGAGAGCAAGCCACCCTGTTGCGTACCCTTCCATCTTGGGACCCCAAGGGAACTCGCCTCCCGGTCCCGGAGCACCCACCTCAGGACGCTCCGGCGGCCAGCTGACCGCCATCCCTAAGCCGAGCATCTCTCCCCATACCTCGCACCCGATGGAGAGCCCTTCCGGAGTCTGCGCCAGTGGATCCACTCCCCCTACAAAACCCAACCCAACCGAAACGCCGTCCTCGGCCCCCACGGGCAACCGTAGCGGCGGCTGGGCCGGTGGCAGCTCCACAACAAGGTGGGCTTCCTCCCCGTCTTCCAGGTCCAGTCTACGCCGTACGGTCTCGTGTCCTGCCAAACGAACCTCGACCGATGTAATGCCAGCATGTACCGTGTCCAAGAGCGGCGTCGTACCCGCCTTCCTCCCGTCGACCCACACCGCAGCCCCGGAGGGTCGGCTGTCCACGCGGAGAGTGGCCCGTGGCTGGTATACTTCGAGCGCTGCCCAGGCCGTGCCCCACACGTCTCCCACCAGCTCTCCCAACTTCCCGGCGAACGCCTCGGGGTCGGCGAACTCGAGGAACGGCTGTTCTTTGAACCTCTCCGCCTCGTAGAAGTCAAGTGGGGCGGCAGTGGCTATCAGCTGGAGGTACTCAGTGCCCTCACGGTCCGGCAAGCGCAAAGTCCAGCCCTCTTTGGGCAGCCTGTGCTCGCCAGCGGGGAACTCGGGCTCCTGAAGAAAGCGATTCGGAACCAACAGCTGCACTTTCCCGGCGCTGGTCACATTGTACAGGTACACGTAGGCCTGGCAAGACAGGGAGAATTTGACCTCCAGCAGCTCCCCGGGAAGGTAAGAGACGCGCGGCGTCTCCAGGTGCACAGTGATCCCCGGGTCGTCGGGCACCGGAACCAACCCCATGGGCAGCACGTCGCCGAAAGCTCCTACACCACACATCAGCAAACCCAGCACCAACACGAACTTCATGGCGTTCCCTCCCTCAGCGCTCTGCGGAGAGCCCGTAGCGGGAGCAAAGCGCAGTTCACGCGCGTGACCATCACCTCGCCGAGTTCTCCCAGGAACTCGCCAACTTCCAGCTCCGCAAGCTCATCAATCTGCTTCCCCTTGATCTTCTCCGTGAGCAGCGAGGCTGCCGCCTGGGAGATGGCGCAACCTTGTCCATCGAACTTCGCGTCCCGCACCACCTGCCCTTCAAACGCCAGCTGCAGACGCACCACATCCCCACACAGGGGGTTTGCCTGGACGACCTGGCGATCGGGAGCAATTAGCCGCCCCTTGTTGCGCGGCCTACGCCAGTGGTCCAGGATCACTTTCGCGTAGCCCTTCATCTGAGGATACTCCACACGCTGTCCAGCGCTTGCAGGAACGCGTCCACCTCGTCGGCCGTGTTGTACAAGTAGAACGACGCGCGGCAGGTGCCCGCGACCCCCAGACGCCTCATCAGCGGTTGAGCACAATGATGGCCCCCCCGGATCGCTATGCCCTCCTGATCGAGGAGCGTGGCCACGTCGTGGGGGTGCAAGCGGCCAATGTTGAACGACACCAACCCCGCGCGGGAGGTGGGCTCGAGCGGCCCGTACACAGTCACACCAGGGCGCCGCAGGAGCCCTTCCAACACCATTTCCACAAGCTCAACGTCATGTGCCCGGATGCTCTCAACGCCCACGCTATCAAGGTAATCGACAGCCGCTCCCAGCCCTATCGCCTGGGCGACGGGAGGGGTTCCCGCCTCAAATCGCTGCGGTGGTTCCGCCCAAGTCGCTTTGTCCAACCACACTTCCCTGATCATCTCCCCGCCAGTCATGAATGGGGGAAGCTCCTCCAAGAGCTCTCTCCGCGCCCATAGGACACCGATCCCTGTGGGACCCAGCATCTTGTGGCCGGAGAAAGCCACCATGTCGGCCCCCAGCTCCCGCACGGAGACAGGCATGTGGGGGACAGTCTGCGCAGCGTCAACTACGACCACCGCGCCCACTCGGTGGGCCGCATGTGCGATCTCGGGCACAGGGTTGATCGTTCCCAGTACGTTCGAGGCATGGGCCACGGCCACCACCTTGGCCTGCGGAGAGAGCAACCTGTCCAAACCAGACATGTCCAGCTCTCCATTGTCCAACACGGACACGACCTCCAGCCGGGCCCCATGCCTCCGCGCAGCCCCTTGCCAGGGGACCAGGTTGGCGTGGTGCTCCATCTCGGTCGCGATCACCACGTCACCGGGCCCCAGCCGGGCCTCTCCCAAGCAGTGAGCTGCCATGTTCAACCCCTCGGTCGTCCCCCGGACGAACACGACCTCCTCCGAAACAGCTCCCAACAACGAAGCCACCTTGGTGCGCGCTTGTTCGTATTTGTCGGTCGCCTCCCCGGCCAGCCTGTACAGAGCTCGGTGTACATTGGCGTTGCTCCTTCGGTAGAAATCAGCCAAGGCATCGAGAACTTGGTTCGGTTTCTGGCTGGTGGCCGCAGAATCGAGGTATACAAGGGGCTTGCCCCCAGCTTGACCGAGCACGATGGGGAAATCCCTGCGGACGGCTCTCACGTCCATGGCTCAGTGCTCTCCTGTGGCACTGATCACGCTCCCCCAACGCCCAGCAACTGGTCGATCCTCCCCTTGTCGAACCCAACCACGACTTCGCCGTCGATTTCCACCACCGGGACCGCCTGTTGGCCAGTCTTGCGGATCATCTCCATGGCGGCCTGTTGGTCCGAAGAAACATCGACTTCCCTGAAATCCACACCTCGCTCCTCAAGATGCCTCTTGGCCACCTGGCACCATGGGCACGAGGGCGTGCTGTAAACGATCACCTCACGTTCCATCAGCTACCTCCTCCTCTCAGTTGGCGCAGAACCTCCGGCTGCACCAGTCTCTTGAGCTCGGGCGTGAGCAGCACACACCGCTGCTGTCCGCGCCGCAGGCGTTGTATGAGCCCTGCCGCCTCCAGCGCACGGAGATGATACGACACGCACGGCCCCGTGAGCTCCAAGCGACGCGCTATCTCTCCGCAGTTGGGCCGTTCGTCACCGACCAACAAGCCGATGATCTGCAGCCGCTGGGGACTGCCCAACGCTGCGAACGCCTGCGAAAGCTCTTCTGTTCTTCTGTCCACAACGCACAGGCTAACCGCTGGGAGCTATCTTTGCAAGTTTGTTTAGAGATAGAAATGAGAAACTATTGGCCTGCAAGAACTCACGGCACCGCCCCACGTGCGCACGGATACCACAGGCCACACGCTCCATCGCTCATCCCTCCCCTGAGGTAGAATGCGGTCATGGATATCAAACTCACCTGGAAGGAGAACATGCTCTTCGAAGGAGTGGGCCCATCGGGACACAAGGTAGTCATGGACGCAGCACCGGGTGTGGGAGGTGAGGATAGCGCAGCCCGGCCACTTGAGCTTATGCTAATTGCGCTTGGTGGATGCACAGGGATGGACGTCGTCTCCATTCTGCGTAAGATGCGCACTTCTCCGCGCTCTCTGGAGATCTCAGTTCAAGCTCAACGCGCCGACGAACACCCGAAGGCAGTCCACCGAGCCCACATCTCCTACAAAGCGCACGGCGTCCCCGAGGAGAACCTGCGCAAGGCAGTGGACCTATCCCACGAACGATACTGCTCCGTGTCCCACTCTCTGCGGGCTGAGCTGGAGACTTCAGTCGAGGCCTTGCCCTAGCAAGTCCATCAGCCGGTCGATCTCAAGGCCATCGGAGATGAGACCGTCAACCAGCGCCAGTTGACCGGTTCCCAAAGGGGCTCGGCCTACTAAGCGCTCCGCACCCTCGGCCACGGTCATGGTATCCTGAGCGGCCAGAACCACGGTGACGTTCCGTTCGGCCGCCTCAGTGAGAACCGACCGTTCGGGCCGCAGGCCCCCAGTGAGGATGAGGGCTCGCACGCGGGGAACGGCCAGTGCGGCAGTCTGGATGTCGGTGCGGTCGCCGCCGGTCACAACGGCCAACTGGCCGGGGATGCGCCTCATGTGCCGTAGTGCCGACTCACCGCGCATGGCCCCCACAAGGAACCTCTCCACTTCAGCCTCCAGGTTCCCTGTCACCACGAGCTCGCCGCCGAGCACTTCCACAAGATGGCCCAGCCGGACCGCTCTCAGCCGCCGCTCGAAGGGAATCACTCCCAACACGGGGATACCCCTTTCCTCGAGATAGGGAGCTACGTAACCCTGGACCTCCTCGAGTTCGGTGTCCACAGAGACCTCGTTGAGCACAGCTCCCAAGAGCGGCGCTTCCTGTCCTAGAAGGCAGGTGGCGGTGAGCACCTGATCCACAGTGGCCTCTCCCCGATAACGAGCGATGAGAAGTATTCGAGCCCCCAACCGTGCCGCCAGCGCAGCATCCCACAGCCCGCTGAACATCCCCCTGCCCAGCCATTCCCGCCCCTCTACAATGAGCGTGTCAGCCGTCTTCTTTCCCAGAGACTCTATCCGCTCCCACGCACCAGCAGGAGGGGTCCAGGAGTGGGGGAGCTCTCCTCCCACCAGTCCCACCAGCCTCTCAGGCACTTCCAGCCCCAGCGCCTCGGCCACCATCTCGCCATCGCGGTCGAACGGCCGGCCCTGGCGGTACACGTTTGCCCTGCCCACCGGTTTGCAGTAGGCGGCAGTGATCCCCCGCGCCGCTAGCGCCCGGCACAATCCCACAGCCAGGAATGTCTTGCCCGCCTTCTCCTCCACCGCCGCCACGTAGAGCTTGTTCATTCTCCCTCCCCCGACACAGTGAGTCGCAAGTCCACAGCTACCACACGGTCCGGATAGCAGATGAGCGGGTTGGTCTCGAGCTCCAAAAGCTCGGGGAAATCCATGGCCAACTGCGAGAGTCGTTCCAGGGACTCCACGAGCCCCGCGACATGTATTCCCGGCTGTCCCCGCACCCCCCGCAGTACAGGATAGGCCCGAATGCTGCGCACCAGCTGCTCGGCTTCCGTATGGGAAAGCGGAGCCACGGCAAAGGCCACATCGCCCATGACCTCCACGTGCACACCTCCCAGTCCGAACATGACAAGTGGCCCGAATGTCGGGTCCCGCACCATCCCGGTGATGACCTCCACACCCGACGGGAGGTGTTCCTGCACCAACACGCCCTCGATGGGCATCTCGGGAAAGCGGGACCGTGCAATCCTCAGCATCTGCCATGCCTCCTCCTCGGCCCTTTCGGCGGGGACCCCCACCCGCACGCCCCCTACGTCGGATTTGTGGGACATCTCCGAAGACACGACCTTGAGGACCACCTTCTGCCCGAGATCCGAAACGGCCCGCTTCACTTCCTCGGGACAGCGGGCGAGCCTGCTGACGGCCGTGGCGATCCCGTACGCATCCAGCAAGCCCATCGCCTCCACTCCCAGCCGGACCTTGTCGCGCCGTTTGGCCTCGCTCAGTACGGCCGCAGCCTTGGCCCGGTCCACCGGGTGCGCAGTGGGCTCATCTCGGGGCGTGTTCCGGACCTCAACGTAACGGACCAGCCCTGACAGAGCCCGCACGGCCCGGGCAGGATCAAACGCAGATGGGATCCCCGCATCCCGCAGAATTCTCTCGGCCTCCTCCCCCAGCTCTCCAGCCATGAAACTGCAAGTGATAGGCTTTGCATGCTCCTTGCGGGCGTCGGCCAGTATCTGGGCGAGGTCGGCGTACGTGAGAATCGCCACGGGGGCCGACAAGGCCACTACCATATCCACCCGAGGATCACCCGCTACCAAGCGCACGGCCTCCCGGTAGCGGTCGGCTTGCGCGTCCCCTAGGATGTCAACCGGATTGTAGATGTTGGCGGCCGGCGGCATGCTCTCTGCCAAGGCGTGCGCGGTCTTCTCGGTGAAACGGGCGATCTCCAACCCTTCCAGCTCGGCCGCGTCCGTGGCCATCACACCGGGGCCGCCAGCATTGGTCACAATGCCCACCCGACGTCCCGGGGGTACAGGTTGACGGGCAAGCATGTACGCATAGTCGAAGAGCTCTTCCACGTTTCGCGCCCTGATTACCCCCGCCTGACGAAACGCAGCTTCGTAGGCGCGATCCGATCCGGCCAAGGAGCCAGTGTGGCTGGAGACCGCTCGGGCACCGGCCTCAGCCCGGCCGGACTTGATCACCACCACCGGCTTGTGGGCGGTAACTTCGCGCGCAATCCGGAGGAACCGTTGCCCGTCTGTCACGCCTTCCGAGTAGGCCGCGATCACCTTGGTCCGCTCGTCGTGGACGAATGCGGCCAGGAAATCCTCTTCGCTGAGGATCGCTTTGTTCCCCAGGGAGATGAAGTGGCTGAAGCCTAGATGAGCTTTCCATGCCCAGTCCAACACCGAAGTGCAGAATGCCCCCGACTGCGAAAGAAAGGCGATCTCCCCAGCTCTAGCGCCGCGGGGGGCGAACGTAGCGTTGAGTCCGACCTGAGTGGAGATGAGCCCCAGGCAGTTAGGGCCGAGAAGGTTGATCCGGTAGCGTGTGGCAATGCTGACGAGCCGCGTCTCCAACTCAGCTCCCGCCTTCCCTGCCTCTTTGAATCCTCCCGAGATGACGATCGCGTTCTTTACCCCTAGCTGTCCGCACTCCTCCAGCACACCCGGGACCTTGGCGGCCGGAACGATGATCACCGCCAGATCCACCCGCTCGGGCAGCCGGGAGACCTGAGGAAAGCACGGGCGACCCATGAGCTCATCGCGACCTGGATTGACTGCGAATATCGGCCCGGAGAAGGACTCGACCACGTTGGCAAACAGCAAATGCCCCACCTTGCCCGGGGTACCGGATGCCCCTACCACAACCACGGAACCAGGGAACAGAAGACCATTTAGCTGGTCGGCCATACCTTCAGCCTACCTCCTCCACTATCGCTCCACAACCTATGCACAGGGACTCAACAGGCATGCCACATACTTTCCGTGGCTGATAGGCTTACGAGAGCCCAACCGCCAGAACCGCCCACCCAACTAGCGGGGGAGTCGAGGCTGCCCGGCCTCGACTCCTCGCGCTCCTGGAGGTAGCCTGTTGGGCGTGAAGACTATCCTGGTAGTGGAGGACGAGCACAAGATAGCGCGCATGGTGCAGGCGTACCTTGCCCGCGACGGTTATCGGGTGGAAGTGGCTTTCGATGGAGTCCAAGGTTGGGACCTCTTCCTCAAGCTGGAGCCCGATCTGGTGGTGTTGGATCTGATGCTTCCCCAGCTGTCCGGACTAGAACTCGCCCAGAAGATGCGAGGCACGTCTTCCGTGCCCATCATCATGCTCACTGCCCGTGCCGAAGAGGCTGACCGAGTCTCGGGATTGGAGATGGGAGCGGACGACTACGTCACCAAGCCGTTCAGCCTGCGAGAGCTGGCAGCGCGTGTGAGGGCCGTCTTCCGAAGAGTGGACGCCGAGCCGGCCTCCGAGATCGTGGAGGTCGGCCCGATTGCAGTTGACCTGGCCGCCCGTGAAGTGAGAGTCTCTGGGTGTTTGATCGAGCTCACTCCCACCGAGTTCGACCTCCTGTCCTACCTCGTACAACATCCAGGTCGAGCGCTCAGCCGGCGTGAGCTACTGGAGGCCATTCAGGACCGGTCGTATGCATCACTCACCCGAACCATCGACTCCCACATGAAGAACCTGCGGCACAAAATCGAATCGAATCCCAAAGAGCCACAATACATCCTCACCGTACACGGGGTTGGCTACAAGTTTCGCAGAGAGGGAGACAGTTCGTGTCGTTCCGCTGGCGGCTAATGGGCGCGTTGGTGTTCACTGCCCTGTGCGCGGCAGTGGGCACCTACTTGCTAACTCTGCGCTCAGTAGGAGAACAGTTCGACGCCTATCGTGTCCAGGAACGGCGCGTGGCCGCCCAGGACGCGGCAGTGTGGCTCTCTCAGTACTGGGAGAGCAAAGGGTCCTGGACAGGAGTTCAGCAGTATTTCCGCCCTCAGTTCAGCTTGTACGTAAGGGGAGAACTCGTCTACCAAGAGAGCCGCATGGGGCAACTCATTCTCCTTAACCAGGACAACGAAGTAGTCGCCTGTGCAGACGAGACCCTGTTGGGGAGCTGCCCGGAGACCGACGAGCGCCTCGTGCAGGAGAGGGTGGAGCGCGTCGGCGTCCCCGTGGTGGTGAATGAGAAGAAGGTCGGCACGGTAGTCCCACTGGAGACGGTCGACCTGACGCCAGTGGAGAAGGACTTCCTGGCCTCGGTGCAGCGTGCGACCCTCATCGGCGGGGCAATAGCTCTGGCAGTGGCCGCCGTCATGGGGACCGTAATCGCAACGCAGCTGTCGGCTCCCCTCAGGCAACTCATCCAGGCCACAGACCGGATAGCACGAGGAGAGCTGTCACACAGGGTGCCATGGCGCCGACGGGATGAGACCGGACGGCTAGCCGCGGCCATGAACCACATGGCCGAAGAGCTTCAGCGCTCGGAAAACGCGCGCCAGCAGCTGCTCACGGATGTGGCGCACGAACTGAGGACCCCACTCACCGTAATCCAAGGGAACTTGGAGGCGATGATGGACGGTGTCTTTCCCCTGACCGAGGACAGCCTGTCGTCCGTTTACGAAGAAACGTTGCACCTTGGAGCCTTGATCGAGGAGCTTCGCGATCTGACTCTCGCTGAGGGAGGCCGCTTGCACCTGGAAAGGGAGCCACTGGACATCGGCATCCTAGTGCAGGGCACATGCGAGGGACTGCGGCCGGCAGCGACAGAGCAGAACACCCAGCTGGTGGTGAACACACGGGAAGGCTCGTGGGTGCTAGCCGACAGACGCCGTATCCGTCAGGTGCTGGCCAACCTGCTCTCCAACGCCTTGCGTTTCTCCCCCGATGGTGGAGTCATCACCGTGACGGCAAGGCGCAGGGAGGACCTCGCCGAGGGGCAGGTGGAGGTGTCGGTGGAGGATCACGGGCCGGGGATCGCGCCGGAGGACTTACCTCACGTGTTCGAACGATTCTACAAAGGGGATCCTTCCCGCGCCGACGCGGGGAGCGGCCTCGGCTTAGCGATTGCCAAAGAGATCGTCGAGGCTCACGGTGGCCGGATTTGGGCCAAGTCCGAACTCGGCCAGGGAACACGCATTTCGTTCGTGCTCCCTCTAGTTGCGAACGAGCAGGGGGTTGCGTAGAATCCTCGCCGACAATGGACGTTTCCAAACCATTTCACAACCCAACCTTGGGGCGTCTCAGCTACGCTGAGGTATTGGACGAGGTCATCTCCATGATGCACTCCGCGCCGGATGAGGTGTACGAGCTCGTTGTGGGGACTGACTCCCAGGCCTATCACGACGTGGCCGAGTATGTGAGCGCCATCGTGGTGCACCGAGTGGGCAAGGGCGGCCGCTACTTCTGGCAGGGAAGCCGAGAGCACAATCCGCTCAGCCTGCGTGAGCGCATCTGGCGGGAAACGTGGCTCTCCTACCAGCTGGCTCAGCAGCTGATTCACAGCCTGCAGGAACGAGAAGTACTGGACGTCAACCTGGAGATCCACGTGGACGTGGGCCGCAGCGGGCGCACGCGCGACATGGTTGAGGAGGTGGTGGGGATGATCATCGGAGGAGGCTTCCACGTCCGCACCAAACCCGACGCCTACGCAGCCACCACCGTAGCTGACAAGTACACCTGACCGACAAACCCCACAGTACGCGAGCGTTCAGAACGACAGACCTCCCACAACTGAGCGAGAACCACCGACAGGCAACGAAGCGGCCCCCCTCAACCCACTCCAAGTACTTTCTGCTGGCACGGTGAAGGCCACTCGCCCCACGCGGGCGATTGCCGAGCAAAGGGCCGGCGCTCCTGCGCAGCTGATTTATTTGCTCTCCGAAGGACTCTTGCTTTGCTCCAGCCACGCCCAGATGAACCCGCCCAGGTCCCCGTCTAGCACAGCTTGCACATTGCCTGTCTCCATCCCCGTGCGGTGATCCTTCACCATCTGATAAGGCTGAAGCACATAGGAGCGGATCTGGTGCCCCCATTCGATATCCTGCAACTGCCCTGTCAGTTCCTCCAGTTTGCGCGCCCGCTCCTTCTCCATCAAAGAGAGCAGGCGCGCCCGGAGCATCCTCATCGCGGTCAGCTTGTTCTGCGCTTGTGAGCGCTCGTTCTGGCAGGCGACGATTATCCCCGTGGGAGTGTGAGTAATGCGCACGGCGGTCTCGTTCTTTTGCATGTGTTGACCGCCAGGGCCCCCAGCACGGAAAGACTCGATCCTCAGATCATCTTCGTCGATCTCCAGCTCTTTGTCCTCCACCATGGGGATCACAGTCAACGAGGCGAACGAGGTATGACGACGGTTCGCCGAATCATAAGGGGAAATCCTGACCAGGCGATGAACGCCGGTCTCGCCTCGCAGTGTCCCGAACGCGTAACTTCCCCGTACCTCGAGCGTGGCTGACTTGAGCCCGGCCTCTTCTCCCAGGGTTTCATCCACCAGGCGCACTTTCCAGCCGCGGGACTCGCAAAACCGCGAGTACATGCGCAACATCATCTCCGTCCAGTCCTGGGCATCGGTGCCTCCAGCGCCGGCGTTGAGGGAGAGATAGCAGTCCCCCTTGTCGTATGGCCCGGAGAGGAACGCTTGTACGGTGACCTGAGTCAGCCTGCGTTCGAACTGGGCAAGCTGCCCCTCAGCCTCAGCCATGGTCTCCTGGTCGTCCTCTTCTTCGGCCAGCCGGCGGAGCACCTCGATCTCCTCAAGCTCGTGGTGCAAGGACGCAAACAGCTGGATCTTCTCTTTGGACGCATCCAGTGCTTGAGCCTTCTGCTGAGCCTGCTCGCGCTCCTGCCAGAAGTCTGGGTCGGCCATTTCTCGCTCGATCTTGGCCACGTCGGACTGCAGAGATTTCAGATTGACATTGCGTTCCAGTCGTCGAAGGCGATCCCAAGCAGCAGAAAGACGATCTTCCATAGCAAAAACGTTACCTCCGCTCCCGGCCTTCCGCAAGCTATAATACAAACTGTGTCTGGCACTTTGTACGTTTGCGCGACTCCAATCGGCAACTTGGAGGACATCACCTTGCGGGCACTGCGCGTGCTCAGCCAGGTGGACCGCATAGTGGGAGAGGATTCCCGTCGCACACGCCGCCTTCTCACCCACCACCACATTCGCACCCCGTTCGCCTCCAGCTTGTACGAGGGGGTGGAGCGCGAGCGGACGGGCACGGTGACCCAGCTGCTGAAAGCAGGAGAGGACATCGCTTTGGTGTCGGACGCGGGGACCCCTCTTATCAGCGATCCTGGCTACCTGTTGGTGCGAGAGTGTGTGAGGCAGGGAATCACAGTGGTCCCCGTGCCCGGCCCGTCCGCACCTCTGGCCGCGCTCGTAGCCTCAGGATTGCCCACCGACCGCTTCCTGTTCCTCGGCTCTCTCCCGCGTAAGGCCAGCCCGCGGCGAAGAGCATTGGAGGAACTCCAAGGCCTTGACTGCACAGCCATTGCTCTTTCTTCCCCCCACCGTCTACAGGACACCCTGGAGGTCCTTGCCAGCATGTACCCGTCTCGTAGCCTTGTCGTGGCCCGCGAGCTCACGAAGGTGCACGAGGAGTACCTGCGTGGTACATCCCAGGAGGTGTTGGAGCAAATCCGGGCGCAGGAGAGGGTCCGCGGAGAAGTGGTCCTGGTCATCGGCGCCGACGAACGTCCGCAATCCGACAGGGCTGACGAGGTGCCGCAAGTCTACCGGTCCTTGCTCGACATAGGGCTATCCCCCGGGGAGGCCCTCCGCCAAGCCGCAAAGATCGCATGCCTGTCGCGCAAAGAGGCGTACGATATCGTGCACAGGGCAGGGGACCCACCCGACGAGTAGTGTGGCTCGTGAACGTCGAGCAGGTGCACCCTGTCCGCAGGACTGCCACGCGCGGACCACAGATTCCACCCCCGGCAGCTCACTCCACCCGCCTGCTGTCGAGCCAGGCCTGCAGTATCAGGACAGCCGCGAGGGCATCCTGCACCAGGCGTCGCTTTCGTCCCTCCATGCCCGATTCTCGCAGGATGCGCTCAGCCTCCTCAGTCGTGAGCCGCTCGTCCACCAGCTCCATACACAACCCGGCCCGCTGCGCCACCGCACCCCCCAGCTTCTCAGCCTTTCTCGCCTGCTCCCCACTGGAGCCGTCCATGTTGAGGGGAAGGCCCACCACCAGGACCTCAGCGCGCAATGTCTGGGCCATCGTGGCCAGCTCTTCCACGTCATCCCGGTCACCTTGCCTGTGGTACACTCCGTACGGCCGAGCCAAGGTCCCAGTTTCATCGGACACGGCAAGCCCCACCCGCCGGTCGCCTACATCGAGTGCCAGGGCCCTCATGGTCCGGAGAGCAGCCCCAAAGCTCTGCGAATCATCTCCTCCACCGGCGCATCATCTGGACAGTCCTTGCGTACCACATCCAGAGCTTTTCTCGCCTCGGGCTCAGAGAAGCCGAGCGCCTTGGAGGTCAGGGCCCGGATGACCACCTGTTCCTTTTCCCCCAGCGGAGTCGGTGTGGGAGGTACCATCTTCGCCAGCCTGCCGGACAACTCCACAATCACCCGCTGAGCCGTGCGCGCTCCTACTCCTTTCACTTGGTTCAGCACCGACAGATTGCCCGTCCGCACTGCCGCAGCGAGCTCTTCGGGCGGCAGTGCGGAAACCAAGCGAAAGGCGAGCCTGGGCCCCAGTTGGGGCACCGCGAGCAGCCCGACGAACATCTCCCGCTCCTCACGGGTGGCGAAGGCGTATATCTCGTAGCCATCATCGCGGACCATGAGATGAGTGAACAGGTGCACGCTTGCCTTCCCAGATGACTCCGCAACCGTTCGCGGGGGGACCCACAGTCGCAGCCCAATCCCCCCGACCTGCACAATCAGGATATCCTCCCCCCTCTCTACCACCGTCCCCTCAATCGTCTCCAACATGCGCTTCAGTCCTCCTCGCGAACCTGAGCCCAGGGGTCCAGTGCCTCCCGCAAAGCGTCGAGCTCCTCGGTGGGCAACACCAACTCTACCTCAGCGTGATCGGTTACCCGCTGGCCCGCTACCCGCAACCCTCTGCGCCCCACCTCACAGAAGACCATCCCCAGAAGTTCGGGGCGCACCACAACGACAGCCCGGGTCACAGGAACAAGGGGCCGCCTGCCTGCCTGGTCCAACGCCCGCCTGGCAGCACTGCGGTAGGCCCGCGTGAGGTTCCCCACGCCCAGCTTCACCCCACCGAAATAGCGGGCCACTGCGACCGCAACGTCCCACAACTGTTCTCCTTGCAGGAAGTGCATAATTGCAGTCCCCGCCGATCCTGCCGGCTCACCCGCATCGTGCGCCCTCTCTTCACCGGTTCTCTGCAGCCGAAACGCGTAAGCAATGTGGCGGGCATCGTGGTATCGCCGGGATAGCTCATCCAAAGCTCGCTGAACTTCACTGGTCTGTCCGGCCGGCCAAGCAAACGCCAGAAACCGCGACCGGCGCACCCTCAGCGAGGCCTCACCCGTCCGGATGATAGTGACCATCGAGGTTCGCCATGCCCTACATTGGCCTCCCTGACCGCATGATGATATAACGGTAGCTGATGGCCTATCCTAAGGCAAAGGGGTGAGCTAATGCAGTTGAGCAAGCATGACTATGAACGGGATCTCCGGGAGTTTCGCTGGGACATCCCCGAGGACTACAACATCGCCGCGGTGGTCGATCGCCACGCCAGCGTCCACCCGGACAAACCATGCGTGTTGTGGGAATCGGGAACAGGCCAGAGACGGACGCTCACTTGGAGGGAGCTTTCCCAGCTTTCCTCTCGTTTGGCCGCGGTGCTCATGCGCCTGGGCGTCAAGAAGAAGGACCCGGTGGTTCACATCTTCCCACGCCTGCCGGAAGCCCTTATCGCCCAGATCGGGACTTTCAAAGCAGGCGGCGTGGCGGTGCCCTGCACAGAGATGCTGAGGGCCAACGAGGTCGCCTATCGCTCAGAGGTGTCCGGCGCCCGGGTGGTGATCGCACACGCTTCCGCCCGAGAACAGGTGGACGCCGCGCGGAACCAGTGCCCGCTGGAGCAGTTCATCTTGATCGGAGGAGAAGCATCCGGTTGGCTATCCTTCGAGCGCGAGGTGGAGAGAGCTCCCGAGGCGACCCCTGTCCCCCTGGGCGCTGACGACCCGATGACTATCAACTTCACTTCCGGCACCACAGGCAATCCTAAGCCGGTGATGCACCGACACCGATGGATGTACGGACACGCCAAAGTGACGGCCCGATACTGGTGGGCAGCACAAGGAGATGATCTGATCTGGGCCACCACCGCCCCGGGATGGGCCAAATGGTACTGGTCCCCCGTGGGTGTGGCGCTCAACCTCGGAGCGACCCAGCTCATGTACCACGGGAGGTTCGAAGAGGAGAAGCTCCTAGACCTGCTTTCCCGCTACCCAGTGACCAAGCTGTGCGCAACACCAACAGAGTACCGAATGCTCGTGCAGAACACCAATTTGGACAAGTACAAGCTCTCACTGACGGACGCCTTGTCGGCCGGAGAGCCGCTGAACCAAGAACCCATCGAGGTCATCCGCAGAGCCTTCGGAGTGACCATACGAGACGGCTATGGACAGACTGAGTCAGTGTGCTTGGTGTGCAACTATCCCGGCCTTCCCCCGAAGGCAGGTTCGATGGGGATGCCCACACCCGGGCCGGGCGCGGTGGCCATCGACGATTCGGGGAATCCCGTAGCTCCTGGCGAAGTGGGAGAAATCGCCGTTCCGGTGGGAAGCCCCGGTATCTTCGATGGATATTGGAAGAACCCCGAGCTCACCCAGGAGGTGTTCTCCGGCCGGTGGTACCGGACTGGAGACCTCGCTCGCGTGGACACCGACGGGTACTACTTCTTCAATGGCCGAGCAGATGACGTTATCAAGGCGTCCGGCTATCGCATCGGTCCGTTCGAGGTTGAAGACGCTCTCGTCTCCCACCCTGCAGTGGCCGAGGCAGCAGTCGTGGGAGCTCCTCACCCAATGAGGGGCCAGATCGTCAAGGCCTACGTGATCTTGGCGAAAGGCTACACCCCAAGTGATGAGCTGATGCAAGGATTGCAGGACCACGTCAAACAGGTAACGGCGCCCTACAAATACCCCCGCGAAATCGAGTTCGTGGACGAACTGCCCAAGACCACAAGCGGGAAGATAAAGCGGGCAGAGCTGCGCCGGCGAGAAGCCGAAGGGCAAGGGGGCGAAGCATGAAGCGCCTGCTGGCAGTCCTTCTGGCAGCGGCATGCGGTGCGTCCAGCTACGGGATGGGCTTGGGAGGGGGTGTGTGGCTTGACTCCCTGGACATCACCAAGACAAAGGAGTTCGTCCTTGGGCTCATGGAGGACATGGGGATTCCTCCAGACGAGCTGGGGGACATCGAGGCCAGCATGGTCGCTGAGCTGGACTACCTACCAGTACCCACTATCGGTGGCTTCTTTTCGGTCGACGCCGGCATCGGCTCCCTCGAGTTCGAGGGAGCATTCGTCAGTGACAGGCTGCTGAGGGTCGCAGGGCTCCTGCCGCCTGGCCCCATCGACATCGGCGAACCAGGAGAGGTTCCCATCACCGTGGATCTGGAGTTGGTCGTCTTTAGGCTTGCCCTGGGCTGGCATCCTCGCCTCGACGTCGGCCTGTTCGCAGCCGGGGTGGGCATAGGCGCGGCAATGAGCGGAGGGGGCCTGGAAGCTGTTTTCGCCTCCCCCGATCCGGAGGTGCAGGCGCATCTGCCGCACATCCCACCCGGTTCCTTCAGCTGGTTCGCCGCTGGCCCCATGCTGTGGGCTGATCTGGAGCTAGGGCTTCCGTTCCTCAGGTTGTTCGCACGGGGAAACTTGTTCGTACCGTTCGCTCGATCCTCTGGTGAAGCGGAACTACGCCCCGGAAACCTGGGCGGGGCTGTAGGGCTGGTTGTCAGATTCTGATGGACGAACTCAGCCTGGTCCATCAGGCAGTACAGGCCCGCGAACGTGCATACTGCCCTTACTCCGGGTTTTCTGTAGGTGCAGCGCTCCTCACCAAAGGAGGGAAGGTGTTCACCGGTGTCAATGTGGAGAACGCTTCCCTAGGGTTGACTGTCTGCGCCGAGAGAACAGCCTTGGTCAAGGCTGTATCAGAAGGGGAGAGAGAGTTCGTGGCCGTGGCCGTCGCGTGCGGCCACGGCCCCTGCTCCCCCTGTGGGGCCTGTCGCCAGCTCCTGTCCGAGTTCGCACCACAGCTTCTGGTTATCATGTGCGATGCCCAAGGCACTGTGCACCTCCGCCGTCGGCTGAGCGAACTGTTGCCCCACGCCTTCGGGCGCGGAGAGAACCCAGGCAAGCTCCGCCCAGACACCTAACTGGGAGGATTCTGAGTTCGCGTGGTGCACCCTCCTGCCGCCTTTGCGCTGCCAGCGGAGGGACAGCCCAGCGAGCGGCAGGCGCCCTACTGCAGGCCGTAAGCACAAAAAGAGTGTATCCGCTATTACATACCTGATCTGCATTAGCTGCTAGAATGGCTGTTGGTCGCTCCGGCAAGCTCGCGCCGGGCGCGAAAGGAGGTCAGGGTGCGTATAGCAAGATGGTGCTTCGTGTTGCTGGCGCTGCTCGCCGCGGTGACTGCAGCGGCCGGGGCACGTCAGCTGGTGTTTATCTTGGACGCGTCGAACTCGATGAATATCATCGTGGACGGCGAGGTGACCCGCTTCGCCTGGGCCAAACAAGCGCTCCAGAACGTGATCGAGGAACTGGACGAAGAAGACCCGTTCGGCGTGGTGGCGTTCGGGCACAGAGTTCCTCATACCCGCCCCGAACAGAGCTGCGAGGATGTAGAGCTCCTGGTGCCGTTCGACCACTACACAGCCGCTGAGAGGCGGTCGGTCATCCGACAGATAGGTGGGCTCACGGCCATGGGGAATACCCCCCTCGCTGACTCCATCAGCTTTGCCGCTGCGGAGAACCCCGAGGCACGGATCGTCCTCCTCACCGACGGCGAGGAGACTTGTCACGGCGATCCGGCGGCCATCGTCGGAGAGCTAGCCGACCGAGGACAGGTACTGGACATCATCGCTGTAGGCGTATCCCCGCGCATACAGGCGGATCTAACGGTCTTGGCAGAGCGCACAGGCGGGCGGTTCCTGCTAGTCGATGATCCGGCACGACTTCCGGAGAGGTTCCTCGAGGTGGCACTTGCCCCCCCAACCGAGCCTGAGCCCGTTGCCCCACAGATACCGGATCGCTTCAGTAGATACCGGGTGGATCCGGAGATCGTGTCGCTGCTATTGGACTACCTCCCCTACGACATCTGCAGCCCCATGTGGGATGTGGTGCTAGGCTTCCTGGAGAGGAACCCGCCGGACAACGTGATGGTGGGAGGAGACAGTGACAATGCTCTGTTCGGCACACCGGAAAACGACTTAGTCATCGGTGTCGCCGACAGCAACCGCATCTCCGGCTTTAGCGGAAACGACCTACTTATCGGAGGCCCAGGAAACGACATCATACAGGGCGGAAGTGGCAACAATCTCATACTGGGTGGAGCGGGCGACGACGTGCTGATAGGCGGCTCAGGATGCGACATCATCTGCGGAGAACAGGGAGACGATCGCATCGAGAGCGGTGAAGGCACCAACTGGATATATGGCGGGCTCGGCAACGACACTATCCTCGGAGGCTACGGCTGTAACTACATTGATCCGGGGCCAGGTAGGAACACCGTACTCGATCAGGGCACATGCGCCACGTGCGCCGAACAATCAGTGTGCAGACCGCCCGAACACTGCACGCCTGTCTGCTTCCCCACATCGCCCGGCCCTTGCACTCCCGAACGGCCTCCCGTCTGCGCCGTCTCCCCCGAGGTGAGGACAGTGAAGGCCGGAGAGAGCATCCGACTGAGCGCTCGGGCCTACGATCCAGACAGTGACACAGTGAGAGTGACATGGTCAGCGCCACGCGGGTTCTTCTCCGACCCGCACGCTCTCACAACTGTCTACTACGCCCCGCCGGACACGCGCTGCGCAGGTGAGGACGTGGAGATTACGGTCACCGCCGTGGATTGCTGTGGCGGTAGATCCACCCAAACCATGGTAGTGCGCGTGGTCCGGGTCAACCGCGCCCCTGAAGTCGACGCGGGGCCGGATCGCTGGGTGGACGAAGGGGAGAGCATCCACATCCGAGCGTCAGCCTCCGACCCTGACTACGATCGGATGAGCTTCACCTGGACTGCGGAGTGCGGGCGGGGAACGTTCGTCGACCCACACGCGCTGTGTCCCGTGTACATCTCCCCCCACACACCTGCCTGTACAGACGAGAAGATCGTTCTGACTTTGGCTGTCCGCGACGAGTGCGGCGCTGTGAGCGAGGACAGCATGACGGTCCACGTACGTAACGTGAGCCAGCCGCCGGTGGTCGACGCTGGTCCCGATCTCACGGTGTGCGAGGGAGGCAGGATCATGATCCTGGCAGACGCCAGGGACCCTGACGGCGATCCGTTGAGCGTTTCGTGGCGAGCCAGCGCTGGTTCGTTCCTCAATGCGCACACTCTGACGCCGGTGTTCATCGCACCGAGCACGCCAACCTGCGAAGGGCTGGACGTGAAAGTCTGGGTCAGAGTGACAGATTGCTGCGGGAACGTGGCTGAGGACAGCCTGACCATACACGTGTGCAGCGTCAACCGTCCTCCCAGAGTGGAGATTGAAGGCTGAAGCTGAACGAACTCGAGAGGCAGGCCCCGCTCGGGGCCTGCCTCTTCTAGCTTAATATCTTTCGTGCGGCCAGGATGCCAGTCACCGCTGCGAACACGATTCCCCGCGAGTGTCCCGAGGCGTCCCCAGCGACGTGAAAGCCCGGAAGCTCAGTCTCCATTCCCTCTGTAAGGCGGTAGCGTGTGTCGTAAAACTTGATCTCCGGCGCGTACACCAGCGTCCCGTCGGAAGCGAGTCCGGGAAGGATGTCATCGAGCCTCTCCACCGCCTCTAGCACGTCCACCACCACACGGTGCGGGAGAGCCATGGACACATCGCCGGGCGTGTGCTCTGCCAAGGTGGGGTGAATGGGAACTCGCCCTATCCGCTCAGGGGTCGACCTGCGCCCCTGTTGGAGGTCCTTGAGCCGTTGGAGGATAGGCCGACCTCCCCCAATAGTGCCCGCCAGTTTGGCTATTGCGCGCCCGTATTCCGTCGTGTCCTCTACCGGATCGGTCAGCTCAGTGTGAACGAGCAGCGCGAAGTTCGTGTTGTCTGTCTTGTGTTTGTTCTCAGCATGGCCATTCACAAGCACAAACTCCTCATGGTCCTCGCGCACAACAAAGCCACGGGGGTTGGTGCAGAACGTACGAACCACGTCGTCGTACGTGCGAGTGCGTACCCGGAACTTGGCATCGTACATCACTTGCTCCACATGCGTGTACAGCTCCGCCGGAAACTCAAGGCGCAGTCCCACGTCAAGTGGACCGAACTCTGGTCCCACGCCCAACGAACGGGACACTTCCCGCAGCCAATAGGCTCCCACACGGCCTGGTGCGGCCACTACTCTCTTGGCCTGAATCTCCCCGCCCTTACACTTGACTACAAAACCGCTGTTGGCGCGGGAAACCGTCTGTACGGGACAATCAAGCATGAACTTCACGCCGCGTGCCTGCAGATCCTGGTACAGCGAATCGATCACTTCACGGATCCGCCCTGTCCCGATGTGTCTCTGGCGACCAGCGATGAACTCGATGCCCGCTTCGGAGGCGTGCTTTTTCAGCTGAGCCAGCGCTCCTTCATCGTCTCCCGAGTACTGCTCTGGAGCACCATACCTGGTGAACACCTCGTCGACTCGGTAGATGAGGTTGTTCAATTCGCCTGTGGAACAGCCCAAGGCCGAGGGAGCGCCGCCGATCTTGGCCGTGAGGTTGAGCTTGCCGTCGGAAAAGGTCCCCGCCCCACCTACCCCACAGGTGATGCTCTCACGTTCCTTGGGGGCCAACCCCTTCTCTATGACCACCACTGAGAGGTCCGAGTCAGCTAGCTCCAACGCCGCCAGCAGACCCGCTGGACCGGCTCCGACCACCGCCACATCGTACTTCACCGCGTCTCCCTCCCGGCCCGGCAGGCAGGCGCGCTGTATGTGAAACTCACACGAGTGGGATATCCTGCGCTGGGCCGAAGGCTATCGTAGCCGGTCCATGGAGGAAAGCAAGTGCGGATCATCGGCGGTGCGCGCAAGGGAAGGAAACTAGCCGAGTGGCACGACCTGCCAATACGGCCGCTGCGAGACAGGGTCCGCACAGCTTTGTTCGACGTGTTGAAGGACGTCGTTTCCGGGGTGGAGTTTCTGGATTTGTTCGCGGGTACAGGCGCTGTTGGACTGGAAGCCCTCTCCCGCGGGGCCGGCCGGGCCACCTTCGTCGAGCGATCCCCACGCGTCGCCCTCCTGCTGCGAGAGAACGTCCGCCGTCTCGGATACGAGGACAAGTCGAGGATCATCATTGAGGATGCGTTGCAGAGCATACGCTGTCTGGCAGATCATGGGGACGAGTTCGATCTTGTGTTCGTCGGAGCGCCCTACGGCACCCCCCTGGCACGGCAGGCGCTGCAGTGCTTGAGCCACTACGTCCCGCTCTCTTCCCAGGCCATCGTGGTGGTGGAAGTGCACGCCAAGCAGCCACTGACCGGACGCTGCGGTCCGCTGGAACTGGCTCTTCAGCGAGAGTACGGGGACACCCAGCTCAACTTCTTCCAGTTTGCCCCCGAGCGCAGTTCAGATTAGACTTTACGCAAAAGGGAGGTCGCAATGGCCAAACCTTTCATCCTTCTCTCCAACGACGATGGGTACCTCGCCGCGGGCTTGCTGGCGCTACGCGATGCCCTCACGCCGTTCGCTGAAGTGTGGGTCTTGGCGCCAGACAGGAATTGGTCAGCCGCTTCACGCACCCGCATCTTTCACAAACCCCTCCGGGTTTCCAAGGTGCAACTCAACGACGGCCAGACCATGCGCATCACCAACGGAGCCCCGTCCGACTGTGTGTCCCTGGCCCTCCTCGGGCTCGCACCGCAGAAACCTGACTTGGTGGTGGCCGGCATCAACGCAGGAGCGAACATAGGGCGCGATGTAACCTACTCGGGCACTGTCGCCGCAGCGATGGAGGGCGCCCAGGCCGGCATCCCGGCAGTGGCCGTGTCCCAGGACCTCGGTCCCGAGCCAACCCAGGAAAACCCGCCCAACTACTTGCTCGCAGCCAAGGTCGCGGCTCAGGTCGTCCGGTTCGTCATGGCTGAGCGCCCTCTCGGACCAGGAACATTTCTCAATGTGAACATACCTGCATGTACCCCGTCCGGTGTGCGCATCACACGCCTCGGCACAAAGACCTACAGGGACGAGCTTGTACAGGGCAGGGACCCCAAAGGTCGGGAGTACTACTGGATGGCTGGCGAAATGCTCACCGAGCCCCCCCCCGATGCCGAAGGTACTGACGTGGAAGCAGTTCTGTCAGGGTATGTATCGATTACCCCGCTGCAGCTTGACCTGACAGCCTATGCCCTGCTGGGGACGCTACAGGCTTGGGAGCGGCGGATCACCCTGGCCTGATGATTGTCCATACTCCCACAGCGATGAACAGCGCTCCTGAGGCGTAGCGGCTCGCTTTCGTGGTCCAGTCGGGGAGATAGCCCGCCACCAGCGCAGCGAGCAACACTGCCATCCCGCTGCTGACAAGCAGCGCAGCCCCTGCCCCCACGAACACCGACCACCCATGCCGCTGGGTGGCCAGAGCGAACACTGCCAGCTGCGTCTTGTCTCCCAGCTCCGCCAGGAGGATCATGGAGAACGTCAACACAACCACGTTCCAATCCACGTCTCGATCACCATCCCAATTGTATACCTTTCCCGCCTTGGGACGGTTTCAGCGCCCCGCCGCAGTATGTTGCTCACTTCCGGTCAGCTTTCGACAACGAACATCGTTCTCCGAGCATGCCAAGGAACACAACTGGGAAGCCACTCGCTCCCCAACCGGATTGTCGCCGCGAGCCAGGAAGTGAGCTAGTTGAGCGTGCAAGCACTTGACCCGCCGCGGGTTGCGCAGACCTCCGATGCCGGTCAGGGCTGCTGCTTCAGCCCCGACAGAGCGCAGGAATTCCCTTTCCTCCGCATCGAGAAGCTGCTGACGTTCCCTGCTGTACGCCTGATGAGCTTTCATGTACCGTTGGGCCAAGGCTGGATCATCCCTTATGAGTTCCTCGGCGGCCCTGACACCCCCCTGTGCCTCGAGGTGGCCCACCCCCTGAACCAAGTAAGGGCAGCAAAGCCAAAACAAGCTGGGAAAGAGCTCGAACTCCTTTCCCTCGCGCAGGGTGAGGCGGTTGAGCGTGACTTGAGGGAAGCCATACGGACATGTTGCCGCGATGGCCAACACCCCGCGGGCAGGGCGACCGAGCTGTGCCGCTACAACTCTCAAGTCGCGTTCAGTGGGAGTGCGGTCCATGTAAGAGAAGTCCAGTCTCTCTGTCGGAGAGAGCCGGCTCCCTCTGCACTCCTCCTTCGCCCACAGGAGACGTCACGTCCCGATAGGCCGACGCCAGCACCTCGACCCCCTCCTCCACCCCGACCCGAAAGCCCAACAGAGACGAAAGGTCGGAGGTCGAGGCTGCCTTGGAGGGCACCGGTCCGGGGCTGTACCCAGGGCGAAGGGCTCGCAGAAGCCGTCTCATGTCCAGCTCGTCCTCCCACAGAAGCAGCGTACCGTGGTGCAAGAGGGCACGCCGGCGCAGCTGCGCCGATCCGGAGATCTTTCGTCCCCGCACAAACACAGCGCCCTGACGCGGCGCTGCAGGTAGACCCCAGCGCCTGCGCAACGCTTCAGCCAGCCGCCCCGCCAGCCATGCTTGTGACTCCCGCACACCTCCCCAAAAGCCATTCAAAGACAGATACAGCGAGAAGTTGAGGTTACCTGGGTGATGGTACACCGCACCACCACCCGAACACCGTCGCAACACCGGCACACCGAATGTGTTACAAGCGGCAGTTTCTGCCTCGCGCTCAGGATCTTGACTCCGCCCAACGACCACACAGCGCCGGTTTCGCCACAGCCGCAGAGTTGGAGGGGCGTTCCCGCAGGCCACCGCTCGGAGGATCGCTTCGTCCGTGGCCAGTGCCTCCTCCGGGGGGCGAAGGCCTAAGTCCACCACAACATTCATCCCATCTCCCTGTACAGCCGAGCCGCACCGAATGAAGAGCGGGCCAGGGGGGTCGCCACGACTCCTCGGAATCCTAGGCTGCGAGCCCGTCCAGCGAGAGAGGCGAACTCCTCGGGTGGTACGTACCGCGCTACTGGAAGCTGTCTTGCTGTGGGACGCAAGTACTGACCCAACACCACAATGTCTGTTCCAACTTCGCGGAGATCTGCCAACGTCTCCTCGACCTCCCACTGTTCCTCTCCCATCCCGAGCAACAAAGAGGACTTGGTGGGTTGGTCGGGGGACAACCTCTTTGTCTCAGCCAACACGCTCAACGATCGCTCGTAGCCTGCGCGGTCGTCTCGCACCACGGGAGTGAGCCTGCGGACGGTTTCCACGTTGTGCCCCACTACGACGGGACCCTCGGCAAGCAAAGGGTCAAGCTGGCCGGGCCCATAGTCGGGTATCAACACTTCCACCCGCGCTTGTGGAACGCCAGCCCGTATGGCCTCCACGGCAGCGGCGAACTGGCCTGCTCCTCCGTCGGGAAGGTCGTCGCGATCCACGCTGGTCAACACGACGTAGTGGAGACCAAGCTCACTCGCCGCCTCGGCTACTCGCCGAGGCTCGTCGGCATCCACCTCCCCGCGAGGCCACCCAGTGTTGACGGCGCAGAAGCCGCAATGCCGCGTGCACACATCCCCCAGCAACAGGAATGTGGCCGTGCGTTCCCCCCAGCACTGCGGGAGGTTGGGACAACGCGCAGACTGGCAGACTGTACGAAGCGAGTGTTCCTTCAGCACCCAAGCAAGGGCACCAGCTTCCTTCTGCCCCCCTGCCGACACGCTCACTCTGATCCACTGGGGCTTCACCTCACCCATCGCGCCAGTTCCTCTCTTCCCACTGTCGACACCCGAACATCGAAGACCTCAGCCCATTCCTTCAACGCAGCGGCCGCCACCTGCTCGAACTTCACAGGAGAACTGCACACATCCGCGAGGGAGATCGCCTCCACCCCGTGCAACCCGCACGGGACGATCACCGTGAACAGGTTGGGGCTCAGGTCAACGTTCAGGGCCAGTCCGTGCATGGTGACCCATCTTTGTACGTGTACACCTACGAATCCCAGCTTCTGCAGTCCGATCCACACCCCAGGGAATTCCGGCCTTCGGTGAGCTTCCACTCCAAAGCGAGCTGCGACCCTCAGCATGACCTCCTCCAGGTTGGCCACGTACCTGTGCAGGTCTCGCCCCCACTCCCTGAGATCCAGAATCGGGTAGATTACCAGCTGTCCCGGCCCATGGTAGGTCACATCGCCCCCCCGCTCCACTCTGTGCAACTCTACGTGCAGCCGCTGGAGCAGGCGGTCGCTTGCCAGGACGTGGCCGTCTCCTGCCTGCCTGCCCAGCGTAATGACTGGTTCGTGCTCCACAAAGAGTAGAATGTCAGGGATCCGTGCGTTGGCCCTCAGTTGGCGAAGCCTTCTCTGCAGATTCAACACAGGGCCATATCGCTCACGTCCCAGCTGAATGTGGCAGACCTCCCTCACGAGATCTCCAAACGAGCTATCACTTGCCCTGGCTGAGCGGTGTCCCCCTCTGCAGCCAGCACTTCTCGCAGCACACCCCCTGCAGGGGCCTCTATGACGAAGACTGCCTTGTCCGCCTCCACCTCAGCCAGCTCCTGCCCTTGTTGCACGGCCTGCCCAACAGCAACCATCCACCGTACCAGACGCACCCTGTCGACATCGCCCAGCTCGGGAATCGAGATGTCCACCGCCCCTCCCTTCGCTGTGCATTCTAAACGCGCTGTGCGTCCCACAACAGGGCCCAAACCTCGGGGGCGACCAGGCGGCTCGAATGGAGGGTGAGCGAAAAACAGCGCACACGCAGAACTGACGAACCCCTTAGCTTTCCAGCTCTTCGATGAACACCGAAAGTCGGTACTCTCCCTCCCCGGAGCGCCGGTCGATGCGCAAGTACCACCCGCACGTGTCGAGATCCTCATCGTCAGGGTCGGTACAGGGGATGACGCAGTAGAAAGATCCCTCGTTCACCTCTACCTTGTGCTGCACAATCCCGCACACGTCAACGATATACGCCTCGTAACTGAGACCGGGATCGGCTTCAAGCCAGATGACAACTCCCTGTCCCACAGGAGAGGAAACCCTATACCAATCACGCCGGTCCTCCTGCCCGCGTTCCCCAGTGGTTCCCAACGAGCCCTTATAGTGTCCTGCGGAAAGCGTCATTTTCTCAGCTTGTAGCGCACTGTCGGCTTCAGGAAGGGTCACCCTCTCCTCAACGTGAAACGGGTCAAGGGCCTGACACAGCCCGCTGGGATCGCCGACCCAGCAGTCACGCGCCACGGGGAGTACACACTCTTCCACTGGTTCAGGTTCAGGCTCCGGTTCAGGC
>CAZEYM010000009.1:34828-61511 GCA_964516385.1 uncultured Thermotogaceae bacterium
GGTTCAGGCTCCGGTTCAGGCCGAACCGGCACGGGGTCCGGTGGGGGTGCTGGCTCGGGGATCGGCGGCCTTTCAGGCCTCGGCTCAGCAGGAGGCATGGGCGGCTCCCCAAAGGACAGAGAATCGTCAGCGAACCCCACATGCGGCTGACAGATCACCGCCTGCTGCACGCGCACCAACATGGTTCCTCCCCCCTGCGTTGCCCCCCAATCAATGGGCACCGTGGCACGCAACAGGTATTCATATGTGCCGCACTCAGTGCTCACATTGCGCAGACGAGCATCCACTCGTTGCCACTTTGTGCTTCCGAGTTCGCCTACGTACACAACGATGTCCACATCACGCCCACGACAGCTTGCGTCGGGATCATCACCCAGCGCCTCGATGTGGAGCACCAACCGTCCGCTTGGTGGGGCTTGTTCGACGGTCCAAGTGACGTGGGCACCGGTGTGTGCCCCTTTGAGCCAACACAGGCCCTCCTCCTGCACTCCTGTACAGCGAGAGATCACCCCTTGAGAGAGACCTCCCAACCCGAGCCCAATTCCCACAAGCACCAGCGCGGTACCTAGAACCATTCTCCTACACATCGGCCACCGCCTCCCTACCCCTGTTGATTGTAGAGTGTGGAGGTCCCCACAGGCAATTGAGCGCAGCGAACTACGGGGTCTCCAACAACTCCAACGCCTCCCACAGGGATTCGTATTCGGCCCTCGGGTTCCAGAATAGATACCCGTCAACACCAAGATCCTCCGCTGCAAGCACTTGCTCGGCTATGTAGCGGGGCAAACCCATGC
Source organism: uncultured Thermotogaceae bacterium (assembly GCA_964516385.1). Classification (GTDB taxonomy): domain Bacteria; phylum Bipolaricaulota; class Bipolaricaulia; order Bipolaricaulales; family Bipolaricaulaceae; genus T3SED10-47. The sequence continues at coordinate 35,623 of CAZEYM010000009.1, forward strand.
CAACAGGAAGTGCCCGGTGGAACGCCTGTAGATAAGGACGCATTGGAACGTCAGTCCGGGGAATTCCCTCCTCCAATGCTCGCCGAACAGTACGGTAGGGATCGTTCTGCAGTTCTTCCTCTACGTAATGCGATGGGTAGAGCATCGGAGACAGCACGTCCACGTGGAGCGCTATGCCCTCCAGATGCTGACCGATGGGATCAATCATCCTGGCGTTCCACGGCCACAGCACACGCCCGAACAGATCCACAGAAATAGGCACATCCAGGAGCTCCTTGGCCTGAGCGAGGAAGTTCTCCACGGCCCGGCACCGGTCAGCGTAGTCTGCACCAATGCGCCCGTCATCGGGAAACCTTATATAATCGAATTGGATCTCATCGAACCCGGCCTGCGCCACCTCTCGGGCCACATCGAGGTTGTACGAGACTGCTGTCGGATGTGACGCCGGCACCCACTCCCCTCCAGGCAGCGCCAGATAACCGGCAAGCTTGGGATCGTAATACACCACCTGACGGGCAACAGCATACATTCCCTTGCTGTGGACCAACCGGACGACTTCCTCCAGGTCAAGCCGATGCGATACAGCACCCATCTCCCGCGCCAAGGGAATCTGCGAAGCGTAGCTCAGCTCCCCGTTGTTGTTCTTAACATCGATAACCACACTGTTCAGTTCCCACCGGGCGCACTGCTCCAGGATATGCTCCAGGTATCCCGGCCGGGAGGCCGCATAACAGGAGAGGTACACTCCCCGGCGACCGTGCGCCCCTGGCGTTGAGTGCTCCTCTACTGCCTCCGCCCTGTGGTCAAGGCCAGGAGACCCAGCCTCGTACTGCGGCCAGCAGACCACCACCATCACCAGCGCGAGCACGGCAGTACTCTTTGACATCGACATGATTGGCTTCTGGCCGATAGTACGAAGGGGTACGCGCTGACTGGGTGACCTGCGTCCCAGTTTTTCTGTACTCTGGCGGCGCGCAGTCTACTGCGTGGTCACCGTGTACAGGATGATGGCCTCGTACTCACCAGACGGCAACCCGTTCTCGGGTAGCTGCGCCCGGTAGTCGACGGTGAGGTCGTGCTCTCCTCGGCCCCCACTGACCAAGGTCTGCGGATGGGTACTCACATCCACAAAGGTGCCTCCGACTCCTATCTGCAGTGACTCTACTGGCCACGTGAAGGTGCCGTCATGGCTAGAACCCAACGAAGGGCTTAGCGCCTCCACCAAGACGGTCCAGCGGGTGTTGCTGCGAACGCTCAAGCTTACAGCGCCGGGGACTTCGATGTGCCCGCGCGCCAAGTCGCCAGAAGTAGGCGTGGGGAGAGGCGTCGTCACTGCCACCTCTTGGCCGGGCGTCTCTCCGCGAAGTCCGACAACAGCGAACGGCAGCACTGTCCAGGAGACCCGAGTGGTGGCCGAGGACTCAGCCGCAAGGCAAGCAGAGGCTAGTGCCAGGGAGAGAGCGACGATCAAGATGAGCTTCACACGCACTGCAATCACCGTCCTTCGGCAGCCCGGCTGTCTCCTCAGAGATCCGCGGCTTTGCGCCCCCGCCTCGCGACGGGTTTGCCTTTTCGGGACGCTCGCAGCGACCCTCAATGGTAGTTATACCTCCACACAGGGCTCCTTAGACACCCCGTGCTGAACGCCCACGTGCCCCCCACATGCCGTAGAATAGAGAAGTGCAAGAGAGGCGGTGAAGTAATGGAGAAGCTATTGCGTCGGCTGGAGCGTGCGGACGAGGAGCTAAAAGAGGTCGAGGGCATACTGGCTACGCCCGACGCTCCTGCAAGGTCTGACTTCGCCGAGCTCTCACGGAGGTACGCCCGCCTGCGTGAACTCTCCTCGCTAGGAGAGGAGCTGAGGAAGCTCCAGGAGAACATCGCCGAGGAGGAGGAGCTTTTGCAGTGTGAAGAAGACGAGTCGTTGCGCGCTGAGCTGGAAGAAGCGCTGGAGAACGATCGCTCGCGTATGCAGGCGCTGAGCGGCCACTTGAAGCGAAAGCTCGTCCCCGAGAGGCCTGAGGATCGCCGGAATGCCATTGTAGAGATCCGGGCCGGCGCCGGGGGAGAGGAATCCGCCCTGTTTGCGGCCGATCTGTTCCGAATGTACACCCGCTACGCTGAGCGCATGGGCTGGGACTCGAATGTGATGGACTCACATCCCACTCCGCTGGGAGGATTCAAGCAGATCGTGTTCGCGGTGGAGGGGAAGAACGTGTTCGGGAAGCTGCGCCTGGAGTCAGGGGTGCACCGTGTGCAGCGCGTGCCCGACACAGAGACGCAAGGCCGCGTCCATACTTCGACGGCCACTGTGGTGGTGCTTCCGGAAGCCGACGACGTCGAGCTAGAGTTCGCTCCCGATGAACTGCGGATGGAAACCTATCGAGCTGGGGGTCCCGGCGGCCAGCACATGCAGAAGAACGAAACCGCCGTGCGCATAATCCATGAGCCCACCGGACTCATCGTGACCTGCCAAGACGAACGGTCCCAGCACAGAAACCGCGAACAGGCAATTCGTCTTCTCAAGGCACGTCTCTGGGACGCCCAGCAGCAAAGGCGCGAGGCGGAGATGCGTGAGACCAGAAGGCGACAAGTCGGAAGTGGGGACCGCTCGGAGAAAATCCGCACCTACAACTTCCCGCAGACCCGCGTCACGGACCACAGGATCGGCCTCACTGTGTACCAACTGGAGCAGATCATGGAGGGGGAGCTCGAGCTCCTGCTGCAACCTCTTCTTGATGCCGAAGTGGAGGAGCTCCTCGAAGCGCAGACACACTGATCAGCCAACACGACCGCTGTCCTTCCTCTGACCGAGAAACCAACTTGTTGCCTTGGCCGCGGCTGTCAGGTGACATATAATCATGTTACCAGTTGCGTCAATCCTACTGTCATGAGGAGGATGTTACATGCTCACCGCGACCAGCCCCTTTGAGATCGCCCAGCAACAGCTGGACGAAGCAGCGCAGAGACTCGAGCTATCCCCAGCAATGCACGAGCTCCTGCGGTGGCCAATGCGGGAGTTCCACGTGCGGATACCGGTGCGAATGGACGACGGCTCTGTGCAGATCTTCGAGGGTTTCCGGGTGCAGTACAACTTCGCCCGCGGCCCCACCAAGGGAGGGATCCGCTTTCACCCGGATGAGACCTTTGACACTGTACGGGCGTTGGCCGCATGGATGACTTGGAAGACCTCTGTGGTGGACCTGCCTCTCGGCGGTGGCAAGGGCGGCGTGGTCTGCAACCCCAAGTCCCTCTCCAAGAGGGAATTGGAGCGGCTAGCTCGCGGATACATACGTGCGTTGGGTCACTACATAGGTCCGGAGATAGACGTCCCTGCCCCCGACGTGTACACGACTCCTCAGATCATGGCCTGGATGATGGACGAGTACGAGCAGCTGTTGGGCACAAGCGCACCCGGGGTGATCACCGGCAAGCCCTTGCCCCTAGGTGGATCAGCCGGTCGGGGAGATGCCACGGCGCGGGGGGGAATCTATTGCACTAGGGAAGCTGGAAGAGCGCTTGGGATTTCCCTCAACGGCGCAACATGCGCCATTCAAGGGTTCGGCAATGCCGGCCAGTTCGCCCACACGCTGGGCAACGAACTCCTCGGACTGAAGGTGGTCGCCGTATCCGATTCCCAAGGGGCGATATACCGACCTGAAGGCCTGGACTTCCACCAAGTGTTGGCCCACAAGGAGCGCACCGGAAGCGTGGTCGGAATGCCCGGAACTGATAGGCTGACCAACGAGGAGGTTCTCGAGCTCTCCGTGGATGTACTAGTGCCGGCTGCTCTGGAAAACCAAATCGGCGAGTGGAACGCCCACAGGATAAACGCGCGGATCGTGGCTGAGCTTGCCAACGGGCCGACGACCCCTGAGGCCGATGCTGTCCTACACGATCGCGGCGTGTTCGTGATCCCCGACTTCCTGTGCAACGCCGGCGGGGTTACCGTCTCCTACTTCGAGCAAGTACAGAACGCCTACAACTACTACTGGGACCTTAATACAGTTCACGAAAGGCTTGATCAGAAGATGACGCTGGCCTTCAAGTCAGTGCACGAAGCTTCCATCGAGCACAAAGTGCACAACCGGCTTGCGGCCTATCTGGTGGCTGTAGAAAGGGTAGCCGAAGCCGTCACGCTGCGGGGCTGGGTGTAGGTGCGCAGCTAGCTTGGGAGCGGTGCGGTTCTCTCTTCCACAGGCACACTGGTGCTGTGTGCAGCGAACTCACCACTGTGCCGTAGCCGCGCCGTAGGCGGACGTCCTCGTCGTCCACCAGGTGCGCATCGAAGAGATGCCGAGGGGCGGCATCTGGGCACAAGTCCGCGTAGCGCTTGGTGGCCAGCGCGTCAAGGAGGCCCATCAAGCTGACTGCGGCCTCCGACTTCTTGCTCACCCAAAGAACGATATCTAAGTCTGAAGTTGCGCGTGCGCCGTCCTCCATGACGCTGCCGTATACATAGACAGCCTTGAATGTTGGCCCAAGCTGGCTCAGATAGCCGCACAGCTCCTCAGCCAGCGCATAGCGGAATCTGGAGTGAACCCAGGGGTCTCCCGCCCGGAGACCATCGCACAAGTTATCCGGGCGGGAGACCATCATGGCCGAAGCCCGCTCAACGGCCTGTTTCACCAGCACCGAAGCGCGGTCGCTTGGCCCATGAAGCAGGCTTGGAGTGCAAAGCGTCACGGGAAGATGCCCCTGTGCTCTATGGCTTGCGCCACTCGCTCCAAACCAAGCACGAACGCAGCCGTACGCAAGGGGACCCTGTGCTCCTGCGAGTAGCTCCACACGGAGTCGAAGGCCCGCGTCATGATCTTGGCAAGGCGTTCGTTGACTTCGGCCTCTTCCCAGTAGAAGTACTGCAGGTTCTGCACCCACTCGAAGTAGGAGACCACAACGCCTCCGGCGTTGGCCAGGATGTCCGGCACGACGATCTTTCCCTTCTCATCGAGTATGAGGTCAGCCTCAGGAGTAGTGGGCCCATTGGCTCCCTCAACGACAATCTCAGCTCGGATGCGATCCGCATTTTCCGCTGTGATCTGCCCCTCAAGAGCAGCTGGAATGAGGGTGTCCACATCCAAGAAGAGAAGCTCGTCCCCTGAGATATCGCTGACGCCCGGGGCCGCGTACCCCCGAATCAGGTTTCCGGGAGAGCTTTCCGTGTACCGAACCAACTCAGGAATGTCCAGTCCTTCGGGATGGAACATGGCGCCGGAGACATCGGACACCCCCACCACCTTCGCACCGGACTGATGGAGAAGGAGCGCCGCCACGGAGCCCACGTTGCCGAACCCTTGTACGGCCGCGGTCGTCTCCTCCACCCTACGTCCCAGCCGCTCCAACACCGCGTTCGTGGAGATGCTGACACCGCGGCCCGTGGCCTCACGGCGCCCGCGGGCGCCACCCACAGCCACATCCTTTCCTGTTACGATGGCATACATGGGCTCGCCACGCATCGCTGTCGCCGTGTCCATTATCCAGTTCATGGTGCGGGCGTTCGTGTTCACGTCGGGCGCAGGGATGTCCCTCCGTGGCCCAATCAGGGGAAGCACCATCGCCGTGTACCGCCTGGTCAGCCGCTCGAGCTCACGGACGGACATCTGCGTTGGATCACAGATAATCCCACCCTTTCCGCCGCCGAATGGAACATCGACCACGGCGCACTTCCAGGTCATCCACCCCGCCAGCGCTTTGACCTCGTCCATGGTCACACCTTGGTGGTAGCGAATGCCCCCCTTGCACGGGCCGCGGACCGAAGAGTGCTGCACCCTGTAGCCTCTGAATACCTCAACCCCACCATGGTCTCGCCGAATAGGAACCGCTACTTCTAGGACTCGCTCCGGGACCTTGACCAATTCCAAGATGTCTGCGGCGACCCGTGAACGCTGCCCTGCTAGGTCGACCTGAGCGCAGAACATGTCGTACGGGTTCACAGCCGGTGCCTTGGTGACCCGATCGAGCGTAGCTTGCGCCTGGGAAGCCTTTTCAGGCGTCATCTCGCACACCTCCTTGACCCAAGCCTAGGTGGTGCCGGGTGCGGACACATTGCCACTGTGATGGCCAGGGGCTTCATTTTGGCACTGTCCGTGCGGGAGGATTCCCACTCCCGCACTTGCCTACCGGAACCTCCCCGGAGTCATGTGTGTTCAGATGCGGCAGTCAACTGACAGCCCTACGTAAGTCTCCTGAACGCCATGCGCCTTCCGCCATATCTGACGTCCGCCGTCAGATAGCGATGTGCTCGATGTCATGTTTGGTACCGGCGCAATCCTTCATGGGCCATCTTCTTACACCATGAAGCGCCACAAGCGAGAGTTGCTGCACAAGCTGCGGGCCATGCCAGATGCGCTGTCTGTGCACTACCATCCTGGCGAGTTGATCTACCAAGCGGGGGCCTTCGCCGCTGGCATCCATTTGGTGGAGAACGGCCTCGTCATGTTGGGAACGTACAGCGGCGGGGAGGCCCGACCAGTGGGGCTTAGCGCTCCGGGTGACCTGTTGGGCGTCGAGGCTTGGCGCAGCAATGGAACGCCACAACATAGCGGCTTCGCCAGGGCTCTTACAGAGGCGCAAGTGCTATTTTCGCCCACCGAAAGCTTGAACGCATCGCTCGCAGACGAAGAGCTGCGGTCCCTAGTCCTCTCACAGTTGGCAGAGGCAGTCTTGGACTGGCAGTCCATGGCCTCACGGCGGACTGAACCAGAGAACACACTCGCTTGGTTCCTCCTCCGGTGGGGGATGGAGCAAGGAGGAAGGCACTACCTTCCTTTGTCGCTCACCGTTCTGGCCGAGCTTCTGTCAGTATCCCGGCACACTGTCCGTCAAGTGCTGAACCAACTAGAGGCGCAAGGCATTTTGGAAGTGCAGGATGGCGCACTCATAGGAGATCCGGCAACTATCCACGAGTTCGTACAACAACAGGTGCTCACAGCGTCTCCTGGATGATCGTCCTGTAGAAATCCGACGCGCGCGCCACTTCCTCGAGCTTCTCACTGTTCAACACTTCGATGCTCGACCGTCGGGTGTTTATCAACCCCCGCTCCCGGAACTTCCTCAGTAGGCGCATCAGAGTCTCCACGGATACCCCCAACAACTCTGCCATGGTCTGTCGCGTGATTGGAAGCTCCAGTTGCACAGAACCTGTCGCCCTCCGTGTGCCGTACTTGTTGCCCAGGGTGAGGAGGAGCAAGGCGAGGTTGCGATCTGCCGACTCGGTGGCCTCGCGGGTCAGCTTGAACTCAAGCATCGCCACTTCTCTGCCGAACCAACGGCACATGTCGAACAGTGCCTGGGGCCTGCGCTTCAGATAGGCCCTGAACCTAGCCGTATCGAAGAAAAGCAGCGTCGAATCCACGATCGTGCGGGCGAACTGCAGGTTCACCGGTTCACGGCCCAGGAACAAAGGTTCCAGACCATACCATTCTCCTGGCGCAAGGAACCGCAACACCCGCTTCTCGTGTGTGCGCGGGGCATACTTCCCAATGGCCACAAGCCCAGTGCAAACTATGTACGCACCCGACGAGTACGCTCCTTCTTGGGCAATCAGCTCATCGCCATCATAGCGTAGCACCAAAGCAAGCTGTTGGAGCGCCTCGCGGTCTTCCTCAGTCACACTCGGCAGCGCGTCCCCCAGGCAAGCTGCTGCCGGGTCCTTGCGGGTGATCTTGGGCATCGTCCTAACCACGATTCTAACTCCCTAACGACATCAGGGCCACCTGTCTTGGGCCCGACAGCTTGCCTGCGCCCCCGACTTGGGCTGCGATTACATGCTATGGTATTGCTACACGGAAGGAGGTTCAGCGTGACTCATCGATGGGGTTATGTGGTGAGCATGGCCATCATCGCCATGCTCAGCTTTGCCGAGGTGATCGCGGGAGCCCAGCCTCGCCAGATGTTCACCGTGGCCTCCGACGGCTCGGAGGACTACCGGTCGATCCAAGCGGCAGTCGATGCTGCAGAGAGCGGAGATACAGTCTTGGTTAAGGCAGGCAGCTATGACGAGCAGATCACCCTGAAGGGCGACATCGTGCTTCAGGGAGAGGGAAGGGACAACACCAAGCTCACCTACAGCGGAGACGCGCCGGCGGTTTGCGCCCGCAGCGCTGACTCCGTAACGATCACCGGGTTGGCTGTCCGCTACGCGGGTAGTGGACAGCACGCAGCTTTGCGGGCCGTTTCCTCCCGCCTGGAGATCGTCGACTGCGAAGTCACCAGTTCCGGCCATGCCGCAATCGACATCCAGGGAACTGGCTCCCGGGTGAGTGTCAGGAACAGCGCGCTCGGGGACAATGCAGGGACAGCAGTGCTCATCCACCGGGGGGCGTGGGCCTCGATTCAAAACAGCGAGATTCAACGCAGCCGTCTCAGTGGCATCACTGTGCGGGACGCAGGTACACATGCACTGATCGACGGCAACTCCATCGGCGACAACGCGCAAAGTGCAGTGTTCGTCTACAACGCTGCGAAGGCCACCGTGCGCGACAATGAACTTTGGGGAAACGCATATCGCGGTGTCTCGCTGCGGGGACCAGGCACTGAAGCGACCATCGAGAACAACGTGATTCGCGACAACCAACAGAGCGGCGTGTTCGTGTACGACGGGGCGGCAGGGTCAGTGTTGAATAACGCGATTCACAGCAACCGTCTGAGCGGGGTGTCCGTGCGAGACGAGGGCTCAGCCCCCCTGGTCGAAGGCAACGCTTCCTGGGGAAACGGCCAACACGGTGTGTTCGTGTACAACGGAGCTAGCGGCAGAGTGGAAAGGAACGCGCTACACGAGAATCAGCTGCAGGGCGTCTGTGTGCGGGGAAGCGGCACGGATCCCCTCGTGGAGAGCAACAGGATCTTCGCAAACACAGCTGGAGGTGCATTGCTGCATGAGGGAGCTTGGGGGACAGTGCGTCGCAACGAGGTGAAGGAAAACGGGGCCAGCGGCATTGAGATCAGCGGGATGGCGACAAATCCTGCAATCGAAGACAACGTGGTCACCGACCAGGAGGAGCACGGTATTCTGGTACACGGCGGAGCCGGCGGGAGCGTGCGGCGCAACCAGGTTCACGCGAACGGGGCCGACGGCATCGCGCTCAAGGACAGCAGCACTCGGCCCGAGGTCACGGACAACTGGATACAGGAGAACGCAGGGAGCGGCATTGCGCTCTATGGAGGCGCGCAGTCCTTCCTCGGCGGCAACCTCGTCTACAGCAACGGCAAGTCTGGCATCGAGATCCACGATACCGGGAGTGATCCGCTGACCATCGAAGGGAACATCATTCTGAGCAACGCAGGCTACGGAGTCGTTCTGCACGAGCTATGCCCTTCAGAGGATGGAACATTCGAAGGATACTTAACTGGCAGAGGCAACACCGCGCCCCGGCCAGGGGAGGTCAGCGCCAATGAACAGGGAGCAGTCTGCCCCGAGGAGTTGGCCTTCCTGTTGGCCGAAGCAGGAGGTGAACTAGACCGCCGCGACTAACAGCTCTTTCCCAGGGTGGGGCTTCCAAGCGCGGCCCTGGCGTGGAAAGGGTTCCTACTGAACGGGCGCGTCGTCCCCCGACAACTCTTGGACAGGTTCCAAGCAACGGAAGACTTCCCAGGGCCGCCGCCTCTGCTGGTGGGCCCGCCTGGAGTCGAACCAGGGACCTCACGCTTATCAGGCGTGCGCTCTAACCTACTGAGCTACGGACCCTACGGGTGTCAATATAGCCAGTCGCAGGAACCCCTTCAAGGTAGCCTAGCTTCCTCAGTTACAGGGACTTCAGACCCGAGCCGGTGAGCACGGCTACGACATGAGCACCACATGGCAAGGTGCCATCGGCAACCAGCGAGGCAGTGGCCGCCAGAGCCAGCGCCGAGGTGGGTTCGACCAGTATCCCCTCCTGGCGCGCCAAGTTCTGTTGTGCCTCCTCGATGGACGACTCGGATACGCTTGCTGCCGAACCCCCTGCATCTCTCACCGCCGCCAGGACCTGGCGCCCTCGGGGAGGCCGGGGGATCGATGCCCCTTCAGCAAGTGTGGATTGCGATTCAACCTTGCTGGGGTGCAGAGATCCGTGTACAAGAGCCTGGGCCAGGGGGGCACAGGCTGCAGGCTGGGCCATGTGCAGCCGTGGAAGCTTATCCGCTTCCCTGATGCGTCCAAACCCACGCGCCAACCCCAAAATCAACCCTCCGCCTCCCACAGGGACGACAATGTGCCAATCGTCTGCCATGCCAGGGGCATCTTGGTGAAGCTCGTAGGCGAGGGTAGTCAACCCCTCAATGAAGTAGGGAGACGTGTTGTGGGATGCGTACACGAGGGTGGGATCAGCTTGACAAGCTGCCCGTACCTCCTCCTCACAGCGGTAGCGGGGGCCGGCAACGCGTGTCACATGTGCTCCATAGGCACTTATCTGGCGCAGCTTCCTCGGCGATGCGTGCTGGGGAACGAAGAGCCGCGCCTCGATTCCCGCCCTGGCTGCGTAGGCAGCGAGCGAAGCAGCGGCATTTCCCGAAGAGTCATCCGCAACAGCTGACACCCCCATCGCCTTCATGACCGCAACGAGGACAGAGGCTCCCCGATCCTTGAACGAGCCGGTGGGGTTGACTCCCTCCAGCTTGAACCACAGATCCAGGCCCAGCTGCGGGCCAAGGCGGTGGGAAGCGACCAGGGGAGTGTCCCCCTCCCCAAGGGACAGGGGAGGAACAGGCGGGAGAAAGGCCGTATAGCTCAATTGCTTGGCCTCCTTGTCCCGTGCCCCTTGCGGCGGGGGGTCATACAGTAGGGGTTCTTCACAACGCGCACAGGGCTGAGGATCAGCGACAGGGAGGGTCTGCTGCCCACACCTTGGGCAGTGAAGCCGTCCCGACAGGACACCCTCGCGCTCAGCGTTCATGTTCAGCCCGATGTCTCCATACGCAGCCTGTAACGTACCTCGCCCCCCTCCTCCCGAATCAGGCGCACAGTCCAGGTGCCAGCCACATGTGCCCTGTAGGAGATGTGAAGCGACCCCTCTCCTCCCACTGCAGCGACCGTCTCCGTGCCTGGAGACACTAGCTGCAGGGCACCGCCCCCACCAGTGAACTCAACCTGCAGCAACAGCCTCTGGCCCGTGGAGAGCGGAAGGCGATACAGGAGCTCCCCAGCTGTCTCATCCCCTGACGCTGGCAGGCTCCCGGTGTGCACAGCCGAGGCCCCGCTTCCGTCTGCAGTGAGAGGACCTCCTACACCCAGCTCTGTCCCAGCCCGCACATCAACGCTGGAGACCAAAGCGTCTGTGCTTACAGCGCCCCCCGCGGAGGCGAGCACGCGGACAGATCCAGGGTAAACGCCCACTGTCTGGTCCCAGCTGACAGGATCAACGCGGACCTCCAGGTTGGAACCGAACTGCAGCGCCCTGCGGGAAAGAAGCGTCTGGCCCTCATAGATCCAATCTGAGGCCCTGTTCCGGGTCAGGTGCAGGGTTACCCGACGCGTAGTCCACCGCCCCCCTATTGGCCTGAGCCTCACTTGCACCGCCTGCGTCGGCGGGGGGCTCACACCGCGGGTAGCGGGCACCGAGACCAGAACCTCCAACAGCATGATGCTCTGATCTGTACAGATGCGATAGAAGTGGAACTCAGCATAGTGGTGTTCCCCCTCCAGCCAGTGCCAACTGGAGGAGAAGGAGCTCACAGAGAAGAACGCGTCCGAGTACATCCACGTACTCGCCCCACTAACCGACAAAACCAAGACCACGCATGCAACTGCCGCTACACCCCGTACTGCACTCATGTCCTCCCCCCTTGAACTCCTGTAGGGCCTTTGCCCCACCCTCCAATGTGGCGGGCATTGTGATGTGAGGAAATGGTCAACGACCCGTTTGAAAGGGAAGGATGGTAGTTCCTCAACCGCAGTGCGATCCGGGACAAGGTCACCTGTGAGCGGCCTGCCGGTGAACCTCATTACAGCCTGAAGGAGACAGCTGTCCTTCCAACCTGAGGTTACAGCGCGCTTCCGACTATAGTCGCCACCCCGACGGCAGCGCAGTAGAGGGCAAACCACCGCAGGCGTCTCTTGCGCACTGCGGCCAGCAGTACGCCGATCGCCACCAGACCTGAGAGGAGCGAGGCCGATCCCGCGACCACCAGTCCCCAAGACTGTTCCCCAGTAAGGGCAAGACGCCCGGAGCCGAGAAATAGCTCCCATAGTCCAGCTCCGAGGATGGCGGGGACTGAGAGAAGGAAGGAGAACCTGGCTGCCTCAGTCGCCCTTACTCCGCACGCGATGCCGGTCGCAATCGTCGAGCCCGAGCGAGATATCCCCGGGAGCAGAGAAAAAGCTTGCCCGAGGCCTACAACCAACGCTCCTGTAACGCTCGGAACCCCGCTCGCAGCGCGTTTTGCGCACAAATCCGCCAGCGTGAGGACTACAGCCGTGACCAAGAGCATCCAGCCCACCAACCACGGAGACTCAAATGCCCTTTGCAGCGGATTGCGGGCAAGGAGCCCCACCGCGACAATGGGTACTGTTCCCACAACAATCAGGCCAACATACTTGCGACCCTCCTTGCCTCCCAGCACAAGCGCACGGGCAAGAGACATAAGATCGCTGCGAAAGTAGAGCAAGACCGCCACCAGTGTGCCCAGGTGAACCACAGCCTCGAGGACCACACCCGGCTGTGTCCAGCCGAGGAGCCACTGGGCGAGAACGAGGTGCCCCGAGCTGCTTACGGGGATGAACTCAGTCAATCCCTGTACAATACCTAATAGGGCGTAGTAGATCACTGTTCCTGGAGAATTGCCAAAAGGAGTATTGCAACGCCCACCCCCAGAGCCAGCCACACCAATGGGGACACCTGCAGGGCTATCTCCTCCTCCTCCTCCAGATCAGTTTCTGGCTCAGGTTCCGGATCAGGAGCGGGCTCCACATCCGCAGACGTGCCCTCACCGTCAGCCTCATGGGGTGCAGAATTCCCCAGGAGGTCTTCAATGAGACGGGGGAGCTCTCCCAAAGAAGGATTCACAGTATGGATGACCCCATCCTGATCCAACAGGAGCAGGTGGGGGGTAGAGTGCACCCTGTAGAGCTCCGCAATCTCCGTTTCCCACCCCTTGCCGTCGAAGTACTGAACCCATTCGACTTCCTTGTCCTCCAGCACCTGCCGCAGGGTCTCGTCGCTTGTGTCAAGACTTATGCCGATGATCTCGAACCCCTGGCTAAGATAGGTCTGGTAGATCTCCCTCATCCTCGGCAACCCCTCCATGCAAGGAACGCACCAGGTAGCCCAGAAATCCAGCAACACAACCTTCCCTGCGTAGTCGGACAAGGACACTTGGGGCCGATCGCGGAATGGTTGAAACGTGAAGTCGGGGGCAGGGTACCCCGGGATCAATGGCCTCCTGGGGGCCTTGTACTCTGTCGGCGAGAACTTCATCCACATACCATCCGGTGCGATTTCCTCCACTAGGAAGGTCTGCTCTCCAATGGTGACCGCCTCATCCAGGGAGAAGCGCTCGTGCCCTCCAGGGTCGGCGTGAATCTTGCCATCTTGGGTCCAGTCCACAGCATAGAAATCCCTGTCCGTCCCAAACTCTCCCGAGATATCAGCGTCCACCAGTGCAACCGAGTACATCTCTCCGTCAAGCTCGAGCTCACCCAAGCGAGCTGCCCCACCTGCCAAGAACACATATCCGCGGCCCTCCGGCCAGATGATCCCCAGTTCGTACTCGAACGGATCGCCAACCGACGGCTGTGCGATGAGTCCAACATCCCAGCGGTAGTACTCACTACCCCTTTTTCCAACCAGTTCCGCGCCCTCTTCCATCCGCCCGTCATCGCTGACCCACAGATCAACTTCTCCCCCATCCCCGACCCCCAGGAGGAGCACGTACTCCGCTTCTCCCAGCGACAGCTCCCCCCACAGCTGGCTGACCAGGGGCGGTCCGTCATAGCTAGCGCCCCCCGGTGTCACGGGGTGCAATCTAAACGGCAGATCTATCCGAGCCCACTCGCCGAGCTCGGCAGCCGACACCGGCTCCAAATGGACCTCCACACCCACGGCAAGGCTCGAACAGCAAACCACAACTAACATCAAAAGACTAGCCTTCACATTCCCCCCCTTGCCCGACCCACTTGGGAGCACTGCGCAATCGCTGGGCAACGTTGGTCGGACCCGCCAGGTAGAGCACCTCAAACAGGCTGGGTCCCACACGCGTTCCAGTAACCAACACGCGCATCGGTTGCGCCACTACTTTCAGTGGCAGCGCCAGGTCTTCAATCACTCCGCGAACGGCCTTCTCCAGTTCCTGCGGACCCACATCCCCGAGATCCTCCACTGCCTCAGCAACGCGAGCGAGCGCCTGGCACACACTTTCGTCGAACATATGGCGGGATTCCTCGGGCACAGGCAGCTCTCCGGGAAACATGAACTGTGCCATTTCTGCCATCTGAACCAAAGTTCGGCCTCTCTCCCGCAGTTTCGCAGCTGCCATTCGTAGCCTTTCCTTCCCCAGCGCCTGCACCTGCTGCCGGGTGCCGATGCCAGCGGCGACGATCTGCTCGGCCAGCTCTCCAGCAAGCCTATCCAGGTCGTACCTGTTCAGCCACTCGTGGTTCAGCCACAGCAACTTCGCCTCGTCGAATACTGCCGCCGATTTGCCGACCCCAGGCAGATCGAACAACTCGATGAGCTCTTGGCAAGTGAATACCTCCTGATCCCCGTACGCCCAACCGAGCCTGGCCAAGAAGTTCACCAACGCCTCGGGGACAAAGCCCCGTTTGCGGTATTCCAGCACAGACACCGCCCCATGGCGCTTGGACAGCTTCGTCTTGTCCGGCCCGAGGATGAGCGGAATGTGCGCGAAAATAGGCGGCTTCAGCCCCAAGGCGCGGTACATGAGTAGCTGCTTGGGGGTGTTGTTCAGGTGTTCGTCTCCCCGGATGACGTGCGTGATACCCATATCGGCATCATCTACCACGCAAGCGAAGTTGTACGTTGGGGTTCCGTCCGAACGCAGGATCACCATGTCCTTGAGCTCCCGGTGCTGGTACTCTACCGGCCCCAACAGGTGATCCTGGACCATGGTCATCCCCTCCTTCGGGATCTGAAACCACACAGCCCCGTCGTTTTTGTAGGCGTGACCGTTCCGCAAGAGCCTGTCCGCAGCCTCCAGGTGTTTCTCCAATCGGTCGGTCTGCCGAGCGAACACATCCCAGTCCAACCCCAACCACTGCAAGGAGTCGATGATCTGCTGGATTGCCTGTTCCGTCGAACGAGTGCGATCAGTATCCTCGATGCGCAACACGAAAGTTCCCCGATGGTGGCGGGCGAACAACCAGTTGAACAGTCCTGTACGGGCACCCCCAACGTGTAGGAAACCCGTGGGGCTGGGTGCAAATCTAGTCACAACCGTATTCATGGTCGCCCATTTTACTCACCGGTGTCGTAGCGCCAAACACGTTGCCCTCACCGCAGGCTACTGGCTAACATAGAGCACATCCACACGCTCGCTCTTGGTGCGTCGGATCCGGGGTTTGCAGGGCCCAACTTGATGCTAGAGGACTGCTGCCAAGGGGCCTACGTCGAACAGGAGGAAAAAGGTGAAGGTACTGGTCTTGGGTGGAACAGGGAAGATCGGCACAGCGGTGACCTGGGATCTCGTCCGTCGTGACGATGTGGAGTGCGTTGGACTGATAGGCCGCAGGCCAAACGCCCTTGAGGAGGTCCGACGTTTCGTTGGTCATCAGGACAAGACGAGGGTGCATCGACTGGACGTCAGCGCCACCGAGCTGCGGGACATCATGGCTCGACACGATGTAGGCGTGCTGGCGCTGCCTGACAGAAGGTCAAGCTATCAGGCAGCGAGAACAGCCATCGAGGCTGGGTTGGATGTCGTCGACATGCTGGAGGAGTACCACCGACGTCCCGACCCCTACGAAATGGAAGGCCTGAATCTCCCGTCTGGAGTAGGGCCGGACGAGTACGGAGAATGGCTCCACGAGCAGGCCGTTGCCGCCGAGGTCACTTTCTTGGATGGAATGGGCTTTGCCCCAGGGTTGAGCAACATCACCTTGGGGCGCGCTATCCGCATGCTGGACCAAACCAATACAGCTGTGGCCAGGGTGGGAGGCGTCCCCGAGTGGGCAGCGGCGGCTCGCCGCCCTCTCAGATACATGGTCACCTGGTCGTTCGACCACGTCCTGCGTGAGTACATGATCCCCGTGAAGATCCTCCAAGATGGAAGCATCACCGAAGTCCCAGCGCTGAGCCAACGCGAGAAGTTCCGCTTCCAGCGGTTCGGAGTTGACCACGAGCTTGAGTGTGCGATAACGCCGGGCATGCCATCGTTTATCTACACTAGACCTCAGCTCAAGGACTTCACGGAGAAGACGATTCGCTGGCCGGGACACTACCAAGGCATCGAGGTGCTAAAGGAGTGTGGCCTACTGGAGCTGGTACCAGTCACCATTGATGGAAGCCGTGTGGTGCCGCGGGAGCTGCTACTGAACGTCCTTCAG
Source organism: uncultured Thermotogaceae bacterium (assembly GCA_964516385.1). Classification (GTDB taxonomy): domain Bacteria; phylum Bipolaricaulota; class Bipolaricaulia; order Bipolaricaulales; family Bipolaricaulaceae; genus T3SED10-47. The sequence continues at coordinate 52,097 of CAZEYM010000009.1, forward strand.
CCGCGGCTGCAGCCTGAACCGGGCGACGGCGACGTGTGCGTGATGTGGAACACCGCCGAGGGAAGCCTGAAAGGCAATCCCGCACGGATCGACTACTACATGTGGGACGAGGCTGATCGCGAGACAGGGTTATCGTCCATGGCACGGGTGACCGGGTTTGCTACGGCCATCGGGGCCTGGCTGGTCGGCCGGGGGGACATCCGAATGCCCGGTATTGTGCCCCCCGAGGACGCAATCTTTGGCGATTTGTACGACACATTCATGGGCGAACTCGAAGGAAGGGACATCCGGGTGCAGGAAGAAATCTCCGCTCGGTGAGCTCGCCGAGCGGGCAGACTCGCCAGTAGTCACAAAGGAGGTAGCGACGTGTTACGTCATCTCGCAACGCTCGCCGACTGGGATCCCCAGGAGATCTGGGAGCTACTGGAGCTGGCTGCGCACTTGAAGCGAGAGCTCCGCGCCGGGCTATCCCACCAGCAGGTGTTGGCAGGAAAGACTCTGGGTATGGTGTTCCAGAAACCTTCTCTCCGTACTCGGGTCTCGTTCGAAGTGGGGATGAACCAACTCGGCGGGAATGCCCTGTACATAGGACCGGAGGAGATCAAGCTCGGCCAGCGGGAGACGACAGAGGACATCTCCATCGTGCTCTCCCGCTACGTTGACGGCGTGATGGCCCGCGTGTTCGGCCATGAGGTCATCGAGGACTTGGCCAAGTATGCTTGCGTTCCAGTGATCAACGGGCTCTCGGACCTGTACCATCCCTGTCAGGCATTGGGAGACATGTTGACGATCTGGGAGAAGCGCCGCCGCCTGGAAGGCCTGACCCTTTCCTTCATAGGAGATGGAAACAACGTAGCTCACTCACTGATTATGGCTTGCTCAAAGCTGGGGCTGGCTTTTCGCATCGCCTGCCCTGAAGGGCACGAACCCAGCCGCAGCGTCTTGGTCAGCGCAGAGGAGATGGGAGGCCGGGTGGAGGTCCTGCACGAACCGCAGAGGGCCGCTGCAGGAGCTGACGTCCTGTACACTGATGTGTGGACAAGCATGGGGCAGGAGCAACAGGCCACGCAGCGGGTGAACGTGTTCCAGGGGTTCACTGTGGACAGAGAGATGATAGCGGCCGCCGGGCAGGACTGCCTTGTACTACACTGCCTTCCGGCCCACTACGGCGAGGAGATCACCTACGAGGCCTCCCGCCACCCGGCTTCCGCTATCTTCGATCAGGCCGAGAACCGCCTCCACGCACAGAAGGCCGTATTGGCTATGCTGTTAGGATAGGAGGGAAGCATGCCGATAGAGAGGGAAGCTGTCTGCGGCAGCGAAGAGAGATCCGACTCCTTGATCCGCGTACGACCAGGCGAAGGAATCCAGGTCGAGGTACGATCCAAGTCCGGCCCCATGTACGAGGACAGGGTGACAGCAGTGGCACGTGAGGCCGTTGCTCGCTTGGGGGAAACCGATGTGCATCTGGACGTCCAAGAGGCAGGAGCCTATGACCACGTGATCGCTGCTCGGCTGGAAGGGGCTCTGTGGCGCGCAACCGAAGGTGGGGAGGCGTTTCACCAGCCGTTGACCTTGAAAGTGGATCGGACCGCCACACCACGGCACCGTCTTCGCCGGACACGCCTGTACATCCCCGGCAACAACGCACGCACCCTCGCTTTCGCCGACACCTTCAACCCTGACTGCGTTTTGCTCGACCTTGAGGACTCGGTCGCACCATCTGAGAAGGACGCGGCACGGTTCTTGGTACGGCGCGTGCTGGCGACCATGGATTTCGGCCCCGCGGAACTGTGGGTGCGGATCAACCCCTTGGAGCGTGGGGGGAAGGACGATCTGCGCGTGGTGCTAGGAGGCAGGCCGCACGGCGTCTGCCTCCCCAAGGTGGAGTCTGCCGTACAGATAACCGAGCTAGCAGGGCTGTTGTACGAGCTCGAAGGTCGCTACGGTCTTCCGTGGAGGATCTGGATCATGCCTGTCATCGAGTCCCCAAAGGGCGTGCTTTGCGCGCCGGATATAGCTCAGGCTTCGGAGAGGGTAGTGTGTCTCGCCTTCGGAGCGGAAGACTACACTCGCGAGGTAGGCTGCAGCAATAGCTGGGAGGCGTTGCTTTGGGCACGGTCACAGATAGTGGCCGCGGCCAAGAGCGCCGGCGTTCAGGTCTCCGACACTGTGCTCCCCGACGTTGAGAACGAACAGGCTCTCGTTGGCGAGACAGAGCGAGCGCGCTCACTTGGGTTCGACGGCAAGGGAGTCATCCACCCTCTGCAGATAGACCTTGTGCATCGGTCTCTCGCCCCCACGCAGGAGGATCTCGCCTGGGCACGGGGCGTTGTCTCCGCAGCTGAGGAGGGAGAGCGCAGAGGATCCGGGGCGGTGGCTTACCGAGGGCGTATGGTCGATCGCCCGGTGCTGCTACGTGCTCAGCGCATCCTCGAGGTCGCCCACGAGCTGGGCATGGAGGTGGAGAATGCCAGTTAATGCTGCAGGCCGTGAGCTCCCTGAGACGTTAGCGGGTCAACAGGTACGCCCGTATCAAGGGGCTTTCGCCACCACCCCACAGGGAAGACGCGTAGGAGGCCCCCGCAAGACGATCCGTCCAGGAACGGACAAGCTAGCTGCCAGCCTAGAGGAAGCGGTCCGCAAGGCAGGGTTGAGGGACGGGATGACGATCTCGTTCCATCATTCGTTCCGCAACGGAGATCTTCTCGTGTGCCAGATGGTGGACACTTGCGCCCGTCTAGGCATAGGAGGGCTGCGCCTGTTCCCGACGGCCCTATTCCCCTGTCACGAGCCGCTGTTGAAGAGCATCGAAAGCGGTGTGGTCAACCGCATAGAAGGTTCGCTCAATGGGCCGCTGGGAGCGTACGCCTCGCGCGGTGGAGCATTCGCAGATCCTCCCGTGCTCCGCTCGCACGGTGGCCGGTGGCGAGCCATCGAAAGCGGCGATGTGCATATAGACGTAGCATTCGTGGCAGCCTCATGTGCTGACTCCTACGGTAATGCCACTGGAATTCAAGGCCCCAATGCATGTGGCCCGATTGGCTTCTCGACAATCGACGCCCAATGCGCTGACCACGTTATAGTGGTAACTGATCATTTGGTTCCGTATCCCGCCCTACCGCCAGAAATCGAACAGGGGCAGGTCGATCAGGTGGTGGTGGTCGACCGGGTTGGCGATCCGGCAGGCATCGTAACTGGTACCCTGCGCATCCCTCGCTCCCCGACCCAACTCAGGATCGCTCAGCTGGCTGTGCAAGCTGTCAAGGGAGCGGGGCTTGTCAGGGAGGGCATGGGGTTCCAGGCGGGGGCAGGAGGTGTGTCTCTCGCCGCCACCGACTTCCTCGCCACAGAGATGGCCCGAATGGGTGTCCGGGGTGCCTTCGCCATTGGGGGGACCACGCGTTTTCTCGTGGAAATGCTCCGCGATGGGCTGATTGGGGCAATACTCGATGGGCAGGCATTCGACGGAGAGGCAGTGGAGTCTTTGCGCACGAACCCGCAACACCATGCAATCACCCCCGGCTTTTATGCCGACTACGATTCCCTCGGTTGCGCAACCTACATGCTGGACTTCGCCTTCTTGGGCGGGACGGAAGTTGACCTGGAGTTCAACGTCAACGTGAACACCCACTCTGACGGCCAGCTTCTCCACGGCATCGGGGGGCACCAAGATGTCGCCGCCGGAGCCGGCGTGACCGTGATCACCATCCCCACCATGCGGGGGAGGATCCCCACCATCCGTGACCGGGTAACCACGGTCAGCACCCCAGGCGAGGTGGTGGACCTCGTGGTCACCGAGCGAGGGGTGGCCGTGAACCCGCGGAGACCAGACCTCGCTGAGGACCTGCGACAGGCGAGAGTTCCCCTGCGCACTCTGGAGGAATTGCGGTCGGGCGCTGAGCGTTTGGTGGGTGAAGCCAAGCGCCCTGTGTTCGGAGAGTCCATCGTGGCCGCCATTCAGTGGCGTGACGGCACGGTGATCGATGTGGTGAGAAAAGTGGAGGGATGGTCATGAAAGACGCAATTCGCAAGGTACTCCCCGAGGTAGATTGGCTAACTGACAAGACGCTCCAGGATAAAGTGCTGACGGCGTACGAGCGCGCGTTGCGCGAGGGCGGTTGGCAACAAGCTGACGACATGATGCGCATTCCGTTCACCTTGCTCAAAGAATCTGGACTGACCTACGCAGACCATGTGCGCGCTGTGACCAGGATCTCTCGCGACGTATACCGGACATTCCAGGATGTTCTGGGAGGCAAGGTCAAACTGAACCACGACATTCTGATTGCCGGAGCTCTTCTACACGATGTGGGCAAGCTGCTGGAGATCGAGGAAGCCGAAGGTCGCTTCCGAAAGTCGGCGCAGGGAAAGGTAGTCCGACATCCGTTCTCGGGCGCGGCCATCGCCTATGCTGAGGGACTTCCGCCGGAGGTCGTGCACATCATCGGTGGACACTCCCACGAAGGCGGCCATGCGCCACGTACGCCGGAGGGCGCCATAGTACACCACGCTGACTTCATCTGTTTCGACACAGTTCCGGCGTAAGCGGGAGGGGGAAGTTGAAGAAGGAGGGATAACGCTATGCCTCTTACCTTTGCAGAAAAAATCTTGGCCCGCAAGGCAGGGATGGATGCAGTTGTGCCCGGCCAAATCGTGGAGGTGGAGCCTGACCTTGGCATGTCACACGACAACTCGGCTGCCATCTCAAAGACCTTCCGCAGAATCGGCGTCGAGCGGGTTTTCGATCCAGAAAGGTTCGTCATCATCCTAGACCACGTAGTCCCGGCCGCCCAGGTGGAGCACGCACAAAACCACCGAGATGCCAGGGAGTTCGCCCACCAGCAAGGGATCAGGCTGTTCGATACCGGACGCGGGGTGTGCCACCAGGTGGTGGTGGAGGAAGGCTTGGCCAAGCCTGGAGATCTCATCCTGGGGTCGGATTCGCACACCACTACCTACGGCGGAGTGGGGGCTTTCGCCGCCGGAATAGGCAGAACAGAGATGGCCGCCTTGTGGGCAAGTGGGCGCCTGTGGCTGAAAGTCCCGGCCAGCATGCGCATCGTGTTCGACGGAGAGCTCCCGCCCCGGGTGACCGCGAAAGACGTGGCGCTCCACGTGATCGGCTCTCTAGGAGCCGACGGCGCACTGTACATGTCTGTGGAGTTCGCCGGCCCAGGCGTAGAGAGAATGAGCATCTCCGACAGGCTCGTACTGGCCAATATGGCCGCGGAGCTGGGGGCGAAGAACGGATACGTCGCCCCAGACAGGGCAACCATGGCCTATCTGGCCGAGCGCACTTCGGAGGAGATCAGTCCTGTGTACCCTGACTCAGATGCCCCCTATGAGGCCCAACACCGATACGATCTGTCCGGCCTTTCCCCGCAGGTCGCCCGCCCATCGCAAGTGGACAACGTGGTTTCCGTGACCGAGGTAGAGGGGACAAAGGTCGATCAGGTGCTCCTGGGCACCTGCACCAACGGTCGCCTGGAAGACCTGGAGCTCGCAGCTGAGGTGATGGCTGGCCGGCCGCTGGCCTCGGGGGTGCGCATGCTTGTCCTGCCAGCTTCCAGGGAGGTGTGGATTCAGGCCGCCGAGAGAGGGCTGCTGGCTGAGTTCGCCAAGGCCGGCGCTATGATACTAAACCCCGGCTGCGGGCCTTGCCTGGGAGCCCACCAGGGCGTTTTGGCTCCGGGCGAAGTGTGCCTTTCCACGGCCAACCGAAACTTCAAGGGTCGCATGGGCGCGAAGGAAGCCGAGGTGTACTTGGCATCACCGGCCACAGTCGCCGCCGCTGCCGTGACAGGCGTAATCACTGATCCACGCGAAGTGTGAGAGGGGAGCCTGGAGCGCCCTACCAGCGGGCGGTCCATCCCACTTTCCATTCCCAAACCCACGGGTCAGCCTCGGAACGTACGGAAAGCTGGTTGAACAGCCGCACCATGGGCGACACGGGGAACTCCAGCACGAAGCGCGTCATACCCCACCCGAACAGTTCGCTTCCGTTCTCGCTGAAGTACGTAGTCAGCTGCCAACGCCCCGGTGCTCCACAGCAAGCAGGCGCAGGGCCAGAGAGCATGAAGAACTCGAAGTACTCGGAAAAGCCCGTCACCGAAGCGTTTCGGTCCGCCGCAAGTGATGTTACCGAGCGAACCTCAATCCCCCCCTCCGTTGTAAAGCGAATCTCGAAGCCATAGAAGTGTATGCCGTCAAGCGTGATGCTGCCTTCATCATCGCCGCTGTCCAGGGCAAAGAAACCGCGCACGCAGCACTCCCAGTCAGACCGCAACTTCAGCGAGGGCGTCACCGTCTTGGAGTCTGCCGTGAACAATGTCTCCAGGTCTGCGTACAAGCGCAGGTAGCCGCACTCCGGACAAGGAAGTGGGATATCGCGAAACGCAAACTGGAAGTAGTCAAAACCCGACTTCGTGAAGCGGAAGCGAGCGTCCATAGGCAGCTCACACAGGTCCCAGTACCAACGCAGCGTCAAGAGCTGGTAGTCAAAAGTCAATCCCAAACCCCTGAAGCGCGTCGTGGTGACGAAGGAGAAGTCCCCTACCGTACCTCGCCCGACCAATTGGTTGTACGAGGTAGCCTCCTCACCCGTGAAGTGGAAGGTGTGTGTGAAGTCCGTCTCGAAGGCGTCAAAGCGTGTCACAAACTGGCAATGCACGAACTCAGGCACCCGCGGGTCGAACAGCAAAGTGGCCCTGAATGCTGCCCTCCCACCCAACGGAGCAGCCCCAACGAACGAGAGCGAGTTGAACTCAGAATTGGGCATGTTCGCACGCATCTGAAAGTTGTACCCGTTTGTGCGGTAGAAAAGCGTAGCGTATGTGTCGAAGCGCTCGATTCCAAACGTGGGCCCCCGGAAAGTCAGTTCAGCATTCCATATGCCACTGATCGTTCCAAACGGCAGGTACTCTCGCACCACATCGAACTCAACTGTGCCAGTGCTCGTAGACCCAAACGGGTCGGTCACCAAGAAGTCAACTGAGTCGCTCCCAGCAAAGCCCGCGTTCGGCCTGTAAACAAGTTCCACGAACGCTGTTTTGGGGTGCTCGTACTGCACTGCGTCCACATCGCCCTCCAGCACCCCTCCTCGCGGCGGCCCGACAATCGTGAATTTCAAGGGATGCTTGTCCGGATCGCTGGCGTCCAAGTCAGGATCGGTAGCTCGCAAGGTGAACCGAAATGGCTCACCTGCTTTGATGCTTAGCGCCTTGTGTTCGGCCAAAGGAGCCCTGTTCACGAAGTTGACTGTTACGGTGGCTGTGGCCGTGGCCGTGTTGCCTATATCGTCCTCGATCGTGTACTGGAAAGAATCCGTGCCGTGGAAACTCGGATCGGGTGTGTACCGAACCAGGTCGTTTGTGACCTCCGTCGTCCCGTCGGCGGGGTCAGATACGCTGATGATCTCCAGCGGGGGATTTGAGCCGGTGTCATTGGCCAAGACGTCCACCAACACCTGTGTGTCGTGGTCAGTGGTGGCGGAATCGTCAACAGCAACCGGGTCACCCACCGCCGCCACGCCCGCCACTGCGACCGCCAGAAGCATCAGCAACGCTCCGCTACACCTTCTGTCGCGCATGGTGAGCTAGCATGCTTCGCACAGCTCACCATGTCTGCGACCTAAGTGCGTCAGCCCACGGCGTATTGTCCGTGATAAAGCTAACGCTGTCGCCGGTGGAAATACCCCGGAGCACCAAGCCTCTCCGGGGTATGACCAAGTACTTGAGATATCAGCTCAAGGGACCACGCGGATGCGTTCGTGATGGAAAGAGATGCCTCCCATGGAGATCCACACAGAGTAATCGCCCGGTTCCAGTTCACCGGTGTTCACCCGGAAGCGGTAATTGTGCGTTCCAGGCACACGTTCGCCTTGGATGACCATCAGCTGGCGCTCTGGCTCGAGCACCGTGCCTGCCCCCCCAACGGCCGCGTCTGCCGCCGTCAACGTGGCCCGCGGCAAGCAGGGGACCTGGGCACAAACCTCTCTCGACACAGCAGCCAACGTCACCACCGCGCCTTGCCGAACGATGCGGGGGGACCGGTCCGCGCTCTGGCGGATCAACGTTTCCTCGTTCACCGCCCAAGGAGTGGCCACCAGGCAGTTCTGCTCAACGTCCAGCCCCGTCGTGATGATGTTGAGATTCCCCTTCCAGTTGTCGTCAGTGTCCGGAGCCAGAAGATCGATCCGCTCCATTGTGCCCAAGGGATGTCCCTCATCCACACCGTAGCCAGCGATCCAGCCATCGCGCTCAGGGTTGTCGGCGTTCGCAGTGTCGGCCACGTTGCCAAGGGAATCTAGAAGTTCGATGACGTCCCCTTCAGGGTTGAAGTAGAGGTCGTAGGGAGGCTCCGTGTCGTAGACGAGATCAGCGTCCACATCGCAGATCACCTCGTCTGTGATCCGTTCCAACACGTAGAACCCGTAGGGCTCGATGTATCCCTCAAGCTCGACCTCCTTCCAGCGCCTCTCTTCGGGAGTCGCTGGATGTCGACGCCGCCAGCGCAGGATCCAGCCAGTGAGGTCCACCGGCTCACCAACAGTATTCGCAAGCTCGATCCACTGCTGCTCAGTGTTCGCAGGGGTACCCAGCCAGGCGACCTCACTGATCACCAGCGGGGCAGTCAACGCACCCCCACCACCCACAGGCTCGTCGCCACAGTCCACTACCTCAATCTCAACCACACCCAAAGCGAATTCGCCGAACCGGTCGGCAACTCTAAACGTAATCGTGTCACTGCCTAGGTAGTTCGGATCAGGTGTGTAAGTGACCGTGACAGCAGCCCTGTCGGGGTCACTGTACGCCACGGCATCCAAATCACCGGAAGCGATACCATGTTCGGGGGCTCCCTGGATGTCGAAGACGAGCGGATGGGCATCCAGGTCGTCCAAGTCGATTCGGGGATCAAACGCTACCAGCTCAAAGGTGATCGGCGTGTTCATACACGTAATGTAGAATGCATCCTCCGCGAGGAGCAACGCATCAACGTATTCCTTGCTGGCCGGCTCGGAGTTCTGCCCCTCTCCGTCTGTGCTACGTACCAGCACTAGAGATCCGAAGTCGACGGACACCGTAGCTGAAGCGACGAACGTCCCGGCGACGCTGCTGTTGATCACAAGCTCCCAGCTAGCAGTCATGCCTTCCTCATCGACGGTCGGCCCCGACAAACTCTCGCTCTCTGGGGCCCCACCTATCCAACCATAGGATAGTTCCCAGCTCTCAGGAACTACTCCCACTGCAGTAGCAGTGACGACGAATGTGTGTGGGTCACCGATCTCGTTGACCGCCTCCTCAGGAGTGATGATCACAAAGCCGTCTACCCATAGCTTCTCCGCCTCGTCAGACGTGATGTCTACCGAGGCACCCTCAACGGTGCCGTCGTAGGAGGCCGTCACCGTGGAGCT
>CAZEYM010000009.1:61611-64272 GCA_964516385.1 uncultured Thermotogaceae bacterium
TGTCTACCGAGGCACCCTCAACGGTGCCGTCGTAGGAGGCCGTCACCGTGGAGCTGCCCGTCTCCGTCGAGGTCAGCGTCGTCTGCGCTTCACCTTGGGTGTTCGTGGTCGCACTCAGCGGGATCAGGTCACCGGGGCCAGACGTCTTGGTGAAGTTGACCGTCTCTCCCACTACCGGCAGCCAGTTCTCACCGTCCGTCGTGTACTCCAACGTCGCTGTGAAGATGTGGCTATCACCCACCACGTTCGTGTCGCTCTCAGGAGTGAGACTCAGCCGCACGTCGATCCAGTCCTTCGTGGCTTCATCCGAGCTGATCTCCACCGAGGCACCCTCAACGGTGCCGTCGTAGGAGGCCGTCACCGTGGAGCTACCCACCTCGGTAGACGTCAACGTCGTCTGCGCTTCACCTTGGGTGTTCGTGGTCGCACTCAGCGGGATCAGGTCACCGGGGCCAGACGTCTTGGTGAAGTTGACCGTCTCTCCCACTACCGGCAGCCAGTTCTCACCGTCCGTCGTGTACTCCAACGTCGCTGTGAAGATGTGGCTATCACCCACCACGTTCGTGTCGCTCTCAGGAGTGAGACTCAGCCGGACCTCGATCCAGTCCTTCTCCGCCTCGTTCGATGTAATGTCCACCGACGCACCCTCAACGGTGCCGTCGTAGGAGGCCGTCACCGTGGAGCTGCCAGTCTCCGTCGAGGTCAGCGTCGTCTGCGCTTGGCCGCTCCCGTCCGTCTCCGCACTCAGCGGGCTCAGCTCGCCCGGGCCGCCGATGATCGCGAACTCGATCTCTTCGCCAGCTACCGGCTGCCAGTTCTCACCGTCCGCCGTCCACTCCAACGTCGCCGTGAAGATGTGGTCATCACCCACCACGTTCGTGTCGCTCTCAGGAGTGAGACTCAGCCGGACGTCGATGTACTCCTTCTCGGCAGATTCACTGCTCTGGCCGCTCCCGTCCGTTGTGCGGACCACCTCTGTCCCGTCGGCAAATGTCATCGTCACCGTCGCGCTCGCCAGGAACGCCCCCGGCGTGCTGCTGTTGATCGAGTACGTCCACGTCCGCGTCAGCCCCGTTCCCGTCGGCCCACTCACCAGCGTCGGCCCGTCTTCCGGATCCGGAGAAACCTCAAACTCAAGCGACCACAAACTCGGCTCCTCCCCTTCCGCAGTCGCGGTCACTGAAAACACATGCTCGTCGCCTACTACGTTCGTGTCTTCCCCTGGCGTGATCTCGATGTACCCGTCCACGTAGTGCTTGATCCCATCGTCACTGTTTCCACCCAGCCCGTCGGTCTCCCGCACCACGGTCGCACCGTCGAACGTCATCGTTACCTCGGCCCACGCGGTGAACGTCTCCACCTGGTCGTGGTTGATAGTGAGTTCCCACGCGGCGCTCATCCCGTCACCGGCAACGACAGGCCCGGTCAAGCTCTCGCTCAGCGGACTTGGATGGACGTTGCGGTCAAGCGCCCAGCCTGTGGGCTGCCCGCCTACCGCGTACGCCGTGATCGTGAATACGTGGTTGTCGCCAACCTCGTTCCACGCCTCCCCCGGCGTGATCTCTATGTACCCATCGACGTACGTCTTCTCCGCATGGTCGGAACTGTCTCCGGTACCCGTGGTCGCTGTCAGCTCGCCGTCGCCGTACACATCCGCCGACGCTTGTACCGTCACCACTCCCGGATCGCTAGCCGTGATCGTCGCGTACGCTAGGCCATTGGTTGTTGTGGTGTTAGTTGCGCTGACAAACGTCGCCCCGATCGGGTTGTCCACAAAGCTGAACTCCAGCTCGGTCCCGTCCGGCGCAGCCACCCATTCAGTCCCGTCCCACACCTCTACCGTCGCCGTGAACACGTGCTCGTCGCCTACTTCGTTCGTGTCACCTTGCGGCTCAAGCAAGATCCGCGCCTGCCGGTACTCGTATTCCTTCTCCGCCGGTTCGCTGTTCTCTCCGGTTCCGTCCGTCTCTCGTACCAGAGTCACATCAGTGCCAAATTCCATCGTCACCGTAGCCTCAGCCGTGAACGTCCCCGGTGAGTTGTGGTTGATTGTGAGCTCCCACGTGGCGATCCACGTCCCGTCAACCTGTACAACGTTCGGCGCGGTCGCTCCAGGATCGAGATCCTCGCTGTTAGGAGTCGGCGAAATGACATAGACAAGGTCCCAGCTGTCCGGCTCCGCTCCCACCGCATACGCCGTGATCACAAACACGTGCGCGTCTCCTACCTCGTTCGTGTCAGTTTCCGGCGTGATCGTCACGTACCCATCGACAAGCACCACGGACGCGCTGCCCTCATCGGTGACCTGTGAGGTGTTGTAGTAACCGATCACATCGGCTGTGTTGGTCAACGGGCCTGGAAGATCGGTTTCCTCAACCGTGTAGGTGGGATTCGGGACCAGTGTGTGGCTCGCCCCCGGCGTCAGGGTGCCGATGTTCACGTTCAGACCGAGCTTGCCATCGGTCACTGTGACATCAGTTAGGGTGACATTCCCTGTGTTGATAACGGTGATGGTGTACTCGACAACATCTCCCACAGCGGCATAGTCCCTGTCAGCCGTCTTTTCGATGCTTATCGACGCGTCCTGGTCCGCGTGCACCGTCTCGTCGTCCGTGTCACTCACCGTCTCGTCGTTCGGGTCGTTCCCCGTCACCGTTGCTG
>CAZEYM010000010.1:0-64140 GCA_964516385.1 uncultured Thermotogaceae bacterium
TGCCGGTAGGTCCGGCCGCTCGTAGGCGCGGGTATAAGAGGAGGCTATCTCCCAGCGCCGGCTGCGGAAGAAGGCCCGGGCCTTCTCCCCTCCGGCAAGCACCTTCACCGGGCCCAGGGAGCGGGCCAGGCGCTCCGCCGTCCGGTTTACCTCTCCTGCGTAGCGGCCGCACAGGCCGCGATCGGCGTTCACCACCAGCAAGGCATGAGTGTCACCCTCTCCGGGCTCGAACCAGGGATGGGAGATCCCCTCGGCCTGGGCCGCTGCCCACACCTCCCCGAGCATCTGCGGCGAGCTGTCGGCGAAGGGCCGGGCTGCCTCCAGCGCTCGCTTGCGCTGGATGACGTGGGTGGCGGCGATGGCGTACATTGCTTTGGTTATCTGCTGTACATGCTGCACGTTTTGTATTCGTCGCAGGATCTGCCGTGTTTGCTTTGCCATCAGGCGCGGAATCCCTCTTTGAACTTGTGTGCGGCCTCCTCCAGCTCTCGCCGCCCTTCATCCGTGAGTTCTCCAGAGCTGCCGATGGATTCCAAGAGCTCGCTGTGACTCTCGCGGAGGAATCCCAGAAACCTGCGCTCGAAGGAGGTGGCCGCCTCGGTGGGCACATCGTCCAGCACCCCCGAAACAGCAGCGTAGAGCACGGCCACTTGCTCCTCCACCGGCAGGGGTGCGTACTGTTCTTGCTTGAGAATCTCCATGACCCGTTCTCCCCGCGCCAGCTGAGCCTGGGAGGACTCATCCAGCTCTTGGGCGAACTCGGCGAAGGCGGCCAGGTCACGGTATTGAGCCAGCTCCAGCCTGAGCTGTCCGGCCACGGACTTCATCGCTTGTACTTGGGCTGCGCCCCCCACTCGGGACACCGAGAGTCCCACGTTCATCGCCGGACGCTGTCCCTTGTTGAACAGATCGGCCTCGAGGTAGATCTGCCCGTCGGTGATGGAGATCAGGTTGGTGGGGATATAGGCAGTGATGTCGCCGGCCTTGGTCTCCACGATGGGCAGCGCGGTGAGAGAGCCTCCCCCGTGGGCGTCCGCCAGGCGCGCCGCCCTCTCCAACAGGCGCGAGTGGGTGTAGAAGATGTCCCCGGGGTACGCCTCGCGGCCGGGTGGTCGGCGCAGGAGGAGGGAGATCTCTCTGTAGGCGACCGCGTGCTTGGACAGGTCGTCGTACACCACCAGCGCGGCCTGTCCCTGATCCCGGAAGTACTCGCCCATGGCACATCCGGTGTACGGAGCGATGTACTGGAGCGGGGTCGGCGTCTCCGCCGCCGCCGCCACGACTACGGTGTGCGCCAACGCCTCGCGGCGCCTGAGCGCATCGACCACTCTGGCGATGGTCGACGACTTCTGCCCGATGGCGACGTAGACGCATATAAGGTCTTTGCCCCGCTGGTTGATGATCGTGTCCACTGCTAGCGCGGTCTTCCCCGTGCGTCGATCGCCGATGATCAGCTCCCGTTGCCCGCGCCCGATAGGCGTCAGCGCATCCACGCACTTGAGACCTGTCTGCACCGGCGTGTCCACCGGCTGTCTCTTGATCACTCCCGGGGCCTTAGCGTCTGTGTCGAGCTGCGAATCGGGCTCCACCGGTGGGTCGCCGTCCAGCGGTCGGCCCAGCGGATCCACCACCCGCCCGAGGAAACCCCGACCTACAGGGGTGGATAGGATCTCCCCTGTCCTGCGGACCTCGTCACCCTCCTTGATCTCGGTGTCGGGACCTAGAAGGGCAACCCCCACCGAGTCCTCCTGGAGGTCAAGGACCAGCCCGTAGATGTCTCCCGGGAACCGGAGCAGCTCGGAGGCTAGTGCAGAGCGGAGCCCGTACACGCGGGCGATCCCATCTCCCACCTCCACCACGACGCCGACTTCCTCCATGTCCAGATCAGCGTCCAGCCGCTCGATCTGCTGGCGGAGGATGGCGGTAATCTCATCTCTGCGAATGTCGGCCATAGCTATCCCTTCAACTCCTCGGCCAGACGTGCCAGACGTCGCCTGATCGATACGTCCAGGCGGCGGCCGGCCACCTCCAGCTCCGCCCCGGCCAAGAGATCCGGCGCGGACTCGACCTCAAGAACGATCGCCCTGCCCGTGGTTGTTTCCAGCTGGGATTTCACTGTTTTCAGCTCCTCGGGGCTGACCGGGAGCGCGCTGCGGAGCAAAGCTCGTACGAGCCTACCGTGCTCCTCGGCCGCCCTCAAGAACGCCGAGCCAACCTCGGGGAGGAATGCCCCGCGGCCACGCCGCACCATCACCCGCATTGCATTCACGGTGTACGGGTGTAGGCGTTGGCCGAGGGTTTCCTCAAGTACCGACTCCTTCGCCCTTGCGGGAACCAGCGGATGGGTGAGAAGGAGGGGCAGTTCGGGGATGCTTTTCCAAAGCTCAGCCAACTTCGCCAGGTCCGCCCCGATGCGTTCCTCTTCTCCTGCGGCGGCCGCCGCCTCGTACAGTGCCTCCGCGTAACGGTGTACGGCTCTGTGTTCAGACAAGGCGGTCAGGAGAGCAGCCGGGTGGGGAGCTGGCGCCCTAGCTCCTCGAGGAGGGCCTTATGGTCCTCAGGCCTCACCTCGCGCCTGAGCACGCTCCCCGCGCCTTGCACCACCAGCTCGGCATAGCTCTGCCTGAGCTCGGCGAGCGCCCCTTCCTTCACCCTGCGGGCCTCGTCCTCCCCGTCTTCCACTATCTGTTGCGCCTGACGCCGAGCGTCCTCCCGGGCCCGGCGCAGCAGCCGCTGCGCCTCGGACTCCGCTTGGGACACGATCTCCCTTGCCCGGCGATTGGCCTCGGCCAGTGCTTCTTCTCGCTGGTGGAGCTGGGCTTGCCCTTCTGCTTCCGCCTCCTTGGCCCGTTCCAGTCTTTGTTGCTCCATGTTGCGCCTGCTTTCCAGCCATTCGCTTGCCGGGCGGAACAGGAACCGCTTGAGCAGCCACAGGAGGAGACCGAAGTTAACTAGGTTGAGAACCCAAGTCCAGTTGATGTTCTCGACGACAGTGCCCCATTCAAGCTGCATGTCGCGTCCCTCAGCCGGCCACGAACAGGAGGATGATGGCCACCACCAGAGAGTAGATGCCCGTGGACTCGGCGATGGCCTGTCCCACGATCATGGTCCTGAGCAAGGTGTTCTCCATCTCCGGCTGGCGGGCCATGCTGTCCAGCGCATGGGCGGCTGCCAGGCCCTGACCGATGGCCGGGCCGATGGCGCCTATCCCCATACACAGCCCCGCGGCCAGATACCTTGCCGCAGTGACGAGGTCCGCACCGCTAATGTTCATCCGTTGCCTCCTTTAAGAACTCACGGCCAGGTTGATGTACGCTGAAGCGAGCAGAGCGAACACCAATGCCTGGATCGTCCCCACGAACAACCCGAAAAACAGGTCGAGCGCAACGCCTACAGGAAATGCAAACGGCAGAAGGAAAATGACGCGAGCGAGGAGCGCAGGCGCCAGGGTAGTGAGGATAGCCCCTCCCAGGATGTTCCCGAACAAACGAAACCCGTGGGACAGCGTGCGTCCCATATCTCCCACCACGTTCATGGGGAGGAACAGGGGATTGGGTTCCAAGTAGCTGTGTAGATGTGGGCGAACTCCTCGGGTCCGGAAACCGTAGTAATGAGCAAGAACGTACACCATGATCGCCAGGCTCATGGGGACGTTCAGGTTCTGCGTGGGAGACACGACGTAGGGTATGGGGAGGATACCCACCCAGTTGCACAGCAGGATGTACAAAAACAAGGTCGTGATAAGCGGAATGAGACGTTGGCTTAGCGACTGATCGAACCCCGCCACCAGCTGGGTCTGGGAGATATCCTGTACAGCTGCCATGAATCCGGCGCGCTTGGAAGGCGGCGCTTCAGGGTCCCGGGGAAGCCCGCGTCGCAGCCACAGGGCGAGGCCCGTGAGTACCAAAGTGACGCCCACGGCCACGGCCACTGCGGGGAGGTCAAACGAGATCCGCCACGGTCCCACCTGCACAGTGGCGATGAGTTCTTCCCCCAGTCGTTCGAGGCTCATGCGCTCCTCGCGATTGCCCAGGCACGTGCCCAGAGGCCGCAGGCTGCCGAGCCTAGGCCTGCCACTACACCGAGAGCGGGCAGGCCGGCGGAAATCCCGCCCAGGGCGAGAACCACCATCAACAAGTACCCGCCCAGTGCAGAGACCCCCGCCCACAAAGCTCCTCGGCGATCGGGGCGGTTTCTGTCGAGCAGGGCCCCCGCACTCCTGGCGAGAACGACGCAGCCCAGCCCCCACCACACCGCCACGGGCCATGTCCAACCGCACACGGCCAGCCCCAGAGATACTGCTGCCGCCAGCACCGCCCCCTCACGCAGTCCGATCCAACGCAATATCGCCTCGCCCTTCTACAGCGTACGCATCTCCTGCGCCTTGGCCTCGACCAACTCGTCCACCTTGGCCGTGAACTCCTGGGTCAACTCGTCCACCCGCTCGCGGAGTCGGAAGTCCTCGTCCTCGGAGACATCGCTCTCTTTTTTCATCTTGTCGAGCTCATCGCGGGCATCACGGCGCAGATTTCGCAGGGCAATCTTTGCATCCTCTCCCTTCTTCTGCACCAGCTTTACTAGCTCGGAGCGCCGCTCCTCCGAGAGCCTCGGCACCTTCACTCGCACCAGCTCACCGTCATTCTGCGGGGTGAGACCCAAGTCGGATGCGAGAATGGCTTTTTCCATTGCTGCGATCTGGGAGCGATCAAAAGGCCGAACTACGATCAGGTCAGGATCTGGAGCCACGATGTTGGCCACATGCTTGAGGGGGGTGGGTGTGCCGTAGTAGTCGACAGACACATCCTCCAACAGCGACGGATTCGCACGCCCCGTGTGCACCTTCACCAGCTCCCCTTTCAGCACCTTGACGCTCTTTTCCATGTTGGACTTGACTCGGTCCAGTAGCGCGTGTTCCATGATTGAGCACCCCTGCAGAATCCTAGCCATCGAGGGGAATCACTGCAAGTGGCAAGCGATGATCCTGGCCGTGTTGGGCAGGGGAGGATTGCGGGCGATAATGCTTTATGCGCATACCCATTGGTGAGGTGCTGGCTGCCCATCCGGCCGCCGGAGAGATAATCAGCCGGCTTGAGCGGGGAGGCTACGTGACTGTGTTGGTGGGAGGAGCGGTGCGCGATGGGGTGCGATCGGCGTGGGCGGGAGAGAAGTGGGTTCCCCAGGACCTCGACATTGCCACGGCGGCGCCCCCGGAGAGGGTGCAAGAGCTCCTGGGCGATTTCAGGGTGCTGGAGGTCGGGCGGTCGTACGGTGTCGTGATTGTGGTCGCTCCCGATGGGAAGCGCTATGACGTTGCCACCTTCCGCACTGAATCGGGGTACGTGAACGGCCGTCATCCACAGAAGGTTTGGTGGGGGACGCTGGAGGAGGACGTTCTCCGTCGTGACTTCACTGTGAATGGCCTTGTTGTCAGGTCGGACGGGGAAGTGCTCGACTACGTCGGCGGTCTGAGCGATCTGAAGGCAGGCGTGATCCGCACAATCGGTAAGCCGGATGCCCGCTTCTTAGAAGACCACCTGCGCCTGTTGCGCGCTGTGCGTTTCTGCTGTCAGCTTGGGTTCTCGTTGGAGGAGGAGACAGAGGAGGCCATGCGGCGGCAGGCCTCTGGCCTGGCCCGCGTCTCGCGAGAACGCATTCGCGATGAACTCATGCGGATGCTGGCCACGTCGAGGTCGGCTGATGGGTTGGGACTTCTACACTCCACCGGCCTGCTTCCTTACGCCCTCCCCGAGGTAGCGGCCTTGGATGGGGTGCCACAGCCGGCGGAGTACCATCCGGAGGGAGATGTACTGACCCATACGCGCGCTGCGCTGGCGGTTGCCGACGGGCTGTGGGATGACCCTCTGCTGAAGCTTGGGATCCTGCTGCACGACGTGGGCAAGCCTGCTGCCGCCGCGCGTTGGGGTGGGGAGCGTATGAGCGGGCACTGCCAGACGGGGGCGGAGATAGCAAAACGGGTCTTGCGGGGGCTCCGGCTCCCGGCGCGCCAAGTATCTTGGGTGGTACACTTGGTCCGCGAGCACATGCGCGCTGCCCGCTTGCAGGAAATGCGATGGGGCAAGAAGCTGCGCCTTCTGACGACCGAGGAGAGGCCTGAGGCGCCGCTTACAGACCTTCCCAACCGTTATCATCTGTTTTCCGACCTTGTGCGTCTCATCATCTGTGATGCTGAGGGCGCCTCGCACAAGGCGGGGGCCTGGCAACCCGTGCTCGGCCATGTGGTGGGCTTGTTGGTTCACCTGGAGCGGATCCAAGGGGTGGAACGGGCGCGACAACTGCTGCGAGGAGATGACCTTCTGGCCATGGGGGCCGAGCCGGGCCCCCGGCTAGGGAAGGTGCTGGAGGAGATCCACGACCTCATTTTGGCCGGCACGATCTCCAGCCGCGAACAGGCGCTGCGAGAGGCTGCCCGCCGCCTCAACGGTCAAACGTAACGTCCGTTACCCCCCGGATGTCCCCTGCAAGTGTCTCGGCCTCCCTCGGCTGGCCGGCCAAGTCCTACTAGTGTGGGCAGGAAATGGGAACGCTGAACTTGGGTCCGAACATAGAACTTCCCCTAGATGAAGCGATCGGCCAGTGTGTGGCCATCCTGGGAATCCGGGGCTCCGGCAAATCGAACACCGCCGGAGTGATTTTCGAAGAGCTGCTGGCAGCCCGCTATCCCCTCACCATAATCGACACAGATGGGGAATACTTTGGGTTAAAGGAGAAATACGAAGTATTGGTAGTGGGGGAGGGGGAGAACGTAGATATTGAGCTGGACGCCGAATCGGCGGCAGGCGTGGCAGAGGTCTCGCTCCGGGAGGGTGTGCCCGTTGTGGTGGACGTTTCGGGGATGTTGTCGGAGGACCGCGACTTGTTCGTGTTGGAATACCTGTCGCGCTTGTGGTCGTTGGCCGGGAAGCTGCGCAAGCCGTACATGATCGGGATCGAGGAGTGCCATGAGTTCATCCCCCAAAGCGTGCGCAGCGAGCTGAAGGAGACAGTCGCCCGCATTGCTCTGCGGGGACGCAAGCGTGGATTGGGTGCGGTAATCATCTCTCAGCGTTCAGCCAAAGTGGAGAAGGACGTGCTCACCCAGGCAGGGATGCTGTTCTTGCACCGGGTAGTACACGAGGCGGACATGCGCGTGTACGGAGAGCTTCTGCCGTGGCGCAAGGGCGAAGTAAAGGAAGAGGTAGCTGCACTAGGGGTAGGGCAGTGCATCTTCCTGGCTGGACAGACCGTGCGCAAGGTACACATCCGCTTGCGGGAGACGTTTCACGGGGGATTCACTCCTGCTTTCCAGCCGGTGGAGACCCCCAAGCTGCGGCAGGTACGGGGGGAAATCCTGGCAGCGATACAGCGTGCGAGGGAAGAGGTCGAGCCCTCCCCAGTGGTCACTCGGGCGAGGGCGGAGGCGCAGGAGGCTCGCATGGCCCTGAGGGAGGCCCGCGCCAGGCTGAGTCGATCTCAGGAAGGCTCAGGGGCTCGTCAGGGTTCGCTGCGGGAGCCGGCCGAGCAGCTGACTGATGAACCCCAGTCGGTTGTCCCCTCCTGGGTCGACCGGCCTGAGCAGAATGGAACGGAGGCGTCCGAGCGTTGCCTTCCCGAGGAAGTACTGCGCCAAGGCGAACGCTTGCTGAGGCGTCTGTCCCGGCGCCCGGTTCACGAACGGCGCATGCTGGCCTTTCTCGCCTCCCGTGAGCCGCGGGCATACACCACAGGCGAGCTGGCTGCCTGGATTGACTGTGCCGAAGCGGTGTTGTTGGCGGAGCCTCCGACTGAGCTGGTCGAGATGGGGCTCGTGCATCGAGAAAGGCTGGCACGTGGGATGACCTACCGCATTAGGCTTCGACCCTACGTGAGCGAGGCGTTTGCCCCGTTTGAGAGCGAGCTAGGTGGGGATGGCATGCACGGGTTGGTTCGGTACCTCCGGCGGACCCTGACTCAGCTGGACTGATCGAAAAACAGGCGCACTGCCGTTGCGCGCGCTGCAGATTGGGTCGGTCCCCTGTTTGGCAGTTGAAATCCTCCTCAGAATTCTGTAACCTGAATGGTATCATTTCCTCTGCAGGTCGGGTGCGAGGGCGTGCCCGCCGAATGCTGGGGCGTTTGCAGGGGTGTTCTCCCTGGGGACGTATGGCTTCTCGTGAGCCGGGGGTACGAAGGCCTGAGTAGCCACTCGGCGCCGGCCAGTGCTGAAACGCGCGGTCGGAAGAGACGAAGCTAGAGCGATGAGAAGCACGTGCGCTGACGGATGGGCGCTAGGTACGCCACGTCCGCCCTGCTGAGGTGTGCCCTGAGACATGGGCGCAAAGCAGGACGGAAGCGCGGCGGAGAGCCGCATGGCAAGCGGATCAATTAGGGGGAACATGAGGAGCGACAGAGTGGTAGGACAGAGGATGCAGGAACAGGACCGGCAGCTTCAGCGGGCGATTGCCGGCGAACAGCGGCGTCAACAGGAGGGTTTGGAGCTCATTCCTTCGGAGAACTACGTATCGCAGGCTGTTCTCGACACCCTGGCTTCGGCCCTTACCAACAAGTACTCCGAGGGCTACCCGGGGAGGCGCTACTACGGAGGGCAAGAGAACACGGATGCGGTAGAGCGCATAGCCATCGAGCGAGCCAGGCGCCTGTTCGATGCCGAGTATGCCAACGTCCAGCCCCTGTCGGGCGCGCCGGCGAATCTTGCAGTGTACGCGGCGCTCCTGGAGCCGGGCGATACAGTGTTGGGTATGGATCTGTCTCACGGTGGCCACCTCACCCATGGACACCCCGTGACCTTCCCGGCTAAGGTGTTCCGGTTTGTGCGCTACTCGATGAGCGATCCGGACACCGGAGAGCTCGACTATGAGGACATGCGCCGGACTGCCCTGCGCGAGAAGCCAAAGATGATTCTGGCGGGTTTCTCCGCCTACAGCCGCAAGCTCGACTACGCAGCCTTTGTGGACATCGCCCGCGAGGTTGACGCCTACGCGGTGGCTGACATCGCCCACATTGCCGGTTTGATCGCTGGTGACGCGCTGCCGAACCCCTTTCACGCCGGGTTCGACGTGCTCACCACCACCACGCACAAGACCTTGCGCGGTCCCCGCGGAGGGGCCATCTTGGTCCGAGAGGACCGTGACCTGGCCAACAAGATCAATAAGGCCGTCTTCCCTGGATTGCAGGGGGGGCCCCACATGAACGTGGTTGCCGCTAAGGCTGTTGCCTTCGGAGAGGCCTTGCATCCGTCGTTCACTTCCTATGCCCATCAGGTATGCGCCAACGCCAAAGCCATGGCCCACATACTGGACGCCCGTGGAGTTCGAATGATCGGCGGGGGCACGGATAACCACCTCGTACTGGCCGACGTCTACTCCTCGCTTGGCGTATCTGGGGCCGAGGCGCAGGATCTGCTGGACAGTGTGGGCATCACAGTGAACAAGAACGTCATCGCCGATGACCAGCGCAAAGCGATGGATCCCTCGGGAATCAGACTGGGTACGCCCGCCCTGACCACGCGCGGCTTCGACAAGGCTGGCTGCGCCCGGGTAGCCCACCTCATCGTCGACGCCATCGAACAACGTAATAGCAACGCACGCCTTGGAGCCATCCGGCGCGAGGTGCGCGAGCTGGCGGAAGTCCATCCCATCCCCAAGGACTTCACGCGCCGAACCACGACCACGCGCAGGCCGTACCGCGCTGCCGCCAGCACCAATCGCTAGCGGCAAGGGGGCTGTCCCTGGCTTCAGGAGTGTTCAGAATGAGGGGGGAGGCCCCTCGGGGCAGCCCTCGTAGTCGCAGTTGCAGTGTAAGGTGGAGCAGGGAGGCCGGTCCTCTGTCGACGTTGGTGTCGGTTTCCACCATAGACTGTTTTCCCCTTGCCGCTGACCGGTCGGCTGTGCTATGATTAAAGGCGAGGAATTGTAATAGAAAGGGGATCCTGTGGACGTTCGGATTGTCGAGCGGTATGTTGCGGACTCGGATGCCCTAAAGGAGTACGCTGAAAAGAAGGTTAGCGGGCTGTCACGGTACTTCGACAAAATCCAGAGTCTGGACGTGGTCATGGAGGTGGAGCGAGGACGGCATCGGGTGGAGATGGTAGGCCATCTGGTGAACAAAAAGACGGTGAAGGCAGAGGTCGAAACCGATGACATGTATGCCTCTGTCGATCAGGCTGTGGAGAAAATGCAGCGCCAGCTGGTCAAATACAAGGAACGTCTCCGCGTTGAGCGCAAAGGCGGAAACCGGTCAGAGGTGGGGAAGGCCGAACAGCCACGTCCCCGTGTTGTCACGGTGGATAGCTACATCCGCAAACCGATGACGCCGGAAGAGGCTGTTTTTGAGCTGGAGGATTCGGGGAAGGACTTCTTGGTCTTCTTCCACGAGCAAGACGACTACCCGGCAGTGCTGTTCAGGCGAGGAGACGGAGAATACGGGCTCATACTTCCACGGCGGCGCTGAAATATGGTTCAGCGAGGAGTGTGGCGACGATGACTCGTGCGCTCGTCTTGTATTCCGGGAGCATGGCGAGCGCGGCAGCGGTTCGTTTGGCTCAGCTGTCGGGGAAGCTGGAGCTTCGCTTGCTTCACCTGCAGTCTCCCTTCTTCCGAGGCTCGGAAGAGGTCAAGGATAAGGCGTCTTGCATGTTCCCCGACCTCTGTTTGAAGTGCCAGACGTTGAAGCGCGACTACCTGCGAATGCCTTCGCTGAGCGAGCTCCTTCCCTTCCCGTGTGGTGTCTGCCGATATGTGCTTCTGTCCAAGGCCGCCCGCACAGCCCGCCGCATGCGGGCAGATGTAGTGATCACCGGGGACATCGTGGGAAACGGCGGATTGGGGGACGAGGAACTGACGGAGCTGGATCGCTCCGTCGGCCTGGAAGGGAGAGTGCTGCGTCCCCTCTCTGCCCGGCTGTTGCCTCCTACACTGGCCGAGGATGCCGGTTGGGTGGGGAGCGAGGGGTTACTTGACCTCTCGGCCGACGGAGGGGAGCGTGACGGGATGGACAGGCTTGCCTCACTGGCAAGCGATCTGGGGGTAGGCGATGAAACTCGGGGCAGCGGTACTCATTGCAGCTTGCGGGACCGGGTGTTCGCTGAACGGGTGGAAGGGTTGTTGGGAAGTGGTCCACTGACGGTGAACAATCTGCAGCTACTGGAATTTGAATACTACTATCATATTCCACCCGATTTGCAGGTTGTGGTGGCGTGCGGAAGGGCTGAGCAGAGCCACTTGC
This sequence comes from uncultured Thermotogaceae bacterium, assembly GCA_964516385.1. Lineage (GTDB taxonomy): Bacteria > Bipolaricaulota > Bipolaricaulia > Bipolaricaulales > Bipolaricaulaceae > T3SED10-47. The sequence continues at coordinate 11,221 of CAZEYM010000010.1, forward strand.
AGGGGCTCTTCTTGCCGAGCGATGTGCGGATGTATCTGCTAGTGCCGCGCTCTCCGCTGGCTTTGCTCAGGGCTGACTGGTCTGGTCGGCGTGGTGAGTCGCTGGCAAAGGCACTGGCCGTGGGAGCCAGGCTTGCGTTGGAGGCGGCGGACCTCAGCCCCCACTCTCAGACAGTGTGTTTTCGGCTGGAGTGTGAGGACGAAACTCACCGACTGAGTTTGGCCCGGCCAGCAGAGCGTACTGGCAGAGCTGAGGGGGGCTTGCAAAGCGCAGCGGCTGGGGTATCCTTACCCCGGCTTAGTTCAGCGTCTTTTTGATTCCGAGATGGTGTCCCTAGGTATGGGGCTATGTGTGCTGTTGGAGGCGATGTGGGATGCCGATCTACCGATACAGGTGTGAGCAGTGCGGAGAGGAATTCCGGGAGTTGGTGGCCGTGGGTGATGGGGCCGACGTGCGGTGCACGGCGTGCAATTCGCCGCACGTAGTGCGCGCGTTGTCCACGTTCGGCATCGTATACAAAGGGAGTGGGTTTTACAGCACGGAGTACCGCCGGCGAGGCGACGGAAGCGGAGAAGCCAAGTCGGACAAGTCAGAGAAGGTGAGCTGAACACCTCAGTTCTGCGGGTGATTCCCGAGGATTCTGTGTGCCAAGCCAGTGAGGTGAGGTTGCGTGGCGATATCGGGTGATGACATCAGGGCAATTCAGCTTAGCTTGGCTTCTCCTGAGGAGATGCTCTCGTGGTCTCGGGGGGAGGTGACCAACTCCGAGACCATCAACTACCGAACGCACAAGCCGGAACGCGGGGGTCTCTACGCTGAGGAGATTTTTGGGCCGGAGAACGATTACGAGTGCTCCTGTGGCAAGTACCGGGGGAGGAAGTACGAAGGGATAACATGTGAGAAGTGCGGTGTGTTGGTCACCGACTCCGGGGTGCGTCGGGTGAACATGGGGCACATGCGGCTGGCGAGCCCCGTGGTGCATTTCTGGTACCTGAAAGGTGTGGCCAGCCCACTGTCCCGTCTGTTGGGCATAAAACGCCGCGACCTGCGCAGAATAGCTTACTACGAGACGGAAACAGCACGCGAGGAACTGTACATAGTGACTCAGTCGGACTCGCCCAAGATCCACGCCGGCGAACCTCTCTACGACACGGAAGTGCGTGTTCTGTCAGGAGTGTTCACTTTCCAGGTGGAGAGGGCGATGCTGGTGGCGGAGGCGCCACGGGTTACGGCCGACGAAGCCGGAGCCGTTGCTGTGGAGGTGCGCCGCCTGGAGAACGGCGAAGTTTTCCGGGTAGTGGCTGTCGGGCGGCATGAGTACCCGGTTACACCCGATGTCGAGCTGATGGTCGAAGACGGTGACGAGGTGGAAGAGGGGGAGCTCGTCGCCGAGCGACCGGTAGTGGAGATCTGTTCTCAGACGATGTTCGATATGCTCCAGGCCCGCTATGAGGGGGTGGAGGGGCACACGGTCGAGGAGACCGTAGATAACCTCACTTATCTGGTCACGCGCGTGCGCAAAGACATCCCCCTGCGGTTGGGACAATCGCTGACTTCGCTAGAGGTTCGCGCCTATGAGCGGGCCTTCGCGGGCGCCTTCGAGGCGGCCACGGGTGCTGAGGGTGTCAGGGGGTTGCTGGCCGGTTTGCAGCTGGACGAGCTGGCAGATGAGTTGTGGCTCGAGCTCGATCAGACTGCCAACCAGGGTGAACGGAGACGCATCCTCCATCGGTTGGAGGTGGTGGACCAACTGCGCCAGTCCGAGAACCGGCCGGAGCACATGGTGCTGGAAGTGGTCCCCGTGCTCCCTCCGCATCTGCGGCCGATGATCCAGCTCGAAGGGGGCAAGTTCGCCACGACGGACCTCAATGATCTCTATCGGCGCATTGTAAACCGCAACAACCGCCTGAAGAAGCTTATGGAGATGGGCGCTCCGGAGATCATCTTGCGAAACGAGCGCCGGATGCTGCAAGAGGCGGTGGACGCCTTGATCCACAACGAGAAGAAGGACAACCCTATTCGGGGCCGGGATGGGCGGCCGCTGAAGTCATTGTCCGAGCGCATTCAGGGTAAGCAGGGCCGCCTGCGGCGTCACCTTCTGGGGCGCCGTGTGGACTACTCGGGCCGAGCAGTGATCGTGGTCAACCCCAAACTCAAGCTGTCTCAGTGCGGGATCCCTAAGAAGATGGCCCTCAAGCTTCTCCAGCCGTTCATCACTGCCAGGCTTGAGGACGTCCCTTTCTCCGACTACGATGAGCTTGTTAACCGCGCGATGAATGGGGAGTTGCCCGAAGTCTGGGATGTTCTGGACCAGCTGATAAAGGAGTACCCGGTCCTCCTCAATCGTGCTCCCACCTTGCATCGATTGAGCATACAGGCATTCGAGCCGGTGCTGGTAGATGGCGATGCCATCCAGATCCACCCACACGTGTGCCCATCGTACAACGCTGACTTCGACGGAGACCAGATGGCGGTTCACCTTCCGCTGTCCAAGGAGGCGGTGGCGGAGGCCAGGGAGCTGATGCTCTCGGTGCGCAACATCCTGTCGCCGGCACACGGGGATCCGCTGGCAGTGCCCACTCAGGACCAGGTGTATGGAACCTACTACCTCTCTCAGATAGACCCTCAGGCCGAGGGAGCCGGCAGGGCTTTCAAGTCGATCAATGAGGCCCGCCGGGCCTACGAGCGAGGAGATCTAGCGTTGCACGCGCCGGTGAAGATCAGGTTGGACGGGCAAGTGAGGGAGACCACGCTGGGAAGAGCCATCCTGAACGAAGCTCTTCCACCTGATCTGCAGGACTACGAGGTGGTGTTTGAGTCCCGGGTGGTCCGGCAAAAGGTGTATGAGTGCTTCCTGAGACATGGCTGGGAGCGGACGGCAGAACTGCTGGACCGACTGAAGGAGCTTGGGTTCAAGTACGCCACGGTGTCTGGGCTCACCATCTCCATAACCGACTGTGAGATTCCCCAGGAGAAAGAACGGCTGATCGTCAGGGCGCAGGAGGAGGTGGACCGCATCAACCACATGCACAGCCGGGGCTTGGCCACGGAAGAGGAGAGATTCTTGGCTGTGATCAGGGTGTGGCGGGATACGGTGGACGCGGTGGAGGAAGTCACCATGGGGAATCTGTCCCGCAAGCCGTTCAACCCGGTGTGGGGGATCGTGGCCTCAGGGGCGCGGGGGTCCTCCAGCCAGGTGAAGCAGCTGGTGGGGATGCGCGGACCCATGTCCGACCCGCAGGGCCAGATCATCGAATGGCCCGTGAAGTCTAACTTCCGTGAAGGGCTCAGCATCCTCGAGTACTTCATCTCTACCCACGGCGGGCGCAAAGGGACAGCCGATACTGCCCTGCGCACGGCGGACGCGGGGTACCTCACCCGTCGGCTAGTAGACGCCTGTGTGGACGTGATTGTGCGTGAAGAAGACTGCGGTACCCGTCAGGGAGAACAGATCGACCCGCTGTACTTCGCCAAAGGCGAGGTGATGGAGGACATCGCTCGGCGAATCTACGGTCGGTTTGCCGCCGACGTGATTCGCGATCCGCGCACAGGTGAGGTGCTGGTCGAACGTAACGAGCTCATCGATCGTCAGACCGCCAACTGGGTGGGAGCGCTGGAAGTGGAACTCGATCTTCGTGATCCGGATGTGGCGGGGCGCATTGCGTACTGCAAGTCCTTGGAGGATGTGCGCAGTCCGGGCACGGGCATCACCATGGTGCGCCGAGACGAGGGCTTCACCCCTGAGATGCAGGAGGAGCTCTTGCAGGCGGGGGTAGAGAGAGTGCGCGTCCGGCCGCGTATTGTTGTACGCGCGCCCACTACCTGTCGCTGCCCGGATGGCCTGTGTCAGAAGTGCTACGGCCTCGACCTCGCTTTCCATCGATTGGTAGAGATGGGCACGGCAGTAGGGGTGATCGCCGCCCAGTCGATCGGGGAGCCGGGAACTCAGCTCACAATGCGGACGTTTCACACGGGTGGGGTTGTCGGTGTGGATATCACCCAAGGCCTGCCGCGAGCGGAGGAGTTGTTCGAGGCACGCAAGACCACGAAGGCAGCACATGCCCCTGTGGCCCCGCTCACTGGTCACGTGACTGGGGTGGAGCCGACCCGAACCGGGCGGGAAATGGTGGAGATAGAATCTGGATCGCGTACGGTGCGGCTGCCGGCGGCGCTGGTCAGCGTGGCTGAGGGGGCCGAGCTGGAAGCCAGCAAGTTCTTGTCCCTGCGATCCCCGCGTGCTGGCACAGCGTTCTTCTTCCACGAGGACGGGCAGCGCAAGCTGGCCGTGCTGGACAGCTCTGGATTGGACAGAGTGTACGTCTTGCCCACCGAGGCGGGTCCGGCGGTGGAACATGGACAGACTGTGGAACAAGGAGCTGCCCTGAGTGAGGAGTACCACGTGGAAGCCCCTTTGGCTGATGCGGGAGGTACTGTCGAGCTGAAGGAAGAGAACAAGACGCGGTTGGTGGTGCTTCGTGGAGAGGACGGCAAGGTGTACCGCTACGAGGCACCCTACGGAGCTCAGATACTGGTCGGCGAGGGGGAGCAGGTGGAGGCGGGGAGAAAGCTTACCACCCGTTCGCGCCCCTTGGTGTTGGCCTCGGAGACAGCGGGCAAGGTTCTGGTCGGAGAGGGCTCGATAGCGGTGATGGCTCCCTCCAGTGCAGGCCTTACGGTGCCGGTCACCAATGATGTCGTGCCCAGGGTGGAGCATGGGGCGCCGGTGCGGGAGGGGGGCGAGCTGCTCAGGGTCAACCTCCCTCAGGGCGAGAGATTGGTGGTAGAAGAGCTGACGGAAAGCGGCGAGATCGTCACCGCCCGGGTGCGCTATCAGGCCCGTGTGGAGTGCGCGGAGGCAGTGATCGTCAGGCCAGGGGAGAAGGTGGAGCGAGGAGAGCCGCTTTCCAAGGGCGTCATCCCCCCCTACTACCTGATGGAGGTGGCGGGGGTCCACAAGACGCGTGAATACCTGCTCACGGAGCTTCAGAAGGTCTATCGTTCGCAAGGTGTGGACATAAACGACAAGCACTTCGAAATTGTCATCCGTCAGATACTAAACAACGTCCGCATAGCCGACCCGGGTGAGTCGAGTTTCTTGCTCAATGACATCGTCCCGCTGGAGGTTTTCCAGGCGGAAGTCCAGAGGCTTTCTGCCGAGAACGAACTAATCCGCCGAGAACGAGAGGAAGTAATAGGAGATACGGTCCTCAGCCCCGTTACGCGCGGGGGGATGACCTTGACAGAGCCAGGGGAAGTCATGACCCGAGAGCTCCTCGATCGGCTGGTGGCGCTGGACACCCGTCAGGTGAAAGTGGAGCATGTGGGCGAGCCGCGAGTAGTGCGGTTGTCCGAGTACAGGATCCCCCGGGGAGAACGTGAACTCCTCAGGATCTCCCGCGCCGCGCTGCTGCGCAAGTCCTGGTTGGCCGCCGCCTCGTTTGAACGCACGACGAAGGTGTTGGCCGACGCCGCTCTGCGTGGTGAGCAGGACCAGCTCGAGGGGCTGAAGCCGTGCCTGATGGTCGGCAAGCGCGTCCCCGTGGGGACGGGCTACCCCCGCCCGGTCAGGGAGGAGCCAGCGGACGCTGACGATGAGGAGCAGGTGGAACCCGCTGAACGTTGATCTAGTACCGGCAGTGGATATAATGCGGCCCTAGCAGGAGGTAGAATGCCGACGTTTAACCAATTGATCCGTCAGGGACGAAAGCCTGTCCGCAGCAAGAGCAAGTCTGCGGCGCTCACTGGCTGCCCGCAGCGTCGGGGCGTGTGCGTGCGCGTGTTCACCCGTACGCCGAAAAAGCCCAACTCAGCGTTGCGCAAGGTGGCTCGAGTCAGGCTGAGCAACGGACGCGAGGTCACGGCTTACATTCCAGGGGAGGGGCACAACCTGCAAGAGCACTCGATTGTGCTCGTCCGCGGAGGGCGTGTGAAGGATCTGCCGGGCGTGAAGTATCACATCGTCCGTGGATCGCTCGATGCCGCAGGGGTGGAAGGCCGGCGGCAGAGTCGATCGAGGTACGGGGCGAAGCGTCCCAAGGGAGGCTGACATGGCCACGGTGAATGTAGTCATTCCGGGGCGTGATGTCTCCCCTGACGTCCGCCACGGTTCCAAGCTGGTGGAGAAGTTCATCAACTACGTTATGCAGGACGGGAAAAAGAGCGTTGCTCGGCGCTGCGCGTACGAAGCGCTCGACCTGCTGGAGCGAAGGGGGGAAGGCCCAGCTCTAGAGACGTTCATCAAGGCCGTGCAGAACTGCATGCCCAAGCTGGAGGTCCGTTCTCGCCGGGTGGGTGGTGCCACCTATCAGGTCCCTTTTGAGGTCCCGCAGAACAGGCAGACGATGCTAGCGCTTCGCTGGCTGGCTACCGCTGCCCGGGGCCGGTCGGAGTACACGATGGCCGAGCGGTTGGCCGCGGAGATCTCGGAGGCCTCTCGCGGGGAGGGGCGTGCGTTCAGCAAGAAGCAGGAGTCCCACCGCATGGCCGAGGCGAACCGGGCCTTCGCCCACTACCGCTGGTGAGCGGGTCTCCTGTTTGGTGAGTGCCCATGGACGGGCCGGCGTACGACATCAACAAGGTTCGAAACATCGGTGTCGTCGCCCACATAGATGCAGGCAAGACTACCCTCTCTGAGCGCATCCTCTACTACAGTGGCAGAATACATCGCATGGGGGAGGTGCACGAGGGGACTACCGAGATGGACTGGATGTCCCAGGAGAGGGAGAGGGGCATCACCATCACGGCCGCTGCCACCACCGTCGCCTGGGGAGGGCACCAGCTCAATCTGATAGACACACCCGGCCATGTCGATTTCACGGTGGAGGTGGAGCGCTCGTTACGTGTGCTCGACGGCGCAGTTGTCGTGTTCTCCGGTGTAGAGGGAGTGGAGTCCCAGTCTGAGGCCGTGTGGCACCAGGCCGATCGTTACAGGGTCCCGCGGGTGGCGTTCGTGAACAAGTTGGACCGCGACGAGGCCGATTTCACAGGTACGGTGGCCATGATAGAGGAGCGCCTGGGGACGGTCCCGCTGGTGCTGATGTTCCCCTGGAAGGACGAAGACGGCGCGTTGCTCGGCCTGGTGGATGTGATCACAGGGAAGCTCCTGCAATGGGAGAAGGAGTCGCGGGGACTTCACTATGAGGGCAGGCGGCTGCCCGAAGAGCTCACGCCTGTCTGGAAGCATTGGCGGGAGTTGTTGGTCGAGCGTCTGGCCGACCACTCGGACCACCTGGCAGAGAAGTACCTAGCTGGCGAGCCCATCACCGACGAGGAGATCTACGCCGTCGTACGCAAGCTGACCGTTGAGCGTCGTGCAGTCCCGGTGTTGGGTGGCAGCGCGCTGGCGAACATTGGCGTGCAGCCTGTCCTGGACGCTGCGGTCAGGTTCTTGCCTTCCCCGCACGAGGTCCCCCCCGTGGAGGGACATCCACCGGGAAGCTCGGAGATTGTCGCGTGCAGCGCTGACGCCGACGAGCCGCTTGCAGCGTTGGTGTTCAAGGTGGCAGCTGACCCTTACGCTGAGCGGCTGCTCTACGCACGGATATACTCTGGCTCTGTCTCCGAGGGCGAAGTGGTGTTCAACGCCGACTCCAGCAGGCGAACTCGCCTGGTGCGCTTGTTCCGACTTCATGCTAACAGACGAGAGAGACTGGCCACGGCTTGGGCCGGTGACATTGTGGGGATGATTGCGTCTGACCAGGTCCTCACTGGAGACACGCTGTGCGCCGAGGAGCGGCCGGTGGTGTTGGAGAGAATAACTTTCCCTGAGCCGGTGGTCTTTTCCGCGGTGGAGCCTCGTACTGAGGCGGAAGAGGAGAAACTGCGACGGACGCTAGATCGAATTGCGCAAGAGGATCCAACGTTCCAGATGGTGGAGGACGAGGGCACGGGGCAGCTTCTGGTAGGGGGTATGGGGGAGCTCCAACTCCAGGTGCAACTGCGCCGCGTGGAAGAGGAGTTCGGTGTGGCCCACCGGGTGGGTCGCCCACAGGTTGCCTACAAACAGACGACTGCAGGACCGGCGGAAGTGGAGGAGGAATTGTCTCGCACTGTGGGTGGCCGAGCTCAGTACGCCAAGCTCCGGCTACGCGTTTCCCCGCTGCCTCGGGGGGGCGGGGTGTCTGTGATGGCTGCAGTCGACGAGGGGGCGCTCCCCCGGGAATACGCCGAGGCTGCCCGTCGGGGAGCAGAAGGAGCATTGGGGAGTAGCCCGCGGGGAGGGTTCCCCGTCACTGATGTGGCGATCGAGGTGTTGGGAGGTTCCTTCCACCCTGTGGACTCCACCGAGTTCGCGTTTGAGGCGTGCGCCACCCAGGCTGTGAGGAAGGCGTTGGAACGGGCGGGGATGACGCTGTTGGAACCTGTGGCAGTGGGTGATATAATCACGCCCGGCGAGTACCTCGGAGAGGTTGTTTCGGATCTGGGTCGTCGAAGGGGACAGATCCATAAGATAGCTGCCAGGGGACCCGTGGAGAGCATACGGGTAACCATTCCGGTGGTCGAGACCTTCGGGTACGCAACTCAACTGCGTTCGCTCACTCAAGGAAGGGCGACGTGTTCCCTTCGAGTGGCCCATTACGATGTGGTCCCGGAGGAGACCGCGCATGAGGTCCTAAGGAGCAGAGGATACTGACATGGCAAGGGAGAAGATCAGGATCAAGCTGCAAAGCTACGATCACGAACTGGTGGACGCGGCTGTCCGGAAGCTGGTGGACACCGCTCGAAGTACACGTGCGAAGGTCGCGGGACCTATTCCGCTTCCTACCAACCGGCGGCTGTACACCGTGCTCCGTTCTCCTCATGTGGACAAACGGTCCATGGAGCACTTCGAGCGCCTGGTGCACCGACGGCTCATTGACATTCGGGAACCTACCTCGGAGACGATCAACGCGCTCATGGAGGTCGAGCTTCCCACCGGTATAGACATCGAGATCAAGCTTTAGGGGGATCCAATGGGGCTTGCGGTAATGGGCAAGAAGGTAGGTATGACGCAGTGGTTCGACGGCGAAGGTCACGCTGTGGGGGCCACTGTGGTGTGGGTGGAGCCATCGGTTGTGGTGCAACTGAAGGACGCTGAGCGCCACGGGTACGGAGCGTTGCAGCTGGGTTACGGACAAGCCAAGGAACGCAGGATCCCGACACCTGTGCGAGGGCAGTACGCCAAGGTTGGGCTGGCCCCTCGCAGGCATTTGTACGAAGCGCGAGTGCAGGATCCGGAGGAATACTCTGTGGGACAGGAAGTGGGAGTGGGGATATTCTCAGCGGGAGAAAAAGTCGATGTCAGCGGCATCTCCAAGGGCCGCGGGTTTGCGGGGACGATCAAGCGGCACGGCTTCAGCTCCCGACCGAAGTCGCATGGGCACAAAATGATCCGCCGGCCGGGGACCGCTGGTCCCACCGGTCCGCGGAAGGTGATGAAGGGCAAGCGCATGCCGGGACACTTCGGGGCCAAGAGAGTAACAATGCGCAATATGGAAGTGTTGAGGGTTGATGCTGAGCGCGGTCTTCTGGTCCTAAAGGGCTCGCTTCCCGGGCACAAAAAAGGATTGCTTGTGATAAGGAAGAGCGATGCTTGAAACGGATCTGTACCAGTTTGACGCTCTCGACGGCGAGCCGAGACGTGCTGAGGTGCCTGAGGCGCTGTTCGGGTCGGAGGTGAATGAGGACCTTCTGCACAGGGCAGTGCGGGTGTATCTGTACAACCAGCGACAGGGCACTGCTTCAGCCAAGACGCGAGCCGAGGTATCGGGGGGTGGGCGGAAACCCTGGCGCCAGAAGGGAGTCGGCCGCGCGCGTCACGGAAGCAGCCGTTCGCCGTTGTGGCGGCACGGAGGGGTGACCTTCGGGCCTGTGGCTGGCGCAAGACGTCTGCGGTTGCCCAAGCGTATGCGCCGGGGAGCCTTGGTGTCGGCACTTTCCGCACGCTATCGTGATGGTGCGCTGTGGCTTGTGGATCGCCTGGGATTCGAAACGCCCCGCACGAAACATGGCCTGGAGGTGTTGCGGAAACTGAAGTGTCCGCAGAAGGTGCTCGTGCTGGTGAGCTCCGATGAGTACGATGTGCCGGTTGTCAAGACATTGTCCAACATCCCCGGGGTCAACTGTGCGCGCGCAGCTACGGTACATGCCTACCACGTGTTGGCCCACGACGGGTTGCTGGCGACGTTGGCCGCGGTGGACGAACTGGTCGGGAGGGTAGAGGGATGAAGGTAGCGCGGCGAACGCACTCTGAGGACATTCTTTTGCGGCCAGTCCTCACCGAGAAGTCCTGGCGCTATGTGGAGGAGGGCAAGTATACCTTTGCTGTGCGGGCTGGGGCGAGCAAGGTGGCCATCCGGCAGGCGGTGGAAGAGATGTTCGATGTGAAGGTGGAGAAAGTATGGGCGTTTCGTCGCCCCGGCAAGCCGCGGCGCACACGGATGGACCGGCGACATGGCCGCACCAGTGGAGAGAAGCGAGCGGTTGTGAAGCTGGCGCCGGGGCAGAGGATCGATCTGGTGGGGTGATGAGATGCCGATGAAGAAACGACGTCCGGTGACCCCGGGACAGCGGCACGGAGTGCTGCCCGAGTACGGTGGGCTGAGCCGGAGGAAGCCTGAGAAGTCCTTGTTGGCAAAGCACAAGCGGCGGTCTGCCCGGAACTCCCAGGGGAGGGTGACTGTGCGACACCGTGGGGGGGGCAGTAAGCGCAGGTATCGCCTCGTGGATTTCAGGCGAGGGAAGTGGGGCGTGCCGGCCAAGGTAGTATCCTGCGAGTATGATCCAAACAGGTCGTGCTGGATTGCCCTTTTGCACTATGCCGACGGGGAAAAGAGGTACATCATCTCTCCCTTTGAAGTTTCGGCGGGAGATGTGCTCGAAGCCGGCAGAGACGCTGAGCCCAGGCCTGGTAACGCTATGCCCCTTCGCCGGGTGCCGGTGGGGACCACAGTGCACAACGTGGAGTTGACTCCTGGTTCGGGGGGGAAGATCGCCCGGGCCGCGGGCACCGAGGTGAAGGTGCTAAGCAAGGAGGGGGACAAAGCTATACTGCGGCTTCCCAGCGGCGAGATGCGGCAGTTCCACTTGGATTGCATGGCGACAATCGGCAGCGTCAGCAACCCGGACCACAAGAACGTACAGCACGGGAAAGCGGGCCGCCGGCGCCATTTGGGGTTCCGCCCGGCCGTGCGTGGTACGGCGATGAACGCTGCGGATCACCCCCATGGTGGTGGAGAGGGGCGCAGTGGAGAGGGACGAGCTCCGAAATCCCCTTGGGGATGGTTGGCCAAGGGCGGGCGGAAGACACGTAGGCGTCGTAAGCCGAGTGATGCGTGGATTATCAAGAGGAGGAAGTAGGTATGGCGCGGTCGAAGAAGAAGGGGCCCTATGTGCACCCAAAGCTGCTGAGGAAGGTGCAGCGTCATAAGCGAGGCGACTTGGCTGAGATCAAGACGTGGTCACGGGCCTCCATGATCATCCCGGAGATGGTGGGCTTGACTATTCGCGTGCACAACGGGCGCCACATGGTGCCCGTGTACGTGACGGAGGCCATGATCGGGCATCGCCTTGGCGAGTTCGCTCCCACGAGGACCTTCCGCGGGCACGGCGGCATGCGGAAGAAGTCGGCGCCGCCGCTCAAGTGATGGAGGCAGTGATGAGGGAGGCAGTGGCGCGCGGGCGCTTTGTGAGGCTGTCACCACTGAAGGCTCGACTTGTAGCTGACGAGATCAGGGGCAAGCACGTGGACGACGCCCGGAAGATTTTGGCGTACTCGCCGAAGAAGGCGGCACGGCTTCTAAGGAAAATACTGGACTCGGCGGTCGCCAATGCTGAGCACAATCACGAGATGGATGCCGACCGCCTGTGGGTGAGGCAGGTGTGGGTGGACGAAGGTCCGAGGATGCGTCGCCTGAAGCCGCGGGCCTTCGGCCGAGCTGACATCATGCGCCGCAAGATGTCCCACATCACCATCGCGGTGGCCGAGAGGGAGGACTGATGGGCCAGAAGACTCATCCCGTAGGTTTCCGGGTGGGAGTATTGCGGAAGTGGCGTTCCAACTGGTTCGCCTCCAACGCTCTGGTGCCCGAGTACGTGGGCGAGGATCGGAAGATTCGCGAGCACATCAAGAAGAAATACCGTGGAGCCGGCGTTGCCGAGGTGCAAGTAGAGAGAGCTGTGCAGGATCGGGTGTTGGTGACGGTGCGGGCAGCGCGCCCAGGCATCATCATCGGCCGGGGTGGGGGCGAGATTGACAAGCTGCAGGCTGACCTTTCGCAAATGACGGGTCGCCAGGTGCGCATAGGTGTCTTGGAGGTGGAACGCCCGGAGCTGGAGGGCCCGTTGGTGGCTCAGGACGTGGCCTTTCAGATCGAAAACCGGATAAATCCCTATCGGGCGATGAAGGAGACCATCAGGCGAGTGATGGCGGCGGGAGCGCAGGGGGTGAAGCTGCGGATCTCTGGAAGGCTTGGCGGCGCTGAGCTGTCCCGTGTGGTGGAGATGAAGCAGGGCCGCGTCCCCCTACAAACTCTGCGTGCGGACGTCGACTATGGTCTGAGCGAAGCGATGACCAAGTACGGCGTGATCGGGGTGAAGGCATGGGTCTGTCGGGGGGAGATATGGTCCCCCGGCGGGCGAAGGGATGAGGTGAGCTAAAGATGCCGCTTCTGTTCCCCAAGCGAACGAAATATCGGAAGCAGCACCGTGGAAGGCGCAGGGGCGTGGCCAGCCGCGGGAACGAGGTGGCCTTTGGTGAGTTCGGAATTCAATCGCTGGCCCCTGCGTGGATCACCAGGCAGCAGATTGAATCGGCACGAACCACTCTGGCCAGAGCCACGCACAGGGGGAAGGTGTGGATCCGGATCTTCCCCGACAAGCCCTACACCAAGAAGGCAGCTGAGTCCCGCATGGGGAAAGGCAAAGGGAATGTGGAGAACTGGGTTGCGGTGGTCCGACCGGGCAACGTCCTGTTCGAGTTTGCCGGGGTGCCTCAGGACGAGGCCAAGCGCATCCATCGCCTGGTGAGCTACAAGCTACCGATTCCCACCCGGCTGACTTCCAGGTTTCACCTTGGAGGGGAGCGATGAGGGCTGCGGAGCTGAGAGACCTGTCTGATGCAGAGCTGGGGGAGCGAGTGCGTGAGTGGAAGCGTAAGTCGATGAACCTGAGGTTCCAGTACGCATCGGGGCAGTTGCAGAACACGGCGGAGATGGTCAAGACCCGGCGCGATCTGGCTAGAGCACTCACCATTCTGCGTGAGCGCTCGCAGACAGGCGTGAGGCAGAGAGGGAGGCAGGGCCGTGCGTAAGGAGAGGATTGGTCGGGTTGTCAGTGACCGCATGGCCAAGACGTTGGTGGTGGTCGAGGATCGAAGGCTTTTGCATCCACGTTACCACAAGTACGTGCGGCGCCGGACAAAGTACTACGTGCACGATGAGGCCGGCGAAGCCCGAGTTGGTGATAGGGTGAGGATTCAGGAGTCCCGACCACTGTCGCGGCTCAAGCGATGGCGGTTGGTGGAGATCGTTCGGCGGACGGAGGGCTAACCATGATCTTGCAACGGACCATGCTGACGATCGCAGACAACACTGGGGTGAGGGAAGTGCGGTGCATCACGGTTCAGGGAAAGCGCCGCCGCGGGCAGATTGGGGACATCGTGGTGGGCTCCGTGCGGAAGAGAATTGCCACCTCGGAGTTCACTAAGGGAGACGTGGTGCGCGGGGTAGTCGTGCGAAGCCGCATGCCCTACCGACGTGCTGACGGAAGCACGGTCCGTTTTGACGAAAACGCCCTGGTACTTGTGGACAAGAATCTGCAGCCGCTGGGGACACGGGTCTTCGGGCCTGTCGCCCGCGAACTCAGGGACAAAGGGATGATGCGTATCATTTCTCTGGCTCCCGAGGTGGTGTAGGAGGCCAGATGCGGAAGGTCAAAAAGGGCGATCGGGTAAAGGTAATCGCGGGCGAGGACCGGGGTAAGATGGGGAAGGTGCTCCGTGTCTTTCCTGAGAGGAACCGTGTCTTGGTGGAAGGCGTGAACATGGTCACCAAGCACCAACGGCCGACCCAAGCGGTGCGCCAGCCGGGCATCATAGAGCGGGAGGCTCCACTGCAGGAGTCGAATGTAGCTGTGGTGTGTCCTGAGTGTGGGGTGCCCACGCGCATTGGGGCAGCTGTTGTGGATGGTACGAAGATGCGTCGCTGTCGGAAGTGCGGCGCTACGTTCGAGTGAGGACAATGGTGCTCTACGAGACATATCGCAATGAACTGGCGCCACGGCTCAAGGAAGAGCTTGGCTTGGCCAACCCCATGCAGGTACCGGGCTTGGAAAAGGTTGTGGTGAACATGGGGGTGGGCAAGCATGACGACCCGAAGGTGCTTGAGGGAGCTGTGAGGAACCTGAGGGCGCTTGCCGGCCAACAACCGTTGGTCACGCGAGCCAAGCGCTCGGTGTCCGACTTTCGGATTCGCGAGGGTGACGCGATTGGGTGCAAGGTGACGCTGCGTGGGGTGAAGGCGTACGAGTTCCTGAATAGGCTGTTCAACGTGGTGTTGGCGGGGATTCGAGACTTCAAGGGTGTGTCTGTGGATGCATTCGACGGGCGAGGGAACTACACCATGGGGTTGCCTGAGCAACTGGTGTTCCCGGAGGTCACGTACGATGACGTGGTGCGAACGCAAGGTATGGACATCACGATCTGCACCACAGCGGAGACAGACCGGGAGGCGGAGGTCCTGCTGCGGCACCTGGGCTGTCCGTTCCGCGAGAGCTAGGAGGGTAGAGATGGCGCGCAAGGCGCTCGTGCTGAAGTCGATGAGGAAGCCCAAGTATACGGTGCGTCACCGCAATCGCTGCCAGCTGTGTGGGCGCCCGCGGGGATATATACGCGACTATGGTTTGTGCCGTCTGTGTTTTCGCAAGCTGGTTTTGGACGGCGAAATACCTGGTGTGAAGAAGGCGAGTTGGTAAGGAGGGTAAGGTGACAGTCAGCGATCCGATCGCAGACATGTTGACAAGGATTCGCAACGCAGGGCAGAGGGGCCACAGTGAGGTGCGCCTGCCCTCATCGAAGATGAAAGAGGCGATTGCCCGTATCCTCGCCGAGGAGGGGTACATCGACAGTTACGAGGTTGAGCAAGGCGGATCCTTCCCCGAGGTGCGGCTGGTCCTCAAGTACCAGCAACTGGGGACAAGACAGCGCCGTCTGGCGATCGGGGGGCTGCGGCGAGTGAGCCGCCCTGCTCGGCGCGTGTACATGGGTGCGGAGGAGATACCCAACACACGGGGCGGTTTGGGAGTTTGTGTGGTGTCCACGTCCCAGGGGTTGATGACAGGGCGAGAGGCACGACGACGCAACCTGGGCGGGGAGATCGTCTGCGAGATATGGTGAGGTGAACTGGAATGTCCAAGATCGGCAAGCGTCCCATCCCTGTGCCCGAAGATGTGCAGGTGGAACTGCAGGAAGGCCGTGTCCTGGTCAAAGGGCCGCATGGCACACTGGAGCAGCGGTACGAGTCGCAGTTCGTGTCTGTGGAGCTGCGTGAAAGCGCGTTGCACGTTTCTCGTTGCGGGGAGCGAACCGTGCACAGATCCCGGCATGGGCTGTACCGGGCCCTATTCGCCAACATGGTGCACGGGGTGAAGCACAAGTGGCGGCGCGAACTGGAGCTGAAGGGCCTCGGCTACCGTGCTCGGCTGGAGGGGCGTACGCTGGTCATGGAGCTTGGGTACTCCCATCCAGTTCGCTACGAGATTCCAGACGGTGTGGAGGTAGAGGTTCCGGACAACACGCGGGTAGCGGTTTCCGGAGTGGACAAGCAGAAGGTGGGACAGGTGGCGGCGCACATACGGGGTTTTCGCCCTCCAGAGCGCTATCGTGGTACTGGCGTTCGCTATCGCGACGAGGAGATCGTGCGCAAGGCTGGCAAGGTAGGGGTGAAGTGATGCCTGCAGCGACGAAAGCGATAAGACTGGACCAGCGCCGGAAGAGGCATTTGCGAGTCCGGCGCAAGATCAAGGGTACGAAACAGAGACCTCGCCTGGTCGTGTACAAGTCCCTCAAACACATCTATGCGCAAGTGGTGGATGACGAGCGCGGACACACCGTGGCCACCGCGTCCACCTTGTGCAAGGAGTTGCGAGGTCAGGTGACGAACGCCACGGTGGACGCGGCGAAGCTAGTAGGCAGGTTGGTGGCCCAGCGGGCCCGGGATGCCGGCGTAGAGAAGGTGGTGTTCGACCGCGGGGGGTACCCATATCATGGAAAGCTCAAGGCACTGGCCGACGGGGCCAGAGAGGAGGGGTTGATCCTGTGAAGTTAAACATCAACCCGGAAGACCTGGCAAACGAAGTCATCGAGATCCGCCGCGTGGGCAAAGTCACCAAGGGCGGAAAACGTCTCCGGTTCCGTGTGGTGGCGGTGGTAGGGGATCGCCAGGGGCACGTGGGCGTGGGCTTTGGCAAGTCTGTGGAGATCCCTAAGGCTATCCAGCAGGCCATCCGTGACGCGGCCAAGAGCATGGTGCGCGTGTCGCTGGTCAACGGGACGATTCCCCATGAGGTGCTGGGTGTGTTCAAAGCATCTCGGGTGTTGCTGAAGCCGGCGTACGCAGGGACCGGGGTCATTGCCGGTCGGACTGTGGGTGCCGTCTGCCGTCTTGCGGGGATAGACAACATACTGACTAAGTCGTTGAGAACGAACACACCATTGAATCTCGCGCGAGCTACTGCGCTGGGCCTCAGCCAGTCGGAGCCGGCTGAGGCAGTGGCCGAGCGCAGGGGAAAGCGCGTAGAGGACCTTATGGAGGTGGAGGAAAATGCCCAGGTTGGATGACCTCGCTCCCCGTGCAGGGAGCGCGAAGCGACGCAAGCGGGTGGGCCGGGGTCATGGATCCGGGCGCGGCGGGCACGAGTCCGGGCGTGGCACCAAAGGGCAAGGCTCTCGCTCGGGGGTCAAGCAAAGTCCCGGCTTCGAAGGGGGTCAGACCCCAATCTGGATGAGATTCCCCAAGCGGGGATTCAAAAACCCCTCACGCGTGCAGTACGCGGTAGTGAACGTCGCGGAGTTGGAGCAGCGGTTTGAGGACGGAGACGAGGTTTCCCTAGAAGAGCTGGTACGTCGTGAGGTCGTGCGCGATCCCAAGGCGGGGCTGAAGGTGTTGGGCAGGGGGGAGCTGAGCAAAACACTGAGGGTGAGGGCTAGCCGGTTCAGTCGCGTTGCGAGGGAGAAGATAGTGGCTGCCGGTGGCGCGGCGGAGGAGGTCTGAGGTGTTCGAGCGACTCCGCACGATGTTCGCCGTTGAGGAACTACGAAAGCGTATTCTGTATACGATCGGTATGTTGCTTGTGTTTCGTCTCGGTGCCCATATCCCTGTCCCCGGCGTGGACACCACCGAGGTGGGCAGAGCACTGGAGCGTCTGTTCGGCGAGGGATTGTTTGACTTCATCGGGATGTTCACCGGTGGAGCGCTGCAGGAGTTCTCGCTGTTTGCACTGGGAGTCATTCCGTACATTAACGCATCGATTATCTTCTCCCTTTTGATCCCTGTGTTCCCCAAACTGAAGGCGCTGCAACAGCAAGGGCGGGAAGGGCGCCGCAAGCTAACGCAGTACACGCGCTGGGCCACGGTGGGTCTGGCCTTGGTCCAGGCCTACGCCATGAGCTTCCTGGTGGCGAAGGAAGGACTGGTACACCCGGGGATACCTATTGTGTGGTTCTTCATGACTTCGATCATAGCTCTGGCCTCGGGGACGATCTTCCTCATGTGGATCGGAGAACGAATCACGGAGAACGGCATTGGAAACGGTGTGTCCATGATTATCATGGCCGGCATCGTAGCCCGCTTTCCTTCCCAGCTCATCAATACCTACGCGGTGGAGATCCCCCAAGGCGGCGTCTCGCCCATATGGGGCGTGGGGCTGATCATGGTGTTTGTGGCTGTGATCGCAGGAGCGGTTGTGGTTCAGCAAGGCCAACGCAAGATCCCTATTCAGTATGCCAAGCGCACTTCAGGACGTCGGGTGTACGGTGGGCACACCTCACACCTGCCCATCCGGGTGAATCAAGGCGGGGTCATCCCCATCATCTTCGCCTCGGCCATACTGACTCTGCCGAGCTCGATTGCCACGTGGGTGCCGGGGCTTGCGGGCATACAGCGGTACGTAGAGCCTGGAAGTACGCCGTACCTCCTGGCTTACGTGACACTCATCTTCTTCTTCACTTACTTTTACTCCTCGCTTGTCTTTGACCCCGCGGACATCTCGAAGAACCTGCGGGAGTCAGGTGGGTTCATCCCCGGTGTTCGCCCTGGTCAGCCCACAGCACAGTACCTGTCGAACGTGAGTGGCCGGTTGCTGCTGGTGGGCGCAGCGTTCTTGTCTGCGGTAGCGGTGATGCCGTTCGTGTTCACGAGGATCTCGGGAATTCGTGGGTTTCACCTGGGAGGTACCTCGCTGCTCATTCTGGTCGGTGTGGGGATCGACACCCTGATGCAGATCGAAGCGCACCTAGTAATGCGCCAGTATGAATCGCTGGTCAAGGGCACGGGATTCCTCGGCAGGCGAGCTGGATGAAGACTGTGATTTTGCTGGGGCCTCCCGGGTCGGGGAAGGGGACACTTGCTGAACGGCTGGCCGGAAAGCTCGGCTTACAGCATCTCTCGACCGGCGACATGCTGCGAGACGAGGTCGCCCGAGGAACCGAGCTGGGGCGCCAGGCCAAAAGGTACATGGACGGCGGGGAGTTGGTCCCCGACGAGGTCATCTTGAACATGGTGGCAGAGAGGCTCAGCAGTGAGCAGGGGGTGTTGCTGGATGGGTTTCCGCGGACCTTGACTCAGGCGCAGGGCCTGGATGGCCAGGTGCGAGTGGACGCAGCCGTGCTCCTGGAGCTTTCACGGGACGAGGTTGTGCGCAGGCTGATGGCCAGGCGTGTGTGCAGGGAGTGTGGGGCCAATTACAACCTGTTGACCAAGCCCCCTGCAGAAGAGGGGCGCTGCGATCGGTGTGGAGGGGAGCTTTACCAGCGTCCGGACGACACGCCCGAGGTAATCGCTCGCCGGTACGACGTGTACCTCAAAGATTCGGCGCCGCTGGTGCAGCACTACGAGGAGCAGGGTGTTCTGGTGCGCCTCGATGGGTCGGGAACGCCTGACCAAGTCTGCCGACAGGCGCTGAGCGCGCTAGCGCATGGTTAAACTCAAGACCGGTCAGGAGATCGCTTCGTTGCAGGAAAACGCATCTCTCTTGGCCGACATCCTAGTAGAGGTGGCGCTGGAAGCCAAGCCTGGAACAACCACAAAGCGGGTGGATCGGTTGGCTGAGCGACTGATCCGCGACGCTGGGGCGGAGCCGGCCTTCCTTGGGTACCGGGGGTATCCGGCTACGCTCTGTGCATCGGTGAACGACGAGATTCTACATGGCATACCGTCGAACAGGCGGGAGCTGGCTGAAGGGGATATAGTCTCGCTCGACCTGGGGTTGTTGCGTAACGGATACTACGCAGACGCTGCGCTCACTGTGCCGGTGGGAGGGGTCTGCGATGAGGCCCGTCGTCTGATGTCTGTAACGCATGGGGCCTTGCAGGAGGCGATGGGGACAGCTAGAATCGGCGGTCGAGTCACAGACCTCTCGCATGCCATTAGCAGCTACGTGCGAGAGCGTGGTTTCTACGTGGTCCGTGAGTTTGTGGGGCATGGAATCGGAAGGGAACTTCACGAGGATCCGCAGATTCCCAACTTCGGCCCGCCCGGACAAGGGGCGAAGTTGGGGGAAGGATTGGTTGTGGCGGTGGAAGTCATGGTCAAGCTAGATGACGAACCTGCGGTGATCCGGGACGACGGGTGGACAGTAGTCACTGCCAGTGGTGGTCTTTCGGCGCACTACGAAGAGATGGTAGCGCTCACAGCCGACGGCCCCAAGGTTCTTACGCAGGGCGTGTGGGAGGCATATTGGCGAAGAAGGATGTGATCCGGGTTCGGGGAGAGGTGCTGGAGGTTCTGCCGGACTCGATGTTCAGGATTCGCCTGGATAACGGTCATGTGGTCTTGTGCCACACGTCGGGCCGGATGCGCAGGCACTTCATCCGGGTGGTGACCGGCGATCGAGTGATTGTGGAGTTCTCGCCCTATGATCTGAGCCGCGGTCGGATCGTGTATCGGGAGTCATAAGGAGAGGGCATGAAGGTACGCAGCTCGGTGAAGCGGATATGTGATAAGTGCCGTGTCATACGGCGATTCGGTCGGCTGCGCGTTGTGTGTCGGGAACCCAAACACAAACAGCGGCAGGGTTAGGCTAAGGGGGAGGAATGGCAAGAATCGCTGGGGTGAATCTGCCGGCGAAAAAGAGGATACAGGTGGCCCTGACGTACATCTACGGGGTCGGTAGCACCAGGGCGCGGGAGATCCTGCAGGAAGCTGGCGTGAGCCCGGACACGAAGGTGATGGACCTGACTGAGCAGGAGGTGACCGCTCTGCGGCGGGGGGTGGAGTCACGTCCGGTGGAAGGGGACTTGCGCCGGCAGGTGCGCGGTAACACGCAGAGGCTAGTAGACACTGGGTCGTACAGAGGGATGAGGCACAAGGGGGGGCTACCCTGTAGAGGGCAGAAGACACGTTCCAATGCCCGAACTTGGAAGGGGCCGCGTCCCTCGCAGGCTGGGAGCAGGAAGGAAAAACGGTAGACCATGGCCAGAACACGCGCACGTACTGCGGCACGCAAGAAAAAGTCGATCAAGCTGGATCGTGCACGGGTGCACGTCCATTCCACCTTCAACAACACCATACTCACGCTCACGGACCCGAACGGCGATGTGGTGCTGTGGAAGTCCCCTGGAACGGTGGGCTTCTCCGGTTCGCGTAAGGGGACCCCGTACGCGGCTCAGATGGCTTGCGCCGCGTTGGTACGCGACATGAAGGACTTCGGCATACGATCGGTCACCGTCACCGTGAATGGTACGGGTGCCGGCCGCCAGGCGGCTGTGCAGACGCTGCGGTCGTCGGGCATACAAGTGGAAGAGGTCAGGAACGTGACCCCCACCGCACACTCCTAGGAGGGAGAACGACTATGGGACGGTACACAGGGGCGAAGTGCAGACTATGCCGGCGGGAAGGGGTCAAGCTTTTCTTGAAGGGCGACAGGTGTTTCTCGGGCCGGTGTGCAATAGCACGGCGTCCCACTCCCCCGGGACAGCACGGGCGGTTCCGCCGCCGGCCAACCCAGTTTTCGATTCACCTGAGGGAAAAGCAGAAGGCCAAGCGGATGTACGGGGTGGGAGAAGCTCAGTTCCGCAGATATGTGGAGAGGGCCAAGGGTTGGAAGGGCGTGACCGGAGAGGCGCTGCTTAGGTACCTGGAGAGCCGGCTTGACAGCACCGTTTACCGTGCTGGGTTTGCGTCCTCACGCGATCAAGCGCGTCAGCTAATCAACCACGGGCACTTCCAGGTGAATGGGCGCCACAACGACATCCCCTCACGCCTGGTGGAGGAGGGGGATGTGATAGAGGTCAAGTCAGAGTCTCGCGACAAACTACGCGAACAGATCAAGGCAGCTGCTCAGCGCCGTGCCCTGCCCACGTGGCTGAGCCGGGACCTGGAAGGGCTAAGGGTGCAGGTAACCAGTGAGCCCAACCTCGAGGAGTTGGACCAATCCATCGAGGTGAACCTGATCGTAGAGTTCTACTCGAGGTAGGGGATGGCGGAGTTCATATTCCCAGAGCGGATGGAGTGGTTGGAGGCCGGGCCCACGTATGGGCGCCTGGCAGTGGAGCCATTGGAGAGGGGCTACGCCACCACGTTGGGCAGCTCCCTGCGCCGAGTGCTGTTGTCTAGTATCCCAGGAACGGCAGTGGTACGGGTCAACTTCGCTGGCAAGTACCACGAATACGAGACAATGCCTGGACTGCGGGAGGACATACTCACCCTGATCCTCAATCTCAAATCGCTGGCCATTCGCTGTGAGGATGAGGAGCTGCACAGGCTGTACTTGGAGGCCTCCGCAGAAGGAGACGTGCTCGCTGACAAGATCGAGGCCCCGACGGGTGTGGAGATCATGAACCCCGAGCTGAAGATCGCGACACTGTCTGACGGCGGGCAACTGGAAGTGGAGATGGAGGTGGAGACAGGGCGCGGGTTCCGGGATGCTGATGGTAACAAGCGAGAGGACGCTCCCGTGTCGCTCGTTCCCATAGACTGCGACTTCTCTCCAGTGGATCGTGTGAACTTCCTGGTGGAAGATACGCGAGTGGGCGGTCGTTCAGGCTATGAGCGGCTGGTCCTCGAGGTGTACACAACGGGCGCTGTCTCCCCACAGGAGGCGGTCTCACACGGGGTGCAGATTCTCCAGCGACACATGGACTTCCTCGCTGGAACAACCGAGGCACAGCCTGAAGTGGAGGAGGAAGCTTCCACGGAGGACTTGACCCCGCTGTCGGAGTTGGGGCTTGACCAGCGGGCGTGCAACTTGTTGCGGGAGGAAGGGATTGTGACGTTGGGGGACCTGCTGTCCCGCAGCCGTGAGGAGCTGCTGGACATCCACGGGTTCGGCGAGAAGACGCTTGAGCGGGTGGCCGAGCGGCTGGGCGAGATGGGCCTGAGTATGCGATCGGAGAAGGAGTGAGGACATGAGACATCGCCGCAAGGTTCCCAAGTTGAGCATGGACCGATCGCGTAGGCGCTCGGTGTTGTCTGGGCAGGCGAAGGTGTTGATCTTGGAGGGCAAGGTCGATACGACCCCCCCTCGGGCGCAGGCGACACAGCAAGTGGTGGAGCGGTTGGTGACCTGGGCGCGAAAGGGGGGCCAAGCCGCGCAGCGGCGGGTGTTTGCCTTCCTTCAAGACAAAGAGGCGACGAGCAAGTTATTCGAGGAGATTGCTGTCCAATACAAAGATCGCGAAGGCGGCTATACTCGACTGTTGAAGCTGGGCCCTCGCCGCGGGGACGGAGCAGAAGTTGCGCGCCTGATGTGGGTGTGACGGCGGGGAGTTTCTGTCTGTGTCCGGGCAGCAGAACGCCGCCTCGAAAAAACGAAATCAACCCATATAGAACGTGCTCACTGGCCCGGATAGAGTACGACCTTGATCGCTCGGCGCTCGAGGAGCTTATCCATCCCCTCTTGCCAGCTGTGCAGGGGTAGCTCGTCGGTGATCAAGCGTTCCACATCCACCTGGGGCAGGAAACGCACTGCCTGGTGCCAAGTTTCGAAGATGCGTCGCCCGACGAGGCCTTGCAGGTCCACCTCCTTGAACACGACGTCTGCTGTGTTCAGGGTCAGGGGTTGGGAGGGGATGCCGAACGCGATTATCTGGCCCCCAGGGCGAACCATGTCCACGGCTTGCTGTAGAGCCACCCCTGCCCCGGACATCTCCAGGACGACGTCGGCGCCCAGGCCGTCGCTGAGTCGCTGTACCTCTGTCACCGGATCGGCGTGGGCTGCGTTCACTGTCTGCTGGGCACCGAGTTCGCTGGCCAGCTCCAGGCGATCGTCGAGCAGCCCCACTGTCCACACCGCCGCGGCCCCGGCGGCTTGAGCCACCCCGGCGGCGAGGAGGCCAGTGGGCCCGTCGCCTATTATGACGACGGTCTTGGCAGCGACCGCGGCCTTCATCACTACGTGGACGGAGTTTCCGAACGGCTCCATGAGCGTGGCGACCTTGGGCGGAAGTTGTGGATCGTTTCGCCATACCACGTTTTCCGGCACCACGAGGTACTCAGCGAAGGTTCCATCCCTGTCCACACCCAAAATCTCCACGTTCCGGCAGATGTGAGCGTTTCCTGTGTGGCACAAAAAGCACTGCCCGCAGTAGATATGGGTCTCAGCGGTTACGTAGTCCCCAGGCTTCACGTGTCGGACCTCGGGACCAACAGCTTCCACACAGCCAGCGTGTTCGTGCCCCAATATCTGGGGCGGGCGTATCCTCGATTGTGCCCACTCGTTCCAGGTATAGATGTGTACATCCGTGCCGCAGATGGACGCGGCCGCCACCCGGATGAGCACTTCCCCTGGCCCTGGGGAGGGGGTCTCCCATTGAACTAGTTCCGCTCCTGGTTGCGGTTTGGTCTTGGCCACGGCCTGCACAGCGGTCTCATCCCTCTCTGGAGAAGCGTCCGTACTGATCCATTGTACGTGTCGGATAACGCCGACACAAAGGGGACATTTGCTCAACAACGGGCCTACGGGTAAGCTGTTTGTGGGATCTATCGGAGTTCGTGGAGGGAGGAACCGCATGAGCAAGTACGAGGTTTTCACAGGCGCTTTGGAAGATCTCAAACAGCAGGGGTTGTACAACATCATCCGCCGAATCGACAGTGCGGTGGGACCGTGGACGGTGGTGGATGGCAGGCGGGTGCTCAACATGTGCTCCAACAACTACTTGGGGTTCGCTAACCACGCGCGGCTGAAGCAAGCAGCTTGCCGGGCAGTGGAGGAGTACGGTGTAGGACCAGCAGCGGTTCGTTCCATCGCTGGCACCATGAGCCTACACGAGGAGTTGGAAGCCAAGTTGGCAGCGTTCAAGGGTACGGAGGACGCCGTCTCCTTTCAGTCTGGATTCTGTGCCAACATTGCTACGATTCCCGCAGTGGTGGGGAAGCAGGGAGCCATTTTCACCGACGAGCTCAATCATGCCTCGATCATCGACGGCTGCCGGCTGACCAAGGCCGAGCGGGTCATCTTTCGCCATCGTGACGCCGAGGCGTTGGCGGACTCACTGAACAAGCATCGGGATAAGCCGGTGAAGCTGATCATCACCGACGGGGTGTTCTCCATGGATGGCGACTTGGCTCCCCTGCCGGAGATCGTCGAGGCCGCGGAGGCCTACGAGGCCTTGGTGCTGGTGGATGATGCCCACGGAGAGGGTGTGATGGGATCACACGGACGGGGGATCGTCGACCACTTTGGCCTGCACGGTCGAGTGGACATGGAGGTGGGGACCCTGTCCAAAGCGTTTGGAGTGGTGGGCGGCTACGTCGCGGGCAAACGGGAGATCGTGGAGTACCTGCGACAGCGGGGTCGTCCGTTCCTTTTTTCCAGCGCCACCACGCCCGCCGACATGGCGGCGTGCATTGCGGCCGTGGAAGTGCTGGAGGAAAGCGATGAGTTGGTGCGCAAGCTGTGGGACAACACGGGCTACTTCAAGCAGGAGATGCAGCGGCTGGGGTTCGATACTGGTGTGTCGGAGACCCCGATCACCCCTGTGATGTTGGGAGACGCGAAGGTAGCCTGGGACTTCTCCAAGCGGCTGTTCGAGGAGAACGTGTTCGCGCAGGCCATCGCCTACCCCACAGTCCCCAAGGGCAAGGCCCGCATTCGTGTGATGATGTCCGCCGGTCACAGCCGCGAGGACTTGGATCACGCTTTGGAGGCGTTTGCCAATGTGGGCCGCGAGTTGGGCATCATCTAGCGCGTCTGTGTCGGTTTACAGGCCGAGGTCGTCTCTGATCTCTTGCATGGCGGAGAGTACAGTGTCCATGAACTCAGGGAGCTCCAGGCTCAGTTGGTGGCATGTGGCGATGCCCTCCCGCGAGGCTGAGCGGGCGAATCCTTTCTCCTTATAGCGGTTCATGATGTTTTCAGCGGACAGACCTGCGAGCTTCTCCGGGTGAACCAAGGCGGCAGCCACGATGAGTCCCGTAAGCGGGTCCACGGCGCACAGAGCCTGGCCGATGGGGGTTGTGGGGTGCTGGTGACCTGCGTGAGCCAGGATGGCGTTCATCATCTCTTCGTCCTGCACCCCTTGCTCCCGTAGGTAGTCCACTGTGCGGCGACCGTGCAGTTCAGGAGTGTCTTTGGTGTCCTCGTAGTCGAGATCGTGTACCAAGCCGGCTAGAGCCCAGCGCTGGGGGTCCCCGCCGAAGCGGGGCGCCAAGACCCGCATTCCCGCTTCCACTGCCAGCATGTGTTTCACCAGGTTCGTGTTCTTCACCTTCGAGTACACCAACTTCAAGGCTTGATCACGGTTCACGCTACCTCCTTTGGAAGCACCGGTCCCGCTGCTTCCACAGAGAGGACCGATGGGTCGGACAACATGGCCAAGAGTTCTTCCCAGTCGGGGCGGGCTGTCCTTACCTGGCCAAGACGGTGCACCAACACCGGCGGGCTGACGCCCCTGCGCAGCGCCGCACGCAGTGCAGGATCTGCCTTGCGTCCCACGTACTGGCAGAGGTCGGCGAGCGGGCAACCCGGGCAGCGAGGGCGGCGGGCGGTGCACACCTGTCGCCCAAGCTGGATCAGGTTCAAGTGTAGACCCAACTCTCGCCCTGGCGGAACTGCGCCGGCGAGTGCTGTGTGGGGCTCGCTGCGCTCTCCAATCATCCCGAGGCGCTTCGTCACCCGCTCGATGTGTGTGTCCACCGGGAAGCGGGGGACACCGAAACCCATGAGCAATATGATGTAGGCTGTTTTCTTTCCTACCCCGGGAAGAGACAGGAGCCAACGCTCTGCTTCCAGCGCCGGCAGCAGCTCCAGGAAGTCAAGCTGAAGACTGCTCTGTTCGTCCCAGATGCGTCTCAGAACAGCTTTGATGCGCGTAGCACGCTGTCTGTGGAGCCCGGCGCCCTTGATGGCGTCGGCCAACTCCTCTGTCGGCGCGCCCAGTACGTCCTCCCAGGTTCCCCAACGAGTGCGCAACGATGCATAGGCCCGGTCTCGGTTACGGTCGGTTGTGTTTTGCGAGAGGATTGTGCGGACCAGTAGTTCAAGGGGGTCCTGTCTTTCCAGACAGGGTTCACCCAAGTGGTGGGCGAGCCGTCGGTCCACTTCTGCCAGGGTGGCACGGGGATCCATGTGCACAAGCATAGGGCAGGGGGAGATGCTGGGCAACGCCGAGCCTCCCCGGAGGGCGAGGGGTGGAAATGCGTAGGGCGTTGGGCGATCTTCTCGTTTGCGGGCCGGCGGCATGACGGGGTCGACTTGTACTGAGCGCCGTTGTGAAAGGAGGAGCAGTGATCAAGGCAAAGAGCGACGATAGTGTGGTATTGCGCCTGCAGGACGGGGAACGTGTTCCGGACGCCTTGCTGCAGTTGGGGACGACCTCTGCGGCGGTTGTGGCCGGAGTGGGGATGCTGCGAGACGTAGTACTGGGCTACTGGGACGGAGACAGGTACGTGGAGGAGCCCCTGGACGAGGCAGTGGAGCTCCTCTCCCTGCAGGGGAACATCGGACATCTGAATGAGCGACCGGTGGTGCACGCCCACGTGGTGGTCGGGCGCAGGGATCTGTCTGCTTTGGGGGGACACTTGCTGCGCGCTACAGTTCACAACACGTTGGAGGTCATCGTTCTCACCCTGCCCGGGGTTCGGCTGGAACGAAGACCTGAGCCCTCAGGGTTGCCCGGGCTATACCCCAGCGAGGCATGAGGGTTCGGGTGCTGTGACGCCTTACAATGCGTACAGTTCAGGCCGCCGGTCGGCGAGCAGGTCGTTCCAGGGGTTGAGGCGTTTGTCGCGAGCGGATACAGGTGCAACGTCCACCACTTGAACGTCTGCGCCCCCCTCGGGTGAGCTGGCGAGCAAAACGCCCTCTGGGGAAACGATCTGGGAGCAACCTGTGAACCTGAGCGACCGGCCACCTCTGTGTTCTTGCCCCACCCGGTTGGCCGTGACGGTGAACACCCGATTCTCCATGGCGCGCACGGTCATAGTGCGCTGCGCGATTCCCGGCATCACAAGGTTCGCCGGGTGGGCGACGATGTCCGCGCCACGGAGGGCGAGGGTGCGTGCTGCCTCGGGAAAGAAGTGGTCAAAACAGATCAAGATCCCCACCCTGCCCCAGCCCAGGTCGAACACGGGGAACACGGTGTCTCCCGGGACGAACCATCTCTTCTCCTCTGCGAACAGGTGGACCTTGCGATACGTACCCACAAGTCCCTCGGGGGCGATGAGCAAAGCTGAGTTGTACACTTGAGTCCCGGCGCGTTCAGCCATGCCCGCCACGATGTGGGTCTGTGAAGCCTTTGCCAACTTCACAAGCTGCTGGGTGGTGGGGCCGCCCGGGAGAGGCTCTGCCAGCTCGTGCGCCTCTTCCTGCGAGGCGAACAGGTACCCGGTGTTGAACAGCTCGGGAAGCACCCACAAGTCGGCGCGGTGGGCGGAGATCAGCTCCCGGGCCTTGGCTAAGTTCGCTTGGGGTTCGCCGAAGCGAGGTTCCATCTGCGCATAGCCGATACGCATAACGCCTGCAATATACTGCAAGGGTTGGCTGCCTCCCACCCTGTGCGATGGTCTTTCGACCGGCGTTCCGCTCGCTCGAGGTTCAGTGGGCGCCGTGTTCGTCGACTCTCTCCCAACTGTTCTCCTCCCTGTTTAACTCCTCTTTGCACATCCCTTCCAGGGGACAGCCCCTGCAGGCAGGAAGCGCTCGGCAGTAGGCCTTGGCGTGGGCCACCAGCAGCGCATGGAACTCCTTGTACAGGCCCACATCGGCCGGGAGGTGCTGGGTGAACAGGCGCACTATCGCGTTGTAGGACGACCGCTTTGGGTCAACAAGACCCATTCTCTCCAGTATGCGCTGCGTATAGCGATCGACGACGAACACCGGGCGCTCTGCTGCGTAGAGAAGAATGGAGTCCGCGGTCTCAGGGCCGATGCCGTGCACAGCCAAAAGCCCCTGGCGTAGCTTACGGGTGGGGAGCGCGAGGGTCCTGGAGAGGCCTCCCTGGGCAAGGACGAATGCGGCCAGGGAGTGAAGACGGGCTGCCTTCTGGCGGTAGTAGCCGCTGGGGTGGATGAGGGCGGCCAGCTCTTCTGTGGGCAGGCCTGCAATCCGACTGGGGGTCAGCACCCCGCCCTTCTTGAGGTTGCAGATGGCCTTCTCCACGTTGGCCCATGAAGTTGCCTGGGTCAAGACGGCCCCAACCATGACCTCGAAAGGGTCCTCCCCTGGCCACCAGTCCTGGCACCCGTGGGCCGAGGACAACCGGTGGAACAGCCTGTGCAGTGTCTTGTGGGTGAGGATGCTCATCTTGTTGTCCATTGTCTACTGGAAGCCGGCGTTTGGTCCACTGGTGGGGCTGAGGGAGGCCTTGGCTGTATAATGCTTCGCACTAGCATGTGAGGAGGTGGGACCATGGCCCGTGTTATCGACAGGGAGGAACTCAAGGAGAAGCTGGACCGTGGTGACGAGCTTGTCTTGATAGACGTCCTCGCCCCCGAGGAGTACGCTCGCGGACACCTGCCAGGAGCGATCAACATACCGCTGGAGGTGATCGGCCGCACAGCGAAAGAGCGCTTCTCTTCAGAGCAGAAGATCGTTGTCTACTGCGGTAGCTTCGACTGCCAGGCCAGCCCCAAGGCTGCGGCCAAGCTTGAACGACTGGGGTTCCGCGATGTGTGGGACTACGCTGGGGGCAAGGCCGACTGGGCCGACGGGGGTTATCCGCTGGAGAGGGGTCCGGCAGGGCGGTGATCGGCTACTTCCTGTGGGCAGTGTTTCCGTTGCAGCCGCCGCTGGGTGGCGCACAATGAACGTGTGGAAAGGAACAAGGTGAACGCCGGGGCACGCCTGCGCTTGGTGGGGGCCATCGCCTACGGGGCGGGAGCTCTCGTTTTCTTGTCCACCTTGGTCGCCCTGTTGGTCGATGTCCCTGGAGAAGGCAAGGTCACGCTTGGGCCGGTGACTGCTTTGCTGACCGCCATCTGGGTGACAGTGATGCTTCTTCCGTTCTGGGCTTTGCGCTGGATACACCCGGACCCAAGGGTGAGGGTCACAGTAGTGGCGTTCGTCGTCCTTTTGGTTGCGGCGGAGGTTGTTGGGATGGGGTACAGGATGGGCGGGGAGCAACAGCTGACATCACCGGTGCTCGTTCTGGCTGCGACTGCCGCGGCAGCCCACTTGCTGGCAGGACTAGCACTTGGGATCTTGATTCGGCGGAGGCCCGCCGCTCTGCGAGGGCTGCACGTGGAGCTGTCATGGGCGCTGATCGCCTATGCTTTGTTGACCGGTGCCTCGATGGCTTTTCCGCAGGTCATGGTGCCGTTGTCTGGGGTGGCGCTCACGGTGGTCTACCTCGCCCTGGGCCTTGCCCTGCGTAGGGCGGCTGCGGATGAACACTGACTTCCGGGAACTGGAGAGGGTGATTCAGTGGCACTTCGGCCATCATGGTCACCTGGAGGAGGGCGATCTGGTTAAACTGTTGTTCCAGGCCATCATGGGGATGGACCATCTTCTGCGTGACCGGCAGAGGTTCGCCCGAGCAGTGGAGGCCGAATGGGAGGGGTTGGGGAATCCTCTTGCCGGGGAGCTGCTGCTGGAGCCTGTCAGTCCCCGACGTCGCATTGGGCGACTGAACCTGCGGCCGCTCAAGGCAGCGGGCGCAGCTTTGGTCGATGTTGCACAGGTTCTCTCTTGCCAACCGCGGATCGCGGGGTCGCCGGTTGAACTGAAGCGAGTGGCTGTTTGGTCGGTCGATGCTGTGCGCTGTGGGAAAGTCCCAGGCGAAGCTTCGCAACTCGAGGAACTGTGGGACAGCACGCTGATGCAGGGTCATGCCCCGCGACACTCCGCTTTCTACCGCCAGGCGAGAGTGCCCGCCTACCGTCTGGTCCACAGTCCCCGTGACGAGAGGTTCGTCAGGCTGGTGAGTAACGCTACTACAGCGTGAGGGTCAGGATTCCGGCGCAAGAAGTTCGTGCACCTTAGGCATCCAACGGGAGATCTCGATCCCCTGGGGACAGAACTCCTCACATCTTCTGCAGGCGGTGCAGCTGTCGGCGCGCTGGTCGTCGCTGATCATGCGGTAGCCGAGCTTCCCCCGTGCAGGATCGTCGAACACCACGGCGCTGTTATAGTGCTCGAACACCTTGGGGATGGCCACTCCGCTGGGACAGGGCAGGCAGTAGCCGCAAGCAGTGCAGGGGATGGGCCTGAGTGTGCGGTACGCTTGCCCCACTCGCTGTACCAGGGCGCGATCAGCGTCTGCAAGAGATCCAATCCCGGAGCGTTTAGCTGCGGCGATGTTCTCCTTCACCTGGTCAAGCGAGCTCATCCCGCTCAGAACCAGGGAAACCTCGGGCTGATCCCACAGCCACTGCAACGCCCATTCCACAGGAGACCAAGGGTGCCGTCCCTCTCTCCATATCTTGGCCGCGGCAGCGGGTGGGTCCTTGGCCAGCTGCCCTCCGCGCAACGGCTCCATGATCACCACTCCCAACCCACGCTCGGCAGCGTAGCGCAGCCCGCTGCGCCCGGCCTGATAGTCTACGTCTACGTAGTTGTACTGGATCTGGCAAAGCGTCCAGCCGTCGTATCCGTCCACAATGTCCTGGAACACGGGAAGCTTGTCGTGAAAAGAGAAACCCAAGTGGCCGATCCGACCGTCGAGCAGTGCCTTCTCTGCTCGGGACAGGACGTCCAGGCTGCGCATCTTGGCCCAGCTCTTTTCGTTGAGGGCGTGAAGGAGGTAGAAGTCGACCCTGTCACGGCGGAGGCGTTTCAGCTGCTCCTCCAAAAGGCTGTCGAAGTCATCAGCCCGCTCCACCTTCCAGCAGGGAAGCTTGGTGGCCAGCTTGGCCCGGTCACTGTATGCCCCCTGTAGCACTTGCCCCAGGAACTTCTCCGAGGCGCCCCCGTGATAGGGATAGGCGGTGTCGATGTAGTTCACCCCATGGTCCAAAGCGTAGCGGAGCATGGTCTCGGCCTGGCGTTCGTCGATGTGCTCCGTAGTGCCTCCCCGGATGGGGAAGCGCATGGCGCCGAAACCCAGCGCCGATGGCTTCCAATCGAGATTGCCTAGCCTTCTGAGCTGCATGCGCTCACAATACTTGGCTTTGTGGAGAGGTTCAAGCTGCAGCCTTCCTGCCTCCTGTAAGATGTAACAGGGTGGAAGGCGAACGCCCGGCTGGGCCCACGGGCGGCCGGGTAGCTACGGATGCGCTTGACAAGTGTGACGGGAGGTGGTCACGTGAGAGAGCGATACGAGTTCACTGTGGACGGGACGAAGCTTCTGATGGTCCAGGGGGACATCACGCTCCAGCAGACCGATGCAGTGGTCAATGCCTCCAACCCTGACCTCGCTCCAGGGGGAGGTGTGGCCGGGGCGATCCATCTAGCAGGGGGTACGGAGGTGACTGAGGCCTGCGCGGCGATCCGGCAGAGGGAAGGGCCGCTGCCCACCGGTGAAGCTGTGATCACCCCAGGGGGGAACCTCCCCGCCCCGTGGGTGATCCACACGGTGGGGCCGGTGTGGCACGGAGGACAAGGCGGGGAGCCTGAACTTTTGGCTCGCTGCTATCGATCGTGTCTTCGGCTTGGCCGGGAGCAGGGGATTCGCTCGATCGCCTTTCCCAGCTTGTCCACGGGGGCATATGGCTACCCGGTGGCCTTGGCGGCCCCGACCGCGCTTGCCGCGGTGGCCGGCTTTGTGCGGGAAAACTCCGGGAGCCTGGAGGAAGTGCGGTTTGTCCTGTTCACCGAGAGGGATCTGCTCGTCTATGGCCGAGCCCTGAGTGCCTTATAATCCTCTATGGAGCATGTGAGACAGGCAAGGCCGAGAGATACTTCCCAGGTGCGCTTTCCTGACGGACGGGTGTTCGAGGCACCAGTGGGGACGCCGTTGGCCGCGTACGCCAAGGCGGCCTATCCCGACGCCGCATCGCCGCCGGTGGCGGCGATCATGGGCGGTCAGCTGACAGAACTTGCCACCGAGATTGTGCGGGACGCTGACGTACGGCCGCTTTTTGTCACCGACTCGGAGGGCATCCGCATCTACACTCGGTCTCTCAGCTTTCTTCTGGTGGCGGCGGCTCGCGAAGCCTGCCCGGGAGTCCGATTGGTGGTGGATCACTCTGTGCCCTTTGGTGGCTACTACTGCCGGGTCCTGGAGCGGGACCCCTTGTCAGTTCAGGAGCTCTCCGCGTTGGAGGCTCACATGCAGCGGATGGTGGAGAAGGACTTGCCCATTCTCAAGGAGCACGTTCCCAAAGATGAGGCCTACCGGTGGTTCGCCGACGATGGTGCTGGGCACAAGGCCGAGCTGTTCCGCCAAGTGTGGGACGAACCCACAGTGCCGTTGTACACACTGGGAAAGACGCGAGATTACTTTTTCGGGGAACTCGTGCCGTCCACGGGGTACTTGCGAAGTTTCTCCCTAGTACCCTATCACGATGGGTTCATCCTGCGGTTTCCGAGGAGGGAGCGGCCCACGGAACTTCAGAACCTCGAGAGCTATGGGCCGCTGTGGCAGGTGTTCCAGGAGTACGTCCGATGGCTTGAGCTCCTTGGCGTGTACGACGCCTGGACGGTGAACGAAGCGGTAGCAGACGGGCGCCTCCGCGAGGTGATCCTCGTCTCCGAGGCGTTGCACGAGCTTCGCGTGGGGGAGATCGCACGGCGCATCGGGGGGCTTCCGGAGGAGGAGCGGAGGATCGTCCTCGTAGCTGGCCCCTCGTCTGCAGGTAAGACCACGTTCAGCAAGCGGTTGGCGGTGCAGCTGTTGGCTCAGGGCTTGCGCCCCTATCCGGTGGCCATGGATGACTACTTCCTGCCGCGGGGCGAGATGGCCAGGCGAGGCCTCACCGACTTCGACCATCCATCAGCGGTCGACCTGCCCTTGTTCCAACAGCATGTCGAGCAGTTGCTGGAGGGAAGCCTGGTGCGACTGCCGCGGTTTGACTTTCCCAGCGGTGAACGCCTGGAGGGCCAGGAGATCCGGCTGGGCCGAGATACAGTGTTGCTGGTTGAGGGCCTGCACTGCTTGAATCCCGAGCTTCTGCCAGGCGGTCTGGGTACCCACGCGTTCCGGATCTACGTATCGGCACTGACCCAGTTGAAGCTGGACGACCACGTCAGGCTCTCTACTACTGACACGCGGCTCATCAGGCGGGTAGTCAGGGACGTGGCGTTCCGCGGTTACAACGCGGAGGACACCCTGAGGATGTGGGCAAATGTGCGCCGTGCGGAGAAACGAAATGTGTTCCCCCATCAAGGGAGGGCACACGTAATGTTCAACTCCGCGCTGGCTTACGAATGGTCTGTGCTGAGGCCATTGGCGGAGCCACTGCTGCGCCAAGTGCGGCACACAAGATACAAACTGGAGGCGCAGCGCATACTGAACACACTGCGCTGGTTCAAGCCCCACTCGAAGGACGAGGTCCCTGCAACCTCCATTTTGCGGGAGTTCATCGGTGGGGGGATCCTTGGGGATTACTTCCCCAGTCCTGAGGAGCGAGCGGCAAGGAGGAGACGATGAATATGCAGGCACCATGGGCTGATTTTGCATCTTCTCAGCAGCAGATTGGGGCAAGCGGGGCCTTCCTGTTGGGGCAGGCTCCGGGAGGCAAGCCCAATCCGATGACCATCGGTTGGGGGTTGGGAGGGACTTGCTGGGGCCGGGCGGTGTTCTTGGTCCTGGTGCGGCCCTCTCGTTACACCCACGGACTGATCGAACAGGGGGGCGAGTTTGCGGTCAGCATACCCACTGGGGGCATGGACAAGGAGCTCTCTGTCTGTGGCAGCGAATCGGGGCGCGATATCGACAAGATCGACAAACTGGGCCTGAGGACCATTCCCGGAGTGGAAGTCAGTGTGCCCTCCCTGGATGTCCCCGGAGTGCACTACGAATGCCGAGTACTGGCCAAGGCCAAACTCACTGAAGCGGGACTGGTCAGCGCTGAGATGTCCGCGAAGTACTACCCTAGGGGGGATCTCCATACGCTCTTCTTCGGGGAAGTGCTCGCCGTCCACCGGCGGTGAGCGGGTGTGATGGGCCCGTTTGTGTGCAGCCCAGTCCGCCGATGCGGTCCCTGCGCAACAGGGCGCCAATGCCCACTTCTTGACAAGAGTAGCGGGAAGGGAGGCGGCCGAGCTCGCCGCCCCTTGGGGCGATGGGCTATGGTGACATCATGGGAGAACTGAGGATCACAAGAGGGACCGTCGTCACGCCGGAAGGGGCACGCCGGGCGGACGTTCTCATACGGGACGGACGCGTTGCCAAGGTGGGCAAGGTCTCCCGCCGTGGGGAGGAGGTCTCCGCCACTGGGGTGGTGGTGTTGCCGGGGGCGGTAGATGCGCACGTGCACCTTTCGCTGCCGGTGTCCGGAACTCAGTCAGCCGACGACTTCGCCCGGGGCACCCTGGCCGCGGCGAGCGGGGGGGTGACCACGATCGTGGACTTCACAGTGGGGTCTGCTCACGTTTCCCTAGGCGACAGCGTGGAAAGCCGGCTTCTCCAAGCGCAGCCGGCTTCCGTCGACTACGCCCTGCGAGCGGAGATGATCGGCTGGACGGAGGACCGTCGAGCCGAGCTCGACGAGGCGGCGGGTCTGGGTGTGCGCTCATTCAAGTACTTCCTCAGTTATGCCGAATCTGGGAGACGCACGCCGCTGGGAGTTCTACGAGCTGCGATGCGAGATGTTCGTGCGTTGGGTGGGGTGTCCATGGTGCACGCAGAGGCGCAGGAGCTCACTGTGCCTGAGGGTGGGCCCACTCCGCGCTCACGTCCGACGATCGCCGAAGCCGTAGCGGTGGCTGAGATAGGTGAACTGGCCAGAGATACCGGCTGCTGCACCTACGTAGCTCACATCTCCAGTGCGGCCGGTCTTGCCGCTTTACAGGCGGCGCAAGCCCGCGGGGCCCCCCTGATGGGAGAGACCTGCCCTCAGTACTTGCTTCTCACCGAACATGCCTACGAGCGTAGTGATGGGCACCTGTACTCGGTTGTTCCCCCGCTGAGGGCGGAGGCGGACCGACGCGCGCTGTGGCAAGGCCTTTGCCGGGGCGCTTTTCAGGCAGTGGCTACCGATCACTGCCCGTTCACCCGCGAGCAAAAGAGCCTTGGGTGGGACTATCCAGCGAAGCTTCCCTCCGGTCTCCCTGGGGTGGAGCTTCTTCCCTCTCTCCTTCTGTCTGAGGGATGGGCTCGGGGACGGCTTTCTCTGAAGCAAGTAGCCTGGTATCTTTCGGAAGGTCCCGCCCGAGCCTTCGGGTTGTGGCCGATGAAGGGAGGGATCATTGCAGGAGGTGATGCAGATCTTCTTCTTTGGGACCCGAAGTCCTCGCGCTCTGTGCTGGCCGGGCGGCTGCACAGCGCCGCTGGCTTCTCCCCATATGAGGGAATGCAGCTTGTGGGCCGACCTGTCGGCGTGCTCTCCCGCGGGGAGTGGCTGGTACGGGAGGAGGAGCTCGTCGCACGTCCCGGCCGGGGGAGGTTCGTCCCTTGGCAAGAGCGACGCGCGGGTGCAGCTGCTTGACCTTTCCTTAGCCGAAATCGAAGAACTACTGCGCTCATGGGGTGAGCCCTCCTATCGGGCCCGGCAGCTTTGGGTTTGGCTGTGGGGGCGGCTGGCGGAAGACTTCGAGGGCATGACTGATCTCCCCCTTGCGTTGCGGGGGAGGCTTGCCGAACACTGTGCTGTGCAGTCCGCCTTGCCCGCAGCCCTGTATGTGGACGCAGAGGAAGGAACCGAGAAGGTGCTCCTCGTTTTTCCCGATGGCGCAGCGGTGGAGACTGTGCTGATGCGCGGAGGTGGCCGAAGTACGGTGTGTGTGTCCACTCAAGTCGGGTGTCCTGTGGGCTGCGCCTTCTGTGCCACCGGGCAGGCAGGCTACGAAAGGGATCTCGCCGTGGGGGAGATCTCAGCCCAGGTAATCCACTTCGCTCGGGAGATCTCCCAGCGGGGAAAGCGGCTGTCCCATGTGGTATTCATGGGGATGGGGGAGCCGTTGCTCAACTACGAAGCCACAGTGAAGGCAGTTCGCAATCTGAACCATCCGCAAGGGTTTGGCCTGGGGGCCCGGAGGTTCACTGTGTCCACTGTGGGTGTGGTTCCCGGGATACGGAGGCTCGCCAGGGAGGGATTGGAGCTGAACCTGGCGGTCTCGCTCCACGCGGCCTCCGACGAACTGCGGCGGGAACTCATTCCTCTGGCGCGGCGGTGGCCGCTTGCCGATGTGTTGGCTGCCGCCGACGAGTACGCTGTGATGACCGGCCGGAGGGTAAGCTACGAGTATGTGGTCTTGGCGGGCGTGAACGATGGTCCCAAAGAGGCCAGAGCGCTTGCGGACCTGCTTTGGGGTCGCCTGGCCCACGTGAATTTGATCCCGTTCAACCCGGCACCGGGGCTTCCCTTTGCGCGGCCGACGGAGGCGCGGGTGGACAGGTTCAGGCGGATGCTCCTTGCGCGGAGGGTGGATGTGACCGTACGTCGATCCCGCGGGGTCCGCATCGAAGCTGGCTGTGGCCAGCTCCGCGCCGCTCACTGAAGCCGTATGGTGAGCGTGCCCCGGTAGGCCGGTGCCAGCACTTCATGGAGCACTGCGGCCCCGTCTAGCTGCACTCCCCCCCAGCGTACAGAGAACCCGTAGGACAAGGTAGAAGGAGCAATCCCTACACGTATCCCGATCCCGTGGATCCACAACTCGCTGCCGACCCGCAGAGACAGGGGCTCTTCTCCTAACCCCTCCACACAAGCGGCGAGCTGTCCGGCAAACGGGTGCGGCAAGGGAAAGGGCAAAGCCATGCCTACAGCAAGGCCCCGGGGCCAGGGCTCACTGTGGTCCCCGCGGCCCCTGACATCCTGAGACCACAAAGATCTCCCCACCAGCCCCACGGTGACCGGTCCACGCCACAGGATCGCCAGATCCAAGGTCCAGCCCGACGCGTCCCCCGGGTGCACTGTGCGTACCGCTCGGCCTCTTGCCCCTATGGAAAAGCCTCCCCATACGGGGATGCCCACCGCTGCCACCCCCCCTATGGAGACGTAGGAAACCCCCGCTTCGATCAGGCCCGAGTCTACTAGCGTGAGCATTCCGCCCAGCCAGGGGCCGGCTGCGGCCACAGTGCTGACGGAGACCGCCCCGAACTGCTGAGCGTAGGCGCCGGAGATTCCCCATCCGACGAGGTCGGTGAGGCCGGCGGGATTATACAAGGCAGCCCATTCGTCGTCGGCAACTGCCAGAAACGCCTCCCCCATCCCAATGGCCCGGGCACTTCCTGTGAGTTCGATGGGCATCCCCACTCCGTGATAGCCCCAGGCTGGTGTGGACATGAAAAGCAGAAGAAGGAAGGCAACAGTTGTTTTCACCGGTACACCACCAGCCGTTGCACCTCTGAAACCCCCTCGGGGGTGACCAAGAGTGCAAGGTACAGCCCGTCTGCCACCAGCCGTCCCCACTGGGTGATTAGATCCCAGCGAAGCAGGCCCTCTTCCCGGGAGAGGGGGTCGGAGTAGATGAGTCTTCCAGTGAGGTCGAACACCTGAAGCTCTCCGCTCGAGGTTTCCGGCGGGATGTGGTAGGAGAACAACGCTTCCCGCTGTACCGGGTTTCGCAGCAACCTGAGCTGTGGTCTCTCAGCTGCGGGGGGAGGAACTGTCCCCGGCAGCGAGGCCACCGCGGCCGCTGCATCAAGCTTCCCCGCTCCCCACGCATGGTTGGGCACGCTGCTGCCGGTGTATCGGTCGACCCGCGCTGAGGCTGTCAGCGCCTCCAGCAGATCGCGCCAGTCGAGTGCCGGGTTGAGACTGTAAAGAAGCGACACTGTTCCGCTCACGTGCGGTGCAGACATGCTCGTACCGGCGTTCATCCGGTAGGGGTAATCCGGTGGGACGAGCGGTTGCAGCCAGCGCGGGGTTGTCACACCTGCCGAACGGGGAGCAGCGATCCACGCTCCGGGGGCTGTGAGTTCAGGTTTGCGCCGGCCGTCACGGGTCGGTCCGCGGGAGGAGAAGTAGGAGAGCGTCCCCACGTTGTAGTCATCGACGGTCTGAGGGCCATCGAGGGAGTCCCAGCTCACCTTGGTGGTGTATGCTCCCACGGTAATGACCCGGTGCGCGTTACCAGGTTCTGAGATCGTGGAATGGTTGTCTCCTTCCCTGAAGCTGCCCGAAGTGGGGCTGGTCACCCAACCGTCCACCCGCCCTCCGCGATCCACAGGCTCGAATCTTATCTTCCATTCCGTTCCGTAGCTGGCTTGTCGCACTTCCAGGTACACTACCTTGTCCTCATTGCGCGCATCGGGTCGAGTCGGATTCTCCAGCCACACGTTCCCGAAGGAGGTGGACACAAACACGCTCATCCCCGGTTCTGCGGTGATTCTGTCCCCGCTGGGAGCAGTCACGGTGACGTTGAACCAAGCGTTTCCATCGTGCCAAAGCTGTACAGGGACAGTACTTGCATGTACCTGAAGGTTCCAAGAGGTCGGGGAGCGCACGTCTGCACCTACGTGGATCTTCCTCCCGCCCTCATTCCCCGCGGCCGCCACAACGGCTCGCCCAGCGCCGCTCACCAGGGAGTCGATGGCCCTCTCGAAGTTCGATGTCCCGTCGTGCGGCCCGCTGTGACTGCCCAAGGACAGGTTGGCCACAGCGGGAAGCCCAGCCTCGGCTGCCAGTTGGAACACGAAGGCCGCTGCATCGACAACGTCGTTCGTGTAGAAGGTGCTTTTGACCACCACCAAGTCCGCGTTCGGAGCGACACCGGCAAGTCCTGCCCTGCCCCCGCCGCCGGCGATCCCCGCCACGTGAGTGCCGTGGCCGCCGTGAGCCGGCTCGTCGTCCCGGCTGGGAAACCAACCTGCGGCCATGGCGTTCTCCAACTGCCTCCGCGTGTACACCCGCCCGTAGTGGAATCCATAGCGGGCCGCGGTGCCGTCAGGGGATTGTTTCTGATCCCACAGAGCGAGGATGCGGGTTCCCTCGGCTTGGCCGTCTCCAGTGCGATCGACTCGGAAATCCGGGTGGGATATGTCTATCCCTGTGTCCACCACGCCGATCACTACACCCTCCCCGGTTGTGTTCAGGGGTGCTGACCAGACTAGGTTCGCTCCCACCTCGGGAACAGATGTGTCGAGCGTTGGCCACACTGGACGCGAGGCCTCCACGAAGGTGACTGCCGGATGCCCGCTCAGCTCCTGCAGACGGCTGACGTCCGCCAGTCCGGTGAGGAACGGGCCGTGGCGGCTGTACACTGTGAGCCCGGGGAGCGAATCGGTGTACGCCGACTGGATGTGTACCAGCACTGCCACTTGCGCGTCTTCCCAGGTGCCGATGGGAAGAGCGGTCAGCTCCGCCGGCGTTAGTTCCGGCTGGAGGTGAAGCGGTGGCAGCGGCACTCCATCCCAGGCCAGGGAGAGTTGCCGCACCAGCTGTTCAGGGCGCACCGAGGCCTGATAGGTGGGTGTAGTCAAGGCGCGCAACAGTGGATCCAACCGCAGCGGCTCTGGTTGGCTGACGGTCGCCAGTCCTCCGATGAAAAAGACCAGGGCGGCAAGTCGGAACAGAGCGCGTGACATGTGAAGCATTGTACAGCTCGCTGACGTGGGAACACAGCCGTTTGCGTGCACTGCTGGCCACGGTACAATCTCAGTTGGAGACAAAGAGGATGAACGGACGGCCCCCTGCTCAGCGGAACCTCCGCACCATCGCTTTTATGTTGGTGGTGCTTGTGCTTGGGCTCATACTGGTTCAGCAGTTCTGGACTGGCTTTGAGCGCGGGCCGATGTCCCTTTCCTATTCAACATTCCTACAAAGGGTGCGCGATGGAGAGATAGCCAGCGTAACCATTCGCGGCAGTCGTGTGTCCGGGGAGCTTGTGACTGGAGAAGAATTCGAGGCCGAGGGTCCGCCGGAAGGGTCTCCCTTGTGGAATGAGCTGGTAGCCAAGTTGGGTGACCAAGGCGTGGCGGTGAGGTTCGAGCCGGTCGGCGAAGGGGCCTGGTTGGTGACAGCGCTCATGTGGCTGTTGCCCATCGGGGTGATCGCTGCTCTGTGGGTGTTCATGATGCGCCGCATGCAGCAGGGAGGGGGGGCCCTGTCATTCGGCCAGTCCCGAGCGAAGCTCGCCAGCAAGGAGTTCACCAAGATCAGCTTCAAGGACGTGGCTGGAATAAACGAGGTCATCGATGAAATCAGGGAGATCGTGGAGTACTTGCGCGAGCCCAAGCAGTTCGTTCGCCTCGGGGCACAGATCCCCAAGGGAGTGCTGCTCGTGGGTCCGCCGGGGACGGGCAAGACTCTCATCGCCCGCGCTATCGCCGGCGAGGCCAGTGTGCCCTTTTTCTCCATCTCGGGGTCAGACTTCGTGGAGATGTTCGTCGGCGTAGGGGCGGCCCGTGTGCGCGACATGTTCCAGAAAGCCAAGGCCAGCGCCCCCTGCATCGTGTTCATCGACGAAATCGACGCTGTGGGGCGCAAGCGGGGCGCGGGGTTGGGTGGTGGACACGACGAACGTGAGCAGACGCTGAACCAACTGCTGGGGGAGATGGACGGCTTCGAACACAACGCAGGAGTTATCGTGCTGGCAGCCACCAACCGGCCCGATGTTCTGGACCAAGCTTTGCTCAGGCCCGGCAGGTTCGACCGTAAGATCGTCGTTCCTCGCCCGGATCTCTACGGCAGGGAGGCCATTCTGAAGATTCACAGTCGGGGGAAGAAGCTGGCCTCCGAGGTTGACCTGGGACGCATCGCGCGGCGCACCCCAGGCTTTGTGGGCGCGGACATCGAGAACTTGTGTAACGAAGCGGCATTGCTCGCCGCGCGAGCGCGCAAGGAGTACATCGAACCTGCAGACTTCGACGAGGCGCTGGACCGTGTCCTCACCGGACTGCGGAGGCGGGGATTGTTCATAACTGAGAGAGAGAAACAGCACATCGCTTTTCACGAGGCGGGGCATGCGCTGTTGGGGTGGCTCCTTCCCCACACGGATCCGGTACACAAGATCTCCATCGTTCCACGCGGCGATGGTGTGTTGGGCTTCACCTTACAGCTTCCCGAAGAAGACCGCTACATCATGACTCAGAAC
The DNA here is from genome assembly GCA_964516385.1 of uncultured Thermotogaceae bacterium. GTDB lineage: Bacteria > Bipolaricaulota > Bipolaricaulia > Bipolaricaulales > Bipolaricaulaceae > T3SED10-47. Next base: position 52,924 of record CAZEYM010000010.1, read on the forward strand.
GAGCTCGTGGACCGCCTGACTGCGTTACTTGGGGGGAGGGTGGCCGAAGAGATGGTCTTTGAAACCCGCACGACAGGGGCGCAGGACGACCTGAAGCATGCCACCCAGATCGCCAAGCGCATGGTGGTCGAATACGGGATGTCCGAGGGGTTGGGCCCAATAAGCCTGGCCGGCGAACGAACCAACGTGTTTCTGGGGGAAGAGCTCGTTCGCAGCGATGAGCACTCCGAGGAGCTGTCGGCGACGGTAGACCGAGAGATACGTAGCCTGTTGGAGCGAAGTTACACTGCTGCCAGAGACCTGCTCAGCCGCTACCGCGCCAGCCTCGACCGCTTGGCTGAGGAGTTAATCCGCCGTGAAACGATAGACGGTCGTGAGCTGGACGAGCTTCTCAAGGATCTATCCCCCGAGCCGGCCAAATGAACTGGCGTCGCTTGGCGGTACTGGGAGCGACGGGTTCCATAGGTCTGCAGGCGCTTGATGTTCTTCGCACGCTGAGGGATGAGGGCGAGCGTGTCTCCGTCACAGCAATGGCTGCCGGGAGGCGAGTGGAACCGCTGGCCGTTGCTGCCCGCGAGTTCGGTGTCCGTGTCGTGGGGGTGCTTGGGCCCGATGAGGCGCGGAAGATGCGAGCGCTGTTGCCTGAGGAAACGGAAGTGGTACACGGGGCGGAGGGCCTGGAGGAGCTGGCCAGCCGTGACGATGTCGACCTCGTGCTGAACGCCGTTGTGGGGGCAGCAGGCTTGCGGGGTTCACTGGCTGCGCTGGCAGCTGGAAAGACGCTGGCCCTAGCCAACAAGGAGTCCTTGGTCGTGGGGGGGGAGCTTGTCCGGGTCACGGGGGCAGGCACAGCGGCCATTGTGGCAGTTGACTCCGAACATGCGGCGCTGCAGCAAGCTTTGCAGGGAGTGGCCGAGGACCAGGTAGAGCGGTTGTGGATAACTGCTTCCGGGGGAGCATTTCGCGATCTGCCTCCTGAGTACCTGGACCGGGTTACTCCTCAGGAAGCCCTCAGTCACCCTACCTGGAGTATGGGGCCGCGGATCACTGTGGACTCGGCCACCCTGGTGAACAAGGCGTTCGAGGTAATTGAGGCCCATCACCTGTTTGGGGTGGACTGGGAGAAGATAGGGGTGTTGCTCCATCCGCAGTCGCTGATCCACGGGCTTGTGGAGTTGGTTGACGGGACGGTGCTGGCCCAGATGGGACCTCACGATATGCGTATACCCATTAGGTTCGCCCTTACTCACCCCCGACGCTTGCCTCGTCCACCAGCCCGCCTCGCGTTTGGCGAGCTTTCTTTGCAGCTGGGACCATTGCCTCAGGGGCAATATCCGGCGTTTTGGACTGTGTTGGAGGCGGGGAAGACCGGAGGCACCGCCCCGGCGGTGGCTAACGGGGCGGACGAGGAGCTTGTGGCGGCCTTCCTGGCAGGCCGAATCCGTTTTTCACAGATTGCCGAAGGCTTGGAGTCAGTGCTTGAGGCTCATAGGGCTGTTCCCTGTGATTCGCTGAGCGTGGTAGAGGAGGCGGACAGCTGGGGCCGACAGAAGGCGTGTGCGTTTGTGGAGGGCAATGAGTAAGAGGCTTACAATGATGCCTATGACGCTGACGAGACGGACGGATTACGGCGTTCGCATTTTGTACGAGCTTGCTGCTCAGCCTGACCGCTACCACTCCGCTCGGCGATTGGCCGATCGCCACCAGGTGCCCGAGGCCTTCCTTCGCAAGATCCTGATGGATCTTCGGCAGGCCGGCATTGTCGCCGCGCAGCGGGGACGGAACGGAGGGTACAGACTGGCTGCCGAACCGGAGGAGATCAGTCTGGCCCAAGTGCTGGATGCGCTGGACAGCCAAGTCATACGCCTGCCCTGCGTTTCGGGAACGACGTGTTCTCTCGACGGTGATTGCCCGGTGTGGCCTCTGTGGAGACACCTGGAGGAGCGGTTCACTCGCGAACTGGAGAGCATAGACATGTCGCTGGTGATCGATCTGGGGCGGGCAAGAGTTGGGAAGGGCGATGGGGCCCACTGAATCTCAAGTGCTGGCCGTGCTCAAACGGAATGTCGTCCACCGGGAGTTGGGGATCAACGTTGTGGACCTAGGCCTGGTGTGTAATGTGTGCTCCGGCGATGGTTCGATCTCCGTGGATATGACGCTCACCAGCCCTACCTCCCCGCTCGCCGGGGAGCTTCCTGCGCTCGTCGAACAAGCCCTGCGTGAGCACTTCCCGAGCTTCGATGTGGAAGTCAGCTTGGTGTGGGATCCTCCCTGGAGTCCAGAACGTATGTCCGATGATGCCAGGCGGCGTCTGGCTCAGCTCTCCTGATGCAGTGCGCGATCTGTGGGCAGCGCAAAGGTGAGCGATCCTGCCCGGCGCTGGACACTCGCATCTGCGGACCCTGCTGTGGTTCGCACCGGCGAAGGACAGTACAGTGCATCCCCAATTGCACGTATTTGGTGGCGGCTGAACGGCACTTGCGGGAGCGCCGAGCGCGGGAGCTCAGCGAGGCATGGGGAGAATGGCAGGGGCAGCTCTTGGCGCAAGGGCAGGAAGAGCTGTGGAGTTACGTGGAGGCACTCGCTCGCCTGCTGGCCGAGTTGCTCCATCGCAATGAAGCCGACGATGCGCACGTGGAAGCGGCCTTGGCGCACCTTGGGCAGACGCTCTCCCCGATCACGCTAGTGGGGGCGGCACCACCACTGGTGGGACGGCTGCTTACCGATGCTCTGCTCCCTGTGGTGGAGGGCGGGCGACTGTCAGCCCCGCGGCTGCGCGACGCCACGCGGGCGCTGAGCGAGTGGCTGGCGGCCTACCGTCAGGAGGATGCTCCCCATCGCTTCGTTCACGGCCTCCTCGGGCTCATACCTCCGCAGGAAGAGGGCCCAGGCGGACGAGGCCTCATCCTGCGACCCTGAGCCACCGGAACAACCCGGTCGCCCGACCGGCCAGGAAGTAGAGCATCAGCCCCAGGGGAACTCCGGCCAGTACCTGCACCCAAGGTCCGTAGGACGCGAAGAAAAACCGGTCGGCCGCGGACACCAACAGCCCCATGAGCGTCGCTGAGGCTGCAGCCGCCAACATCGGGCGCAGGGGAACCCAGCCCCGCCCTCGTCTCCAGAGAAGGAGCCCCATTGTTAGGGCGTTTATCCAACCGGCAACTCCCGTGGCCAGCGCCAGCCCGAAAGTTCCCCAGCGGCCGACCCACAGAAGGTCAAGGGCTATGTTCGCAGCCACGGCCAGCGTGCCGGTGAGCACGGGCAGCACTGGTGTGCCGAGGCCGTAGAAAGCTCGGGAGAACAGGTAGATCAGTGTGTAGGCCCACAGTCCCGATAGGTAGGCAGCCAGGGCAGCGTAAGTGCGCGTTGTGTCCTCCGCGGAGAACGCTCCGTGTTCGAACAATAACGCGACAATGGGTCTGCCGAGCGCCAGCAGACCGGCCATGGCTGGGAGGATGAGAATTGTGCCCAGGCCCAACCCCTGGCGCAGGGCATCGCCAAACGGGCCGCCCATCCCCTCTGGCGAGGAGCGGGCGAACCGCGGCAGCACAGCGGCGGCCACAGAGACCGCCACTACTCCTATCGGCAACTGGAACAGGCGCATCGCATACTGCAAAGTGGCGATCGCTCCCTCGGCCAAGTAGGAAGCAAGGCGTGTGTCTACCAGTACGTTGACTTCGGCCATGGCCACTCCTCCCAACACAGGGAGTAGCCTCCTGGCCATCTGTCCCAGCTCGGGTCGCGGCGGCCAAGGGCGGGGCAGAGGTCCCACATGCCCCCGCAGTAGGGGTAGTTGGAGTGCCAACTGCCCGGCGGCTCCTGCGAGAAGGGCAAAGACCAACGCGGCAATGGGCGGACGGACAAATGGTGTGAGAAGCAGCGCTGCCCCGATCATGGCCAGGTTGGGCAACGCTGGGGAGAGGGCGGGGAGGAAGAACTTGCCGTTGGCATTGAGGATACCCCCTGCCAGCGCCGCCAGCGATACGAACCCGAGAAAGGGGAACATCCAGCGACCAAGCGTCACCGCCAGCTGAAGCTGATCCTCGGGGAATCCGGCGGCCAACAGGGGGATGTACCAACGGGCGGCCCAGGCACCGAGCCCGCATATCAGCGGAAGTAACACCAGCATTGCGGACAGAGTGTGAGACGCCACAGCTCGGCCTCGGCCCTGGGCCAGGGCCCGGCCGTAGACTGGAAGGAAGGATGCAGCGAGCCCGCCTTCGGCCAGCAGTCCGCGCAGGAGGTTAGGGACGAAAAAAGCAGCCAGGAAAGCATCGTAGGCGCCTGTGGCCCCGAACACGTGGGCCACAGCAATGTCCCTTCCCAACCCAAAAACTCGTGACAAGCCCGTCCCCAGGGCCGCACGTAGGACGTCCCCGGTCAGCGGGCGCACAGTAGGCCTTAGGACGCTTGGTTCACCACGATGTTGATGTCGGCCGCTACGTCCTCGTAGATGCTCACGTGGGCAGTGTACTCACCAAGGGCCTCGATTTGGTCCATGCTGATCCGCTCGGGGGAGATCTTCTCTCCGAACCGCTCTTCGATCTCCTTGGCCACATCTTGAGGCCGGACGCTCGCATAGAGTCTGTCTTCGTCGTGGACTCGTCGTGCGAAGACGAACTTGGCTCCCTGCAGCTTCTCAGACAGCATCTCCGCTTGGGTCCTGCGATCGGCGAGTTCGCGACGGTACTCCTCTCGTAGCTTGGCATAGCGGGTCATCTCGTGTGCACTGGGAGGGACGGCCATGCGCTGCGGCAGAAGATAGTTCCGTGCATAGCCGGCCTTGACTTCCACCACGTCACCAGGCACGCCCAGCTTGGGGACCTCACGGATCAACAAGACCTTCACCACTATCACCCCTTCTGGCGGGCAATATAGTAGGCGGCAGAGGTCCCCCGTTCAACCAGTGGGGACAGTCCCCAACTTTGGCCATGACAAAACCGGGGGCAAACCGGGGACTGTCTCCATGGGTTCCATTGCTGACTGGCTGCCTGCTTTGATGTACTCTCTGGGCATGGTGTTCGAATGGGGCACCGCCGTGAAGTCGCGCTCCGTGTTGGTCATGGGGATCCTGAACACGACGCCTGACTCGTTCTCCGACGGAGGAAGGTTCACCGATGAGGAGGTCGCCATTGCCTACGCAGTCAGCATGGCCGAACAGGGGGCTGATGTGGTGGACGTCGGCGGTGAGTCAACCCGTCCCGGCGCCGAGCCCATAACGGTCGACGAGGAGCTCTCCCGAGTGGTGCCGGTGGTGGAACGGCTGGTGCGTACGCTCCGTATTCCCATCTCCGTCGACACTTGCAAAGCGGACGTGGCTGAGGCGGCGTTGGAGGCTGGCGCTCGGATTGTGAACGACGTCACCGCTTTGCGCGGGGATCCGCGCATGGCGAAAGTGGTGCGCAGATACAACGCTGGCCTTGTGCTCATGCACATGTTGGGGACACCTGCCACCATGCAGAGCGACCCCCACTACGAGGATGTGGTGTTGGAGGTGCGTGGCTTTCTGGCTGAGAGGCTTTGCGTGGCTCTGGACGCTGGAATCCCGCGAGAGAGAGTTGTGCTCGATCCGGGCATTGGGTTCGGAAAGAAGCTGGAGCACAATCTGGAGCTCATTCGGCGCGTCGGTGAACTGCGGGAACTGGGCCAGCCGCTCCTGGTCGGACCGTCGCGTAAGAGGTTCATCGGCGAGGCGTTGGACCTGCCGGTGACCGAGCGTCGCGAGGGTACGCTGGTGGCCTGCGCCATCGCCGTGGCGAACGGCGCTGACGCTGTTCGTGTGCATGATGTGGGGCCTGTTCGCCGAGCGGTGGATATGGCAGTGTGGTTCAGGCCCAAAGGGGGGTTGTCATGAGGATTGATCTCAGAGAACTGCGAGCCTACCCCGGTCGCCCCGTGCGCAGCGAGGGGCTGGAAGTCCTGGACGATCTTGTGTGGTGTGACGAGCCGTTGCCTCTGGTGGGTGGCGTGCGGGTGATTGCCTCGGCTTTCTACGATGAAGGGCGCGTCTTGGTCACGCTGAGCGTGTCCGGCAAGTGCGTGCGGCGCTGTTCCAGGTGTCTGCTGGAGTTCGAGGAAGAATTCGAGCGTGAGGAGCTGCTGGAAGTGCCGCTGGAGGATCCGCTGGCTCCGTATGTTGAGATGAGGCCGTGGATCGCGGCCGGGGTGCGTCTGGCGGTCAGCCAGCGGCCGTTGTGCAGGGAGGATTGCCGCGGGCTTTGCGCCGACTGCGGGGCCGACCTCAATGTGGAGGAGCACGGCGAGGGATGCACACAGCTGGAGCCAACGGGTGGCGATCCCAGGCTGGAGAAGCTGAGGGAGCTACTGTGAACAGAGTACGGGTCATGGGGGTCGACCCGGGACTTACGGCCACCGGATACGGCGTTGTTGAAGCCTGTGGAGACGAACTACAGGCTTTGTCCTCGGGAACCGTCCGACCTTCAACTAGAGATCCGCTCCCCCAGCGGCTGGCCGCCATCCATGCGGGGTTGTCCGAGGTGGTGCAGGCCTTCCGTCCCCAAGTATTGGCCGTTGAGGAGGTGTACCTGGCTCGCAACGCTTCCTCGGCGATGCTCACCGCGCAGGTGTTGGGTGTGATCAAGCTGCTTGCCTGTGGCTGCCGCCTGAGGTCGTATGCCCCGCGGGAGGTCAAAAAGTGGATCTGTGGGACAGGGTCGGCCCCCAAGGTGCAGATGATGGGGATGATGGCGCATCTGCTCAATGTCGAGGAACTCCCCGGCGATCACGCTGCTGATGCCCTGGCTGTGGCGCTGTGCGCCCTAATGGACGGTCGACCATGAACCTGCTGCAGTCTTTGGGCTTGGCGAATCCTCCCGAGCGTCTGCTGTTGGTGGATGCTCACTCCGCACTGTACAGGTCTTTCCACGCTCTGCCCGAGCTCACTACTGGCGGCGGGGAGCCCATACACGCGGTGTACGGGCTGGTGAGGACTCTTATCATGGTCCTCAAGCAGTATCCGTCTTCTTATGTTGCGGTCGTGTTCGATGCAGGCGGGCCTACTGTGCGCCACGAGGTGTTCGCCGAGTACAAGGCTACTCGCAAGGAGATGCCCGAGACGCTGGCTTCCCAGTTGCCGCGGGCCAAGAGGTTGCTCGACGCCCTTGGCGTGCCCCGACTGGAGATGCCTCGCTACGAGGCAGATGACCTGATGGCAGCCCTTGTGGAGAGGGCGAAGAGTGCGGCTGTGCCCGCCCTCGTTCTCACTGGGGACAAGGACATGGCGCAGATTGTGGACGAGGGTGTGAGCCTTCTGCGGCCTGGGCGGCGACCCACGGACCGCCTGGAACGAGTTGACCCCGCCCAGGTTGAGGACCGCTTCGGTGTGCCCCCGGAGAAGATGGCCGACCTGTTGGCGCTGATGGGCGACAGCTCGGACAACATCCCCGGTGTGCGCGGGGTGGGCGAGAAGGGCGCACGCCAGCTTCTGGATCGATATGGCTCGTTGGAGAGGGTTCTGGAGGCGGCCGAGAAGTTACCCAACCGGCGGTTGGGGGAGGCACTGGCGCGGGGAAAGGAGGACGCCCTGCTGTCACGCGAGCTTGTGCGGCTGCAGGTGCCAGATTTCGATGTCGACCTGGCCAATCTCGCACCGGCGGAGTGGGACCCTGACAACCTGAGGAGAGAACTGCGGGAGCTGGGGTTCAAATCGGTTCTCGCTGAGCTGGGTGTGGCCGCGACTGAGCCGGCGCGAGAGCACCATTTGGTGCTGGACGAGTGCACGCTGGCTGATTTGGTGGATAGGCTAGGCCAGGAGGAGGCCTTGTCCCTCGATCTGGAGACGACATCGCTGGACCCCCTATCTGCGGAACTCGTGGGCCTGGCCATTGCTGTCCGGCCTGGAGAAGGTTGGTACGTTCCTGTCGGACACGATGCTGCCGACGGGGAACAACAGCTTTCTTTGGATCAAGTCCTGAGCAGGCTGCGTCCGCTACTGGAGGGCGACCATCCGTGCATCTGGGGCCAGAACCTGAAGTACGATATGCAGGTTCTCGCACGGTATGGAGTTGAGCTTCGGAGCATATCCTTCGACGCCATGCTCGCGCATTGGCTTCTCAACCCGGATGCGCCCACTCACAAGCTGGGGGCCATCGCCCAGGAAGAGGTGGGCGTGGTGATGGAAAGCTACGCTGAGCTAGTGGGAGCGGGGGGCACGATTGCCCAAGTGTCCCCACGACGGGCTGCGGCGTACGCTGTGGCAGATGCGGAAACAGTTTGCCGGCTGCATGAGCCCCTCACCAGGAAGCTGCGCGAGGCCGAGTTGGAAAAACTTCTCGCCGAAGTAGAGATCCCGCTGATTGAAGTCCTTGCGTCTATGGAGAGAAAAGGGATCCTGCTTGACACGGACGAGCTTCACAGACAGGGCGCAGAGCTGGAGACCATGCAGGAGCGTTTGCTTGAAGAGCTGTTTTCCCTTGCTGGGGGACCGTTCAACCCCGGATCTGTGCCTCAGGTGCGGGAGGTTCTGTATGAGCGTCTGCGCCTGCCGGTGCTCTCCCGAACCAAGACCGGGCCGTCCACCGACGCTCAGGTCCTGCGAGAGCTGGCTGCTCGACATGAACTCCCCGCTAAGCTCATCGCCTACCGGGAGCTGGAGAAGCTTCGTAATACCTACATCGAGAAGCTCCCCAGGTATGTCCACTCGCGAAGCGGACGCGTGCACAGCTCGTTCAACCAGACGGGAACGGCGACCGGCAGGATTTCCTCCTCCGATCCCAACCTGCAAAACATCCCTCCACGACACGAAGTGGGCGTGGACATCCGCCGGGCGTTCGTCGCTGCTCCGGGCTGCCTGTTTGTGGCCGCCGACTACTCACAGGTTGAGCTAAGAGTACTGGCGCATCTCTCCGGCGATGAGGCGCTGCGAGAGGATTTCCTCCAAGGGGAGGATCTCCATCGTCGCACCGCCTGCCGACTGTTTGGGGTGTCCCCCGATGAGGTCGGTGAGCGAATGCGCGCCCAAGCAAAGCGGGTCAACTTCGGGATCGTGTATGGCATCAGCCCGTATGGGCTGGCCCGCGACCTGGGGATTCCGCAGGAGAGAGCGAGGGAGCTGATCGATCGCTTCTTCGCAGCTTACCCTCAGGTGAGGTCGTTTTTGGACCAGCTAGTGGCCGAGGGAAAGCGACAGGGCTATGCCAGGACTCTCCTGGGAAGGAGACGGTCCCTTTCCGGATCACGGGGGGACCGACGAGTCAGGGGCTATGATGAGCGCAACGCAGTGAACACCCCGATTCAGGGCTCCGCGGCCGACTTGATGAAGCTGGCGATGCTCGAGGTGCACCGGCGCCACACGGAGGGGACGTTGGCCGCCGACATGGTGTTGCAGGTGCACGACTCGCTGATGTTCGAGGCGGACTCTTCTGAGGTTGAGAGCGTGGGAAAGCAGGTGAGGGAGGCAATGGAAGGAGTGGCAGACCTAAGCGTTCCTCTACAGGTGGAGATCAAGGTGGGCAGGACTTGGGGAGACATCTGAGCTAGATTTGTCTGCATTAGCCCCTCTCCAGGCATAACTACAACGTAGGTATTGTGAGGGGGTGAGCCTGTCGTGAGCGAGACGTCCCCCCGAGGCGCGCGTTCCTCTGAAAGTGGGATCGGCTCAGTCCAGAGGGAATCAAGTTCGCGCTGTGAGAGCGGACAGTACGTCTCACTCTGTGAGTTGATCAGCCGCGTGGCGCTGGAGTCAAGCGGCCTGCAGGAGCTGCTGGCCAGGCTGGCGGAGTGCTTGGCCAAGCACTTCGCAGCTGATGGCTGTTGCATCGCCTTGTGGGATGGGACAGGGGCCGGGACGGCTCCACGGGCGTGCCACGGGAGGCTGGGCGACCGCTGTTGTCATCATGCAGTCGTAGAGGCGGTGTTGCGGGAGGGGAGTCCGTGTCAGCCAGCGATTCCAGTTGATCGAGCTGAGGAGCTGGGCTTGGTTTCCCTCCTTGGGTTCCCCCTTGTTGCCGGCGGGAAGTGGCTGGGGGCGGTAATTCTCGGCTTTGGAAGAAGCCGCCCGTTTCACGGAGAGGAAGCTCGCTCAGGTGAGCACCTAGCCGAACATGTGTCCCTGGCTGTCTGTCGCGGGCTTCTTCTGGCCCAGGCAAGGGGTCGCAGTCAGGAGTTGGAGGCGCTCCACCAGGCAAGTCTGCATTTGACCTCGAGCTTGGATCTGTCCGAGGTTCTCGCTGCCATCCTGGAGCAGGCTCAACAGTTGATGGCCGCCCAGGAGAGTCACGTTCACCTGTGGGACGGAGAACGACTCACCCGCGGAGCGTCGCGCCTTGCGGGTGGGCATGTGGAAGCAGAGCGGTGGCGGCTGCACGCCCTGAGCTACGCTGTAGCCCGCACGGGCGTCAGGACCGTCATACCCGACCTGCGGGCCGATCCGCAGTGTGGGGGGTGGGGGTGGGACGGCGCCGTGGCTGGATTCCCGCTGAAAGCGGGTGAGCGCGTGGTTGGCGTGATGGGGATCGTGTGGACGCGGCCTCACCCCCTTTGCGAGGAGGAGCTCCGTGTGTTGGGGTTGCTTGCCGACCAGGCCGCGCTAGCCGTGGAAAACGCGCGCCTGTTCGGGGAAGTATCCCGCGGCCTGGGCAAACTCAAGCGAACGCTGGAGGGCGTGATCAGCGCTGTGGTGGCCACAGTGGAGGCGAGAGATCCGTTCACCGCCGGACACCAACGACGGGTTAGCCAGCTGGCCTGCGCGGTGGCCCGCGAGTTGGATCTTCAGGGAGAGGAGGTGGAGGCCATTCGGGTGGCGGGGTTGGTCCACGACTTGGGGAAGATGTCCGTACCTGCGGAGATACTGAACAAGCCAGGGAGGCTTGGCCCGCTGGAGTACGAACTCATCAAGCGCCATCCGCAAGTGGGCCACGACATCCTGAGTGGAATAGAGCTCCCCGGGGACGTTGCTGAGATAGTGTTGCAGCACCACGAGAGGTTGGACGGTTCGGGTTACCCGAGAGGGTTGCGCGGGGAGGACATGCTGCTGGAGGCGAAGATCCTCGCTGTGGCCGATGTGGTGGAGGCGATCGCCTCGGACCGTCCCTACCGGCCAGGCTCAGGCACGGAGAAGGCGCTGGAGCACGTCGTCCGCAATCGAGGAACGCTGTACGATCGCGAGGTAGTGGATGCCTGCCTGGCCTTGTTCACCGAGGGTTGCTTCACGTTCGACGAACCTGGGTGAGTGACTTGAGCCTGCGAGGACAAGATGGG
>CAZEYM010000011.1:0-62823 GCA_964516385.1 uncultured Thermotogaceae bacterium
GCTTCACGTTCGACGAACCTGGGTGAGTGACTTGAGCCTGCGAGGACAAGATGGGTTGACCTCTTTCCCCTGTCGAGTGTAGTATGCGTTACGTTGTTGGGATCGTGGGAGGATGTGTGTGCACAGATCGTGAACCACGTGGGGGGAGAGATGCGGCAGGGCGTACAAGCAAAGCAAGGGGCGGTTCGGGGGATGCGTGTCGTCCTTCTTCTAGGGCTGGTTGTCGCGTTGGTCAGCGGATGTGGGCGGGTGGCGGCCCAGATCGAGAACTACTCTCCATCTGAGTTGCTGGAGGTGGAGCTCGGCGACGCGGTGACTTTGTCGGTTACTTTTAAGAACACGGGAAACCGCGCACGCGAGTTCATCGCCCGAGTCGCGGTGTTGGATCACCGAGAGGTAGTTGTCCGCTCGTATGAGGAGAAGCTGAGGGATCCTCTGGAGCCCGGCCAGCGAACGACCGTGAACTGGGAGCACAAGTTCCGTCAAGCGGGTGAGTACCTTGTCCAGTTCAGTCTCTTGGGTGACCCAGACACAACGCTGGGGCAGCAGCCGGACCCGGCGCAGAGGCTTGTAGTGGTGCGTGAGGTTGAGCCTGAGCCCGAGGAGCCGCGTGCGACGGCCAAGTTCCAAGTCGGTGACCGTGTAGAGGTGGTCGATGACCCGTTGCGCGTGCGCGTGGCGCCGGGCACGGGAGAGCGCGACGTTTCCAGTCCTCACTACCCGGGCAGCATGCCGGTGGGCAGCACTGGCAGGGTTGTCGACGGGCCTGTGGAAGCGGACGGCTACATCTGGTGGAGAATCGACTATGACGCGGGCGTTGTCGGGTGGTCGGCTCAGAACTGGCTGGCCCACCGAAACGGCAACGGATAGGGCCTACGGGTAATACGGCTGACTGATATTGTCGATCTTGAGTGTATCCGTGTAGTACTCCATTGCCAACAACACCGCCTGGCCCTGCATCCTAACGTCGACTAGTCCCCACATGTAAGGGCCGTACCCCACCGTGGCGCTCACGTTCACATAATGAGAGCTGTAGGGAGGGAGCGAGAGGCTGCGTTCGTGAAGCGGGACTCCGTCCTGACGGTAGATGCTCACAGTGCATGCGACGGCCTGAGGCCAGGGATTCATAACGACCAACCCCGAAGCCTGCCCCTCGGGCTGAGCGTGGTAGGCGCCAATCCAGTACTGCACATCAGGCTCGAGCGTGGGTGCCCTCTGGGTTACGTGGTCGACGGAGACAAGCGTTCCTTCCCACAAGTACTCAAGGCCTATTACAAGCGGCGTGTTACACTCCAGGATGGCCACACCCCAGTGCCGCTCTCCCTCTGGGATGAGCTGTCCAAGCTCTATGTACCGCCCGGCCAACGCCTCGACGGTGCCCGGCCCCGACCAAAGCAGAGAGCCATCCGTGGCGTACACGGTCAACCGGTAGTCCACGTCCTCAACGGCCGGATTGAGCAAGTTCACTACAAGATCGTGGCCTGGGGTCCTGTCGTAGTAGAACCCGTACGGCTGAGCAGCCAGGGCAAGACCCGAGATCGCCAGGGTCGCGCTGAGCAACAGTGCCCATTTGGATTGCATATCGCCTCCTGAGAGCTACCGGGCGTATGGCCCGCAAGCGCATACTACTCCCCGGCGTCCTCGAAAGGAAGGCGCAGAATGGGCTGGCGCGCAGCGCGTGCTTCGTCCAGCCTGCGGACAGGTGTGCAGTGGGGCGCATTGCGTAGCAGCTCGGGCTGTCTCTCTGCCTCGCCGGCGATCCGGGCCATAGCCTCAGCGAACGCGTCCAGTATCTCTCGCGGTTCGCTTTCTGTCGGTTCCACCATCAGCGCCTCGTTGACGATGAGTGGGAAGTACACTGTTGGTGGATGGAAACCGTAATCCATCAGGCGCTTGGCTATGTCCAGTGTGCGAACTTCGCCGAGACCCTTACCAGAGAGGACGAATTCGTGCTTGCACAGTCCCTTGTACGGAAGCTGAAACGTCTGGGCGAGCTTCGCCCGCAGGTAATTGGCCGCGAGTACCGCCCCCGCTGAGACCTCACGCAGTCCCTCGTCGCCTAGTGTGAGAATGTAGGCCAGCGCGCGCACGGCCACCAGGAAGTTGCCGTGGAATGGATGGACGCGACCGATCGACTGAGGTCGGCTCCAGGAGAGGTTGAATTCCTCCCCGCTCTTTACCACGTCGGGCAGCGGAAGGTACGCGGACAGGGTCTCAGAGACAGCCAGTGGGCCGGCCCCGGGCCCCCCGCCCCCGTGGGGAGTGGAGAACGTCTTGTGGAGGTTGAAGTGGAAGATGTCTGCTCCCATCTCCCCCGGCAGAGCACGCCCCAGGAACGCGTTCAGGTTGGCGCCGTCGAAGTACGTCAGGCCCCCGGCTTCGTGCACGAGGCGACTGACCTCAGCGATATCCTGCTCGAAGATGCCGAGGGTGTTCGGCACGGTGAGCATGATGCCCGCAACATCGGTGTCCATAACTCGTTCCAGAGCCTCAAGGTCTACCGTGCCTCGCGATGTTGACTTCAGGGAACGCACCTGGAAGCCTACCATTGCTGCGGAGGCGGGGTTTGTGCCGTGGGCGGAGTCGGGCAGGAGGATCTTCGTTCGCGAGGCAAGCTCCCCCCTTTCCTGAAAGTACTTCTTCATAAGCAGCATGCCGGTCAGTTCACCGTGAGCACCGGCCGCTGGTTGCAACGTGATCGCCGGCATCCCCGCAATGCGCTTCAGAAACTCCCCCAGCTCCCATAGCACTCCCAGAGTCCCCTGCACTGCGTTGTCGGAAAGCGCTGGGTGTAGATCGGTGAAGCCCGGCAAATGTGCCATATCCTCATGAAGTCTGGGGTTGTACTTCATTGTGCAGCTTCCCAACGGGTAGAAGCCGTTGTCCACCCCGTAGTTGAGGCGAGAAAGTGCAGTGTAGTGGCGCACAAGCTCAGGCTGGGACACCTGAGGAAGGCGAGGGGCCCGCTTCCGTCGAACCTCGGATGGCACGAGCGAGAGAAGCTCTTCTGCGCTTCGTTTCGGGCCCGGTGTGCCTGCAGCGCGTCGGCCGGGGGCACCGAGATCGTAGATCGTTCCCAAGGTCACTTCCCTCCCTCCAGTGCAGCGACGAAACGGTCCATTTCCTCCTCCGTTCTTCGCTCAGTCACCGCGACGCCTATGGCCCCTTCCAGTCCTACCTGCGCTAGCGACTGCGGCGGCAGCACGGCAATGCCCGCTTGCGCCAAGGACTGCGTTGCCCGTTCGGCGTCTGGGCAGCGCAGGGCGAACTCGTGGAAGAACGGTCCGTCGAAGGCAAGCTCGTAGCTGGGAATAGCCGTCAGGCGCTTCGCCAGCTCGTGTGCCCCCTCCAGAGACGCCAGGGCCACTTCTCGCAGGCCTTCCGGCCCCAATGCGGCCAGGTACACGGTGGCGGCGAGAGCACACAAGGCGGAGTTCGTGCAGATGTTCGAGGTTGCTCGCTCGCGGCGGATGTGCTGTTCGCGTGTCTGCAAGGCCATTACGAAGCCAGTGTTCCCCTCGGCGTCCACCGTGCGACCAGACACTCTGCCCGGCATCCTCCGCAAGTGGGCGGCGCGTGTGGCGAACAACCCCAGCAGTGGCCCTCCGAAGCTTAAGGGGATGCCCAAGGGCTGGCCCTCCCCCACGACAATATCTGCCCCGAAACATCCCGGCGGCTCCAGCAGTGCCATAGCTGTCGGGTTGACGGCGACAATGAGAAAGGCATCGCCCAATCTCTCCTTGAGCCCTTGCAGGTCTTCCACGCAGCCGAAGTAGTTCGGCTGGGCCACGATCAACGCACAGGTATCCTCGGGGATGTGCTTGAGGCGTATCCTCCCATCTGTACCGAACGGAACGTCCTGCACCTGGATACCTGCTCCCCAGCAGTAGGTGTCCAGCACACTCCTCGTCCAGGGACTGAGAGCACGCGTGACCAAAACTGTGTTCCTCCCCGTGGTGCGGTGAGCACACAGCGCAGCCTCGGCCAGGGCAGTGGCCCCATCGTACATCGACGCGTTCGCCACCTCCATTCCTGTGAGCTCGCAGATCATGGTTTGAAACTCGAACATCCAAGTTAGTGTCCCTTGGGAGACCTCTGCTTGGTAGGGCGTGTACGCAGTGAACAGCTCGCCTCGGGAGAGGACATGCCCGATGACCGCCGGAATGTGGTGATCGTATAGGCCCCCGCCGAGGAAGGGGATCAGGCCTCCGCCGGTGGAGTTCCCCGCCAGTTGTTGGATATACCGCCGCACCCAAGCCTCGTCTCGCGGAGGCAGGCCTGTGATCGGACCGTCGTGCTGGAGCTCTTTTGGGACATCGCTGAACAGCTCCTCAACGTTCTGTGCGCCGATCTCCTCCAACATCCGGCGGATGTCCTCCCGCGTGTGCGGTATGTACTCGCTCATCAACCCTCCTCGATGAGCTTCTCGTACGCGTCAGCATCCAGAAGTCCATCCAGCTCAGCGAGGTCGTCCGGGCGGATGGCCGCCACCCAGCCGTCCTCATATGGCGCCTTGTTAATGAGATCAGGGTTGGACTCCAGGGCGTCGTTCACCTCTATGACTTCGCCTGTCACCGGCGCCAGCACCTCGCCGACGGCCTTCACCGACTCCACCGTGGCCAACTGCTCGCCCTGCCCCAGGTTGAGTCCCTTCTCCGGCAGTTCCACGAATACGATGTCCCCGAGCTCTTTTTGGGCGTGCTCAGTGAGTCCCACGCGGACCTTGCCGTCCTCTTGCAGTGCCCACTCGTGATCCTTTGTGTACTTGCGGTCCTTCGGCGTCATGGATCCCTCCTTTGCAGTTCCCGTTGTTGTCACACAAGCCGGTGTCTTTCTGTAGCCTAACTCAGAATGGTACTTCCTCCGGTTGGCGCGTCGGCGAGCTGAAGCTCGCATAGCTCTTGTGAAAGCGGAGGATAAACTTCCCCAGCGGTCCGTTGCGGTGTTTGGCCACAATGATCTCTGTGTCCGCCACCTGCACGTTCTGTGATGGCTCTTCGTAGTAGTCCGGGCGGTAGATGAACACCACCATATCGGCATCCTGTTCGATGGCTCCGGAGTTGTGGCTGACGATTCCGTCGGCGAGCCAGCACTCGGGTCCGGGAACGGTCAGGTCGAAGACTTCCTCGTCCTCCTGACGGTTCATGGCTGCAATACGGTCCCAAAAAACATCGCTCTCGGCTGGGCGACGCAGGATCTCATCCTGCATAAGCTCTGCACACTTGAGCGCCAACCTCCGGCTGGGAGCAAAGCGAACGTTGGCATAGTCGTCAGGCCACTGCTTTGCCCTCGGTGGTTCGGGGAGACGCCTAGCCACGGCCAGCCGATCTCCCGGAGAAAGCGCGGAAACAGCTCGCCAGCCATCGTACGCTCGGAGCCGGTGGTCAGCTGTGGCTCGAATGACACGCCCGCTGGCCAGTTGGATCTGGTACACGGGACGCAAGCCCACCCTCCAAACCAGCTCGGCCCTTGCTGTACACAGCTGTCCGTCCGAATCAAGGGACAGAACCTCGGGCGACTCGCCTTTAAGCTCCCTGATCGGGATGCGCCTGCCGTCGGCCAAAATGACCTTGGTGTCGCCCGTCACGCACTCTCTTAGATCTGACAACTGTGGGCGTTTTGTCTCCCTTCTCTCTACGGCCCTGTTGAGCTGCGAGCAGGCGATTACAGGGACGTCGAGCTCCCGCGCCAGGCCCTTCAGCGAGCGGGAGATGTAGGAGATCTCTTGTTCGCGGATGTCGGTGCGCACTCCCGCGTCGATCAGCTGCAGATAGTCCACGATGATTAGCCCGAGAGCGTGCTCGGAGTTCATCCGGCGGGCCTTGGAGCGGATGGCAAGCACGGGCGCTGCTGGCGCGTCGTCCACCAAGACGACAGCTTCGTTGATCTGTCCGGCCGCTTCTGCGATCTGCCCCCACTTCGCTGCGGGCAGGTAGCCCGAGCGCAGCTTGTGCAAGTCAACCCGGGCCTGAGCGCACAGTATCCTCTCCAGAATCTGCTCCTTGGGCATCTCCATCGAGAAGAACCCCACGCTCTTCTTCTGCCGCAGCGCCACGTGGCGGGCCATATCCAATGCAAGCGAAGTCTTCCCCGTGCCCGGCCGCCCTGCCAGCACAATCAGGTTCGACGGGTGAAGGCCCGAGGTGAGAGCATCGAACTCGGAGAAACCCGTAGACAGTGAACGAGCCGGACGCCTCTCCGGATCGTTGTGCAGCTCCTCTAGTTGGGCCACGTGCTCTTGCAGAAAGTCCCGCAAGCTCCAGTACTCCTGCGCCGTTCCCCGCTTGGAAAGCTTGTAGATGAGCTCCTCGGCGCGGTCGAGGGCCTGTTCAAGGTCCATGTCCTCCCGGTAGCCGAGCTCGGAAATGCGTGCCCCCCCGTCGATGAGGCCCCGGCGGAGTGCCTTTACCTCGACGATGTTCACGTAGTGGTCCAGGGCCGCCACTGTAGTGACGCGGGACAGGAGCTCGGTCAAGTAAGCCCGGCCACCCAGCTGGTCAAGCTTTCCTTGCTCCTCCAGATAGTTGGCCACGGACAAGGTGTCCGGGGCGTCCGCCTTCTCGTACAGATGGAGAATCGCCTTGTATATCTCCCGGTGGGAGGTGAAGTAGAAATGCTCTGTGCGTAGCCTGGGAGCGATCCGCGGCAGAGCCTCTTGGGGCTCCAGCATGGCCGAGCCCAGCACCACCTGCTCGGCCTCCTTGTTCCTAGGTATTGGTCGGATTCCCTCGTCAAGCCTTTCGGCCATGGCTTGACCATGTTAACCCCCGTGTTGGTGGTGTCCAAACCCGCCGGGAAGCGTTGTGGTGTTGCTATTCGGCGGCTATACTTCCCGGGCGAGTGGAACACGCGATCTGCGAGAGGAGGAGGGTTCGTGACGCTCCTGAACATGAAGGAACTACTGGAATGTGGCGTGCACTTTGGCCACCGCACGCGCAAGTGGAACCCCAAGATGGCCAGGTTTATCTACACTGAGCGCAAGGGGATTCACATAATCGATCTTGGCCAGACCCTGTCCAATTTCGAGCGCGCCTACAACTTCGTGCGGGAACAGGCCAGTCTGGGCAAGGACGTTCTGTTTGTGGGCACCAAAAAGCAGGTGCAGGGGACGATTGAGGAAGAAGCCAAACGCTGCGGGATGCACTATGTGAGCCGCCGCTGGCTCGGCGGCACCTTGACCAATTTTCAGACCATCCGCCGGCGCATCATGCACATGGTGACCTTGGAGACGAACTTCGAGGAAGGCAAGTTCGAGCGATTGCTCCTCAAAGAGCGGGTGAAGCTGGAGAAGGGCTTGCGGCAGCTCAAGCGCAACTTGGAGGGCCTAAGGGACATGACAGAGCTTCCGGGGGTGGTGTACGTGGTGGACCCCACGGTGGAGATCAACGCAGTGCACGAGGCCAACCTGCTGGACATACCTGTGGTGGCCATCTGCGACACCAACTGCGACCCGGACGTCATCGACTTCCCCATCCCCGGAAACGACGATGCCATTAAGGCCACCCGGCTGATCACGGCGAAGATCGCCGACGCAGTGCTGGAAGGCCGGGAAGGCCTGCAAGCTGCGGCCGGAACGAAGACCGAAGCAGCGAAACCGCCGGAGGACGAGGGCGCCGAAGAGGTCACCGAGGGAGAGCGTCAGGAGGACGAGGCTGGCGGTGCGGGGGTAGCGGAGGAAGTGGCCGAGGGGGAGACCGCTTCCTCTGAGGAAGAAGCTGAGCGCATTCAGGAGGAGCCGGTCGCGGAGGCCGAACTCGACACGGAAGTCGATGAGGACGCCACTCAGGCGGCGCAGGTGTCCGCAGAAGTGCCGACCGAACCAGTGAAGAACGGGCCACAAGAACAGGAAGTGGAACTGGGTTCGGAAGAGGGCAAGGAGGACGCTGAGGAGAAGAAGGAGGGCTGATGGAAGTCACCCTGGATCTGGTCAAGAAGCTACGAACCGAAACAGGCGTGGGCATCATGGACTGCAAAGAGGCCCTCAAGAAGGCTGAAGGCAACTACGATAAGGCCAAACAGATTCTGCGAACCGAGGGGAAGGAATTCCTCGCTCGCCAGACCCGCGAGGCGAAGGAAGGACGCGTGGGCGCCTATATTCACCACTCGGGCAAGGTGGGCGTCCTGGTCGAGATCTCCAGCAACACAGACTTTGCGGCCAACTCGGATGATTTCCAAAAGTTCCTAAAAGACGTCTCCATGCAGATCGCCGCCTCTAAGCCGCGCTGGGTGAGCCCCGAGGACGTCCCCCCAGAGGTCCTCGACGAAGAGCGGGAAGTACTGCGCCAGCAGGCAGAGAAGGAAGGCAAGCCGGCATCCATTGTAGAGAAGATCGTCGAAGGCAGGCTGCAGAAGTTCTTCGAGGAGAACTGCCTGCTCAAGCAGGAGTACATCAAGGATCAAAGCCTGAAGGTGGAAGACGTGCTGGGAGAGCTTGGCGCTAGGCTGGGGGAGAGCATCGGCGTGCGTCGATTCGTCCGTTACGAGATAGGAGAAGGGTGAGCGAGGCCAGACCAGTTGGCCGGGCAGTCCTCAAGCTGTCCGGCGAAGTCCTCCGAGGAGAAAGCGGGCCCCTAGACGAAGGGGCCCTAGTTTTTTTCGCCCAGGAAATAGCCGGGGCTCTTGAGGATGGCACACAGCTGGCTATTGTGACCGGTGGTGGCAACGTGGCCCGAGGGGCATCCTTGCCCCATCTTCCCGCCCACTCCGGCCACACGATCGGGATGCTGTCCACGATGATCAACGCAGTGGCCCTGCGGGAGGCATTGGCTCAGCAGGGGGTTCCCACAGCAGTCCAATCCGCAGTGCCCTGCCCGGGCATCGCTGGCCCCGTCGACGTGTGGGCGGGCCGCCAGGCGTTGGAGGAGGGGAACGTGCTGCTCCTGGCCGGAGGGACTGGGAGCCCGTTCGTCACCACCGATACTGCTGCGGTAATACGCGCTCTGGCCTTGGGAGCGGAGCTGGTAGCCAAAGGATCCAAGGTGGACGGCGTGTACGATTCTGATCCGGACGACAACGCCAGTGCCGTAGTGCTTGGCCGCCTCACGCACGCGGAATACCTGTCCCGCAGCCTCAAGGTGATGGACGCTGCTGCGGTGGCCATCGCGCAGGCACACGGGCTCCCGCTCCTCGTGTTCAAGGTGACCGAGCCTGGCGCCCTTCTGGCAGCCCTGCACGGCAAGACGGGATCTCTGATCTCCGGGCAGACAGAGGCTTAGCTCCGCCGTCTTCCCTCGGAAACACAAAGCCATCGCAGTCTTGCGTTTCTCCGCATGTCCGTTGCAGGCAGCTCTCCGCAGCTGGTCCGGAGCTCGCCCACCTCTATTGCGGGGTCGAGGTGGCCTTACCGACAGCCAAGGCCGCGATATCGTCTGCTATCCACGTCGGGCGGATGCCTTGCTCCCCGGCCCCCTTCAAGTCACCCACGCCCGACAAAACCAGGGCCGTGTCCATGCCAACGCGCGCCGCGCCGGCGATGTCCGTCTCCGGTCGATCGCCGATCATCAGCGCCCGATCAGCGGGTACACCTGCCGCCTCCAGCGCCGCGTGGAACGCCAGTTCACTTGGCTTGCCCACCACGTACTCTGGCGGGAACCCCATGCCCTCGATGGCCCCGACCACCGCGCCGGCGCCAGGTACCTGCCCGGTCGCTGTGGGAAACGTGGCATCTCGGTTGGTGGCCAGGAGGCGCGCTCCCCCCAGGAGGGCCTGCAGAGCACCTGCCAGCTTCTCGTAGTTGATCTGACGATCCATCCCTGCCACAACCCACTCGGCCCTGTGGACCTCGTTCATGGTGTGCCCCTGGGCGGCTAGCTCCCGAATCAGACCATCTTCGCCGACCGGCCACACCCTTACCGGACCGTGCAGCTGTCGGAGGAACCGAGCAGCGACATACGCGCTTGTGACCAACTGATTGAATCGAATGCTGAACCCAAGCGAACACAAGCTCTCAGCAACGACGCGCCGTTCCTTCGTGGAGTTGTTCGTTAGCAGGACCAGCTTCCCTCGGGCAGACAGCGCTTTCACCGCCTCCACCGCTCCGGGCAGGGGTGTCCGGTCTCGCACCAGTACCCCGTCGATATCGAGGATGAACGCTGCGTATCTGTCTAGATCCATGGCCGCTGATCTTAGCTCAACCGGGCTGGGCGCGCCCGTTGCGCGTGGCAGGCGACGGGCCTAGAATGGGTTCAAGCCGGAGGGATGGTCGAGCGGCCGAAGACGACGGCTTGCTAAGCCGTTGCTGGGGTAACTCTCAGCCGTGGGTTCGAATCCCACTCCCTCCGCCAGCGCCCGTAGCTCAGTGGACAGAGCGCTGCCCTCCGGAGGCAGAAGTCGCAGGTTCAAATCCTGCCGGGCGTACAGAAAGGCCCTCTAGGATAGGCTTTGCGCGACAGGCCCGACAGGATAGTTTCTTTGGACAAGGTTTGGTTCGCCCGATGGTCCGAAGCAGGAGTAGTGTTCAGCACTCTCAGGGCAGCCCAGCCGGTCCGATCCCGATCAACGCGGTGGAGTGTCCGCTGGCGGAGAACCTGGCGCTCCAGGTGCAAGCATCTTCAGGAACTCTCCGCTGGAAACGATCACAATCCTCTCGAAGCTCCCCAGGGACTGCAGGTGACGATCTTTCGATACGATGAGGTCCGCCTCCCCCGCCAGGGCACACCCCAGCACCATATCATCATCAGGATCCTCCTCGACGGCACGAACCTCGGGCCATGCCGTGAGTACCCGATGGCTGAGCTCCCGCAGCGCTTGTAGAAACGTCCGAACGTATTGGTCGGCGTAGGGGTACCGGGTGCGAATCCGCCTGTACGTCAAGAGGACGCGCTCCGTCTCCTTGAGGATGGCCTCGGATAGGACGAGTCGGTAGTCCTGACTGGCCCTACGAAGAATCTCATGGTTGACCCCGCCTGGTTTGAGGAAGGCGGCAGCGAGCACACTCGTATCAAGAACAGCGGTCAGCACGTGCCTGTTCCCTCACGTTGCGGATGGCTTCGAGCACATCTCGCTCGACCTCCTCTTCGGGGACGTCGTGCTTCCTGATGCGGTCCAGGACAGCTTCGAGCTGCTTCAAGACCTCCTGATCGGGCTTGTCCACGACCGCCTTTGGCCTAAGCACGATCTGGTTCTCCTTTTCGGTGATCTCTAAGTAGTCACCTTCGGCCAAGCCGAGGCGCTTCCGTATCTCAACGGGAATGGTCACCTGATACTTGCGCTTCACCCGCACCACCGGCATGTAGGCACCTCCTCTTGTTCTGTGTAGGAGAGTCGTACTTTCTAACGAAAAGCGTAGTAGGTTGCCCCCCCGGTGTCAATGTGCTGGACGTTGGCGTATGTCGCACCGCAGGAGTCGGCACATCTGTGCCGGCGGCCAGTTGAACACCGTGTACTGAGCTGTAGGGCAACGGGGTCCGAATGCCCCGGATACTGGGCATGCTCGTCGCGCTGATCTGCCGCTGCTTTTGGACCACGGCCAGCACGCTGTCTGCCAGCGGCAGCAGAGGCCGAACTCAGCCATTCCAGTCGCCGGCTCAGGCGCCTAGCTAGCGTGTGGAGCTCAAACATCCCCGAGCGGGGTTCGAAAGTTGTCCAGTAGGGCGTACCAGCGATCGAGATACGCGTTCCTGTCTATTGTTTATGGGTTTTTGGAGTCGCGCACGGATCACGCCTTTGCAGGATCAGGCCGACTCGTGAGTTCAGCCTCAATCAGCTTTGGGCTGATCTCCTCGCGGCCTTTGCCATTCTCAACGGCCCATGCCCTCCCATCCTCTCAGACTGTTGAGCCTCCGACAATCACGGGATGGTTCAACCGTCTCGGTTGCGTGCTCCCCCACTTGGAGGGGGAGCACTGGGGTGGACAGTTCAGCACTTGACGTGAAGCTTTCCGATGTGCGTCCGGGTGTCACCCGCACTCTACGTCGTCCGAGTTCGGAGTTCGAGAAGACTGCCCTCAGAACTTGATGTCCGAGAGGTAATCTGGTGCAAGTGGGGGATGGTGATCACGGAGCCAGGTGATCGTCTGTCTGACGAGTTGGCGGGCTTCGGCGGTAGCCTCGTTGACATCAGTGTCACTTAGGGCACGGTAACCCTCGTACAGGCATTGATGACGCTGTCGACGAAGGGCTTGATAGTAGTCGATGCGCTCGGGCTCGAGCCGTAGGGTCTCGACCAGGGTCTGCAGGGTCAGCTCGTGGGCTCCGGCGCCCCGGCCGGGGCGGTAACCCGTCGCCCGCAGTGCGACAAGCGCACAGGACAGCACTGCGTGGTAGGCCTGCTCGAGACGTGTCTCCTCGTGGACGGACAGGTTCGAAGCATCCTCACAACGCCTTAGTGCAGAGAGAAGAAGAGATCTTATCTCAGGGCGGTTGGCTGTGTGCGTGCGGAGCAGCCGGCGCCGTACAAGGTCATCCAGGGACATCGCATTCTCCGAGAAGCTTGATCCTCGGCCTCTTGTGTGCTCGGGAGACAAAGCTGTCCTGTACGGCCAGCTCGTCGCGATAGACCTGCGGAGAATACACGGTGGCGTTCACCTCTCTCGCAAGCTGCTCTCCTGCGCGACGGAGCGGCGTGGCGAGGTCACGCAGGGTGACGTCGCCCACAATCATCACGTCAACATCGCTCTCCGCTTCTGCTTGACCGCTAGCCACGCTCCCGTAGATGTACGCCAGCTCAATCCGATCAGCCAAAGGAGCGAGTACCTCCCGGACGACATCGGCGATCCCGACCGTCTTAGCGATGAGCATCGTCAGCTCGGGGTAGACGGGACAGTTTCGATCCATCGCGTAGATCAACTGGCGGCCCGCCTTTCGTGACTTGAGAATGCCGACCTGTTCGAGCCGACGGAGCTCACGCATGATCCCGCGGCTATCAAGGCCTGCACGGCGGGCGATCTCGCGCAGGTGCAACTCGGGGTCTCCCGGCTGACACAACTCCCGGAGCACTGCAAGACGCGTTCTTGAAAAGAGAGCCTCAGCCAACGCCTTTGTAGACATTCTGTCCTCAAGTGTAGACTTAACGTCCGCATTGTCAAGGATGTCGTTTGCTGGGGAACTCGCTTAGCGAGGTGTGCTCGCTTCGCAGCTTTCTTCGGCTCCGCCGTGCTCGGAGGTAGCGTAGGATACAACGTTGAACGTTCTGAGCTCCATGTGACAGGCGTCTTGGGCGTTACCGGAGGAACTCAGCCAACCTCGAGCGGAGTTCGAAAGTTGTCCAGTAGTGCGTATCAGCTCTGAAATCGCATTCCTGTTAGCATCTCAGCGACTAGGGGCCTAGAGGATTCGAACCAGGGCACTGGCAGGATAGCCAGCGCCGGTGAGACTGTCTCAGAAGGGCTTTTGGGGTCTCCGGGTACTCATCGATCGCCAGGTGCTGATCGCGGGCCACCGGATGGGTTCAGCCTCATGCAACCTGTCGATGAACTCTTCCCGACTGTACTCTTTGCTCGCTCTGGAAGGTCTGCGTCGTCGCGGATCACAGCTCTCAACCATTGCCTCCTTCAGGGAGCAGAGCACTCACTGGCTGAGGCTCTTGAAGTAGCGGACGAGCGGAAGCCTGACGTACCCGGCCTTCTCGTAAGCTTGCCGGGCTGGAGCATGTGATGGGTCTCCCGCGGTCTCGACGCTCGTCAGTTGCATTCCCAGCTCCTTCATGTCCTGGGTGGCTGCTCTGCACAGCTCGGTCCCGATACCGCGGTTCTGGTGGTCGGGGCGCACTGCGATCAGCTGGATCGTTCCGACCTTACTGTCATCGTTCATATCGTAGGCAACGAACCCAACCGGTTCCCCATCGAGATCGGCAACGAGGACCGAGTGTTGCCCAGAGTTCTCACACAGGGTCCTCACACCTTGGGTCTGGCTTGCCTTCCAATCAGGCCAAATCTTCTGGTAGATGGAGTCACCGAGGATTCTCGGAAAGGACTCGAAGATCGGGACGAAGGCCTGAAGCGTCAGTTCCACAAGAGTTGGCACGTCCTGGTTGGACACAGGTCGGAGCTTCACATTCATTGGATACCTCCTCGGATGCGGGATGTCAGTTAACGCAAGCTTCCTGCCGTTGAGGCCCATGCGTGGAGTCGACGAAGGATATCAATTGGCGCTTCCTAGCGCCTGCATGGACTCTCAGTAGACGGCACGCCTACCCGCCCTGCGTTCGCAACGTGCAGCGGTCCTGAAGGGGCTACGGCCCCAGTTGGTTATTGAGCCTATTCAGCAGATAGTCTGGGCACCTCCAGGGCCCGTAGTCTCGAAAGTCACAGGGATCCGGGCAAGCCCTTGCCCCAGATGCATCAGCGGGAACGTTCCACGATGGGAACATCTGCCTTGCCGTGTCGAAGGCAGTCTGGGCTATGATGCTTGTCGCCTTGCTCTCGGATATGCGAGCTGGGCATCCCCCGATGACTGCACGTCCTGTTGCCTGGGTCTCCGACCTAAGAACCATTGCCGGGGCCGACCAGCTCCAGGGGCTGTGGGAGCCCGTATGCCCACTATCCAGCTCGCAGGGGCCCCTCACCTGGTACTCCTGATACTCCTTGAAGCTGTACGTGGTCTCTATGACGGTTATATGGCCCCCGTTGGGCTTTGTCGTACACTGTGCCGTCGTGTCGATCACCTGAGCCAGGCGGCAGATCCGACCCCAGCGTTCCTCCTTTGCGCCGCACTCGGCGGGAGGAGGTGTAGGGGGTGGCTGAACTACGGGGAGAGGTCCCGGCAATGGTGGGTTGAGTAGAATGATCCCACATCCCCCACATCCTTCGGCCGGTGCAAGACATGGTGTCGGATTACTGAATGCGATTACAATGAACGTGAGGAACCCCAAGTTGATGGTCACAGTGCTGAACTCCCCTCGGGGAACGACTATGGGTTCGTATCCGTCTGCTCCAATCACGATGTGGTCAAGTTCCTCGAATGAGGGCTCCGTTTGACCCTCGGACCCCACATACTGAACGTAGATCTCCGTTGCTGGAATCTCCTCACCGGTGACACAGTCTGTGACCCGTTCTAGGTTAGTCCCTGCGATCTGGACCCAGGGTGTGTCAAAGGTTACGGTCTCGTCATCCTCGTCTCCCCAGTACTCTGGCTCGTCCCAGTAGTACTCATCGGCACTTGTGCAGACCATCGTCCCGTGACCCAACATTACGACAAGCAGCAAAGCTAAGAACCGGCCCAACATGCCTCCCTCCTTGCACCCAACCCCTCCACCTGCGTAGGCAAAGCACCTTCACCGTGCCAGAGGTTCTTGTCTCAAGCAAGCGAACTGGTACTGAAATCCCCTCTCGTTCTTCACGCTGACCGTGACGTTCCTCCATTCCTGTTGCCCGCGTCCCCCCACGGCCCATCCGCCAGCCTATTCCTCACCCTCTGAATTAGTCTAGTACCTATGCCATGGCGGTAACAAGTCTGAGCCGACATTTCCCATTTGCCCCAGCCGCCATGCCCTGAAGCCTCCCTCTTGCGCCTAACAGAGCCACTGTAGCAGGTCTTCGACCCGCGTGCTGCTGTTGGCACTGCTGTCGACCCTTCAGGAGGCCCCTCGCCGGGCACGAAGGGCGCCAGAAGTGCCTCCCGAGGGACACCTTCCCCGTCTTGGCCGAGCTTTCGCTGTCTCTTCTCCCGGCTGAGCCGGTCAACCCGAGTCATGTCGACCCCACAGGGGGAGATATCAGCCGCCTTCCATCTGGGAAATCTAGGGTGAAGACTCTATCAGTGTCGAAACACGGACGCTCGCAGAGGACAACCGCGTATTCATCGTTCTCTCAAATCACGTTGGCCTCGATCGTGGCCTGGGAGGTGCCCCCCCATCATGATGCCATGCCCGTTGTTGTCGCGGATGGTGTTGCCCGCGATCGGGGCCTGTGAGGAGTCCCGCATCTCGGCGCCAGATAACCTATAGCCGCTGACGTGTTGTTGTCGATCGCTGCCGTTGCGTTGCTGTGGACGGAGATGCCATCAGTACAACTCCACCGAGGCGATCGAGGGAGCACCCCACGAATACGAGATCGGGGCGGTCCCCATCTAGCCATCCTGCAGGGAGCTGAGCTTCCCGTCAGTTCGTGATGCCAGGTTGCCCAACTCCTTTTCTGATCACGATTGGCGGATCATGCGGTACAGCGCGTTTCCTCCGAAGATAATTGACCTTCTCCTCCCTGACAACAAGGAGCGCAAGTCATCCGTTCACCCCTCCCAGGGTGGGCACATGTTTCCTGACCGAGAGGGGTCCTGTTTCTTGAACGGTAATAACTTCGCCATCACACCAACCTCCCACCCAGAACGCCCTGACAATCCAAGGGGGGTCACAAGCATGTTGACATAGACGGCTGAAGCAGCTGGCAACGGCGTCGTGCGGGTCGAAGAAGTGCTATAGTGGTCTAGTAAAGCGCAATAGGGAGGGTTAAGGGCATGGAGCCTGAGGCAAATGGGAAATGTCGATTCAGAGGAGGTGTTCGGGATAGCTGAGGGACGAGCAGAAAGCGATCTCAGATGTACCGTTCAATGAGTTGGATGATCAGGAGGAACGAGATGAAGCGTATTTGGATCCTAGTTTGCGTTCTTCTGGCGACAACGTTCTCAGGGGCGGCCTCGTTCGAGAACATCGGCTATGCGGACATCGCTACGGCCACCCTGTCGGCTGACAGGATCGACGGAAGCGATGGCGTCACGAATCAACTGACCACGGGCACGATCGTGCTTTATCAAACAACCGAGGGGCGGTACGGCAAGTTCCAGGTTCTCGAGTACGGCAAGGATCTGCGGATCGAGTGGATTACCTTCAGGCCCAACGAGACCGTCCACAGCAGAGGAGAGCTCACCGTGCGCGGGACGTTTGACTGCGACCTCGACGCAGGGCGGGAAAGCTCCGCATCGGCGGACTTCTTTTGGCAAATGGCCACGGCTACAGAACGGTACTTGGTGCCGCAGAACGGGGCGACATTTGCGGTCTACGACGCAGCGCCTCCGCCCGACCTTGGCATAGCGACCGACAAGCAGCAGTACACGCCGGGCGAGACGATCAGCTTCACCATCACCATCCCCGCCGACTGCGATTACCGCATCAGGATCACGCAACCCGATGGGACATCCGCTGAGTTCATGCCCGACCTCAGCTCTGCGCTGATCAGCGCTCCGGGATGGATCACCATTCACATGACCGGAACGACAGAAACGGAGACCGGGATGTACACAGCTGTACTGCTGTGCGAAAACCGGCCGCAAGCCCAGGTGCAGTATGCCGTAGGGTCGACCGGGGCCGCTGGGGAGCTGACCTACGACGACGGGACAGCCGAGTCCGCACGTGGCAAGGCGTCAGCTGGCATGGGCTACGCGGTCAGGTTCACGCCGCCGCCCAGCGGCGGTACCCTGATCCAAGGCCGGTTCCACATCGAAGGCTTCGGCGCGGCCGGTGCTGGTCCCATCGAGGTTCGGGTGTGGGACGCGAGTCGTAACCTGGTCGATGTACCGATCGTGGTCACCCCGACCCAAGAGGGATGGTTCAGCGTGGATCTCTCCGGTTACGGGTTCGCGCCCACGGGGGACTTCTACATCGGATACGTTCAGCTGTCGGCAACCGCACACCCCTGGATCGGCCTGGACACAAGCGGGGGTGAAGGGCGCAGCCACAATGTCCCTGACTGGTCGTCCTTTATTCCGCAGGGAGCGAACATCATGATCCGCGCCGTGCTCTCCGCGTCGCAGGCGCCTCCCTCCGCTGGGCCCAGCCTGACGACCGACAAGGCCCAGTATGCACAAGGGGAGGAGATCACGTTCACGATCTGTGAGCCACCGGCCTGCAGCTACGCGATTGCGCTCAGTCAACCCGACGCGTCGGTGACCGACTTCATACCCTTCGCGGAGGCCTCCTCGATCAGCCCCACAGGCCAGGTCATGGTCAGCCTCACTGGTGTAGTAGGCACGCAAACCGGGATATACACGGCATCGCTGTACTGCGAGACCGATGTGGGACTGCCGTTCGCTCTCGCTCAGACCACATTCAGTGTGGGCACAAGCGGAGGCGCGCAGATGCCGCCCACCGGCCAAGGCTCGCTTCAGCTCACCTCCACGCCGTCAGGAGTACAGGTGTACATCGACGGCGAATACAAGGGCACGACCCCGCTCATCGTGCAGCTTGGGGCGGGAGCCCACACCGTCATGTTCAGACGGACGGGCTACCCGGACGTTTCGAGGACCATGACCATCCACGCGGGGGCATGGCACTCGGCACATGCCACGTTTGGGCAGTGAGTCCCACACGAGGGTACCGCGTGACGATGAGCGAAGGCTGATCGAGCCGGGGATACGCGGTTGACGCGTTGGTGCATGGGGTTGGAACGAGGGGACCTTCGTGTATGTGTTTTCGCAGGGCTTGAGCAGTGTCAGGTGAGGCAACGCCGTCCGGAACCCGATGCCTGGCTGGAGTTGCCGATCGGGATCCGCGCCCGGTCATCCCTTCGCCTTCGGAGACGTCCAAGGTTCCATGCCTCCCGTCAGGGCTTGCCAGACGGGAGGCCCATGTCTTGTTCTCCCTATCG
This sequence comes from uncultured Thermotogaceae bacterium, assembly GCA_964516385.1. Taxonomy (GTDB): domain Bacteria; phylum Bipolaricaulota; class Bipolaricaulia; order Bipolaricaulales; family Bipolaricaulaceae; genus T3SED10-47. The sequence goes on from CAZEYM010000011.1 coordinate 18,515, forward strand.
GCCATGTGAGTGCACCAGGCCCCGAGTGGGGCGCAGGATGGGGCGCATGGTTGTGGCAGCGTGTCCGTTGGGAGGTAGACTCGCTGTGCACCGAAGGAGGGGACCATGGCTGTTCTTGCTGTCCGAAAGGCTTTCGGCATTCTTATCTTGGCTGCGTTGGGCGTGGTGGTTCTGGGGTTGCCTGAAGCCGTGGGGTCGCATGTGGTTGATCTGCTCGCACACGTCCCCGAGCCAGTGGCGCACGCGGAGACCGGCTGGGCCGTAGCTCGCTACGTGGACTACGAGGCGTTGTTCGCGTCCGAAGGGCTGGCTGAGCTTCGCCGGGTCGGGGACGTGGATATCTTGCTGACGTCTGTGCCTCTGGGCCCTTTGATGAGCCGCATCGCGGCCCCTCCTGAGGCGCTCAAGTACGTAGTCGTGAGCGCCGGGCGCATGACAGAGCTGGTCGGGTTCGAATGGCTGTTGCATGTGGACCGCAGTCTGGAGTTCGGAGAACCGCCAGGCGTGGGCCTTCTCCTGGACGGTACGTTCGACCCGGAGGCTATTGGAGACGCGCTGGAGCCGCGAGGTTTCCATCGGCGGGATTGCGCGGGGGTCGATGTGTGGCACAGGTTCGAGGATTGGACGGTCAACCCAGCTGCTCGTGAGTTGGCCGACCCGTTCGGTGGGGACCTTGGCGCGGCGGCGCGTATCGCGCTCCTGCCAGGTGCGTTGGCGAACGGCCGCGGATGGGGTCTTGTGGAGGCGATCATCGCCGCTTCCCAAGGAGATCTGCCTTCTCTGGCCGACGACCCAGGATTCCGGGCGCTGGCCGATGCGGTGTCCGGCCCGGAGGGATTGCTCATCCAGGCGCTGTTCTTCCCCGGGAAGGCGTTGAGGGTCCGTGGGGAGGACTGGAGTGACGAAGGCTTTGCGGAACATCTTCCCTCGTACAGACAGGCGGTGCTTGCCGACCGCCAAGAAGGCGCCAGCCAGGTTCATGTCGTGGGATTGGTGTATGAGGACATGCCCACAGCGTACACTGCAGCTGAGGTGCTGACGCGGCGCCTGGCGGCGTTCGCCCCCGTTGGCCGTCCGGAGGAGCCGCTGGCCGAAGAGTTGGGCGCCACATTCAGCTCCTGGGTGTGCGAGCGAAGCGAGGACAGAGTGACGCTGGCGGTAGTGGAGGTACGCTATCCGCATCCGGACCCCAGGTTTGACCCGGAGGTTGGTGCATACCCGGTGGCCGCCCCCCTCTATCGAGCCTGGGTGCGGGCGATCGTCTTCCGGACGTTCACGCCCCTGTGGTGAGCGGAGCCCTGTAAGGCGAAGGGAACGAGCTCATACAGAAGGTCGAGAGCCAGGCCGATCCGCCTCCCCTGTGTGCGATGCGTGTCTTGACTGGCTCCGTTCGCTACTGTTTTTGCCTGCGCCGTCCATCCCATGCCACCCGTAGACCGTCAATCCCCAGTAGATGAGAATATATGGAACAATCCCGACGTGGTCCGGTACTCGGGTGCATAAGGGCATTGGGAATGCCTACAACCTGGGGAACTTCCTGCGGCGGCTGTCCCTGCCACGAGGCGTGAGCTGGTCGCTGAGGACTTTACGAGAGAAGCTGGTCAAGATCGGAGCGAAGGTGGTGCGCTCAGCACGTTACGTCACCTGCCAGCTGGCCGAGGTGACGGTGTCCCGACAGCTCTTTGCGGCCATCCTGCAACGGATCGGGCGGCTGAGATCTCCCCGTGTGGTGTCGATATGACGTGGGTTGATGGGCTCAGCCCAGAGAAGAGGGAGCGAAAGCTCGGCCAAGATCCCTTGGAAGGCACTTCTTGGCGCCCTTCGTGCCCGGCGAGGGGCCTCTGGAGTGACCGACAGCAGCGCCAGCGGCAACACGTGGGTTCAAGGAATGCTATACTGGCTCTGTCAGGGGCAATAGGGAGGCTTCAGCGCATGGCGGCCAAGCCAAATGGGAAGTGTCTGGCTAAATACCTCAGCTGCGTGCGCAAGGAGGGCTGTGCAATGCGACGACACTTGCTTCTCGTCCTGGTGCCAACAGCCATCGCTCTGCTGAGCTCGGCGTTCGCCGTAGCTTACGAGCCTGGCGGACCGGTGCTGTTCGCACTCGAGGGGACATTCATCCAGGACACCGTGTACACGTACGTGATCACGGCCGAACCGGAGGAGTTTCCCGCGGATGTCAGCGTCACCACCACAGTGCCGACATCGAGAACCTGGCAATATCGGAGAAGTCAGGAGATCTCTGACTTGTCGCAAGACTGGGCTCCAACACCGGATTCAATTTCGCAAGATGACGATGCGATGGGCAACCTCTGGTCTACCGCAACGTGGGTGGGGGTCTCGGAGGTCGTTGAGTCACTCACGCAGGTTCGCTGCAGGGAAGAAACCGTGTTCGAACCGATCCTGACCTGGTCCAACAGCTACCCTGTGGATCCCCGATCGTTCTGGGGCAAGGAACATTGGCTCGAGCCGGATGGATTTGTGCAGTCGGATGCGCCCGAGATTCGAGAACTCGCGGAGACGCTCACGGAGGGAGCTCGACTACAAATCGAGGTTGTAGGCAGGATCCTAGCGTGGGTGCACGAGAACACACGCATGCCGGAGTGCGACGAGCCGGTGGACCGCGTGGATGCTATCGGAGTCCTCGAAAGCGGTGTGGCCAACTGCGTCGGGTTTGCCAACCTCTCCGTTGCTCTGATCCGAGCAGCCGGCCTTCCTGCCGTTTCGGTCACAGGGGTGGTCGCCGACGTGGAAGAACCGGAGACTGCGCACGCGTGGATTTCCGTGTACTTCACAGACCTCGGATGGTTCGAGTTCGAGAGCTCGAGCTGGATGCCGCGGTTTGGGGAGGTGCCGCAGACCATCCTGACGCCGCAGCACATCACTCTGGACGTCGGCGAGGAACGAGGCATCTCAATCACCGACTTCTTCGAACAGCACACATGCTCCATCGACGTGTCCCAGAAGCCTCGTGAGCTTCAGTTCGTGGATGCCGAAGTTGAGCCGGGCAGCGCGGTCACCTGGGTGATCTCGTTGAGATCCCCCTGCTACTATGAGATCTACGAGTGGGAGTACGGCTGGCGCGATCTGCCAATCTCCCTCTCGCTCGATGGCATTCCGACAGGTTGGTACGCGAGCCTCAGCGCGACCGAGGTTGTCATCCCTAAGCAAGGTGCCGGTTCCTCCCCGGTCCGCAGCCTGTTGCTGACAGTCAGGCCCTATTCTGGTGCCAGGGTCGGGATGCAAGGCGTCATCACCGTGACCGCACGGGATGAGGGGCGACCGGGCCGACCCGTCATTGGGGTACTGATAGCCGCCGTCACCACAAGCTGATCGCCGTGGGGAGGCGTACACTCCGGGGAACCTGCGCCCTTGCCGAGGACGTTGACGTGACTTGTGAGGCGCGATGGTGTAGGCCGATTGAGGAGATGGAGTGAGTCAAGGCTCTCGCCGTGTAGCCTCCTTCGGGTGCCTCCTCTACGAGGAAGATGATCTCCTTGTTCATGGTGCGACGATTATAGCCGGACATGTGTTCTGGAGAAGACGAACGCTGAGTGTTGAGCAACCTCGGTGGCCGAGGGGGACGAAGCACTCGACCGCTTCCAGGGCGAACAGCACAGGCAGTCCGGCAACACTCGCGGACTGGGCTGCGAGGATCGCGAAGAGCACGGTTAGGAGAACACGAAGCGTCACGCTCTCACCCGCTCCCTGCTAGCATGAGCCGACATTTCCCCTTTGCCTCGGCCGCCATGCCCTGAAGCCTCCCAATTGCCCCTGACAGAGCCAGTGTGGCCTCCTCTGAACTGCGACCCAGCCGAACTACGAACTACGAGCTGCCCTTAGTCATGGCGTTTCCGGTTCCTCCACCCGCATCACATACAAACCACCATCTCTGTCGGCGACGAACACGAGATGTTCAAAAACCGCCACACCGACCGGACCCCGTGCTGTGTCAACTAGAGCGATCCTCCGGACGTCCGTGGGATCGGAAACGCTCAGCAGCTCAACGCCCTTCCAGCCCACGCCGGCCACCAGGTACTCGCCCACAGACGCCAAATACGGGATCAACCCGAGCTGGACGCTCCCCAGCTCGTGAGGCGAAGAGGGATCCTCCACGGAGATGATGCGCAGCCGCGATCTATCGCCCATGAACACCGCATCTCCGATCCGCGCGACCGACCGCGTCACCGGCCCCGCCGACAGACCCGCGAGCGTCTCTGGGTGGGACGGATCCTCCAGCGACACGATGTGCAGACCCCCGGCGGCAACAAAGACAAGATCGTCGTGGAAAAGAAGGTCCTGCCCGTGCCCATCGATGGCCAGCGTTCCCACGACAGCCGGGCTCGTCGGATCCTCCGCCGACACAGCGAAGAGGCCATGGCTCCGCGAGATGAGCACGACAAGGGCCTCGACAGCGGTCACGCTAACCGGGGAACCGGGAAGCTCCAGTCGCCCTAGCTCGACCGGTGCGGACGGATCGGCAACGTCGAGCACGACCAGGAACTGCTGCGACCCCACGTAGGCGTGTCGGCCCGCCACGTCCACACACGCAACCGACGGCAGGGAGATGAAGCCAACTTCCGTTGGCTGCTCAGGATCCTGTACTGAGACCAGATGAAGTCCCTCACGGTAGCTGGCAACGTAGACCATGTCCTCCGCGACGCAGAGCCCCGAAGCCAAAATGGCTGTGTCGAAATTCCCAAGGACCACCGGCTGCTCAGCATCTTCCAGGGAGAGCACAGCCAGACCGAATGAGCCCCTGGCCAAGTATAATCGATCCTCCACATGAACGATTGCCTCTGCTCCTTGCGGAGGGACTGCTGTCAGCTCCACCGGTGCCGCCCGGTCGGCGATCGACACCACACTGATGCCGCGCCAGCCCCTGGCCGCGTACACCAGCTCACCGCACACCGTGAGGCTCCTCACGTTGTCCATCTCGATAGCGCCCACCGCCTCAAGGCGTTCCACGTCGAGAGTCGAGATGACCCGCAGCCACGATCCGTCCACGATGTAGGCGTGCGTCCCGTCTATCGCCACCGCGGTGACGCTGCTCATCGCATCCAGGGTGCCCACGGCCACAGGTGTGGTGGGATCAGCCACCGAGAAGACATGAAGCCCGCTAGCCCCGTCGGCTACGTAGACAAGCTCGCCCTCCACGGCGACAGCCTGAGCGTTCCCCTCGGTGTCGATGCCGCCGATCCGAACCGGGGTCGTGGGATCCACAATCGACACCACCGCGAGCCCGGCGTAGCGATCGACCACGTAGGCCACATCGCCGACCACGGCCACCGCCTGCGCACAATCTTGCGGACGGAGCGATCCGACCACGATCGGATTGGCGGGATCCTCGACAGACAGGACGATCAGTCCATACAGATACGCTGCAACGTAGGCGAACCCGTTGCTCACCGCGATGGACTCAACCGTGTTCGGTAGCGGAGCCGAACGTCCAATTTCGACGGGATGCTCCGGATCCGTCGTGTCGATCACGACCACCCGCGGCCCCTCACCCAGGTAGACCGTGTCGCCGACCACTGCCACGGCACGCGCCGTGCCGCCCCATTGGGACACGAACTCAAGTTGCGGCGTTGCCGTCACCAAGAGGCACGCCATTGAAACAACCGCACAGATTACGATCACTATCCGCATCTTCATCCCTCGATACCTCCAGCACCGCGAGCTGTCGACAGCCTACACCGAAACGAGGACTTGTGGCGAGCGGCAGGATGGGCCTCGCGGTGTGGGGACACGTGGACGGTCTCCGGATCGGACTGTGGCCGATGGCAGGACCTAGGGGGCTCCTGAGGATCTACGAGCCGCACCTCTCTCCGTTGGATGGAGACGATCCCTGATCTAGGAGCGTCCGGGTGCGCTGGAGGACCATCCCAACGGGGTCATGCTCGGCAACCGGACTCGGTACCGAAGCGTGATCCGTGTCGCCTGATGAGGATGGGACTCCCACTGAGGGCGTTCCCCATCCAGACAGAGAGGCCGAGGGGCATGGAAGCCGTTTACGGCGATCTCAGAGGAGTCGCTGGCGCTACTCCTTCTCCCGCCGGTCGAGTTCGCCGCCTTCTGTGGTCAGGAGGAAGTCGAGATCAACAGGACAGACCGCCTCGAGCCGATTCCCTCCCGGGAGATCCGGCCAAGGGATTAGGTTGCGGCGTCCGGTGATGTAGCCGGTGAACACATCGTCTGTGTTGAAGCACGGAGGCTCCCAGAGGGCAACGCCGTAGCGTTCGTTGTCTCGGATCAAGTTTCCGGTGATCGTGGCATGGAAGGAGCCCCACATCCTGATGCCATCACGCTCGTTGTCGCTGATGGTGTTGCTCGCGATCGTGGCCTGGGTGGAGGCTAGCATCAAGATGCCAAAACGCCCGTTGCCGCTGATCGTGTTGTTGTCGATCACTGCCGTTGCCTTGCCGTGGACGGAGATGCCATCAGCATAGATGTCCACTCCGGTAAAGGTAGCTCCGAAAGCCCCCGTGATCACGAGCCCTTGGATGGTCACCTCGATGGGCTCCCGGCTGCGGATGAGGATCACCGGCCAGCCCTCTCGGGCGGATCTGATCACCGCCTGTGGCTCGGGCTCTATTTGTGCCGCCCTGAGGGTGAGGCCCTTCTCGATGGCCAGGTTCTCTTCCCATTCACCTTCCGCCAGACAGATCACATCACCAGGACGAGCCGCATCGACCCGCTTGGATCGACTCGCCCGGCTGCACTGTGATCGTGCAAGGCTCGGCCAGCGCCGCAAGCCCGGCCACGAACACAAGGGCGGCAACACCTACACAACACCATCGGGATCCGTTCATCGTCCACCTCCACGCCCACCATACCACGCCCGCGCCTCGGGGGGCTACCGACTCCGCGGGTCCTGCCCCGGCAGCTGACCGGCTTTCGCCCCCTCTTGGATCAACCCATCGACACCACTTGACGGGACGTGACCTCGTCTCTTGGAGCATGGCCTGAATCTCAGCGTGCTTCAATCAACGTGGAAGACCGCAGAGTCATGTGGCGGCGGCCGGCGATGCACGGATGCCCTCACTTCAGCAGCTTGGGGCCCACGGTTCGTGGCCACTCCATAGTCTCGCTGCGGTGCTCACGGCCCGGTGCGGCGTCGTTCGGTGGGAGACACTCAGGGGGCCGCGATCGTGAAGAGGAAATCGCGGGTTCGTGTGATTCCGTCGGGATCGATCGAGATCACGGGTTGTCCCACCGACCATCTCCCCGGTACAGGGTGATGTGCTGCGGCAAGAGGAACGTCACGGGGACTTCGCGGTAGGCGGGCATCCAGTTAGAACTCTCGAACTCCACCCAGCCGAGATCTGGAAAGAAGACACTGATCCAAGCGTGCGATGCATGGGATCCCCCTCGGTCCGCCACGAACCCGTTGACGGGGAGGGCCGGGATCCCTGCGGCCCGCAGCAGCGCCAGGCAGAGGTTGGCGAAATTGACGCAGTTGCCCATGAGCCGATCAAGGGTGGACAATGCGTCTACCCGCGGAACAAGGTCACACAACTCCCGCGAGCAGACGTAGCGCACGTTCGACTGTACCCAGCCCAGAATGCGCGCCACGGCCTCGATCTCGGTCACCGCCCCTCGGACCAGCTCGGTAGCCAGCGCACGCATCTGTGACGCTGTGGACTGGACTTCTGCTGTGGCGCGCAGCCCAGGCCATGCCTCGAGCGGAAGGGAGCTCCTTGCCAGCGGGAAGGTGGATGATGTGAAGATCGGACCGTACTGGGTTGCCAGGGCGCACCGCACGTGGCGCGCCAGGGTGATCTGGCCGGCGGCGCGTGACCAACGCACGACAGCCCAGCGGTTGCCCATGGCGTCCGTCTCTTCCCGTTGGGGGTCTGGGCGAGGATCTCCGGTGAGTTCGTAGGCGAGGATCTCCTGGCTGTGTCCGGCTGAGGTTGTCGACGAGGGGATCGAAATGGTCACAGTCACCGGACCGGTCGCGGCAGGTGTGATCGTGACCGTGTACACGTAGACCGTCTCCTGACGGAATACCACTGGAAACGCGCTGAACCAACGGAACGGGGCGGGGGCACGTCCGCTGAACACGATCGGGTTTGCCCGATCGTCGCAGCAGAAGTAGTTTCTAGCAGTCCCGGGACGCTTCAGTCCGTTGAGCTCATGCCCGAGCGTATTGGGAGACTTCGGAGAAGTCCCCTGCCTAATCCGTTCCCGATCCAATGCCTCAGGTCGATCCGGTCCCGGTCACCCCGATGAGGTGTCCGCTGGCGGAGAACCCGACGCCCCAGAGGAGCGTGCGCAAGGTGCTTCGAGGCAACCAAGGCCTCGACCTGGCTGGGAACCTCATCACTGAGCACTGTGTAGATGGGAATGAGCGTTCAAGAGCTGTCGACCACAAGAGTGAGCGATTGTCGAGGGCTGACTGAACGGACAAGGAGGCACTATGCTTAGGAGAAAGCTGCTGGACCGACGCTCATCTACATGCGGTGTGTTGCTTGTGTTGGCCGTTGTGATCGGTGTTCGCTTGGCGACGTTCTCGCCGGCCACGGCACAGCCAGCGCCAAGGGCGGAGCCATTTGAGTCGATCGATGTTGCGCTACCGTCCTCCTCGACGGGGTCGATGCAGGGGACGCTGGCCGTTCGGGTGCATGTGCCTCGCAGTGGCCACACCCGCTACGCAGAAGGGGCACCGGTGATCATCATGGTGCCTGGGGGATTTGACCCAGGAGGAATCCATCACGGACTGCCTGCGCAGGCCAATGGGATCATCTGTATCACCTTTCTCTTTCCTGGCGGAGCCGATCCGTATAGCGGCTTGTCGTCGGATGGGATCTATGACTACCGAGGTGAGCTGTGCGCTGCGGCACTGCGTGACGTTGTCCTGTACGCTGCTGGAGCCTTGCGGGACAGCAGGGGGCGCACGATCGACCAGATCGCTCCGGTCCCCGTCCTACACGACAACATCGGCATCATCGGACTGTCAAACGGTGGTAACTTGCCGGTTGCCACCGCTGCGCTCCACGGCAAGGACGTTGCCCCGCATCTCCGGTACATCATCCAGTGGGAGACGCCGGTCTCCAGCCAGATCGCGACGCGAGACTTCGGGCGAATCCGGCTTCTGCCGGGCGGGATGCAAGCGGACTACGGCAATCCGCGCCGCCTCAGCTACGATCCGTGGATCCTCCCCGTGGACTACAGTGATCTTGCGTTCGACCCGATCCAGGAATTCTTCCCACTGGTTCACGATGGCAACGGAGACGGAGCCTACACGACTGTCTTGCACGCGCGTCTTGGAGCAGAGGTTCCGGATGTGAACCTCAACGGGCAGCTCGAACGAAACGAGGACTTCCCGTTGGATACGTGCCCGGTCGACGATGACCGCGTCACCTACTCCCGGCCGGTAATGCATGAGATCGTTGCGCGAAACCTGTTTGGAGATCGTTGGCCTGACGGTCTCATCTCACTCGACGAGGCCGAGGCATACTGGGATCTGCGTGAGTCTGTGCCTTTGTACGAAGCTGCGGTTGCGGCCAATCCGGGACTGGAGGCGATGGTGCTCTGCGGAGCCCGAGACCACGTACAGGCAGCCCTGGATAAGCCGCACATCCGGCAAGCGTTCGATGGTTGGCGTGATTGCGGCGCGTGGGTCAAGATCAACCCGTCCCCTGTGTACCTCTGCGAGGTGGATGCCACGCTGGAGAGGCTACCGCTTCCAGACCTGCCTGCGAACACACCACCCTCCGACTGGAGCGATCCGATGGGCTATGCGATGCCGCCTGCTATTCCCAAGGGTGACTACCAGTTGGCAGCCATCTATGAGATGGCTGACCGCGCGCAAGCGGTTGTGCCCCCGCCTGCTGCGCACAGGGAGTCGCAGCTTGGCACGATGCGCGACAACGACCCCCGCGTCGGCGGCTGGATCACGTACATTGATTGCATGGAGGTCGGCCAGATCGCTGTGCACATCCGCACGCCTCAGACCCCGCGGTATGAAGAGGGTGCCCCGGTCATCGTCAACGTGTCGGGTTTCTTCACCGCAGCCACTGGGTTCAGCTACCAACTCGACCCCGACGCCCTTGGAGCGATCTATGTAACCTACCTTTGGCCGGGAGAGGACGATCCGCGAACCGGCGCGCGGAGCGAAGGGATCTACGATTACGGCGGTCCCAGCTGCCTCCGCGCACTGCGTGACGTCGTCCGCTTTGCCACCGGAGAGATCACCAACGTGCAGGGGCAAAAGCTCGACGAGATCGTGGATGTCCCGGTGTTGTACCGCGTCGCTGGTGTCTATGCGTTCTCGCATTCGGGGATCGCGGCGACGAATGTGCTTGCCCTGTACGGTGATGAGCTGACGGGTGTGCGCTTCTTCGTGGGGCGAGAGAACCCCACGGTCGATGCCATGTACCCGCTCGAGCCCGGACACTGGGACGATGAGACGGGTCGTCCGGTGCACAACCCGTTCTACGATCCCGCGGGGTATACGCCCACGTCGATCTCCATTGATTACTCGACCGTGTACTGGCTCCAGAGCGAGGAGGTTCCCGAGGGACGGCCCGCGTTTCGCAGCACGTCGCCAGACACGCCTGACTACATCTGTTCGTCCAAGCATCCTCGGCTGTGGGGGAAGGACTACTGGTCCACGGGTCTGCTGCAGGCGCTGCTCGACAACGGGGCTTTGACAAGGGAGACGTGGCCCGAAACGCTGGCCACACCGGAGGAAGCCGGCGAACACTGGCCGTTCCGGACCACGGTCAACAGCTACCCCGCGCTCCGGAACCGACTTCCTGACCTCAGGGTCATGCTGGTATTCGCTGCGGATGATCACGTGCAAACGGCATTGGACAAGCCGCACATCCACCAGGCGTACGATGGATTCCACAAGGCGGCCCAGCTCTGGTGCCGTCTGAACCCTGATCGCGCTTACGTAGAGGCACTGCTTGACGATGGGGCGATCCATGCCCAGTCTACGGGGAACGAGAGACCTGGTTCCGCGATACCCGACAACCCGGCCAACCGAGAGCCCGCTACGTGGGCTGCGATTCGCTGGTGGGGGTATCCCACTCTGCGCGGAGCCAACCTCAACGTCCTCGTCCCGCTCGCCGCTGTGGCCGAAATGTGTGACCGCACCTACTTCAACGAGTGGGAATCCGACCTGGATGCCGTGCTTCACACGCGATAGCTGTATGGCAACGTGAGGACGACCTCGTACCTCTGCGCTCGGCACACTGTGCTGTAGCTGAGGGTGAAGTAGTGGTTACCGGCGGCGCCTTCCGAACGCTGGCACCTGAGGAACAGCCTATTTCCCTGCGCCCCCAGAAGCTCCTGCCGAAGGACGATGGAGCACCGGGCGTGGGCATGACCTGGGAGAGAGCAGGTGTCTGAAACGGATCCTGGTCCAACGGTGACGGACACGCTGGATTGTCTGGAAGCCTGCTCCCGTGCGCTCGCCTCAGCCCGTTGTTCGGCTGGCCCAGACGACGACCGGAGCTTCCCGCAGCCCAGCAGTGAGCAGTGCCTGGGCCTTCCTCTGCTGTAATCGCACGTAGCACCCTTTTGCAGGTCATTGGCACCCGTGGTCCTGGCGTATTCTCTAGCCAGTGTAGACCCGCCCATACCCATTGGGAAGGCGCTGTGGGCGCGTTTGAGCCTTTCGCTCCTCTTGACGGCCTCTGGGGTGGAGCCCTAGAATGACTATCTTATGGGTAGCAATATGGGAAAGGAGCAGAGCAGCCTGGGATGCAGTGGATGGGCACTGGTTGTGTATCTTGCGGCCGTGTGCCTGATCGGTGTGGGCGTTGTCGGCGCACCTCTTCCTCGGGTGTTGGACATGAACTGCCGCGAAGACGCCGTGCTTGTGGGCGAGCGGTCAGTTAATGCGCCTCCTAACGACAAATGCTGGGGCTGGTACCCGTCCCACGTCTATCCTGTGTTCCTGCATACCGGAGAGCCAGTGGATATCGCTGCTGTCTCGGCCAAAGTGACCGGCGGAATATCGGAGCTCGGCATCATGGTCGAGGGATTCAAGCTCCAAGTCGTCCGCGGAACCAGCGAACTCCTCGCCTGTTCTATCGAGGACGATGAGCGATTGATCGCAGCGGCCGAAGACGCCGGTTGGGAAACGATACTGGAGTTCGCCGTACCCTGCGCTGCAGGAAACACAGGGAAGGTTGTCTCCTGGTACGGCTTGATCGAGGACGTGGTGGCTGTGCGGATCCTTGCACCGTACGGGAAGTACGTGGACAACTCTGCGCTGTGGATCGAGTACTGACGCCTGAACGCCCTTCACGAGCGGAGGCGAACCAGATTCGGTTAGGCTTCCTAGCCTTGGACACCGAACCTGGCCCCTGGGGTTCCTGTCGGTCTAGGCCCCTCCACCTTGTTGCGCTTGGCGGGGACCGGAAACTGACCACTCCCCATTACTATCGGCGGGGGGTGCGCATCTTTTTCTGCCTTCATTCTCGGTCACAGGCTTCCTGAACCCCCTCGGCCTGAGGTGAGGTGTCAAGCCCCCCTGATGTGTATCTTGCTTGGGAAGTTGTCGCATTCACCGGACAGGGTGTATAAGGATAAGGGTTCGGGTTTCTCGCCTTCTCAGGCAGATCCTGGGGAACCTGGCGAGGGATGGAGCCGAAGCAGGGAGTGCGAGAGGAAGGGCGTTGCTGCATTTTGGCAGTGTCTTTGGAAGAGCACGGCTCTGTAATCAAGGAGGTGTACCCCATGAGGTACACACGATGGACGCGGGTAGGTCGGGTTTTGTGGCTCGTTCTGGCGGCCCTGGCTGTTGCGCCGTTGGCGAGTCTGGCGAGCACGCAGGTCGATGTCGTGGTGTCGAACACACAGTGCGCGGACCTACGCATCACGCAGGTGATTTTCATGCGGGGAATTCTCCCGCTCCATTTCCAGATTTCATCGGTGACTGTCCCGATGGGGCAGTCTAGGACCTTCAACTACGAGCTATCCCAAGCTCCGACTTCCGCGCAGATCAATGGGATGCGTGATGGGCAGACCTTCCAGGCTTCTGTGCAAGTGCCAGGCCAGGCCACGTTCGAGTGTGGCACCATCCAGGTGAACCTGGGCGGAGCAGCGCCGCCCGGAGTGGGTGTGGTTGAGCTGACCCGATGGGCGATCCCCAGCGCAAACGCGTCCCCTCAGGGCATAGACATCGCCAGCGATGGGAAGGTCTACTTTGCTGCGTTCAACGCGAACAAGATCGGCCAACTGGATCCCGCGGCCAATCAGATCCGTGAGAGGACGGTCAGTCATGGTCCGTACGGGCTGCACGTCAGCCCAAGTGGGTCTCTCTTCTACACGCTTCCGGCGGCGAACGCCGTCGAAACCATGGCATTCACCGGCGGCACCAGCCGAGCAGAGCTGCCGACGCCCGCTGCCTATTTGGGAACGCTGGTCTCGGCACCGACGGGCCCGGGACAGGTGAACCTGTGGTTCCCGGAGCGCAACGCGGCGAAGGTGGCGAGGTTCTCGCCATCTCAGATCTTCATCCCTATGATCTACATCACGACTCCTCCGTCCACGGTTCCGCCGATGACCTCGCAGTTGGTCGGAGGTTCGAGCGCCGTTGGACCGGAGTTCCACCCCGGCAACCCCATGCTGCCGCCTCCAGTTGCCCTGCTAATGAGCACGGCCACGTCTCCGTTCACCGAGTGGGAAGCTCCCGGCCAGGTCAAGCGTGTTGCTGTGGCGCCGGATGGGCGCATCTGGTTCACCGATGGAGGGACCCTTCTCACCGTCTTAGACCCAGTTTCGAATGTTGCGAGTTACTACGGGCTTCCCTCAGGTACTCAGGCATTTGCCGTGACCGTGGGGCCCAATGGCTGGGTATGGTTCACTGATACGGGTCGGCCGGCGATCGGTGTGGTCGATCCCACGAACTCCGATGTGCGTTTGTGGTCGATACCAGGGGGTGTACAGCCGTTCGATCTCGTGCGTGCAAGCGACGGCAGCATCTGGTTCACAGATCGCCTGGCCAACGCGATCGGCCAGCTGAACCCGTCCACCGACCAGATTGTGACCTATCCTCTTGGAGCGAACGCCCGCCCTGCGTTCCTCGCGCTGGACACCCAGGGGAGGCTCTGGTTCACTGCAGAGAGCGGCAACTATGTGGGGCGGATCTCCGTCGGATCCGTTCTCGCTCCGCCGCCTAGCGGACAAGGTACGCTTCAAATCAACTCGTCGCCGTCGGGCGCGCAGGTGCATATTGATGGAGCATACAGAGGCACCACGCCGCTCACAGTGCAGCTGGCTGCGGGCACGCACACAGTTGTGGTCAGACTGTCGGGCTTCCCTGATGCACAACGGAGCGTGACCATCCAGAGCGGAGCTCAGCATACCATGAATGTGTGGTTCGGAAGCCAGCCCTGAGACGTGTGAGAAGACACAGTGGGCGGCTCCCGTGGTGGGAGCCGCCTTGCCTCATCCTTGCATCTCCCCCGTTCACCATATCGCACTGGGGCCCACTGAACGAGCGCGGTGTACTGCGGAGGCGCTACGGGTCAGTCATTGGCCTTCTTCATGCTCAGGCTGATGCGCTGCCGGGCGGCGTCGACGTCCAACACGGTTACCGACACCCGCTGGCCCACTTTGACGACCGAAGAGGGATGCTGGACGTAGCGATCCGCCAGCTGGCTGATGTGGACCAAACCGTCCTGATGAACCCCGATATCGACAAATGCCCCGAAGTTGACAACGTTGGTGATGAGGCCGGGGAGTTTCATTCCTGGTGAGAGATCGGCGATCTCCTTGACCCCTTCAGCGAAGGAGAACGCCTCGAAGGACGCGCGAGGATCGCGTCCGGGTTTGGCCAATTCCTCAACGATATCGGTCAGCGTGGGGAGTCCCACACTCTCAGTCACATAGCCCTCGAGCTCGATTTGTGAGCGAAGCTCGGCGGAGCTGATGAGATCCTGCACCGTGCACTGCAAGTCTGCCGCCATTTTGCGGACAATGGGGTAGCTCTCCGGATGAACGGCACTGCCATCGAGCGGGTCCTTGCCGTCCCGAATGCGCAGGAACCCCGCGGCTTGTTCGTACGCCTTGGGACCAAGACGGGACACCCTCTTCAGTTCGGAGCGTGCCCGAAACGGACCGTGCTCCTCTCGATGGGCCACGATGTTCTCGGCCACCTTGGGGCCAAGACCGGAAACATAAGACAGCAAAGCGACGCTCGCGGTATTTACCTCCACTCCGACGGCGTTGACGCAGTGTTCGATGACGTCATCCAAGGTCTGTTGGAGAAGACCACCGTCAATATCGTGTTGATACTGGCCTACCCCAATGGACTTCGGATCGATCTTCACCAACTCCGACAGCGGGTCCATCAGCCGCCGGCCGATGGAAACCGCGCCGCGAACCGTGACGTCGTGGTCCGGAAGCTCCTTGCGGGCAATGTCCGAGGCACTGTACACAGACGCACCCGACTCGCTGACCATGACCCGGGGGATCCCTGCAACATCATCAAGAGAGCTAACCAGCGCCTCGGTCTCCCGACTGGCAGTCCCGTTGCCGATGGCGATCGCTTCAATCGCGTGCGCTTGCACCAGATCAGCGATCGTCTGCCTTGCACGGGCTACCGCAGCGTCCGATCCGACCACATGGACCACGGTGTGCGCGATCAGGCGTCCCTGGGCATCGAGGCAGACCACTTTGCAGCCAGTTCGATACCCCGGGTCGATGGCGAGAACACGCTTTTGCCCCAGGGGCGGGGCAAGCAGAAGCTGTTTGAGGTTGTCAGCGAAAACGTGTGCTGCCTCCCGATCGGCTCGCTCGATCGCGCGGGACCGGACTTCGTTCTCCAGGGACGGGGCTAGCAGGCGCTTGTAGGCGTCTTCGACAGCCAGTCTGACGTGTTCGGCAGCCCTGCTCGTGCCGCGCACGAAACGGCGAGTCAGCAACTTCAACGGTCCCATGTCCTCCGGGCGCACGGACAAACGGACGATGCCTTCGCGTTCTGCGCGGACCATGGCGTGAACCCGATGCGCTGGCGCCTTGGACAACGGCTCATGCCAATCGAAGTAGTCACGGTACGCGGCGCCCTCCTCTTCCTTTCCCTCGACAACCGAGGAGCGGATCATGGCTCGCTCCCCAAATGTCCGGCGGACTTCGGCTCTCGCTTCTGCCGACTCGTTGATGACCTCGGCGATGATGTCGCGGGCACCGTCAAGCGCGGCACTAACATCGTCGACCCCCTTTGCTGGATCGACAAACGCCCTAGCAGCTACGTCAGGATCGAGCGTGGGAGCTTGCTCGAACAGACGTTCGGCCAACGGTTCAAGTCCCTTCTCGCGGGCCATTGTGGCCCGTGTGCGGCGCTTGGGGCGGTAGGGAAGGTAGATGTCCTCCAGTTGGGAGAGGGTCTTGGCGCAACTGAGCGCACTATGCAGTTCCTCGGTGAGCAGATCGCGTTCCTGCAGCGAAGAAAAGATCGCCTGTCGGCGCTCGTCAAGCTGACGTAGCAGCCGAAGTCGATCACGGATCTTCGCGATGGCTACCTCATCGAGCGATCCCGTCCGCTCCTTTCGGTACCGAGAGATGAACGGTATCGTTGCCCCATCAGCGAGCAGCTCCGCGGTGGCCCGGACCTGCCGGGGGGAGAACCCTAGTTGTTCGGCGATCTGCTCGTACCATCCCTGGCTCATGTACTCGCCCCCCCGAGCAGCGAGGCCGCAAGCAGGGTAACAGCGCCCGCCAGCGCCCCTACGCCTAATCCTGCGAGAGAATTGGAACTACTGCGCGCCGAGCGCACTTCAGGCTCTACTGGCCTGCTTTGCTTTCTTCTCCGCGCGCTTCTCTTTCAACGTCCTCTGCGGCGCCGTCTTCGACGTCTTCCTTATATCGTGAGTCTTAGCCATCACATACCTCCCAAAGAGAACTCACAGAAGTGACACTTGCGGGGCTCTCAATCCCCCCGCGCAGAGGAAGAGTACACGTTCCTCTAGCACAATGGCAACCACCATGTGCAAAACAGGCGCAAAGGAACCGTCGGGCGCCCGCGTGGGGCCGCGGCCGCCTTGACATACGGCCTCCGCGTTCTATAGTGGGGGTTGTGGACCGTACGACTTATGATTGCCTAGCCGTTGGGGGACCCTCAACGAAGCGGTGCAACCATGTAGACGGCCGCAGATTGAGTTGCAGGGAGGGAGACCAGTGGCTACCGGGAAAGTAAAGTGGTTCAACGACGCAAAGGGATTCGGTTTCATCGAACAGGAAGGCGGGCCGGACGTGTTCGTGCACTTCTCAGAGATAAATGCTTCCGGCTTCAAGAGCCTCCGCGAGGGGCAAGCCGTGGAGTTCGAGATCGAACAAGGACCGAAGGGCCCACAGGCAAAGAACGTTACCCCTAGCTGATTCGCTGTCCCCACGGGGGCACCCTGGAGGGCAGGGAGACGGGTCGGCGCCTGCGTCGTTCCGTGCGAGGTTGCTGCGGGCAAGGCGATCGTCTGTTAGGCAGACGCCACCGCAGTGCTCACGTCAGTGAGCCCTGCGGCCCAGATGCAGAAACGACGAGTGGCCGGCCGGACCGGCCGCGTTGTATGCTGGCTGGCATAGACATAGTCATGTTCCGCTGACGCTCGTCGCCGCCGTCTCCAAGCGTTGGCAGGGGCCGGTGCGGAGGGACGATGAGCAGCGTGGGGGCAGCGTTCCTGGAACAGAACGACGAGCGAATATCTCACGCCGGTGCATGAGCCAGGAAGTCCTCTGTCAGGCCCAGGCGATGAACCAGACAACAGATGAACCCCAAGAAGTGGAGCCGGTATTGGTAGGAAGGATTGCTGCCTGATCAGTGTGGCCGAAGAGGTAGCGATGGCGATGCACCACATTGCCGGACGTGGCAGGTGACCGTGGGTTGCATTGGCGGCCTTGCTGGTCTAAAGTGCAAATAATCTTACCCGTGGAGGTGGTCATCATGATGACCCGCCAAGAAGCGAAAAGGCTCGTTCTATGGAGCTTCACCACCGTCCACGCGCATCATCCCGCACACACGATTCATCTCCATACATAGCCCTCCAGCGCACCGTCGGTTCAAGGTGCAAGCTATCGCACCGCCACCGGGTGGGTGCTTTGGGAGGGCCATGCATCCTTTTTGACCTTCGCGGTCTTTGAGTGAAAGGGTGCTGCTTCGCAGCACGAATAGCTTGGCTGAGCACTGCATTCAAAGGAGTGAACATGAAGCGATGGAGCGTGATCTTTTGGTTGGGGATGATAGGCATTACCGTGTCTCTGAGCGCTGCGGCTGCGCCCAAGTATGTAGATGGGATCGATGCAGCGTTCCCTCCGTTTTCGTTCATCGACAAGGACGGGCAGCCGGCAGGATTCGACGTTGATGTCGTCCGCTGGATCGCTGATGAGATGGGATTCGAGGTGGAGATCGTAGCCGTTGATTGGGACGCGATCATTCCCACGTTGCTGATCGGGGACATAGACTTTATTGCCTCCGGGATGACCATCACCGAGGCGCGAAAAGAGCGGGTGGACTTTACTGTGCCTTACTGGCGGGTCGATCTGGCTGTAGTGGTGCGGGAGGAAACGTTGCCGGAGGGTGGCGTGAGACCCGAATTGAGCATCGCGACTGCTCTTCAGGCCGGCAGACGTGTGGGAGCCCAAAGGGGGACCACATCGCAAGAGTGGCTGGAAGAAGAAGTTCTGCAGGCAGGCATAGGTGTGAGCCTCGTGCTCTACGACAACTTCCTGCTGGCATTGGAGGACCTGGTCATCGGACGTATCGATGCCGCGGTGATGGACGAGCCGACGGCCGTCTCCTCAATCAATAATCGGCCTCTCAGCATTGTTGGGACCATCGCCACCGGCGAGATCTACGGTTACGCCGTACGTAAGGACGACCGGGAGCTTGTGGAGCTACTGAATGAAGGCCTGGAGTTAATCCAGGCTTCGCCAATGTGGGACGAGCTCGTGGACAAGTGGCTGGTGGGCGGTTGACCCACGCCAGCAAACCTCCGGGGGGAGGCGCTTCCTCCCCCCGGCAGGCCCATGATGAGTTGGAACGATCTCGCTGAGGCCATTCCGGCGCTGATCAGAGGGGCGGCAGCAACCCTGAACGTCGTTCTGGCCTGTGTAGGAGGAGGCCTGGCGCTCGGCATACCTGTAGGCATCGGACACCGGTTCGGTTCCCGGCCCCTCCGGGTGGGCTTGTGTATCTTCGACCGCGTGTTTCGGGGGTTCCCGGTGATCGTGCTCTTGTTCATCTTCTATTTCGGTCTAGGACAGCTCCCCGGGGTCCGCATCTCCCCGTTCGCAGCCGTTGTCCTTGGGCTAGGCATTCGCAGTGCTGCCTACCAGGGACAGATCTTCCGAGGCGCTCTGGCCATGGTAGAGCGAGGGCAGCAGGAGGCAGCCTATGCCCTGGGGATGTCCCAGGCGCAGACCTTGGTATGGATTCTCTTGCCACAGGCCCTACGTTTCTCCATTCCCGCCGTGGCCAACGAGTACGCCGTTGTCCTGAAGGACTCAGCACTTGCCTTCCTTGTGGGGGTGGTGGAATTGATGAGCACCGGCAAGTTCCTGGCCATACAAGCACGGGACCCACTGACCGCATACCTGGCCGTCGCCGCATTCTACTGGGCCATGACCTCGGGGGGGGTGGCCATCCTGCGCGCCCTGGAACGTCGGACGAGCATCCCAGGCCTTGGAATACGAAGGACGACTAGATGATCTTCGTCAACGCTCATGTCCTACACGAACTTGGGGAAGGGCTGCGAATAACGCTGCTCCTGGTCGTCGCTTCCGCCCCGCTGGGCCTCCTACTGGGATGTGTTGTAGCTTTAGCAGGCACCTACAGTCCCTTCCCCCTGCGTGTCTTCTCGCACCTCTATCGAAGCGCGTTGCGGGGGACGCCCTTAGTCGTCCAGTTGTTCCTGCTCTACTATGGCCTACCTCGCCTGGGTCCAGTTTTGTCGCCACTGGCAGCCGCGATACTTGGGTTCACCCTGTGCAGCAGCGCCTACCACGCCGAGTACCTGAGAAGCGCTCTCCTCTCTATACCGACCGCCCAATACGAGGCGGCCAGGGCCTTGGGCCTCACCCGGACGGGTGCCCTGGTGTTCGTCGTCTTCCCCCAAGCGCTCAGGCGCGCCCTACCAGGGTGCACCAACGAGGTCATCTACTTGGTCAAGTACTCTTCTCTTGCATACCTGGTTACCTTGGTGGAGCTCACCGGCGTCGGCAGGATGATCGCTTACCGCACGTTTCGCTTCTTCGAAGTCTTTCTAGTGGTAGGCTTCATCTACCTTTTGCTCGTGTCACTGGTGGCAGCGAGTGCAGCGTGGATCGAACGTCGCCTGTCGGTGGACAGGCTAACTGAGCTGTCCTCGCTCCCCGGCACCCGGCTCCAATAAGGGGGCTTGTCCCCTTCTGCAGGCGGTACAGGTGTGCTACTGAGATCTCGCTGAGTTGGGCAAACTCCTTTTGGCCGTACAACTTCGTACTCCCGCCGGAGGATCGCCTGAGTTGCGGGGCCCCAGAGACGGCTGTGGGCGTTATCTACCTCGGCAAGCATTGCCTGTTCGGTACGGCTGAGCTTGGTCGGGAACTGATGGCGCTCGTAGTCAGGTAGCTTCACATGCTCCGTGAGCTGGTACTGGGCGATGAGACGGCTGAGCTTGGGAGTAGCCGGTCAGCTTTTGGAGCTACCTGCGCAGGAGGCCCTTCTCCGCCCTGGGGAGTGCCTCGTAGCCATACCGCCGCAGCGTCAGCTCGATCCAGGCGTAGTTCTCCTTCCGCGATCTTCCCTTGAAGGTGGCTGCATCGCTGGACTCCAAGAATGCAGCCAGTTCTTCCATCGTCATCACGCGTGCATCGTCCATCATGATGGTCATCGCCTCTTACACTGCGCCTCACGTGCCTCGCCCCCTAGCCCCCACGCTCATCTTACGCGCGTAGGGCGGTCTTCATGCTAGTCTTGTATGGCACAACTCGGTGGCTTGGCTGTCTCGCGCTCGTGGGTGTATGCTGTGTGCTGAGGGGGTGGGCATGTCTCGATGGCTGGTTCTAGTGGGCTTCTGCGCTGTTCTTGTTGTGCGCTCTGTGTGTGCTGAACCTCCTCCCAACCTGTTCGTCCTTGAGGGGCTGTTCCGCCAAGAAACAAGCTACGCGTACACGGTCACGGCCAACCCGGGCGCCCCAGGGCCGGTGACGATTACGATCCCGTTGCCCTCTTCCGGAAGGACTCTCGGGCACAGTCAGGAGATCGCCTCGTGCGAGCTGCTCGGCGTTCCGTCGCCCGACAGACAGTGGGAGGAGACCGATGTCCTGGGCAACACTTGGGCAAGCATGCATTGGAGCTGGGCTGCTGGCGAGCTGCAGCTAACGCGACAGATATACTCGGTGGAGGAGACGTTCTATCGGCCGATCGTGACCTCATCGAAATATCCGGTAGACTTGCGGACCCTTCCTCTGGAGGCCATCAGATGGCTGGGACCCACGCCTGAGATCCAGTCGACTGCGCGCGAGGTACGTGAGCTGTCCTCTGAACTGGTCGATGGATCAGTGGCCCAGATAGAGGCTGTTGGCCGTATCCTGGCATGGGTACGATCCAATGTTCGATACGCTTGCTCGGCGGAACTCTGTGACCCGGTCCCGCGCGTAGATGCCTCATTCACACTCGATCGGCTGATGGGCAACTGCGTCAACTTCGCCAACCTGACCATGGCCCTGCTGCGGGCAGCGGGAATCCCTGCACTGCCTGTGAACGGCTTCGTGGCCGACCGGCCTGAGAGCCGTGCCTCGCACGCCTGGATCGCTGTGTACTTCCCTGACTTGGGTTGGGTGGAGTTGGAGAGCGCCAACTGGATGCCGGCGAACAGGGAGGTCCCTGTGACGTTTCTTCTTCCTCAGCACATCACGCTCTTTCGTGGGGATGGCCGCGGTGTGAGCCACGCTCCGTTCAGCGAGCGGCACTTCTCTGAGTTCGAGATAACTTCGCGGCCTGCGGAAGTCACCCAAGTGTCGGCAGACATCGGCCCGGGCTGCGCGGTGTCGTGGGTGGTCACGTTGCGCTCGACTTTCAACGAGTCCGCCCTGTTCACCCTCAGCGTAGAGGGCCTGCCCCCGGACTGGCACGCTGACATCAGCGAGAGAATGGTTGTCATCGATCCGGACGGGATTGGCCGGACCCACGACGTTCTTCTGACAGTTGTCCCGCCGGCGAACGCGCAGCCCGGGGATCGGGCCTCCGTTACTGTACGTGCCCAGTCTGGCGGTGCTGCAGTGGGGTCGGTGAGTGCAACTGTGACGGTAGCCTCACCGTGAGCTCGCTGCTGGCACCTATACATGCCCCCCTAATTAAGTGTGCATAGCCCGTCTGAGAAAGTGGCTCGCCTTGATCCACGCCTTACCTGTTACTGCAGCCGCCTTCTAAATCGAGGTCGAGATCGCCGCTCAGGTGCTCCCGAAGGCCCTCGTGAACCCAGCGCTCCAGTCCGCCTTGCGGAGACGTGAGCCTGTAGTAGATTCTGATCCCCTCCCGCCGGAACCGTACAAGTCCGGCCGCGCGTAGCACCCGCAGGTGCTGGGAGACCTTGGGCTGGGGCGCGTCAAGCGCGGCCACGAGCTCGCACACGCAGGTTTCGCCTCGCGCAGCCAGCATACCCAGCAGCCGGATGCGCGTCGGGTCGGCCAGGGCCTTGAACAGCTCTGCAGCTTCCGTGGGACTGTTCGGTTCGATATATGCACGAGTGCGCATAACGTGATATTATCGCTTTGTGCTGGCCGAGGCCAGTCCATCCGAGGTTGGCAGACTCGTGGGAGAGCTGTGGGAGGAGAGGCATGAAGCGCGTGCTGCTCGTTTGCGTGGAGAACTCGCGCCGGTCCGAGAAGGCCGGAGGTCGGCTCAGGATTATCGCACGCGGCGCTCGGGTGTTGCCGACCTCTTGGCCGTACAGGGCATGGCCGAGGTGGGTGTGAGCAACTCCGGCCAGGTCTCGAAGATCCTCGATCCCCGAGAGGTGCTCCGCTGCCACGACGTGGTTGCCATGGGCTGCGGCGCGGAGGGCGTCGCAAAGAATGGGTCACAGGCATGAGATCCCCTCGTCGGCGCGGTCGGCGACAGCTTGAGGGGTTGGGATGTAGATCCATCAGCTTCGACATATGAGGGAGGGGTACGCGGTGTCAACATTCAGGTGGGTAGTTTTCGGCGCTGTTGTGTTGGCTTTGTTGGTCACGGGGTCCGCGATGGGGCAGGATCTCGTTCCGGACAAGACGCTGCACGACTTTGGGATGGTCCGCGACGGCATTACCGTGCAGTGTGTATTCACGCTCACTAACAGAGGCACAACGAACATCACAGTGAACAGGGTCACCTACAACTGCGGCTGCACGAGCTACTTGTTTCTCCTCTCCGATGGCCGCACCCAGCGGGCTCCGTATACGATCCCTGCAGGCCAGTCGGTGGACTTACAGGTCAGCTTTCGGACGCACGGATACTCCCGCTATAGACAGCCCGTTGAGCAGGTGCTGACGATCTACAGCAATGATCCGAGACGATCGAGCTTCCAGGTCACGATCCGTGCGACTGTGGTCACCACGCTGCCGTCGCACCTCAGCGATCCCGTGTCGTTTGCGGAGGCCCACTACTTCCTGATCGACCTGCGACCGGCCGGGGAGTTCGCCCAGGGGCACTTGTTCGGTGCGACCAACATTCCCTTCGATGAGTTCAGCGCGCGCGTTCCTCAGCTTCCTATCGGCAGGACGTACGTCCTCTACGACCTAGACGGCGCGCAGGCCTCGCAGGCCGTCACCCTGATGAGCACGCAAGGCCACTTCGGCCGTGCGTTCTTCGTCGACGGCGGCCTCATCCGCTGGCAGGCCGAGCTCGGCGCCAAGTTCTTTGTCTGGGCCGAAGGTGTCACGCCACAGCAGTTTGCCGGCGACACGGTGGGCGGTTCCGTACTCGCCAAGACCCCGCAAGTGGTAGCTAGTACCTACGTCGGCGTGGTGGACCTCTCCGCTGCCCAGGAGTTCGCCCGGGCTCACGTCCCCGGTTCGATCAACCTGACCGAGTCCGAGGCACTGCCGTGGGCCGAGGAGTTGCCCCATCGTCTGAGCTTGTCGGCGCGGACCGAACTCGCCCTGTGGGTTCTCGACGACGTGGGCGGCCAGGATGCGTGCCTTGTTGCAGAGCAGCTCGTGCAGGCTGGGTTCAACGCCTCGTGCATCCAGGGCGGCCGTGCGGCGCTCGAGACGAGCACCGGGAACGAGCTCCTCTGGCTCCAACAGGATGACAGCTAGAGCCGGTGTGCCGGACACCTAGACCGAGTCAGGAAAGGGCTCGATAGCCGATGCATGGAATGATGCTCCGCTTGGCCTTTGTGCTGCTTGGTTTGACGCTCCTGGGCGCTGTCGCGCTCGGGGACACGGTGACGGTGGTCTACTTCTACGAAGTCGGCTGCCCTCACTGCGGACGTATCAACGAGATCTTGGTCGAGCTCGAGGATCTCCACCCTGAACTCGATGTCCAGCGGCACGAGATCCACACAACCGACGGGCGTGACCTGCTGGCACGCCTGCTCGGGGCCTACAATGCCAGTATTGGTCCTGTGCCCATGGTGTTCGTGGGGGACATCGCCATGGTCGGCGGCACCTTCTACGGGCTCGCTGAGGAGCCCGTCGTCCTCACCGGGGTAGCAGAGGAGTGGACGCTTCGGGGGGCGCTCGAATCCGCCTTGGAAGAGGGCACTCCCTCACCTCTCGATCGCCTTCCGGATACGGCAACCGAGCTTGTGCTGTTCGTCCGGCCTGATGATCCTGCGGGGGCAGAACTCGAGGCCTGGGTTATGGGGCTTGTCGAGCGCCACCCCGAGTTGGGCGTTCGCCGGCTTTCGCTTGACGATCCCGAGAACGAGAGGCTCCTCGCTGGGTTGCTGCGGCTGTACAACGCGCGCGGCGCGGCGCCCGCCATGTTCGTCGGGGACTTGGCCATGGCTGGAGGCACGCTGTACGTTCGTCGGGAAGCCCCCCAACCGTTTGACTACAGCTCAGACGCTGCGGCTCGCGTAGAGCAGAGTGTGCTGCGGGCCGTCGAAGGTCGTGCGGCCTCCCCTGTGGAGCAGTTCGGCCTGCGTGAGCAGCTCACCCTGTGGGCCGTAATCGGCGCGGCGGCCCTGGATTCGGTCAACCCGTGCGACTTTGCCGTGCTCGTTTTGCTCCTTGGAACCCTGCTCGTGGTCGGCAAGCGCGGCAAGGTCATCTGGGCAGGTGTGGCCTTCACGGCTGGCATCTTTCTTTCCTACTACATGCTTGGTTTCGTCGTCTACTCGGTCCTCGGGGTCACTGTGGGCACGCGCGGCTTCCGCGAGCCGTTCATCTATGCGGTGTCCGCCCTGGCCATCCTCATCGGCCTGTGGGAGATGAAGGACCTCCTGTGGTACGGCAAGTGGTTCTCGATCGAGGTCCCCCAACGGTGGAAGCCTAAAGTCAAGGCGGTGACAGCGTCCGCGGTCACGATCCCAGGTGCCTTTCTGGTCGGTGTGCTAGACTCGCTGTTCCTCGCCCCGTGCACCTCGGGGCCGTACCTGGCCATCCTGTCGCTCCTCTCGCAGACGACGGAGCGGTTCCAGGGGGCGATGCTGCTCGTCCTCTACAACTTCATCTTCGTGCTGCCTATGATTGGGATCACCCTGATGGTGCACTTCGGGCTCACCACGACTGCCCGTGCCGAGCGGTGGCGTCAGGCGAAGCTGGGCAAGCTGCACTTCGTGACGGGTCTTGTCATGGTCGCCCTGGGCGTCGGCATGATCATCGGCGCACGCCTCGGCTACCTGTGAGGCAAGCGGGCTGGCGCCAGACCTTGACCCCATGCAACCTATGGAGATGCGCTGCGGTCGCACCCGATTCCCTGAGCTTGAGTGAAATGGGGTCTCAACTTGGGTCATCCTGCCTTCGACGGTCTGTGGTGCATGTGGTGGAGTTGTGGATGGTGGCTTCGTGCCCTGGGCAGTCAGCCATGGACTGCCTGTCCGGGCAGAGCTGCCTGGGTATGCTGGATGTTGCTGACGATGGGGATCCTATTCCGTTGCCAGCGCCTCGACCGGGTCAAGACGAGCCGCCCGCCAGGCGGGCCATGTTCCCGACAGAGCACCGATGACGAACGACGCAGCGATGACCGCAATGATCAGCGATGCCTCGAAAACTGGCTGGAAGGATCCTACACCGAGCGCCGGCCCAAGCACGCGCGTTCCCACGAGGCTCAACGCTCCTCCGGCCGCAAGGCCGAGCACGCCGCCGATCAGTCCCATGAGCCCCGAATCCACGAGGAACATGGCCATGACCTGCCCGTCGCGCGCACCAATCGCCTTGAGTACACCGATCTCGCGCGTCCGCTCGAGTACCGACGTGTACATCGTGTTCATCATCCCCACGCCTCCGACGATCAGGGCCACGGCTGCGATACTTGCCAGTACCGTGGCGATCATCCCCAAGGTGCCTTGGATGCTCGCCGCGACCTGCTGCACGGAGGTCGGGGTCCCTCGGACTCCCTGTGCTGTGAGCTCAGTCGTGATACCGGCCAACACTTGCTCTACGTCGGCCCCTGGCGCCATGCGGGCAATCGTGGTCGTGCCCATATCCCGCGTGGGCCACAGCGCCTCGGCCCTCTCCTCGAGCACAAACAGCGAGTCGTCTGTGTTGGTCATCCCCCGCGTCAGAAACGCGGCACTTCCTCCAGCGGTCGCACCGGTGACGACGTTTCCCGCGCCGGGTTGGACGCCACGGGCAGCCTGCTGAGCCTCGGCGCCCGAAGTCGTCGACGGAGCAAGTACGCCGACCACGGTTAGCCGCTCTCCATCCACCGTGATTATGTCTCCGACGCTCACCCCAAGGCTCTCCGCGCTACGATTGCCGACGACGACCTCGCTGCTGTCAGTGGTCGTGAACGACGTGCCACTGCTGATCTGGAAGCCGCCGAGGACCGATGGGAAAGACTCGAGAAAGCTCCGCGACGGCGTGGTCAGCCGAAGAAAGCCGCTCGCCGCGGGTCCGTCCACGCTCACCACCCGCGTCCCCAGGTTCCCAGCCTCGATCAGGCCTGGAACAGATCGGACCAGCTGCTCTGTGCTGGCGGAAGCCGCGCCGATCTGAGCAGAGGCGAGCGCAGTCCCCGATGAAGACGTGCTGGGGTCCTCGTTGCTCGCTTGGCCGATCTGCGTTGGGTCGAACGTGCCTCCCGGCGCGAGGTTGGGCGCAGTCATCCCCTGACCCCGGGTGACCCCGGCACCGACCTCGCCCCCCGGCGTGAGTGCTCGGCCCGTAGCGCCAGGCATTCCCGCCATCCCGCCGCTTGTAATGACGATGATGTCGTAGCCGATGTCCTTGAATTCCTGCAGGACTGCCTGCTCCACGCCCGTGCCGATCGAGAGCAGCGACACCACTGCCGTCACCCCGATCAGCACCCCGAGCACGGTCAGCCAGGAGCGGGTGCTCCGGCTACGGATACTCCCCAACGCGAGTCGTACAAGTTGAAGCGTCATGAGAGACCTCCTCCCACCCGTGACATCGACAGGGAATCCACCTTCCCGTCGCGCAGGACGATCGACCCGTCAGCCTCGCCCACAATCTCGGGGTTGTGGGTCACCACGACCACCGTCTTTCCCAGCTTCACCAACTCCTGCAGAAGCATCAGGATGCGTTGTCCTGTGCCCGTGTCCAGGTTTCCAGTGGGCTCATCGGCCAGGATGACTGGAGGGTCGTTCACGAGCGCCCGCGCAATGGCCACGCGCTGTTGCTCGCCCCCCGAGAGCTTCGCTGGTTTGTGTGTGCTACGCCTGCTGAGTTCCACCAAGGCAAGGGCCTCGAGCGCCTTCTTGTGCGCGCCGGCAGTGGACTCGCCCTGCAACAGCAGTGGCAGTTCCACGTTGCGCAGTGCGGTGAGATTCGAAACCAAGTTGAACTTCTGGAACACAAACCCTACGGAGGAGGCCCGGAAGTCGGCTCGCCCTCGCGGGGAGAGCGAGCCCAGGTTGACCCCGTTGCACGTGACGAGCCCTCCCGTCGGCGTGTCCAGGCAGCCGGCGAGGTGAAGCATCGTCGACTTGCCTGAGCCCGACGGTCCTGTGACTGCTGTCATGCACTTTGCTGTGATCTCAGCCGTGACCCCGCGGAGAGCCTCCACGCGGGTTTCCCCCATCAGATAGGTCTTGCGAACATCGTGGAACGCGATCAACGGCTCTCTCCAGGCTCGTAGGTGAACTCGGCGAGCTCCACCGAGCTGAACATTCGCATTATCTGGTCGCCCGTCGCATCGGGTGTCGTGCTGTAGTGGAACTCCATCTTAGCCGGGAACGGCAGAAGCGCTCTAACCGCCAGATCCACAGGGAAGGCCAGGTCGATCTCCACGTTCTCGTAGTCGGCATGGGTGTACGTCCCGTGTATAACCTCTATGTCGGCGATTGCCCCCAGTTCACCGGCCTGGAATCGCCCGCCGTCGGGAAGCAAGTAGTTCCGTCCTGGTTCGATCGCCGTTGACGCGATGTTCGTGAGCGGCGAGAGGTCGATGGTCCCACTCGCGGTCTCTGGTACCCGGATCCCCAGTCGAGGGAGGGGAACCCCGAAGAATCCAATGCTCACCATCTCCAGTGATACCGTCTCTGTGCTCGTTGAGACGACCGAGTAGTTGCCGTCTGGAAGCGGCGTGATCTCCGTGGTTGTTGTCGATGCCTGTGCCGTGCCCTGGCGCGTGATGCTGTACGTGTACTTCAGGTAACCTCCAGGATACGCTCCTCCGCCGAACAGGTCGACCGCAGCACGTGTCTCCTGCGCGCCTCCGCTCTGCAGGCCTTCGCTCGTCTGGGCACCGCTCAAGAAGGTCAGGACGGCGGCGCCAAGTAGGATCAGACCTGCTCTGAAAACACTGTGAATACTCTTCATGCGTAACCTCCTTGCTTCGGCGTGCACCATAGCGCAGAGCTGTGAAGTCCGTGTGAAGAACGAACGGCCAGCACTTCAGTCAAGCCCCACACCGGACGGGCAAGGTGCGTTCATCTGCGAGATCGCAGCGGATCAGGCCTCCGCTGGACTCTACCGGCCGACATACGGCCGACATCTCGGAATGGGAACTGACGGGCAGCACCGTGGCCGGCCCCGATGCTCTGTCTTGCCTTTACATTGGCACGACGATGTGCTCATCGTCGTCCGCTGGCTCCATCTATTTGCTCGACGAGGACCCTCCGTGCATACCCTCCACCGACAGAATCGTCTCCTCCGAACTGGAGATCATGTCCGAGGACGCTACCCACATGCGGTGTCGCTGGAACAGGCAGACTCAGGCTGATCGAGTGCGGGATGGGCTGCGGTGCTTCTGGGGATGCGAACCTTCGCAGGAGCTAGGGCTCGGCCAGGTTTCTCGGACGCTGTAACTGCCCCGCTCTGACCCCGAACCAGAGCTCTGCGCCCTCCTGGAAGGGCTGAACCAACTCGAGGTTCTCAAAGGCGATCCCACCAGGGATCGGGGCGTCGCTCGCCCAATAGGTGACCCGCCCGTTGACGCAGCCCGTGAGGCCTGCAGGTGGGTCTTCACACCTCCAGTATTGCGTTGCCACGTTCCCGTAGTAGCGCCACCCCACAAACGTTCCTGGGGCGTAGTCGCATTCGGCGGGGTCGTCTTCATCTGGCGTGGCGGCGAACAGCACCGCCCCGTCCGGCGTCCGCATGAGACGGTCTAAAGAGAAGCACGCATGGGGTGTGAACCCGTTGCCGGTGAACTGCGGCCACAGCTCAGTAGCCGTCACAGTGAGGTCTCGCAGATGCAGAATGCGTAGTCGGGCAAAGTTGCCCATCGTTGCCGTCACAATGCAGCTTCGAAGGGCCACCGAGCCGGGTTGGGAGAACGTCGCGATGCCAACTTCGTGCGGGCGATCGCTGCGGAAGTGCAGCCTCAAGTAGACGCGGGCGCCGTTGAAAAAAGGTTCAACGAACACATACACGGTCAGCGTCTCGACAGCGCCTTCCGATGAAACGACTCCCCGCGCTGGATACTGGGGAACCCTGGGCGTGGGATCATCGGGAGAATCTGTGCTCCAGAAACGCTTTCCTTCCTCGCCATCGAGGAAGCTCTGCTCCAGTTCTGAGTAGCCGCGCCGTACGGACCCCGCGGGGATCGGTTCCACGGCCAGGAAGTTGATCACTCGAACGTCCGCATGACCCAAGTACGGCGCGTAGATGCGCAGCAAGCCGCGCGGGCCGGGAAGGGGCCAAAGGCCCACGCGAAGGCCCTCAGTGTGTCCCCACACTGGCTGGGCCGGACCGGACGAATCAGGCCGGACCCACCTTGGCCCGACCTCCGGCAGCGCTAAACCGTCAGCAGCTCGGCAGCCAGACGGAAGCCAACACAGAAGCCCGATGGCCCAAGCTAGGCAAAGAAGCTGGCGCATGGCGATGCCACTTGGATCCTTCTACTGACCAAAATCCTCACCTCCGGCAACGAGAAAGGGGACTGTCCCCTTGAGGTCAGGGCGACCAGGTCAGTGGCCCTAAGGGAAGGACATCTGTGGCAAGGGGCGGACCTCTCTGGATCTGCGAAACAATGGCCTGGGGCATCGTGTAAAAGAGTGATCCGTCTGGGCTTACGTACAGTCCGAACGGCGCATCGCCGACCGATCGTTCTCGGATCTCGTCGGTCACAGGATCCAACTGACCGATCTTGCTGGCGCCGAACTGCGCGAAGTACACTTTTTTGTCCTGGCCTAGTCCTATACCGTAGGGGAGGGAACCTGGTGACGGTATAGCCCAACGTGTGAGTTCGGTCGTCTGTGCCAAGCCCGGGGAAACCAGGGCCAGGAGAAGCACACACACGAGACTGGACAACAGTACACCCCGCCAAACGCGAAACCTCTTCATCACGGCCTCCTTGGTGATCGTGCGGGCCATCGTAGATCCGCGCTGGTTCGCAACACAAACAGGACAGCCACGTGGGCAGGCTGAGGGGACTTGTCCCCTTAGCTGGTGGCGGGAAGGGTGAAGAACAGGACGGCGCCGCCGCCCTTGGCATTCTCCGCCCAGATGGTCCCCCCGTGCGCCTCTACGAGTTTTTTTGCCACGGTGAGGCCGAGGCCGGCCCCTCCTGTCGCCCGAGAGCGTGAGGGGTCTGCGCGGTAGAATCGTTCGAAGATGTAATTGAGTTGGTCCTCGGGAATGCCAGGCCCCGAGTCTCGTACCTGGAACTCCACCCAGCGGCCGCGTGTTGCGGCGGAAACGAAGATCGAGCCTCCTGATGGTGTGTGGCGCAGTGCGTTGTTCAACAGGTTGCTTAACACTTGAAGCACGCGATCGGGGTCCGCGGAGACCAACGGAAGCTCGCCCGCCAGCTCCTTGTCTAGCTCGATGTCCGACCGCTGTGCCACGGCCGCCAGGCCGGCCAGCGCTCGGTCCACTGTGTCCCCCACATCCACCGGCTGGGTTTCCAAGCGCAGGGCACCCGCCTCAGCCAGCGCCAGGTCCTGTAGATCGTCCACAAGGCGTGTCAGCAGAAGCGCCTCCTCGTGCAGCGAATCGAACGTCGACGGCGTTGGCTGGACGAGTGCGTCACGAAGTCCCTCCAGATAGCCCCTTATGTTTGCCAGGGGCGTGCGTAGTTCATGTGCAACATCGCTAACCATGTGCCGCCGCAGTTCCTCCTGTTGTTTCAGCTCCGCCGCCATGGAGTTGAAGGCCGAGGCCAACTCACCGATCTCATCCCCTGATACGACTGAGACCTCTTGGTCGAGATTTCCTTGTTGTACACTGCGAGCTGCCACGGTCAGTTCCCTGATCGGTCTTACTGTGCGCCGAGTGAGCCACAAGGCCAGCAGCCCCCCTCCGCCTGTGGCCACAACAGCCGCCCACCACACCGACCGGCTCACCCCGGCGAGAAAAGCCTCCTCCAGAGGCAGGGATCTGGGGGAGGGGGGCAGGTAGAGCGTGCCTACCTTCTGATCCTCGACCACTATGGGGCGCCCTGCGACCTCCCGCCAGGCCCAGGGCCTTCCGCCGGGACCACCACCCGAGTGGGCCACCAGCGCTCCGCCCCCGTCGGCCAGGGCGAGCCGCTCACCGAAGAGCTGCTCCATCTGCTCCAACCACGCCTCGACGCCAGACCACGTGCGGTTTCGCTCGTAGTAGCCAGCCAGGGACGTGAGAATGCGCACGTGGCGGGCCGACTGTCCTTCTTCGACGAAGCTGTGGAACTGGCTACTGGTGTACACCGTGACGCCTACAACCGTGCCCACGGCCAGCGCGACGATGGTCATGAAGGCCAGCAGAAGACGCGTTCGGAAACTGCGCAGCATGTCAACCTCTCCCGGGGTCGAACTTGTAGCCGACCCCGTAGACGGTGCGCAAGTAGCAAGGGCTTTGGGGATCGCGCTCGATCTTGCGGCGGAGGTTCTTCACGTGGGCGTCGATGGTCCTCTCGAATCCCTCGAAGTCGTAGCCGAGGGCGGCGTGGATCAGCTGCCGCCTGGTGAACGCCCGACCAGGTTGCCGCGCCATCACCTCGAGAAGCTTGAACTCCGAAGGGGTGAGGTCAGCCTCTGATCCCTCTACGCGCACCTCGTGGCGCAAGAAGTCGATGGACAGGGAGCCAAAAGTTAGTTCGGGAGGGCCGTCGGGCTCGCCGGCGCGGCGCAGCACCGCACGCACGCGGGCCAGGAGCTCGCCAGGGCTGAATGGCTTGGTCACGTAGTCGTCTGCGCCGAGATCGAGGCCGGTTATCCTATCCCCCTCAGTGGTCTTGGCTGTCAGCATGATGATCGGTACGTCCGATTGCTCACGAACCTGGCGGCAGATCTGAAGCCCGTCCACTTCTGGAAGCATGAGATCCAGGATCAGTAGGTCCGGCGGGCCATTGCGCATCGCCTCCAGCGCTTGACGCCCGTCGCCGGCGGTTCGCACTCTGTAACCGTCGCGCTCCAGGTACAACCGAACCAGCTCCACTAGCTTGGGATCATCGTCCACGACGAGCACACTTCGGCGCATGGCCAGCCGAGTGTACCCTCACACTGTGAAGAAGATGTGAAGGGCAAGCTCTGTACTCCCCGACGGCCGGCTCCCGAGGCCGGCAGCGGTTCATCCTGGTTTTGTTGGCTGTCCTCGGTGGCGATGTATTGGGCAGCCAGGCTCTTGGGTTTGCGACGTGGGTTCTGGCCGCGCCGCAGGGTGCTCTTTGGTCCTCGGCCCTGTCAAGCCGGCGTCCGTGTGGGGCCGCCGACGAATGACCACAGACGCTCGGCCAGGGTGGCGAATGGTGTACCTGTGGCGCCTCCGGACAGCGCCACAGGCTTGCCCGCATCCCCCTGCTGGACGACGTCGGGCAGGATGGGCAGTGTGCCCAAGAACGTTGCCCCCACCTGGGCCGCCATCCGCTCTCCCCCACCGCGGCCGAACAGCTCGATCTCCCCACCGCAATGGGGGCAGGCGAGTACGGACATGTTCTCAACCACGGCCACCTTGTTGACTCCCACCTGCCGGGCGAACCGCACAGCCTTGCGGGCGTCAAGCAAGGCCACCTCCTGGGGGGTGGTTACCACGAGGGCAGCGTCTACTTGCTTCAACAGCTGGACCACAGACAGCGGCTCATCGCCCGTTCCTGGTGGCAGATCCACGACCAGCAGGTCCAAATCTCCCCAATTGACGTCTTCCACGAACTGCTGGATTGCTTTCATCTTCAGAGGGCCACGCCAGATGACAGGAGCGTCATCTGTGGGTAGTCCAAAGGCCAGGGAGACCACGTGTAGGTTCTGCGGGGTCACCACCGGTGCAAGCTTGCCGCCTTCGACGGCCATGGTGGCACCCTCAACGCCCAACATCTTGGGCACGTTCGGTCCATGGAGGTCTGCGTCGAGCAATCCTACGCGCAGGGTCCTGGCAAGGGCTGCCGCTATGTTGGCTGCGACGGTCGTCTTGCCCACTCCACCTTTGCCGGACATCACAAGAAGCGCGTGCTTGATCCCGTTCATCTTCTGTCCTTTGCTGTAGAAAAGAGCTCCCGCTGCAGGTGGCCCCAGAGCTCGCGAATGGCGCTGGCTGCCGGTCCCGCCGAGCACGAGACTAGAGGGAGGCCTTCGACTTGAGAACGTATCACATCCTCATCGTACGGGATCCACCCCACAACCGGTAGTCGCTGGTCGGTCAGCCACCTGCGCGTCGCTTGGGCGGCGGCCGGTTCTAGGTCTGCCTTGTTCATGGCCGCGAACACGTGCGAGCCGAACCCCCGTGCTAGTTCCACAGCACGCTGTAGGTCGTGCAGGGCGGACGCCGAGGGCTCAGTGACCACGAGCACAGCGGTCGCCCCGGCCAGCGACGCGATCACCGGGCAGCCGATCCCCGGGGCTCCGTCGACCACTATGAGTTTCTGCCCCTGCAAGGCAGCCTTTTCTCGGGCCTTCTGCTTGACCTGAGAGACCAGCTTCCCCGTGGCCTCCTCCCCCGGGAGGAGCTCCCCGTGGACCATCGTGCCGTATGGGGTCCAGGATACATAGACGTGGCCGGACAGCCGTGACCTCATGCTCACTGCGCCTGCGGGACAGGTGTGGGCACACGCTCCGCACCCCTCGCAGGACAGGGGATCCACCTTCCACGCTCCGTTGGTGGGGAGAACGGCGTCGAACCGGCAAGCCTGCTGGCACCTCCCGCAACCCGTACACCTAGCTCTGTCTATCACGGCAAGTTCAGACCCCTCGTATGGTTCTTTCGATTGGGTTTGGGTCCCCAGGAGAAGGTGGAGGTTCGCCGCGTCTACATCGCAGTCGGCGATGATCTTGTCCTCGGCCAGCGCTGCTAGCGACCCCACAACGGTGGTTTTTCCTGTGCCACCTTTGCCTGAGATGACCACAAGCTCGATCATCGGGGTGCCTCTGTGAGCGCCGTGATCGAACTGTGAAGGCCGACCAAGGGGCCTTCCCACTCGGGGAACGCCTCCACTAGGGGTATACCTCGAGCGTAGGCGGCTGCAATCCGGCGGTCCATGGGGATACGCAACAGCACAGGGATGCTCTTTTGGTCGCAGTAGCGCTCGACCTGGTCGGTGCCTATTCCGTGACGGCTGATCACTACTCCGGTTGGGATCTGCAAAGCACGCGCCACTTCCACTGCTGCTTCGAGATCGTGAAGGCCGAAGGGAGTCGGCTCGGCTACAAGCAACGCGAAGTCTGCTCCCCTTAGGGTCGTGATCACTGGACACCCGGTTCCCGGAGGCGCGTCCAGGATGGTCACCCGTTCGGGGCTGCTACACTGCTTGAGCTTGTCGATGACGGGGGAGGCCATCGGTTCGCCTACGTTGAGAATGCCCTGCGCAAAGGAGATCCCCTTTCTGCACCCGCTCTCGACCCATCCGATGGTCCTCGGACTCTCCGTTATGGCTCCTTCCGGGCAGGCCATCGCACACAGCCCGCAGCCGTGACACAGCAAGGGATGTAGTAACACTCCGCGTTCAAGCACTGCAAGGGCACCGTAGCGGCAGGCGGCAGCACATGTGCCGCACCGCGTGCACAGTCGTTCGTCGACCTTGGGGACGAGGAGATTCACAGGTCCCCGTTGGGTGAGCTCGGCCTGCATGAACAGCTGGTCGTTTGGCTCCTCCACGTCGCAGTCCAGAAGCTGTACGGATGCCTCTGTTCCCCAAGCAAGGGCGAGGGACACGGCCAACGTGGTCTTGCCTGTGCCCCCCTTGCCCGAGGCGACGGCGATGTGCAGCCCCTTTTCAGCCGTGGCGATCACGAAAGGCGTGTTGGCTGCAGGGTTCGGCCCTGGGAAGCTGTCCCTCCTGCCATGCCTGGATGGCCTCTCGCGCGGTTCCTGTAACTCCGCTGTACACTTCGATGCCGCTCTCGGAAAGAAGTGAGATCGCTCTGCGGCCAACCCCAGCGCACAACACCACGTTCACGCCCGCTTCCCTCAGATGCTGGGCCGGCAGGCCGCTGCCCCCCATGTGCTCCGAAGTATTGTCCAGCACCTCCACCTGCTGCGTCTCCGTCTCGAAGATGGTGTAGCTTGGCACCCTCCCGAAGTGCTCCCCTACTGAGTCGTCCAAGCCTCCCGCCCCTGCGGTGGGAACACATAGTCTCATGTGGCTCACCTCACCAACGTGGCGGTAGGGCGGACGGATCCCGTGGTGGAGGTCCGTACAGCGCGCGCCTCAGCCCCCAGCCGTAAGGCTGGGGGCCGTACCCCACATGGCCTCCCGGCGGCATGGAACCGAATCGCCACCACCCGCGCGGAAGCCAAGGATAGAACCGGCAGTAAGGATAGGGGTTGCCCAGTCCACGCCCTCTGCCCGCGAAGCCTCTCCCTCGTCCGTAGAATCCCCAGGGCATACTACGCACCTCCTTCCAGTTGAGTCATTTTCCGCTTGACTTCTTGAATCTCTGATTCCAGCTGTGCTACTTTGTTCTTCAGCGCCTGTGGGTCCTCGGGTTGCACAGGGCCAGTTGGGCCTCCGCCCATCCCCAGGCCTCGGCCTCTCCCCGCTGCGCGACCCATCCCTCGGCCAGCACCCCATCCGGCCATCTGTGCAGGGCCCGGGCCTCCTTCGCTGGCGTCTGCGAACGGCGCTGACGGCCCGCCTGAAGGGCCCAAGTTTCCCGCTGCATAGGCCTCGACTGCTTTGCTGACCGGGATGCCAGAGACGGTTAGCATCTCCACCCCAGCTTGCGCCAACACTCCGGACACATTGGGACCGAAGTTCCCCGCCAGCACCGCCTTTGGGGCCTTGCCTGCCACCAGCTGGGCTGCCTGAATGCCTGCTCCAGAGGGAGCGTCCTTATGGGGGTTGGCCACGACTGAGGTACTGGCAGGCTTGCCGTCCTCCAACTCCACTACGGTGAACGTGGGGGCGCGGCCGAACACCGGCGATACCTGATCGTCGAGGCCCCCCTTGTCCGTAGCCACCACCAGCCGCTCGCTCATGCCTCCTCCTGGGAGAGCTCCTCCACCCTGCGCTTGATCTCGGCGAGTTGGCTCTCCAGGGTTTCTGCTTGTGCGGTAAGCCAGGCCACCTCGTCCTCGCGGCTGACCTCCTGCGAGCCCCACGTCGGAGTGGCCGCACCCCACCAGGGTGGGACCGGTGATTGGTTCCCCATCCAAGCATGGAACGCCGGTACCTGGCCAGTGTGGGCGAGGTACTGAGCCCCCGGGGGCATACCTCCCCAACCCGGCGAATAGCCGAACCGCAACCAGCCAGGTTGGCCCGTCAAATGGTACATGTGTCTCCAGCGCATACAGATCACCTCTCTGGCAATTATAGACGTATGCACGCTATAGGCAAGGATGCTTCTGCGATTTATTCGCAGCACCGTGGGGACACTGCCCACGTTGGGGATCGAGTGAGCTGTTGTTCCCGCTGCAAGGGAATGGCGGTGCGATGGTCGCAAGGCTGGCTCGCCAAACTAGCCTGTTGTTTCGGTTCGCTGTAGACTGGCAGCAAAGGAGGCGTGCTGTGAGAAGCAGGATTGTGTTGGTTGCAGTTGTTGGGTTGGTGGGACTCCTCTCGTTTGCGGGGTTGGCAGAGACGTACATCGTGG
This sequence comes from uncultured Thermotogaceae bacterium, assembly GCA_964516385.1. Taxonomy (GTDB): domain Bacteria; phylum Bipolaricaulota; class Bipolaricaulia; order Bipolaricaulales; family Bipolaricaulaceae; genus T3SED10-47. The sequence continues at coordinate 56,005 of CAZEYM010000011.1, forward strand.
CGTCGGACATACCGTGGAAGCCTTTCGAGATGGTCACCCCCGATGGGGAGTTCTTCGGCTTCGATCTCGATTTGTTCCGTGCTATAGCGTTCACGGCTGGGTTCGAGATCGAAATCCGGAATATCGCGTTCGACGCGATCATTGAGGAGGTGCGCACAGGGCGAGCGGATGTGGGCGTGTCTGGCTTCACCATTACCGAGGAGCGAGCGCGGACGGTCGACTTCTCGAGCCCGTATTTCCTGTCGAACCAGGCCGTGGTGATCCGCAAGGACTCTGGCCTGAACATCATCACCGCGCTTGCCGGGCGCGGCCCGAACAAGGCTGTCGGGGCGCAGAACGCGACGACTGGTCTGTGGTGGGGAGAGGACAACCTGGAGGAGGCGTTCGGAGTGGCTGTCCGCGGGTATGAGACGTACCCGGCGGCGATTCTGGATCTTGTGAACAGGAGATTGGACGCTGTAATCCAGGACGAGCCGGCCTCTGCCGCCTCGATCTCTGCCTACCCGGACGAGCTGATGATCGCGGGGATCATCAACACCTATGAGTACTTCGGCTTCATGGTGGAGAAGGGCGACCCGCACAACCTGCTCCCCCGGATCAACGAGGCGTTGGTGAGCCTGGGGTTGACCGTCAGGGAGGCAGAAGGCGGGCTCCAGGAACTCGTCATCGCTGATGGCAGCTTCATCGACGGGTTGATGAGGATCTACTTCGAGCCCGATCCGGAGGATATCACCCAGGCCTGGATGGGGTGCAAGGAGCACATACTCGCAGGAGAGCTCGACGCCTTCATCGAGTGCATGACAGCTGAGCTGGGTCTGTAAGGAGCGCAAGGCGAATCGCTCAGGGGGCCCGCAGACGCGGGGCTCCTGAGCGATCGTCTGGGGAAAGGAGTGGCCGATCGAGCAGATTGCGCGGCTGTGGCCGTTCATACCCGGTCTGCTCAGGGGAACGCTGGTCAACATCCAGCTCTTGTTTGGGCTGATTGCTGTAGGTTTCGTCGTCGGGACTGTTGTTGCCCTCCTGCAGGTGTACGGAGGGAGGTTCCTGCGCGTGGTCTCCCAGGCGTTCGAATGGCTATTCAGAAGCATCCCCGCTCTCGTCCTGTTGTTCCTGTTCTACTACGGCCCGCCGCGGTTTGGATACGATATATCGGGTTTCATGGCGGCAACGCTGGCCCTCGGTTTTCGTTCGTCGGCCTACCAGTCTCAGGTGTTTCGGGGTGCGATTCAGTCGATTCCGACCGGACAGATGATGGCCGCTCGCTCGATGGGAATGAGCCAGATCCGGGCGATCTTCACGATCATCCTGCCGCAGGCGTTCCGCCTGTCGATCCCCGGGTGGTCGAACGAGTTCTCGTCCGTCATCAAGGACACAACGCTGGCATATGCGGTGGGTTTCCACGAGATCATGCGCTCCGCGCGCATCGTGATGGATTCGGCGTACGAGTTGGCGATGATAACGTTTCTGTTCGTTGCGCTCGTGTTCCTAATTCTCACTTATGCGGGAAACGCAACGATGGCCGTAGTCGAGCGAAGGGTGAGGATCCCCGGTCTGCAGATGCCCGGAGCAGGCGCACAGGATCAGGCCCGGTAGGAGTCGGATGAACACACTGCTGAGGGTTGAGGACATCCACAAGCGCTACGGTCATGAGGAGGTGCTGAAGGGCGTCTCGTTCGACGTGTTCCGGGGCCAGACGAAGGTGGTGATAGGCCCTTCGGGCACCGGAAAGAGCACGCTCCTTCGCTGCATCAACCGGCTGACGCCTGCGGACAAGGGGAGGGTCTGGTTGAACGGCGAAGAGATCACGCACACGCGCAGCAACATCAACCGCATCCGCGCGCAGATCGGCTTTGTATTCCAGGATTTCCATCTGTTCTCTCATCTAACTGCCCTCGGAAACGTCCGCATAGGTCCGATGAAGGTGAGGGGAATGAGAAAGGCAGAGGCGACTCGCCTGGCGATGGCTGAGCTCGAACGGGTCGGGCTCTCCGAGAAGGCCAGCGCATATCCTGCCGAGCTTTCTGGCGGGCAGCAGCAGCGCGTGTCCATTGCGCGGGCGCTGGCGATGGCGCCCAAGCTGATCTTGTTCGATGAGCCCACGTCGGCGCTCGATCCTGAGCTGATAGGTGAGGTCCTCGAGGTGATGATCGGACTGGCAAAGGACGGGATGACAATGCTCGTTGTCAGTCACGAAATGGGCTTCGCCCGAGCTGTTGCCGACGAGATCATCTTCATGGAAAACGGAGTTGTCGTCGAGTACGGTCCGCCGGGGCAACTGTTCGCGCATCCGAAGCATGCGCGCACTGGGGCTTTCCTGAACAAGATAACGGAGCTGTACGGGGAGAGCGGCTGATGGTGTTCGAGTGGGAGTGGGTTCCCAAGCTGGTGGCGGGGCTGCCTCTCACGCTTCAGATCACGTTCATGTGTATAGGGATTGGCATAGTGCTCGGCGTCTTGCTCGCCCTGGGACGCGTATACGGACACCGGGTTATCAGGTTGTTGTGTGGCGTCTACATCCACTTCTTCCGTGGCACACCGGTACTGGTCCAGCTGTTCATCGTCTACTTTGGGTTTCCCAACTGGGGGATCGTGCTTTCTCCCTTTGCAAGTGGAGTTCTGGCGCTGGGGCTCAACACCGCTGCCTACCAAGCAGAGTACTTTCGGGGAGCCATCCAGGCGGTGCAAGGTGGGCAGATGCTGGCGGCCCGCTCGATGGGGCTCAGCTTGCCACAGGCCGTCCGCTACATCATCCTGCCCCAGGCTTTTCGTCTCGTCCTCCCCCCTTGGTCCAATGAGTTCATCCTGATGCTCAAGTACTCGTCCATCGTGTTCACGATAGCGTTGCTCGATCTGATGGGACAGGGCAGACGTTTGGGCGCCCGCAACTTCCAGTATTTCGAGGTATTCATAGTCGTGGCGCTGTTTTACCTGGCGCTGGTCTTCGTCTTCTCCGTGGGCCTTCGGCTGGTCGAGCGGAGGGTCGCGATCCCCGGGCTGGGAGCGGAGAGAGAGCAGAGGCTCATAAGCCGGAGGAGTCTGCGCCGGCTGCGGAAGCCCTCGCTGGGCAGTTGAAGCAGCACGGGGAGGCCGATGTGGCCTCCCCGCGGTTGCTGATGGTCAGTGGCAGGAGTCTTCGCGAGCTACGGTTGTGGAGGCGGTGTTGTTGTCCTCCCTGCACTCGTCTACGAGATACACGCAATCGGCAAATGCAGTCACGTTGATGGGGAACAAAACACCTCCTGCGGCACTGCCCACGTTGATGGTCGTGGACGCTGTGACGCTGGAACCCGCGTTGATCGTGCCCAGATAGTGAGATTGCGTCACGCTGTCGGCGCTCAGGCACACCCACACAGTGTTGGCCTGCTCAGTTCCGATGTTGGCGACGACTGCGGTCACGTCGATCAGCATCTCCTGCGAGGCGCTGTACCGCCAGCAGGCAGTGAGATCCCGGATAACCAGATCGGGACAGCCTTCCTCCTCCTGCGGGCCCGGCCCAGTGGTGCGAAACACTGTCTTCACCGGTCTTGGGTCGAGCTTGGTCACAGGGCTCGTCTGCGCGCAGCTCCACACCGCAGCCTGCTGCCACGTGTCTTCGGTGGGGCCGGGCACGGCGAAGCCCATCTCAGCCATCTGGCCGGGAAGGATTCCGCAGTCCCCGAGAGGTGCCGTCCAAGACCAGTCTCCCCAGACGTTGAACAGCCAGCCGTCGGGGCCCCACTGATCGAGGGTGGAAAAGCCATGGAAGTTGGGGAGGAAGAAGTGGCACAGCCCGCAGCCTTCGTACAGGTAGTCGATGTTGGTGATGGTGTAGATGTACAGGTCCCTGTCCCCATCACGCACGACGCACTCCTCGACGGTGAATGTGCCGTACTCTGTGGGCACAGTGACCACGTGGTAGCCGATGTTGTTCTCGGGGCATGGGCCGGTTGGCGTGCCCAGCGACGGCTCGCGTAGGGGCGACAGAGAGAGCATGAACTCCAGCGGCTTCCAGCCACCGTAGTTCACGAGCCAGTGGTCAGGACCGAGCCGCATCAGTGTATCCAACACCTGCCCTTGCGCGCCGCGGACGAACGGATCATCGCTTGTGTCCACGAGATCGATGGGCCAGCCGTTGGGCTGCTCGTAGCGGCCGAACGAGCGGCCGACGAAGTACGTGTTGTCAGCTTGCTCCTCACCCAAGCCCACGACGACACCTTCGGCAGCCAGCAGTTCGCCGGTGTAGTCGGCGTGGTCTGCGTTGGCCTTGAGCTCGATGGCGATCCTCGGGTAGTCGGAGGGCTGAAACGGTTTTCCGAACACGCGCTGGTACTCGCGGGCGAACGAGGAATCGAAGATCTTGAGCACGAACTCATCCGGATACCTCTGGGACACGTACTCGGCCACGGCATCCACGAGGTGTGGATCGTTGGCCGGGCGATCGCCGCGCACCGCCATCGTCGTGGCAAGGCGTTCGGCGAGGATGGCTGTGTCCAGCTCATCCACCACCCCATCTTCGTTGAGGTCTCCTAGCAGGGCCGGATAGCCGTGCTCGGCGAACCAAGCGAGGACGATCGCCGATGCGACAGGGCCTGTGAAAGAGGGCGTCCCGTCAGGCAACGCCTCGTAGCTGACCAGCTGCAAGTCGGGGATCTCGAAATAGTCCTGAGTTGGGACCTCTTGAGCCATCAAGGTCGACCCGACGAGCAGCGCCAATGTGCCAATCATCAATGTACGCAAGTGCCACCTCCTTTTGCTGCACTGTGCGACGGGCCAGGTAGCGGCCGGCCGCGTGCTTCCACCTATCCTACTACTGAGAGGGGGTAGCGTGCTCGGCGGAGTCGCCGCTCGGGGGTCTTGAGAAGGGACCGTAGTCTGGTACCGCCTACAGGAGCCTAAGGCCTGTGTTCGAGAGGACCTCGTGGGTGGGCGCGATGTCGGGGGCAAGTAGGCCGAGTACGCAGTACTATGCAGCTGCAGAAGAACGCGAGATCATGTTCGTGGGGATAGATTCAGGGAGGAGCATATGAGACATCGCTATCTGTACGGGGTGCTTGTGGTGCTGCTTGGCGTGGCTCTGCTCGCTGGGTGCGGCCGGGACGCTGCTCCGCCGGCTGAGCCCGAGCTTGGCGAAGAGGTCGAAGGTCCGGCCACGGATGAGCCAGCTGCGCCGGGGGACGAGGCGTTCGTGGTGGTCAACGGGCGCCTACTGAGCCGTGCCCGGTTCGACGATGCCAAGACCACGGTCTTTCAGCTATACGAGCAGTTGTACGCGCAGTTCGGAGCGAATCTAGGCGACTTCTTGCAGGGCCCAAGCGGATGGCTGTTTGAGCTCGATCTGGAGGTTGCTGCGCTCGACGGGCTGATCGCCGACGCGCTGGTAGAGGCAGAGGCCGAGAGGCTGGACATCGCCATAACAAGGGAGAGGATCGAGGAGGAGTTTCAGACAGAGTACGGCCAGTGGCTGGAGAGCCAAGGGATCACAGAGGAGGAGTACGCAGTCTTCCTGGCGGGGAGTGGGTCGAGCATCGATGCTCTCAAGGAGGAGATTCTCCCCCAGATCGAGCGTCAGCTGCTGCGCGATGCCGTCGCTCGCGCGATTGCTGGGCCCGTGGACCTGGCGGAGGAGAACGTCGAGGCGTACTTCGTGGAGCACCGCGCCGACTACGACATCGAGGCGCAAGTGGAGGCTTCGCACATTCTGGTAGCAGAGGAAGAAGAAGCACGCCTGTTGCTCGAACAGCTGGCTGAAGGGGCTGACTTCGCCGCGCTGGCTCGGGAGCACTCAACCTGCCCCAGCGCGGCCAACGGCGGAGAACTTGAGTGGTTCGGCCGGGGGCAGATGGTGCCCGAGTTCGAGGAGGCCGCCTTCTCCCTCCCAGTGGGGGAGTACAGCGACATTGTAAAGACAGAGCACGGGTTTCACATCATCTTGGTGACGGATCGGCGTGAGGCCGAGGACGCCCAGTTCGACGATGTCCGTGACCAGGTTCGCACTGATATGGAGCAGGAGATCCGCAGTGAAAGGTTCTGGGCATGGCTGGATGAGCAGATGGACGCCGGCGAGGTAGTGGTCAACGATCCCATCTTGGATGCCTGGTTCAAGCGGCACCAGGACCTAGATCTTGGTCTGACGACCCTGGAGCAGGTTCACACAGACGGGACGGCCGAGGCGGAGTACCTTGGGTTTGCCATTGGGAGGCTGTACGAGGAGCGGATGGAAGAACGGTTGGCTGAGCTGGAGGAGTTGAGAAGCGCGACCGAAGACGACCCGCAAAGCGAGGCGCGCCTGGCCGAGCTGGAGGAACAGGTCGAGGAGGACCGCCAGGCTGCGCTCGCCTACTACAGGGAGTCTGTGGCCCAGGTCGGCGAACTCGACGAGATCGTCTCGCGCATCGAACAGCTGGAAAACCAGGACTAAGAGACGCATTCAGCGGCTATGTAGACGTCGTTCGTGCAGTCAATCGCTACAGCGATGCTGCTGAGAACCTCCACAACCCTACGTGTCGCACCATCACACCTCCTGGTAATCCGTGTTGAGTACGGACCTGAGCCGAGCACGTTTTGACGGAACAGCCACACGAGGGCGCCCGCTCTCACCTCTTGAATGCTAATGTAGCACAATCACTCACCCGAAGAGAAGCCGTTGCTGTGGCTAGTCCGCACCCAGGATCGGCCGCTGGCGGGTGTGGCGGGTCCTGTGAACAAGAGGGGGATGTTCATAGAGGTCAGCGTGCCACATCCGCCTGTCGGGGCGGGCCGAGGAGGTGCCCTGAGGGGGGGGTTCAACTTGACCGACCGCGACGCGGGATATATAATTCAGGACAGCTTTGTCGCCATCGT
>CAZEYM010000012.1:0-61574 GCA_964516385.1 uncultured Thermotogaceae bacterium
ACTCCGGGCTCAGTATCCAGCGCGGATGTCCACCACGTGTGGCACGGTCTCGCCGCACGCCAAAGAGTTCAGAATGGCCGCCAAGTGGCGCATCCGTTCGCGTTCGACCTCTTCGGTGCGAAAGGCACCGCCTCGATGGGGGCTCAGCACGACGTTGTCCAGCTCTTGAAACGCAAACCGCGATGGCAGCGTGCTCTTGCGTTCTTCCGGAGTCGTAGGATAGCGATACCACACGTCGACCCCAGCCGCCGCTATGCTCCGTTTGGAGAGCGCCTCGAACAGAGCTTTCTCGTCCACCACCCCACCACGGGCGACGTTGACCAACACTGCTGTGGGCTGCATGGCTGCCAACTCTTTTGATCCGATCAATCCTTCCGTCTCCGGCGTAAGGGGCAGGCAGATCATCAAGGCATCGGCCGAAGGAAGCAGCGACCCCAACTCCGACAGCGGATGGACGGTTATGTTCTCCAGGGCCGGCCTGTCGGTCCGCCGACGCAAGCCGTGGACGGTCATTCCCAGGCTACCGCACACCGCGGCCACGCGCGTGCCGATGGCGCCGAGCCCCAACACAAGCGCCACCTTCCCCTCAAGGAGCAAGGTCGACTCACCCTCGTAGCGGATCCTCCAGTCCCCACGCCGCAGCGCAGCATCAGCAGGGACGATCCGCTTGGCCGCCGCCAACAACAGGGCGATCGCCAGCTCAGCCGCAACAGCCGCGTTGTGATGCAGGTTGCACACAGTGAGCCCTGGAAAGCTGGAAAGCAGAAGCTCCCGCGTGGCGGCCGGCACCCCCGCATAGGGAATCACAAGCACGCGCAGCTTGGGACATGCCTCCAGCGTTTGTCGCGTGGGGCGTCCAGCCACCAACACCTCGGTGTCTGGGCTTGCCTCCTGGGGACCGAAGCTGAGCACCACCCCTCGGCCAAGCTCTTCCTTCAGCGCACGAACTGCGTAGTCTGGCGGAGGCGACTGAATGTGGACTCGCAAACGCATCTTAGTTGGATGCTCCATGTCCCCAGTGTAAACGACTCCTGGAGGAGGGCAGGTATCCGTTGCCCTCCAGGCCACCTCAGTTTCGCAGAACTAGGCAACTGCGTTCACAGCCTGAACCTCCCTTCGGCAAGGTCGGAACACCCTCGATGCACGAGCACAGGACGAGCATTCGTCCCCGCGCTCCTGCTCGCTTCTGGTGAGCAAAGCATGAGACAGGATGCTTGATACGTGCGGAGAGGAGAGCGGGGGAGAAGAGACAGCTCCACCCTCACTCCATGCGCTGCGCACACGACCGCCACGCACCAGGGGCTACAGTTGATCCATGGAAGGATGGAACGCAATGTGGGATACAGGGATCGGCCACGGGTTTCTCATGGGCGTTGGATGGCTCCTGGCCACAATCCTACTGGGCGGCATCGTCTATCTGGCGGTCCGCCTCGCCCTGCGCCACACCGTGATCCAGATCGGCCAGCACGTGGAGGATGCCCTCCAGGGGAAACACCGGCAGCGCCCACCGCAAACGTGATTCCTCCTTGGTTCGTCGCACAACAGGTACGACGCAACAGCGTCGGAGGCAATCTCCAGTTTACACGTTGGGCGGTGGGGCGATGTGCCCCTGCTGCATGAGCACCTCGGTCTCCTTGCGGGCGTGCTCTATCATCCTCGCCGCTCGCTTTTCCAGCTGGCTCTTGGAAAGCTCACGCCTGGCTACTCCCTGCTCGATGGCCTTGAGCGCCACGTCCACCGCCTCGTTGATGAACACCTCCCACTCCATCATGGTGGGGACGATGTACGTCTCAGAAAGACCCTTCTCTTCGGCTGTTCGGGCAATAGCCCGAGCAGCAGCGATGGCCATTTCGTCGGTGATGGTGCGGGCAAAGACGTCGAGGGTTCCCCGGAAGATGCCCGGGAATCCCAGCGAGTTGTTTATCTGATTGGGGAAGTCGGACCTTCCCGTACCGATGACCTTGGCCCCCGCCTCCTCAGCCTCCCACGGCCAGATCTCGGGCACTGGGTTGGCACAGGCAAAGACAATCGCATCCTTGGCCATATTTCGAATCCACTCAGGTTTGATCACGCCGGGGCCTGGGCGGGACGCCGCCACGCATACGTCCACGCCCTCCAGCGCCTCACGCACCCCTCCCTTGCGGTGCTCGGAGTTCGTCCGCTGGGCGTAGTCCCACTTGTAAGGGTTTTCCCCTTTGCCTTGCTCCAGGTCTTCCCTCCCCGGTTCAAGGATTCCCTTGGAGTCGACCATGATCACGTTCCCCGCCGGGACACCGTAGGTAAGCAGGACGCGGACGAAGGCGATATTAGCGGCGCCGGATCCGATTACCGCGTAGGCAGCCTTGCTTGGGTCCTTTCCGACCACCTTCAGCGCGTTCAGCACCCCCGCCAGGGTGATCGAGGCTGTCCCCTGCTGGTCATCGTGCCACACGGGGATGTCCATCTCCTTCCGCAGCTGGTCCAGCACCCGGAAACACTTCGGGCTGGATATATCTTCCAGGTTGATCCCCCCAAATGCGGGCCCGATCAGTTTGACCGTGCGGATCAGCTCGTCGGGATCCTTCGTGTCCACGGTGACGGGGAACGCGTCGACTCCTCCCAGGTACTTGAACAGCAGGGCCTTGCCCTCCATCACGGGAAGCGCCGCTTGCGGGCCGATGTCCCCAAGGCCGAGCACCCTCGTCCCGTCAGAAACCACAGCCACGAAGTTTCCCTTGTTCGTGTACTCGAACACCTTCTCCGGGTCTTCGGCGATCTCACGGCAGGGCTGAGCCACGCCCGGGGTATACCAAATCCCGAAGTCCTGGTAATCGGTGATGGCACACTTCAACGTGACTGACACCTTGCCCCGGTAGTGCGCGTGCCATGCCGGCGCTTTCCGTGCCGGCTCTTTTGCTTTGTTGAGAAGCTCCTCTACGCTCGGCTTGCGCTGTTGCATACTTAGCCCTCCCTCTGTCACGCGCCGATGATCTTTGCCTTGGCCTGCTTCATGTTCTTTGCGACCTGGGCAGCGAGCTCAGCGTGTAGGCTGCGTCCGTGGGAGTCCATGGTCACCACCAGCGGCCCGAATCTCTCCACTCGGAGGACCCATATCGCCTCGGGGATGCCCAACTCCTCCAGCCAGTACACCGACTCTATCTTCTTCACCGCCTGTGCGGCCAGGGCTCCTGCCCCGCCGGTGAAGTGGGTATACACAGCCCCCACTTCGCCGAGCGCAGCCAAAGTCTTCTCCCCCATGCCCCCCTTGCCCACGATCACCCGCGGGCGGAACTTCCGCAGGAAGTCGCCCTCGAGGCCCTCCATCCGCACCGAGGTCGTGGGCCCGCCGGCCAGGAGGTCCCATACCTCGCCGACCTTGCGCACCACCGGACCGCAATGGAACACAGGGAGCCCCTCCACAGAAAGTGGGGCGCCGCGCTCCAGCATCATCTTGTGGGCCTCGTCTCGCGCAGTGAACATCTTTCCAGAAACGTAGAAAACGTCACCTGCCCGGAGCTCGCGCACGTCCCGCTCAGCTATGGGGGTGGACAGCACCTTGTCCATCGTTCACCTCCCAGTCCTCACAAACCCAACCAACCCAAAGAACCCAAAGAACTCAAAGAACTCAAAGAACTCATGCCATAGTCGTCACGCTGCCGTCGGGCCCAATGCGAACGGCCGCCCGCCGATCGGCCCAACACTGGACGGCGATGCCAACGGGCAGGGAAGCCGGGTGCCGATGAGCGTACTCAACGTGCACGGCCAGTGTGGTGGTTTCCCCCCCCAGGCCCATGGGCCCCACTCCGGAGGCGTTGATGAGCCTCTCCAGCTTCTCCTCGATCGCAGCCACCTGCGGCTCGCGATGCCGGGTCCCCACCGGGCGCAGCAATGCGCGCTTGCCCAGCTTCATTGCCAGATCAGCTCCTCCCCCGATCCCCACTCCTATCACCGTCGGAGGGCACGGTTTGCCCTCGCGAGCCACCACGTGGTCCGCCACCGTCTCCAGTATTCCCTTCAACCCCGCCGAAGGTGTGAGCATGACCAGCGCCGAGCAATTCTCCGAGCCGCCTCCCTTGGGGAGGATGTGCACCTCCGCGTCGTCCCCATCCCGCGGCTCCCAAGTCACTGCAGGGATGTGCAACCCAGTGTTGTCGCCCGGGTTGGCTCCGGTGAGAGGGTCGACGGTGTTGGGGCGCAACGGCACCGACTCAGTGGCCAAGCGAGCAGCCTCTACCAGCGCCTCCTTCAGCTCAGCCAACAGCGGAAAGCGCACGCCGAACTCGACGAAGTAGGTCAACGTGCCGGTATCCTGGCAGATAGGGACAGCTTTTTCACGAGCCACCTCTACGTTGCGCAGGATCGCTTCCAGCTGTATCCTCGCCGGGCCGCTCTCCCGCCCTCGGGCAGCCTCCAACTCCCTGACTACATCCGTCGGAAGGACCGTGGCCGCTCTGCCCAGGGCGTCAGCCAGCGCCTCCACCAGTGTTGCGTTCACCGTCTGCCCCTTTCTTCCAGCTCGGCCACCTTGCTCTGGTACATTTCCCAGTAGGTGGGCTTCTCCTCATCCACGAACTTGCCCACCAGGAAGTCCTCTCCCGGAAGGATGTCCGTGTCCGCCAGATCCGCCCCGTGTTTGATCACAGCGTGCTCGGCGTAGTAGTGCAACTCGTCCAGCCCATCCCCCAGCTTGTTGCGTCGGCCGTAGTTCGTGGGGCAGGGGGCGATGATCTCCAAAAATGAGAAACCCTTGCGCACCAGCATCTCTTCCATCGACCGCTGCAGCCTGCGCACGTCCAGGCTCGTCCAGCGGGCAACATAGGCCGCCCCGGCCGAAGCAGCCAGGTACACTAAGTTGAACGGATGCTCGAAGTTCCCGTAGGGGGAAGTGGTGCACCGTCCGCCCAGCGGCGTAGTCGGTCCCGCCTGCCCCCCGGTCATCCCGTAGTTCAGGTTGTTGACGCAGATCACGTTGATGTCGAGATTACGCCTTGCAGCGTGGATGAAGTGGTTCCCGCCAATGGCGAACAGATCTCCATCACCGGAGAACACCACAGCCTTCATCTGGGGCTTGGCCAGCTTCAGCCCCGTGGCAAAAGCGATAGCACGACCGTGCGTGGTGTGGTAAGAATCCATGCGTACATAGCCGGCCACGCGGCCCGTGCAGCCGATTCCGGAGACCACGGCCAACGAATCCGGATCCAGTTTCAAACTATCCACTGCGTACAGGAAGCTGGACAAGGTGGTCCCCAGACCGCAGCCGGCGCACCAGATGTGCGGTATGCGGTCCGTCCGCAGGTACTTCTCCATGGGGTGCCGTCCCTGGGTGATTTCCGGGGGTGGCGCCTGTCTCTTCTCCTTCACCGGCATGCCATCACCTCTTCAATACCGGCCAGCACTTCTTCCGGCCGGTGAATCCGGCCCCCAGCATGATAAACCCCTCCCAGACGGACTCTACCTTGTACGGCACGCTCCACCTCGCGCGATATCTGTCCCAAGTTCAGCTCTACTGTGACCATGCCCTGCACCCGGTCGGCGACCGCCCGCACCACTTCATCCGGAAACGGCCACACAGTGACGAGTCTGAGCAAGCCAGCCTTGATGCCCTTCTTGCGAGCCTTCTCCACAGCACCCAAGGCCACGCGGGCGGAGATACCGTACGAAACCACAGCAACCTCCGCGTCGTCCATGAACAGCTCCTCGCAGAAGGTGTACTCCTCCGGCGAACGCCGCACCTTGTCGCACAGCCGCCGTACCAGCCTATCCTGGGCTTCAGCAGACATGTCGGGGTAGCCACGCTCGTCGTGGGTCAGCCCGGTTACGTGGACACGGTAGCCCTCTCCAGCGCACGCCATGGGCGGCACCAGATCTTCATCGTGCTGGTAGGGGAGAAACCCCTCGGGGGAGACTTGAGGTCGCCGGCGGGGAACCTGCGGGACCTCGGCGGGGATCTCCACCTTCTCGTACATGTGTCCTACCACCTCGTCCGTCATCAACAGCACCGGCGTGCGGAACCTCTCCGCCAGGGCGAACGCCCGCACTGTGAGGTCGAACGCCTCCTGAGGAGACCAGGGACACAAGGCGATGATCTCATAGTGCCCATGGGATCCCCAACGCGCTTGCATCATATCCCCTTGCCCTATGGCGGTCGGCAAACCAGTGGACGGTCCTGCTCGCTGCACGTTGGCCAACACGCACGGGGTTTCCGTCATCACGGCCAGCCCCAGGTTCTCCATCATCAGAGAGAAGCCGGGACCAGATGTAGCGGTCATCGCCTTCTGTCCTCCCCACGCGGCCCCCACGACCGCGGCGATAGCGGCTAGCTCGTCCTCCATCTGGATGAACACTCCACCCACTCGCGGTAGGCGAGCAGACAGCCTTTCGGCGATTTCCGACTGCGGGGTGATGGGATAAGCGGCGAAAAACCGGCACCCGGCCGCCAGTGCTGCCTCAGCGATGGCCTCATCGCCGTTCATGAAGTGCACACCGGACAACAAAGCTCTAGCCGGCACCCTGCTCAGCCTCCCCTCGTTCGTCAGCTTCGGGCTGTTCGGTCCAGATCGCAAAATCAGGACAGATCAGCTCGCAGAACTTGCACATTATGCACTCCTCTGGTTCCACCAGTTCGGGTGGGTGATATCCCTTGGGGTTGTAGTGGCTGGCAGTGGCCAGCACATCTCGCGGGCAGAAATCGATGCAGAAGCCGCAACCCTTGCACAGGTCCTCCTGCACGCAGATGCGCCCCTTGGGCACTTCCCACCGCTTGATCTGCCGTGTCTTCTGGCCCGTCATATCAAGTCCACAACCCGAGCCAAAGTGCTCTTGCCACGATAGTCGGGCAGCACGGAGGGCGCCTTGCGTCCCCTCTCTACCCCGGCTGACTCCAGCTCACGCGTGTACCGCAGAGCATGCTCCAGTGTAGGTCTTCCCGGCTTGGCCTGCTTGGCCCACTCAGCAGCGGCCAACCCAGCACGCCTTCCGAACACGTTATAGTCAAGCAGGGAGTTTCCCATCAACCGGTTCTTGCCATGGATGCCCCCGGACACTTCGCCGCCGGCGAACAGCCCTGGTACTTCGGTCGTCCCTCGCACGTCTATGACCACACCGCCATTCTGATAGTGAAGCGTAGGATAGGTAAGCACCGGGTCAACCGAGGGGTCAATGTCGAAGCGGGAGAACATGCGCCAGATTGCGGACAGTTCTCGCTTGAAGGCCCCTTTGCCGTGGATGAGATCCACCATCGGGGTATCCAGCCAGATGCCAAGCATTCCGGTGGGCGTCACCACACCGCGCCCCCGCCCGGCCTGGTCAGTCGGAACACACTCCCGAATGAACGCGCCGGCCTCTACGTCCCGCGGCTCCAACGGGTGCACAAACAGCTCTCCGTCGACGTTCACCGGTTGCGCGCCCATGCCCCGAACCTTCTCGGTAATGAGAAGCCCCACGATCTGCTCAGGAAACGCCGCCCCCGTGGGGTGGTACTGCACAGAGTCCAGATCTCGCAGCCCCGCGCCCGCCCGATAGGCCAGCACCAGGCCGTCGGCAGTGGCCCCGTAGTGATTGGAAGTGGGGAACCCTTGGATGTGGAGCCTCCCCCACCCACCCGTGGCCAGTACGGTTGCCTTGGCCCGCACCACCGTGTACTCCTCCGTCTCCAAGTTCCACAGGACCGCACCGATCACCTGGCCCTTGTCGTCGCTGATCAGCTCCACTGCCGGGGAGAACTCGAGCGAGGGAATACCGCGCCCCAGAGCCTCATCTCGCAGGACGCGCAGTATCTCCAGACCCGTGTAGTCCTTGGCAGAGTGCATCCGCTTGCGGGATGTGCCTCCGCCGTGGATGGTGAGCATACGGCCCTCATCGTCCTTGTCGTACATCACGCCCAACTGCTCATGCCAGCGGAGGATCCCCGGCGCGTCGCTTACCAGTGCCCGCACCAGCTCCGGATCGTTCCCGAAGTGCCCTCCTCCAAGCACGTCCAGGTAGTGGATGGGAGGACTGTCCTGCTCCTTGTCCGCCGCCTGGATCCCTCCCTGGGCCATCATGGAGTTGGAATCACCATGCCGCAGCTTCGTGGCAATCAGGATGCGGTCTTCGGCAATGCCCGCGTCGTTGGCCGAAAGGGCAGCAACGGTTCCCCCACCTCCGCCACCGATCACAAGCACGTCAACCTCGTAGTCTGCCTGGTCGAGGTCCACCTGTTGGGGATCGATCAGCGGATAGGCCTCCAGGAGGTCTGCCATCTCGTGCGGCACCAACTCCCCTTTGGAGGGTCCCACTGCCAGCCCCCGCTTGCCCCCCTCCTTGTAGTCAGGGTGAAACCCGTGCAGGAGTTCCCTCCGTTCCTCCAAAGACAGGCGCTGGGGCTCCACTCCCATCCGCTGTGGGCGAGTGCCCTCCACCCGCCCGATCGACTCCCGCATGCTGCTGGGATATGCGTCTGCCACCTTCGCCTCCTACGCTTCTACGTCGCGGTTGCGGTAGGCCTCCACCAGCTCGTCCTTAGACATCTTCTGGAGCTTGTCCAGCTCCTGGTTGAAGGCTCCTTGCTCGATCTCTTCCACCCTCGCTGCCAGATGGGCGGATTGCGGCGCCAGATAGGCTCCGTGCACCCTCCGCGCCAGCTGCGCCACGTGGTAGTGCACGATCTCCGCCGGGCAGCGCATTGCACACAGGCCACACTGTACGCAGTCAAAGGAAAGCTCAGCCACCTGCCGGATGTCCCCCCGCAGCGCAGCCTGGATGTAGTCCATCACTTCCAGTTCCTGGGGACAGGCCCGGGTGCAAGTGTTGCAGGCCACGCAGCGGGCCACTTCGGGGTACAGCGCCAGAATCGGATTGTCCTCTGGTTTCAGCTCCGACAGCTTCCATTGGGCGCGCTCGGCAGGCACGGACGGAATCTGAGCGATGTACATTCCATCCTCGGCCGTGGTTTGACACGCAAGATCTGCATACAGCTTGTAATCACCCGGTCGCCGGAAGACTGTGGCGCAGGCCCCGCAGAACCCCCCCCGGCAGCCCACACCTCGCACAAGCCTGTACCCCGCGTACTCCATGGCCTTCATGATCGTCAGGCCGCTGGGCACCTGGTAGGGCCTCCCCATGATGTACACTCGGATCATCTCCACGTTGGCGCTCATACTTCCACCTCCACGGACAGGCCCCGCGTCTTCAGGATCGGCAGGGGATCTATGGCGTGCTTTTCCACTGCTGGGTCGGCTCCCAAGGCCAACGCCAGAAGCTGAGTGAAGTACAGACTGGGTATCCGGGGCCCGCCATTTCCCCTCACCTCGGCCAAGCGCGTGTCCAAATTGTACTGGCACAATGGGCAACTTGTGACCATCAGATCAGCTTCTCTGTCGACCGCCGCTTCGGCAATCGCTGTAACCCGTCGCCGCACAACATCGGGGGCACTCGCAGTGAGGAACGCTCCGCAGCACTCTACCCTTTCCGGGGTGGACACCGCCTCGGCCCCTAGTGCAGTCATCAGGTCTTCCAATGCTGTAGGCCGCTCCGGATCGTCCAGCCCCACAGCGCGCGGCCTGGTCAACGTGCAGCCGTAGTAAGGGGCCACCTTGAGCCCCTCCAAGGGCCGGACTACCCGCTCCTCCACCGCTGCGTAGCCGATGACATCCCGCAAGAGCTCGAGCATGTGCACAACATGCAGTCCGCCTTCGTAGTCCGGCTCGTCATCCAAGAACGCGTTCACCCTCTCCAATCGCTCCGGATCATCACTGAGAAACCGCTCTGAACGCTTTAGGGTGCCGTAACACATGGAGCACAGAGTGAGGAGTCTGTCGTATCCGGCCTGCTGCGCGCGGGCAAGAACCCGCGCCGGGCCCACGTGTCGCATCAGATCGTCGGTAGCCAAGGAGTACACCGTTCCGCAGCAGTTCCACCGATCCATCTCCCTCATCTCCCATCCGAGCTCCGCGAGCGCAGCTCGAGCAGTCTTCTCCATGCTCTTTGCCTGATCAGCCACCCCACATCCTGGGTAGTACAACACAGTGTTCATGGCGTCATCTTCCTCGTCACCCCTACCAGGGCTATCTGGGGGAGGCTGCCGCAAGGTGCCTCCTTGACCGCAAATGGAGTCTCACCCTTGCGCAACGACAGCAGCCGCACAGCCTCCATCACCTTGGCTATGTCCACCCCCCGAGGGCAACGCATCTCACAGGCGAGGCAAGAGGCGCAGCTCCACGGGGCTCTGGCATCCAGCAAGCGCTCATCTCCTAGCTGCACAAGCCGGAGCACTTGACTGGGCAGAAGATCCATCGTCTCAGCAAACGGACAGCCAGCGCTGCACTTGCCACACTGGTAGCAGCGGTAAGGGGACTGCCCCGAGAGCTCCTCCACACGCCGGGCGAAGTCCGCCGACAGCACCTCCTTGGACAACTTCACTTGGTCAGCCATCCCCTTACCTCCTCCACAGCGACCCGTACGGCAGCCGCGACCTGGGGCGACAAGACTTCTCCAAACGGCGGATCGGGGGGAATCCCGATAGCCAAAGCCCACACCTCCGGCACGCGCATTCGGTCGTCGCATCTCGTATTCGCCGTCTCTTCGTTCAACTCCCTCAGCATCTCCAACGACCGGGTCAAGCTCATCCCATGAGCTCCCCTACGCTCGCCGCCAAGCCTCTCCCATTCCTCCAACGGGCCCAGCCGTACCTCACCCGGAGAGAGCTGAGAAGTCGCGTCCACAATCAACACCCGGGAGTACCCAAGAATGCTCTGAGCCAGATAGGCGCTCCCCTGCGCACTTTCCCACACTTCGCACCCTGCCGGGGGGGGCAACGCACGGACCACAGCCACTCCCACTCCGTCGTCGGTGCAATAGGGATTACCCAACCCCACCACTGCCACCTCAGCGGCTGATGTGCCGAATGAAAGTTCCATCGGATCCGTATACCTCCACCCGCAGCGGCATTTCGCCAGGCAAAAAGTGCGTGGCGCAAGCCAGGCAAGGGTCGTAAGCCCGAAACGCCATCTCCACTCTGTTCAGGAGACGTTCATCCAGATCGCCTTGTCTAACAGCGGCCTCGGCCATGGACTTCACCGACATGCTGATCGGCCCAGCATTGTGCGTTGTGGCCACAACTAGATTGACGTGAGTCATGAGTCCCTGCTCGTCCAGCTTGTAGTGGTGAAACAACGTCCCCCGAGCCGCCTCGACCACCCCCACGCCCTCCCCAGGAGCGGAGAGAGCCCCTCTTACCTGGCGGCCGGTCAAGGACTCAGCAGACACCAACGCATGCGCCGCCTCTGCCGCCTGCACCATCTCCACAAGCCGAGCCCAGTGATAGGCGAACGTGGCGTGCACCGGACGCTCGCCGAAGTAGTCGTAGAAGCGCTCATACTCCTCCTGGGCAGCAGAGGTGGCCATTCTCTCGGCCACATTGAGGCGTGCCAGCGGGCCGACCTGGTACATCCCCGACTCGGGTCCAGACTTCAGGCCCGCCCAGCCGAACTCCCTGAGGAAGGGGAACTTGACATAGGTCCAGGGCTCGCTGTGTTCCTCCACCAGAGACAGGCCCTGGCGGGCGTCCCCCAGGAACAGCTCTTCCCCGTCGCAAGAGACGACGCGGAGACGTCCATCATAGAAGTTCGGGGAGAGCTCATCGTCTACGAGCCCCATCGAGTGCACGGGAAGACGTGCCTCAGGCGACTGGAGAAGCGCCTGGAATCCCGGTTCCGGCAGAACCTGCTCGTGGAAGAAGGAGACCATCTCCCCTGCCAGCTCCACCATGGCCTCCGTGAAAGCGGATATCTCCTGGCGCTTCTGTTCATCCAAGGGTTGGGATACCCCACCGGGCAGCGCAAACACCGGATGAATGGCCCTCCCCCCAATCATCTCCAACACCTTCTGCGCGCCCGCACGGACCTTCACCACTCGCTTCCCCAGCTCCGGGTGTGCCTGAAGCACCCCCAGGATGTTGCGCTGCTCCTTTGGCGTGTCCTCCCCCAGCAGCAGATCCGGTCCTCCCAAGAACACCAAGTGCAGGAGGTGATCGGAGAAGATGTACGTGTTGTAGAAGAGCTGTCTCTGTAGCCGTGCTGCCTCAGGCACTTGCGCACCGTACGCATCATCCAGCGCTTTGGCCGAGGCTAGATGATGCGCCTCGGGACACACACCGCAGATCCGTTCAGTGATCTGGGGCATCTCCTCTCCCCGACGGCCCACGCAGAAGCGCTCGAAGCCGCGCAACTCCGGAATCTGCAGAACTGCGTCCCGCAGCCCCCCTCCTTCGTCCAGGTAGAGCAAGATCTTCCCGTGCCCCTCCAGGCGCGTGATAGGGTCGATGGATACTCTCTTAGTGCTCACTGCCCCCCTCCTTGGCCACCCATCCGCTTCCATCTGGTAGCCAGGGCGTACTTGTACAGGGTGCCTACCGGATCGACGAGGCCAGCGAGTACCCTGTCCTCTTGGGCGAACGTGTCCTCGCCTTCGTCGCCAGCTCGTACCAGGGAGGCCAACGCAGCAATCATTCCCCCGGCCACATCTCCCGCCTTGCGCGTCGGCCCCAGGCAGCCTGTACATGGCATTCCCAGCTTGGGACAGGCGGCCTCACAGCCTCCGCGTGTGACCGGCCCCATACACACGATGCCCTGATCCAGCAGACACCTGTCCGGTTCAGGTTCCGTCTCGTGAGGGCGTACGAAACGCTCTATGCGCCGATCCTCCTTTTCCCGCGGGCATTGGTCGCACAGGGACTTCTCCTCGGCGAACACATGTCCTCCCTCCGGCATTTCTCCTGCCAAGAACGCATGGAAGAACCTCCCGATCAACTGCGCCGGCGGAGGGCACCCAGGGACCACATAGTCCACGTCGATCACGTCGGACAAGGGAACAACTCCGACAGTCAAGGCCGGGGGCACATCGCCGTTCTCGCTGGAAGGTGGGGATCCTGGCTGCCAGCTCGGACCCAGGGCAGTGGAGAGCAGGGACCGCGCAGAGTGCAGGTTGCCCAATCCGATGACCCCCCCCATGTGCGCACACGCACCGTAGGCCACGATCACCTTGGCCTTCTGCCTGAGCACGCGAACCATCTCCGTGTTCTCGTCAGTGCGCAGAGCTCCGTTTATCAGAACAGCGTCTATGCTTTTGGCGGGGAGAGATTCAAGATCTGTGCGCTTGGCGTCCACAAGCGCCGGCCAGAAGACTATCTCCACCTGAGAGAGGATATCCACGATCGACTCTCCCACCTCCAGCGGCGACACATCGCATCCACCGCAGCCACCAGTCCAGTACATGGCGATCTTCGGCTTAGCCATTGTTCACCGCCTTGTGAGCAGCTTGGGCAATACGCTGACCGGCGTCGTCTGCCTCCTCGGCGACACCGAATTGCCCTCGGTTCGGACCGAGCGCACGAACCTCCTTCACGTACTGCTGCACCACTTGGGCAAATCGCGCTCCTTCGGAGGCCGACACCCAGACGAGCTTGAGCCTCGCCGGGTCTACCCCCAACTCAGCCAGCACACTGCGGAGAAGCTCTGCCCGACGGCGAGCCTTGTAATTGCCAGAGACGTAATGACAGTCACCAGGATGGCACCCCCCGATGAGCACACCGTCGGCCCCTGCTCTTAGCGCTTCGATGACCCAAGATGGCTCTACCCGGCCAGAACAGGGCACGCGGATGGGAATCATGTTTGGCGGGTAGTCCAGGCGGCTGGTCCCAGCAAGGTCCGCCCCCGCATAGGCACACCACCTACACAGAAAGGCAACTATCCTCGGTTCGTACCTCTGTTCAGCCACCTGCCACCTCCGCCTTCTCCCGCTCGGCAAGCGCCGCCTGCAGCATGGCCAACACTTGTGGGTCAGCCAGATTTCTCAGATTCATCGCCCCACTGGGGCAGGCGGCGACGCAGGTTCCACATCCCTCACAGAGCATCTCGTTGACCTCGGCAGTCTCCTCCACAGTGATGGCTTCGTATGGACACTGCCCGGCACAGATGCCACAACCGGAACACAGGTCTTGCGCCACCTCGGCCACTTCCGGCGAGTGCACAAGCTCCGGGGCTCCCAAGAGTCTGATCGCCTTGGCCGCCGCTCCGGAAGCCTGCCCCACCGACTCGGGTATGTCCTTGGGCCCCTGGGCAGCTCCGGCCAGAAACACGCCTGCAGCCAGTGCCTCCAATGGTCTGAGCTTGGGGTGAGCCTCTCTGAGGAAGCCGTGCTCATCGACGGAGACGCGCAACTTCCTGGCCAACTCCACCACGCCCGCCGAGGGCACGATCGCCTGAGCCAACACCACCAGATCAGCAGCCACTTGCACCCGCTGGCCGGTCAAGGTGTCCGCACCCCACACCATGACCTTGTCCCCGTCCTGGAAGACTTTGGCCACCTTGCCCCTGAGATAGAGAATCCTGTCCTCTTCCATGGCTCGTTGCACGAACTCTTCATATCCTTTGCCTCCGGCCCGGATGTCGATGTAGAAGACGTACGCCTGTCCATTGGGGACAGAGTGACGGAACAGGAGCGCGTGTTTGGCCGTGTACATGCAGCAGATCTTCGAGCAGTACGGCTTATACAGCTCAGGATCTCGCGAGCCCGAGCACTGTATGAACACCACTTCCTTGGGCACCTCTCCGTCGGAGGGCCGCCGGATCTCGCCCTGGGTGGGACCCGAGGCGCTGGCCATCCTTTCGAACTCGAGACCGCTTATCACATCAGGGATTGTGCCGTAGCCGTATTCGGCCATCGCCGACTTGGGCAACAGCTCGTAGCCCGTGGAAACAACTATAGCGCCCACCTCTTCGTCGATCAGCTCATCCTGCATGTCGTAGTCGATGGCGCCGGCCTCACACGCCCGAGCACACTCGCTGCACCTCAGAGGTTTCAGCCCAAGACAGGCATCCGCATCCAGGGTGTAGGAAGAAGGAATAGCCTGTGGGAAAGGAATGTAGATCCCCGCTCTCTCGGTCAGCCCCTCCTCGAACTCGTTGGGAACCCTCACGGGACAGGCGTCGACGCAGTCGCCGCACAAATTGCACTTTTCCGGATCCACAAAGGTCGCCCGCTTGCGGATGCGCACATTCCAGTTCCCCACAAAACCTGAGACTTCCTCTACTTCGGAGTTGGACAGGATGCGAATGTTGGGATGTCGATCCACCTCCACCATCTTCGGAGTGAGGATGCACTGGGAGCAATCCAGCGTGGGGAAGGTTTCCGACAGCTGGGCCATACGCCCACCTATCGATGGAGAGCGCTCCACAAGCAACACTTCGTAGCCGGCGTTGGCCACATCGAGCGCCGCCTGTATCCCCGTCACCCCGCCGCCAATGACAAGGCATTTGGTGGCATGGCTCATCTTCTCAGGTTCCAGAGGGAGGTTCCCCTTTGCCTTCTCCACTACCGTAGCCAAGATCCGGCTGGCCTTGTCCGTGGCCGCGGGGCCGCGGTGAACCCAGGAGCACTGCTCCCGGATGTTGGCCATCTCCACCAGATAGGGGTTGAGGCCCGCAGACTGAGCGGCCAACCGGAAGGTCTCCTCGTGCATCCCGGGAGAACATGCTGCCACTACCACTCCGTTCAGCCGGTGCTCTCGCACAGCGCGTGCCACCATCTCCTGGCCTGGATCGGAGCACATGTAATCGTAGTGGGTACAAAGGACGACCCCTGGTATTCGGGAAGCTTCCTCTGTAACTCTCTCCACATCGACGGTGCCGGCGATGTTCTTACCACAGTGACAGACAAAAACACCTATCCTAGGCTGCGCCATGCAAGGCCTCCTGAGAGACGTGCTCGTAACCGGCCTCAAAAGCCTTCTGATTCAGATCCTTAGTGTGCGGAGGGACAGAGCTCAAAATGGCGCTGAGGAGTGCATCCTTGGAAACCCCCGGCCATACGCCGGCCAACGCTCCAAGCATAACCACGTTGGCCACAATCTTACGGCCCAGGGACTCGGCAATACGAGTGGCCGGAACCTTGACCAACTTGACATCGGGTTGCTCCTGGTGCTCAACGAGGTCCTCGTCCAGAAGGAGGATCCCGCCCCCTCGCAGCCGCGAGGAGAACTTCTCGTACGCCTCCTGAGACATAATCACCAGCGCCTCAGGCTGAGTTACGTGGGGATAGTCGACCGGCTCCTCGGAAACCACAACCTCGGCAGCGCAAGCGCCGCCTCGGGCCTCCGGTCCGTAGTTTTGGGTCAACACCGCGTGCTTGCCGTCGTGGATGACAGCAGCGTTTCCGGTGATCCTACCCGCAGAAACAATCCCTTGGCCGCCGAAGCCCGCAAAGCGGATCTCGTGTCGCATGGTAACCGCGAATATATCCGCTACGGCAGCAGCCCGACATGATGGCCGTCAGTCCGAGGGGTGCGCCCGGTTAGGCTCGCCTCGGGCCCTTCCGTGAGCCACCCATAGAGAAAGCCCCCAGCAAATGCATCGCCAGCTCCTACTCGCCTCCCTTGCAGCAGTTGTGCGCAAGCCGGAACACTACTTCTACCTCTACGGGGATGTTTCCTGGCAGCGCCGGGCTGGCCAGGGCTGCGCGTGCGTGCTGCCCTTCCTCCCCGAAGATCTCCACCAGCAAGTCGGAAACGCCGTTCACCACCTTTGGCTGATCATAGTAGGAGGGGTCAGAACTCACGAAACCTCGTACGTGAACCACCTCCGCCACCGCGTCCAACGATCCGGTCACAGACCGGACAGCTGCCAACGCGTTTAGCGCACACAGTCGGGCCGCGGCGTACCCCTCTTCAGTGGAGAGGTCGTTGCCTACTTTCCCCTTGTACGCAGGCTTTCCGTCCACGATGGGGCCCTGTCCTGACACATACACTAGGTCCTGCACGCGCTTGGCGGGAACATAATTAGCCATCGGTGCAGGCACGGTGGGCAAAGTCAGGCCAATGTCCGCCAGACGCTGCTCCGGTGTCAGCCTCTCGTTTCCCTCTCTCTTCCAGTTCACTTCCATATCAACTCCTTTCCACTCTTCTCCCAGCCAAGGACCTCTCCTCTGCCGACAGGCAACGAAGCGAGCACATTCGGAGGGGGGCAGAAGCCGCGGTTCACCCCTCTCGATTCACTCACCCATGACCTGTATGCAGCACTCTCGCGCCAACGGCCCATCGTATTCCACAAATAGTCCCTCTGTCGCGACCCCTTCACCACAGAGCCCTCATGTACGGGAAACACGGTATTCACCCCCCGGGTACTTCAGGGCCAGCCGAAGTGCGCTATGACGATGTTTAGCTCAGGGAAGTCATGCGCCACTGCCTCCAGACGTAGCGGATGTCCATAGCTGAAGAGAACATCCGGCTCCCAAGTCATCCCACAATGGACGACGACAGGAACCTCACGCCTCTGGGCCTCCTCGTACAGAGGGTACGCGAGCTGACGATCGTCAGGGTGGAATTCCTGCGTGGGCGGCGAGAGCTTCAGGCCCCACAGGTCGAGTTCGCTGAGCGCGTATTTCAGTTCGGCGCTGGCCTCACATCGGTGTGGATCCACACTACAAAAGCCGATCAACCGTTCACTCATCCCGCACAACTGCGCTATCTGCTCATTGCTGTATAGCTGCACCCCCTTTTCCTGTGCGGGCATCAACGGGCAGCACTCACCAGTGTTCTCCCCTGCTGGGGAAGATGCGCCGCCGGGAACAGCTTGCGCCCTTACTCCCAACAGTTCCTTGATCAGGAAGGTTGAGCTCAGAGAGGCGTAGTAGCTGGACCCGCATCCACTGCAGATGGTCTCCGAGTAATCGCCCGCATGGAAGGAGGCACTCAGCTCTTCCCTTCTTACAGCAAGCTCCGCGGTGACGATCTCCCAGCTGTGGAACTGCTCGTGGATCTCCTCGCGCGTGCCCATCCCCCGACTATCTCTCATCGCTGCTCCTTCCCCCTTTCCTCGAGTCCCCTCTCGTACACAAGGACGCCGTCCTTGAGGACTCTGTGAACCGTGAACTCCTGGTCCATGATCACAAGGTCAGCGCGTTTGCCCACTTCAAGGCTTCCCCGTTCGTGGTCCAGGGACACGACCTTTGCCGGAACGTAGGTTGCCGATCGGATAGCGGCGGAGAGCGACCAGCCCATTCGTACAGCGTTGGCCACAGCTGCGTTCATGGTTAGAGTGCTCCCGGC
The DNA here is from genome assembly GCA_964516385.1 of uncultured Thermotogaceae bacterium. GTDB lineage: Bacteria > Bipolaricaulota > Bipolaricaulia > Bipolaricaulales > Bipolaricaulaceae > T3SED10-47. The sequence continues at coordinate 18,059 of CAZEYM010000012.1, forward strand.
GAGAGACCCTCCGTGCGCAAGCCGGGCAACTCCCTGCTGTACAAACACTTCCTGACCCCCCAGCACATACTCACCATCCCCCAACCCAGAGGCTTCCATGGCATCGGTGATCAGGCATATCGAATCACACCCTTTGGCCTGGGCCACCAGTTTGATCATCGCCTGGTGGACGTGCATCCCATCAGCAATGAGTTCTAGGGTGACCCCCGGTGTGACCAGCCCCGCTCCCGCGGCCCCGGGATCGCGATGGTGAACGGGTCTCATTCCGTTGAAGAAGTGCGCAAAGTGTCTCACTCCACAACTGATGGCGCTCAGCGCCTCGTCGAAGGTGGCATTGGAGTGGGCGAATGCAGCAATGATACCGTCTTGCAGGAGAGCTTCCACAACGTCACTTGCGCCCTCCAGCTCTGGAGCCAACCCCAACACCTTGGTGTAGCCGCGAAAGCCCGCCATCAGCTTTGCGTAAGCCTCCCTGGAGGGGGGAAGCAGGTGTTCGTATGGTTGCACTCCTCGCCGCTCAGGAGACAGGAAAGGCCCTTCCACGTTGATCCCCACAACGCGGTCGTCATCCAACTCTCGGATGGCACCCATCGCCCTTCTCATCTGGTCGATGGGAGAACTGAGCACAGTGGCCAGAAGCGACGTCGTCCCATGCGCCAAAGCATGATCCAACACAGCGGCCACAGCCTCGGGTGTCGCCTCCATGAAATCGTGGCCTGCCCCGCCGTGGATGTGCAAGTCGATGAACCCCGGGGTGACGATTCTTCCCCGAGCATCTATACAAGATCCCCTATGGCGCCGCGTGCGCCTCGATATCCGGGCAATCAATCCCCCCTCGACTACGAGGTCACCGTTGAACGTCGAGTCCCCGCAGACCAGCGTTCCCCCACAAACCAGCGTCGTTCCGGACATTTACAAGTAGCCGCCGGAGTCGGCGTAGTTGGAGAAGATGCAGGCTTTGTGGTTGTCCGACGCGTCGCCCTCAAGATTGGAACTCAAAAGAACAGGGGGTTCTTCACCCTCGGCTATCATCAAGTCAGCCACTTCTCCCTCCAACGCGTGCAAGATGTAACACCCGGTGATCGTGGACAGGGCACCGAACCTGTGTTGTCTGTCTGGCAAGGGGCCGACAGCATCGCCAACCGGCGCATGGTTGTCGATCACCACATCCGCCACCTCGTACAGCCTCTTCCCGAGCCCACCATGATGTACACGGGGCCTTCGTTGGGGAAGACCTTCCGCAGGAGCTCCTGGCACTCCCGGTAGAAAGCTGCCCATTCTTGGCCGTAGTGAGGCTCTTGGGGGGCGGCCATCGCCTCGCGCACCTCAGGATGCACATCCCACAGGCCTGGGGTGAGCAGACGCGCTGTGGACACAGTACGAGAGATCTCCCTTCCGCGCCCGCCAGGCGAGGCACTGTCATCCTCGCATCGTGCGGGCCGTTCAGCGGTTCAGGTGATGGTGTCCTCGTTCTCCTTGTCGAACAAGTGCATGCGCTCGGTGACTGCCTCCAAAGTGATGTTCTGACCGTGCTCGATCGGAAGGTGCGGATCCAGTTTGGCCACGACGTCATCACCGGCGCAGTCGGCATAGACGATCTGCTCGTCGCCCAGCGGCTCGCGCACGCGGACGCGCCCGGGGAATTGCATCTCCTCGCGCGGCTCGTGCATCATCTCCGGAGTCCGCACGTCCTCAGGGCGAATCCCCATGACCACTTCCTTCCCCACATACGCCTTCACCTCATCGGTCACCTTCTCCTCTGGAATGGCCAGCTTGAAGCCCTTGCCCTGCACGTAAAGAGAACCGTCCTCTTGAACGATCGTTGCGTCCAGGAAGTTCATCGCTGGCGAGCCGATGAAACCGGCCACGAACATGTTCGCCGGGTGGTCGTAGATGGTCTGCGGAGCATTGTACTGCTGCACCAAGCCATCCTTCATCACCGCCACCCGGTGTCCCAGGGTCATGGCCTCTGTCTGGTCGTGGGTTACGTATACGGTCGTCGTCTTCAGCCGATCGTGCAGCTCCGAAAGCTCGGCCCGCATGCGGACACGCAGCTTGGCATCCAGGTTGGACAGGGGCTCGTCGAACAGGAACACCTTTGGGTCTCGCACAATGGCCCTCCCCAGAGCCACCCGCTGCCGTTGGCCGCCGGAGAGCTCGCGGGGCTTGGAGCGGAGCTTCTCGTGGATCCCCAGCAGCTCAGCTGCCTCCCGCACTCGCCTTTCGATGTCCTTCTTGGGAATTTTGCGCAGCTTGAGCCCGAACGCCATGTTGTTGTACACATCCATGTGCGGATACAGCGCGTAGTTCTGGAACACCATGGCGATGTTCCGATCTTTGGGAGGGACATCATTGACCATCCGCTCACCAATGAAGACCTCCCCCTCGGTGATGTCCTCCAACCCCGCCACCATGCGCAAAGTGGTCGTCTTCCCACAGCCCGACGGCCCGACCAGCACCACGAACTCACCGTCCTGGGCCTCCAGGTTCACATTGTCCACCGCTGTGAAGGTCCCGAACCGTTTGGTCACCTCATTCAGCTTAACTTCCGCCATCGCCACTTCCCTCCTCGGACCCACTGCTATATCCCAGCGCCTCGGAAACCTCGGCCGCCGCACTCAGGACAGCTTCAACGTACACCTCGAGCGCATCCCGTTCCAAACGAGCCCTCCCCAAAGACACTGAAAGGCCCCCCGCCACCACTCCCTCGTGGTTCCGAATCGGAGCTCCCACACACACATTCCCCTCGTGGAACTCCTCCATGTCCACTGCATAGCCTCGCCGGCGAACCTCGGCCAGTTGCCCGCGTAGCTCCTCGGGGTCTGTAATCGTGTAGACGGTCACCGCGGGGAGGTCCCCAGACGAGAGCAAGCGCTCGACCGCCTGTTCATCGCAGGCCAGGAAAACCTTGCCCAACGCGGTGCAGTGAGCAGGCACGCGCCGGCCTACGGCGGAGGCAGACACCACTCCTGGTGCAGCTTCCTCTCGATCAAGGTAAAGGACCTCGTCTTCGTACATGACCCCCAGATGCGCGCTCACCCCTAACTCACGTGCCACCTTCTTCAGGACGGGCTTGGCCAGTTCGCGAATGTCCAGCGCGGCCAAGATCCTGCTGGCTTGGGTCAAGAACCTCAGCCCAAGGCGATACCTCTTGGTATCCGGGTCTCGCTGGAGATAGCCATACCGAGTCAAGGTGGATACCAACGGGTAGATGCTCCCCGCCCGGGTATTCATCGCCTCGGCCATCTCCGTTAGGGAAAGATCAGGTCGCTCTGCGTCGAACAGCTCCAACAACGCGAGGGCTTTGGCCAGTGTGCTGCTGTGATAGCGGTCGCGCGATGCCGTTGTGGCCGTCCCACCGGGCGGTGCCGCAACCCAGACCATTTCCTCGTGACCCAGTTCCATCTCCATGTCATCCTCCTCCAACGGGTGGGAAAAACGTCAACGTATCTCCGTCCGTCAGTTTCGCCCCCAGGCCACCAGCAGTGACAACATTGCGGCCGTTTAGGAACACGTGGAGGTGATCACGCAACTTCCCCTGGTCAAACATCAGCTCATACAGCTGCGGTATGCGTCTGCTAAGCTCTTCCAGCGCTTGGGAGACGGTAGCGCCCTCGGGCAGCTCCAATGGCTCCTTGTCGCGGCCAGCAGCCTCGCGAAACTCCGCAAATAGCTTGACCAACGTCTGCATCATCGGCAGTATACTTGATGAAATGCAGGCCTTCATACTTGCGGTAGCTCGCGCGATTGAGGTGCTCGCCTGGACATACAGCCTCATCGTCATCTTCCGGGTGTTAACCTCCTGGTTCCCCGGCGCCATCAGCTACCCGCTGAGACGGTTTCTGGAAGCCGCTACAGAGCCGCTGCTCGCCCCTGTCCGCCGGGGGCTGTACCGACTGGGGCTAAGGGGGACCGTGGATCTGTCGCCCTTTGTCGCGCTTGTAGGAGTGCACATTGCGCGGTCCCTGCTCGTAAGGGTTCTTCTCAGTCTCATATAGCGAGCTCAGCCAGGCGGGCGATTCTCCCCCCTTATGCGGCGACGTAGCTCCAGCAGCCTTTGTCCCACACCGGCCTCCCAACCGTCCTGTCCGGGGCGGTAGTACTCACGACCAGCCAAGGACGACGGAAGGCTGGACATCTGAGCCACCTTGCCCGGTAGATCGTGGGCATACTTGTATCCCTCGCCGTAGCCGATCTGCCTCATCGTAGGGGTGACCGGATTGCGAAGGTGCAGAGGGACTGGTTCATTCGTCGTTCCGGCAACGTCTGCCTTCGCCTCTGCGTATCCTGCGTACAAGGCATTGGACTTCGGCGCCAGAGCCAGGAACGCCGCCGCTTGGGCCAGCGCCAGCTCGGCTTCGGGCATCCCCACCCGCTCCACAGCATCAGCCGCCGCCACTGCAAGTGGCAACGCCTGCGGTTCAGCCAGTCCCACGTCTTCCGACGCCATCCGCACGATGCGCCGAGCCACATAACGAGGATCTTCCCCGGACTCCAACATCCGCGCCAGCCAATACAGGGAGCCATCGACATCCGAGTTGCGTACAGCCTTGTGCAGCGCAGAGATGACGTTGTAGTGCTCCTCTCCTGCCCTGTCGTACCTGGGGGCCTTCCTTCCCAGGGCGTCCTGGACTTCCGCCAGGCCGAGCTCCCCGCTCCCCAACGCTGCCACAGCAGTTTCCACAGCGGACAGGAGCCTGCGCGCGTCGCCGTCAGCGTACTGCACCAAGAAGTCCTGCACCTCATCGGACAGGGAAACAGAACCAGCGTATCCTCTCTCGTCGGCACATGCCCTGTGCAAAAGGGCGCACAGATGCGTATGCTCCAGAGGCTCAAACACAAAGAGCTGACACCGAGACAGGAGCGCCGAGCGCAGTGCGAACGAGGGATTCTCCGTGGTGGCTCCCACGAAGTACACGGCGCCTTCCTCCAAAAAAGGAAGCAAGACGTCTTGTTGCGCCCGGTTGAAGCGGTGTATCTCGTCCAGGAAAAGGAGATCCTTCCCTCCCGTACGAAGCCACTCCTGCCGCGAGCTCTGCAGGACCTTACGCACTTCGGACACACTGGTGAGCGCCGCTGAGACCTGAACGAATCGTGCGCCGAATTTCTGGGCCACCAGGCGTCCCACAGTGGTCTTCCCTGTTCCCGGCGGGCCCCAGAAGATGAGCGCACTCACTTTTCCTTTCTGAATAAGTGCACGCAGCGTCCCAGTAGGTCCCAACAGCTTCTGTTGCCCCAACACCTCGTCAACAGAGCACGGACGGAGTTTTTCCGCAAGAGGAGCCTCCGGCCTCCACAAGCTGTTCATGGGCGCCCCGCTGTCTGCGCTCACCATACCTCCTCATTCTACCCAGTACCCGGCGTTGACCAACAAGACCCCTGGCTTCGAGCTCGACGCCTTGACAGAGCTGCGAAGCCATCCGTAATATCGGAGGGGAGCGGGGCGCGGGTCGTTAGCTCAACAGGCAGAGCAGCGGACTCTTAATCCGCGGGTTGGGGGTTCGAGTCCTCCACGACCCACCAGGGTTTTGTGCACTTGCCCAGGGACGGGAAGCTGATCGCAGCGGAAGCGCCGCTTGCCGGGCCGTTAGCTCAGCTGGCAGAGCACCGGCCTTTTAAGCCGGGTGTCGCAGGTTCGAGCCCTGCACGGCCCACCACAGCCACCTAGGCGGTCTCAAGGGGGCCGGCCGAGCTACATGGCGGTGTTCGCCCACTCGCGAACCTCGAACTTGCAATTGCTCACTTACCGCTGCCGCTGAACAGGTCGCCAGCCTCCCCTTCTGTGGTCTCCGCCGGCGAACCGGCGGAGACCACAACTTGCCCGCCAGTTGGTTTGCTATCGCGAGGCAAACGACAGCGTGATCGACAAACCGAAACCGTGCTGTTCGTTGTAGGCTACAGCCAAATCGTAGCTGTGAAAGCCGCTGTATACCGCCCAGCCAAGCTGCGCGACGCCCACACCGGCCCAGATCAGCGCCGGCGCCGGCGAGGCTACCGCAAGATACGTCCCCAGAATCGGGATGGCCACGCCCACCCCGAAGTGCATCAGGCCGGTTTGCAGCTCTCCCTGAAGAGCCTGACCGAGACCTGGCACGAAAAACGACGCGAGCCCATAGAGAAGCGGCTCTCTTCTCTGCCCCGCCTGCGCCCAACCCGTCATCCCCGTTGTCGCCAGGATGCCCATCACCAACAGCCCAACCAAAACGCCTCTTGCCAAAACCACCACTCCTTTCCCCTCAAGTATACAAGGGGAGGGGGAGAAGTGTTAAACGGTGGCCTGCCTTGCGCAGCTTGGCAGAAGTCGTAGACTTGGAGAAGATAGTCCCCATCGTCTAGGCTGGCCAAGGACACCGGGCTTTCAATCCGGAGGCGGGGGTTCAAATCCCCCTGGGGACACTTGCAGCGCGCCGTGCCATGCGGCTACACTACTGGGCGAGTAGCTCAGCGGGAGAGCATCCGGCTTACATCCGGAAGGCCAGAGGTTCGATCCCTCTCTCGCCCACTGAAGCGGCACACGGGGACGTGGTCTAGGCTGGCCAAGGACACCGGATTGTCACTCCGGAGATCGCGGGTTCGAATCCCGTCGTCCCCGCCAGAAGGGCGAGCCGGAAGCAGCCAGCGCTCGCCTGGGCGGCGAGGTAGCTCAGGTGGTAGAGCACGCGGCTGAAAACCGCGGTGTCCCCAGTTCGACTCTGGGCCTCGCCACCAGTCTCCGAGGGGCCACCCCATGGTGGAAGGTTATTCCCGAGGCCAAACCTATGGACCGGACGATCGATGAGATCTGGGAGAACGTGAGAGCCCACCTCGCAGAGGAGGTCCCACCTACCAGCTTCGCAGCTTGGTTCTCCGAAGCCAGGCCTTTGGCGATAAACGGGGATGAGTATGTGCTTGAGGTGCCTTCCCTGTTTGCCAAAGGCGGAATCGAGCGAAAGTACAGGGGTTTGCTTGAAAGGCTGTTGCACGACACCACAGGTCGCAAGCTGGCTCTACGAGTGAGGGTGGGAGAGCGCGCCCCGAGCAAACCTCCTGAGGAGACCGAAGACCCAAGTTTGCCCCGGCGTTTCGTGGGCTCACAACCGCTGAATCCTGACTACACTTTCGACTCTTTCGTCCGGGGCAAGAACGTGTACTTGGCACACGCTGCGGCCCAGGCCGTAGCCGACGCCCCGGCGCGAGCGTACAACCCTCTGTTCATCTACGGACGAGTTGGCTTAGGCAAAACTCACCTGCTTCACGCGATCGGTAACCACGTGTTGTCCAAGCCCAGCGGCCTTACAATGGCCTACACAACGTCGGAGCGCTTTGCCATTGAACTGATCAACGCTATAGGTTCGAACTCCCAGGAGGCCTTCCGCTCCAAGTACAGAAACGTTGATCTTCTTCTCATCGACGACGTGCACTTTTTGAAGAACAAGGAGGGAACTCAAGAAGAGCTGTTCCATACCTTCAATGAGCTCTACGGGAACGGCAGACAGATCGTGCTCTCCTCCGACCGCCCCCCAGACGAGCTTCGTGAGCTGCAGGAACGTCTCGTCTCCCGTTTCCGCTGGGGACTCGTAGCCGATGTTCAAGCCCCAGACCTAGAGACGCGGATTGCTATCTTGCGGGAGAAGGCCCGCTGGCGGGGAGTGGAAGTCGACGGCGAGGTCCTCGAGCTCATCGCCACACGAATCACCACCAACGTGCGCGATTTGGAGGGTGCCCTGATCCGCGTAGTCGCCTACGTTGAGCTGGGTGAAGGCCCGCTGACAGATGCTGTCCTGGCAGAGATCCTCCCCAAGGAGGAGAACGTCCCCAGGCTCACGGTGGACACGGTGAAGGACGAGGTAGCGCGTCGCTACAACGTGTCCCTTGAGGATATGGAGGGTCCGTCGCGAAAGCGTGAGGTCACACAGGCCCGGCAGATAGCCGTCTACCTTTCCCGCGAGCTCACCCAAAGTTCATTTCCGGCGTTGGGAAGGGCATTCGGAGGTCGAGACCACACTACAACAATGCACTCCTACCAGAAAGTGCAAGAGCTTATGCGTCAGATGCCCCTGTTGCGGGGAGAGATTGAGGCGATGCGAGATGAGCTCCTGGCACGCTATACACCGTGATTTTTCCACAGCCCCCTGGGGAATACCCTGTGGATAACTCACCGGCTGCCTGTGGATGAACCCTACATAGGTGGGTACTGAGGATGTGCACAAGCGACCAAAAGACCTGTCCCCAACAGCTATCCACAGCAAACAACGCCTGTCCACAGGTTATCCACAGGCGCATCCACACCCGGCTCGCGTGTGTAAGACTACATAGCCGAAGTTATCCACAGGAGACATGTGGTCCCTACAACAAGGACAGAAGTGTTTTCTAAAAAGAGCGAGTGGTATTGGTTGCAAGGTCTTGCTCACAGGTGGGGACTTGCTGAGGCGCTAGCCAACCAGGAAGCCGTGTTTGCGTGGCGCAGCGCGGTCGGCCCCCAGCTTTCCCGCTGGGCACGTCCTTTGTACGTGGCGCGAGGAGTGCTGCACTTGAGCGTGGCAAGTTATGTGGCCGCCTCACAGCTGAGGCTGCTGGAGCCCAAGCTTGTGGAAGCTCTGTACAAGGTGGCTCCTGACTGCGGCGTTCGCCAGCTGAGGCTTCATGTGCAGCCTGAACCCACCCCCAAGGAGGGACCGCTGAACATCGAGGTCACGCCAGCCGACGTGCAAGCCGCCGAAGGCGCAGTTCCTGTGACGGTGGGCAGCCCGCTCAGAGAGAAGTTGGTCAAGGCCGCAGCGAGAGCCTACGCCCAAGAGCGGGCGATATTGCACGCTGGCGGACACAGGTGCACTGCCTGCGAGGTGGCCTTCCTGGGGGAAGGTTCGCTGTGCCCGCTGTGCTCGCTTGTGGGAGACAAGAGCGGAGACTAGACTGAACGGTATGAGCATGATGGGTACGACAGTTCTTGCCATTCGCTCGGAGCCCGACAGACGGGTGGTAATGGGCTGTGACGGTCAAACAACGATGGAATCGCGCGTTTTAAAGACGGGCGCGCGTAAAGTTCACTTGATTCAAAGCGGTTCAGTGGTAGCGGGTTTTGCAGGAGGTACTGCGGACGGGCTTGCCCTTCTGGAGCGTTTGGAGCAGAAGCTGCAGTCACACGGGAACCTGCGGCGAGCCGCTGTGGAGCTGTCCAAGGAATGGCGGACGGACCGCGTGCTGCGCCGCCTGGAGTCTGTATTGGTAGCAGGGTCGAAGGAGGCGCTTCTTCTGATCACCGGTCAGGGGGATGTGCTGGAACCGGAAGACGGGATTATGGGGATAGGAAGTGGTGGAGGCTACGCACTGGCGTCGGCCCGGGTGCTGAGGAGGCATTGCCAGCTGTCGCTGGACGAGGTGGTGCGGGAGGCCCTGTCAGTTGCTGCCGAAATAGACGTGTACACGAACAATCAGGTTGTGGTGGAGGGAGTTTCTTGGTGAGGCGTGTACAAGGTTTGACTCCGCGTGAGGTTGTCGAGCGCCTGGACTGGTACATCGTGGGCCAGCACGAGGCCAAACGTTCTGTGGCAATCGCTCTGCGAAACAGGATGCGTCGCGCTGCGCTCGCGGAGGAGAGAAGGCGCGAAGTGCGGCAGGCCAACATCCTGATGATCGGGCCGACGGGGGTGGGAAAGACAGAGATTGCCCGCCGCTTGGCCCAGATAACAGCGTCCCCGTTTGTCAAAGTGGAAGCGACCAAGTACACCGAGGTGGGGTACGTGGGACGGGACGTTGATAGCATGGTGCGAGATCTGGTTGAGGTAGCAATCGACTTGGTGAAGCAGAGAGAAGCGAGAAGGGTAGAGGAAGAGGCGGAGCGTTCGGTGGAGGACCAACTTGTGCGCGCGCTGCAGGACGGAGCTGCGGCGGGCGAGAGCGGCAAGGAGAGGTTGGTTCACGGGCTTCGCGCCGGGGAGCTGGACGATCAGCTTGTGGAGATCTCGGTGCGTGAGCAACTGGCGCCTCAGATCAACGTGTTCTCTGAAGCGGGAATGGATCAAATGGGTCTCGACCTTTCGCAGTTGTTCGGCGGTTTTCCGCAGCCGCGGAAGCCAAAGAGGATGACCGTGGCCCGGGCGCGGGAGGTGCTGCGTGAGGAGGCCGTCGAGAGCCTGCTGAACTTGGAAGAAGTGAAAGCCGAAGGTTTGCGTTTGGCCCAAGAGGAAGGCCTGATCTTCGTTGACGAAATAGACAAGCTGGCGCTCTCCGGCAGGGAGGAGCGTCAGGGGCCTGGCGTGTCGCGACAGGGAGTGCAGCGCGACCTATTGCCACTGTTGGAGGGTACTGCTGTGCGAACAAGACATGGTACGGTGTTCACAGATGGCGTCTTGTTTATCGCGGCCGGTGCGTTCTCCCGGGCAAAGCCCAGCGACCTGATGCCTGAGCTGCAAGGTCGGCTGCCTGTGCGCGTGGAACTCGATGCCCTCAGTGAGGATGATTTCCGCAAGATCCTTGTACAGCCACGGGACGCTCTCACAGTCCAGTTCAGGGAACTTCTTGCCACAGAGGGTGTGAGCTTGGAGTTCACGGAGGAAGCGGTAGCGGAGATGGCGCGGGTGGCTGCCGAGCTGAACCGCTCCCTGGAGGACATCGGGGCTCGTCGTTTGGTCACGGTGGTAGAGAAGGTTTGCGAGGACGTCTCGTTTGAAGCCCCTGAGCTGGAAGGTACGAGATTTGTGGTCGACCGCGACTACGTGCGTGAGAGGCTGGCCCCGTTGGCGGAGGATCTGGACGTGTCCCGCTACATCCTGTAATCCCGCCTGGGTGCTTGCTGCGTCGGTGCTCGGCGGATAACGTTCGGATCGACTTCTGTGAGGAGGTGTGCGATGGCCATTGTGGAGCTTCCGGGAGGCGACTCGATCGAGGCGCAGGACACCACCGGACTCGAGCTCGCACGAACGCGGGGCCTCAATGCGCTGGGAATGCTGGTGGACGGCGAGGTCTTCGACATACGCGATCCCGTCCCCGCCCTAGGACGAGTTCGCTTGGTCGATCAGAACGACCCAACGGCTTTGGAAGTGCTGCGGCACAGCGCATCGCATGTCCTCGCCCACGCTGTTCGTCGCCTGTTCCCTGGAGTGAAGCTGGCCATTGGTCCAGCGATCCGTGATGGGTTCTACTATGACTTTGAGTTCCCGCAGCCGCCCGGTCCGGAAGAACTCCAGCGGATTGAGCAGGAGATGGCCAAGATCGTCAGGGATGACCTCCCGATCGAGCGGGTGTGGCTTCCCAGGGAGGAAGCGGAAGAGAATTTGCGCCGCGACGGGGAAAGCTACAAGCAGGAACTCCTGGAAGATATAGATGGGGAGAGCATTCCGTTTTACCGGCAAGGCGAGTTTGCGGACCTGTGCCGTGGGCCACACGTGCCGAGCACAGGTGCGATAAAGCACTTCAAGCTGATGGATATGGCCGGAGCGTACTGGCGGGGGGATTCTAACCGGACAATGCTCACACGTATCTACGGAACAGCATTTGCCACCCGGGAAGACCTCAAGGGACACCTCAAGAGGCTAGAGGAGGCGCGGCGGCGGGATCACCGAGTGCTGGGGCCGCAGCTGGAGCTTTTCTCCATCAACAACGAGGACATCGGGGCGGGGCTCGTGCTGTGGCATCCCAAAGGAGCTCGAGTTCGTCAGGAGCTGGAGGATTTCTGGGTGAGGGAGCACTACCGGCATGACTATCAGCTCGTTCGCAGCCCGCACATCGGCCGCGCGCGCCTGTGGGAGCGCTCGGGGCACCTAGATTTCTACCGGGAGGGGATGTACGCCCCGTTGAACATGGAAGGGCAGGAGTTCTACCTCAAGCCGATGAACTGCCCATTTCACATTGCCATATACAAGTCCCGCACGCACTCGTGGCGAGAGCTACCTGTGCGTTACGCCGAGTTGGGTACGGTATACCGGTTTGAACGCTCTGGGGTGCTGCACGGACTCCTGCGGGTGAGGGGGTTCACCCAAGACGACGCGCACATCATCTGCCGCCCCGACCAGGTCGAGGAAGAGATCCGCTCCACCTTGCGGTTTGCCCTGTACATGCTGCGAACGGTGGGGTTCTCCGAGTTTGCGATCTATCTGTCGACGCGGCCGGCGAGGTACGTGGGGGAGCCTCAGCAGTGGGAACTGGCCACTGAGGCGCTGCGAAGGGCAGTGGAGGCTGAGGGAATGCGCTACGAGGTGAAGGAGGGAGACGGCGCATTCTACGGACCGAAGATCGACATAGATGTGGAGGACTCGTTGGGCAGGGCGTGGCAGCTTACGACGATTCAGTTCGACTTCAACTTGCCAGAGCGGTTCGATATGGCGTTCACTGGAGAGGACGGCCAGCTGCACCGTCCGTACATGGTGCACCGGGCGCTGTACGGGGCAATGGAGAGGTTCTTCGGCATTCTGATCGAGCACTACGGCGGCGCGTTCCCTGTCTGGCTTGCCCCTGTTCAGGCTGTGGTGCTTCCGGTGACCGAGGAGCAGATCGCCTATGGCGAGAATGTGTCCGCACAGCTGAACGCCCGAGGGCTGCGCGCCGACAGCTGGGGGCGTGCGGGGAAGACGTTACGGTGGCTGATTCGCCAGGCACAGTTGCAAAAGATCCCGTACATGTTGGTGGTGGGGCCGCGGGAGGCGGAGGAGGGGAAGGTGGCGCTTCGGCTTCGGACAGGCGAGGATCTGGGGCCACTGGAGATCGACGAGGTAGCAGCGCGCATAGAAAGTTCCTGCTCAGGGCGCACGACCGATCTCTGAGTCTACAGTTTGGTCGTGGACGCCAGGGCGCGTTCCAGCGGGGAACTATGCTCTCGCGATTCCCACGAAGGAGAGAGCTCCAAGCGTCCGAAGTGGCCGTAGCAGGAGAACGGCTTGTAGATCGGACCACGTAGCTCTAAATGATCTAGTATGGCACCTGGACGGAAGTCGAACACCTGGAGGGCCGCCTTCCGCATACGCTCACCCGATACGGTGCCTGTGCCAAACAGATCTACGTTGACTGCCAACGGGTGGGCCTGGCCAATGGCGTAAGCAACTTGGACTGCGCACTCTGTGGCCAGACCTGCGGCAACCACATTGACCGCAACGTGTCGGGCCATGTAGGACCCCGAGCGGTCTACCTTGGTTGGATCCTTGCCCGAGAAAGCGCCGCCGCCGTGAGAGCCGTAGCCGCCGTAGGTGTCCACGATGATTTTCCGCCCTGTCATGCCGGTGTCGGAGGCGGGCCCTCCGACCACGAATCGGCCCGAGGTATTGATCAGGACTTCCGTATGTTCGTCCAGCCATCCACCGATCACCGGCTCTACGACCAAGCGACGGAGGTCACTGCGCAGCTGTTCTATGTCCACCTCCGGAGAGTGCTGGGCGGCCAATAGCAAAGTATGAACGCGGACGGGCTTCTTAGCCTCATACTGCACTGTGACTTGGGTCTTTCCGTCAGGGCGGAGATAGGGAAGAGAACCTTCCTTGCGTACCTGGGCGAGCTGCTTGGCTAGCTTGTGGGCCATTACAATAGGCAGCGGCATGTACTCGGGGGTCTCGGAAGTTGCGTAGCCGAACATGATCCCCTGGTCCCCCGCTCCTAGCACGTCGTACCGGTCTGGAGAGCCTGCCCTTGCCTCCCCGGCGCGGCGTACCGCAGCGGCGATGTCCGGAGATTGTTGTCTGAGCACGGTGGCCACAGCGCAGCGCTCGTCGGACAGGCCGTACTCGGGGTCTGTGTACCCGACTTCCCTTATTGCCTGGCGGGCGATCAACTCGGGCTGGATATGTGCTGACGTCGATAGCTCTCCGCCCACCAACACCAGTCCCTGCATGACGAAGGTCTCGCAGGCTACTCTGCCCTCGGGGTCCTGAGCCAGCACACTGTCGAGAACGGCGTCTGAGATGCGGTCTGCCAGCTTGTCCGGGTGGCCCTCGGTGACCGACTCTGCCGTGATGAGTTTAGTGGCCAATCTCACCTCCTGAGAGAGCGTCCGCAGTCTAGGCGCCATGGTAGTTCTCCGGGCCACTCGCCGCAACCGGCGCCAAGCTCACTGCCAGAGCCTGCAGGAGTGGTCCTAGTGAACCAGGCGACCGATTGCAGGAAGCGGCCACCCCCGCATACACTGCGCAGGAGATGAAAGGCCTTGTGTTGGCAGCTGGATCGGGGACGCGCCTGCGGCCGTTTACGTACTCGCAGCCCAAGCACCTGCTTTCGGTTGGGGGAAGGGCGATCATCGAGTATGGGCTCGCGGCCATCGCCGTTGCCGGCATCCGAGAGGTGGGCGTGGTGGTGGGACCGGAGACTGACCGCCCTCTGCGAGAACACTTGGGGGATGGGAGTCAATACGGACTGCACATCAGCTTCGTGTACCAGAGCGCACCAAAGGGGCTTGCGCACGCCGTGCTCTGTGCGGAGCAGTACTTGGAGGAGCAGGCATTCCTCATGTTCCTCGGCGACAATCTGATGCAGGATTCGCTAGTGGGCATAGTGGAACGGTTCGCTCAAGCCCAGGAAGGCGCAGTTATCGCCTTGAAGGACGTCCCCAATCCATCCGATTACGGTGTGGCGGAGCTCGATTCGACAGGCCGAGTGGTGCGGCTGTTGGAGAAACCGGCACGGCCTCCCAGCAACCTTGCCGTCGTAGGCGCATACGCGTTCAGTCCGCAGATTGTGGATGCCTGTCGGAAGACCCGGCCTTCGGCACGGGGGGAGCTGGAGATAGTCGATGCGATTCAGCTGTTCATTGAAGCCGGGCGGCCTGTGTTGGCGCATCGACTGGAAGGATGGTGGAAGGACACCGGGAAGCCTGAGCATCTGCTGGAAGCCAACGACTGCGTGCTGGACACCGTGGAGCGGGACGTCCGCGGCCAGGTGGTCGAAAGTGAGATCGTTGGGCCGGTGGTGTTGGCCGAGGACGCGCGGGTGTACAGGTCCACCGTACGAGGGCCCGCCCTGATCGGCCCGAAGGTTTCGGTAGAGTGCAGCAGGCTGGGGCCGTATGTTTCGCTGGGCCGCGGCGTCAGGATCAGTGACTCCTCAGTGGAGCGCAGCATCGTAATGGATGGAGCGCAACTGAAGGGGATGTCGCATTTGATGGAGTCCATTGTGGGCAGGCACGTGGTCGCCTCGGCCCGCAACACTGAAGGCCGAAGCACTCTAATCCTGGGCGACGAGGCGCGCGTGCGTCTGGGGTAAGAGGCACCGAACACCTAAGCGCACTGGAGGGCAATGTCAAAGAACAGCGACGCGTACGTGCTGGTAACAGGAGGAGCGGGCTACATCGGTAGCCACACCGTCAAGCAGCTTCTCCGCCATGGCAGGAAGGTAGTGGCTCTGGACGACCTCTCAGCCGGCCGCCGGGAGTTGGTCCTGTGCGACGAGTTTGTGGAGGCGGATCTGGCGGAGCTCAGTTCCATCCGCAAGGCTGTAGCCGACTACCAGATCGGCGCTGTCATTCACTTTGCTGCGTACACCGCCGTGGGGGAGTCGGTGGAGGATCCGGAGAAGTATTATCGAAACAACCTGGTTGGCGGACTGAACCTACTTCGGGCGATGCGGGAGCGGGGAATCAGGACGTTCATCTTCTCCTCCAGCGCAGCGGTGTACGGGGAGCCACAGGATATACCGATCAAGGAGGATCACCCCACCTCTCCGGTGAACCCCTACGGCCGTTCCAAGTTGATGTTCGAAGAGATCCTCTCTGACTGCGGAAGAGCCTATGCCCTTCAGCACGTTTCGCTGCGGTACTTCAACGCCGCGGGGTCCGATGTGGAAGGCGAAATAGGGGAGTGGCACGAGCCCGAGACGCACCTCATCCCTATAGTGCTGGAGGCGGCCGCCGGACGGCGACCACATATCGAGATCTACGGGTCCGATTACCCCACCGAGGATGGAACCGGTGTGCGTGACTACATACACGTCGATGACCTGGCGCGCGCCCACGTGGCAGCACTGAAAGCTGTGGAGGATGGCTATGCCGCTCCAGTCTACAATTTGGGGATCGGACGGGGGTACACGGTGCGGCAGGTGATCGAGGCCTGCCGTCGGGTCTCCGGTCTCGACATCCCGGTGATCGAGGGACCCCGGAGACCGGGGGATCCTCCGGCGTTGGTGGCCGACCCGGCCCGCGCCAGAGAGGAACTAGGCTGGGAACCCCAGTTCACCGAACTGGAGCCGATTGTGGAGTCCGCCTGGCGGTGGATGACAGGAAAAGGGGTCAGATCTTGAATGTGGGCGTCACCAGTATCCCAACTGTCGCACATGAGACAAAATCACTCCGAGTGACGCCCACATTCAAGATCTGACCCCTTATGAATACCCTGCGAGGAGCGAATGCAGGGGTAGAATGGAGCTGTGGCTGAGAAGGATCGTGTGAACCCCACCTGGCAGGAGCGTGAAGCCGCCCTCTCCAGGGAGTTGGACAGGCTTGTGGAGCACCTCTGCAACCAGAACCCTCCCCCGGAGAAGGTGATCCTGTTTGGCTCCTTTGCTCGGGGAACGAGGAAGGAGTGGGCGGATCTGGATGTAGTCGTTGTACAAAAGACCGACCTGCCCTTCATCCAGCGGACGCGCAAGGTTCTCGAGGAGTTCGAGCCCGAAGTCGCCCTGGACATACTTGTGTACACGCCGGAGGAGTTCGCTGAGCTGACTAACTCGCGGCCGTTCTTCCGCGAGGAGATCCTGGCCAAGGGGAAGGTGCTCTATGAGCGCAGCTGATCGATGGCTGCGCTTTGCCAAGGAGGACCTGCGCATGGCCGAGCTGGCCCGCCATGACGGTCTTTACGCTCAAGCCTGTTTCCACGCCCAGCAGGTGGTGGAGAAGGTCCTCAAGGGGCACCTCAAGAGGCAGGGCGGACAGGTACCGCGCACGCATAGCATAGTCGATCTGGCGCGTTTGGCGGCCGAGGAGGGACTGCACCGAGAGCTCTCCCGGCGTCTCTCAGCGCTGGACGCCTTCTACCTCACCACCCGCTATCCGGACGCAGTGCCCTCGGACAAGGACCGCCCAGCTCGGAAAGAGGCAGACGAGGCACTCGGCTTGGCCAAGGAGACTCTGCGCTGGGTGAGGTCGACCATTGGCTAGAGGTATAGGGAATTCCCGCCGAACGCTTGACACCGCTTGCGGCCGTGGTAGATTTCCGGGTTGCAGCTCCGAGCTACCCACCGCACCGTTACACCGTTCGCGTAAGCGGGAGGCGTGTACGTATGTCATCTGCGGTTAGGACTGAGCAATTGGGACGTGTGTTTCGCTTGAAGAAGCGGGAGGGGAAGTCCTCGCGAGGGAAGCCTCTGCGCAAGGAGGTAGTTGCGCTCTCTGGGGTCGACCTCCAGGTGCAACGGGGGGAGTTATTCGGCCTTTTGGGGCCCAACGGGGCGGGAAAGACTACCTTGATCAAGATCCTGAATACGCTGCTGTCCCCTACCTCGGGTAGAGCCTGGGTGGCCGGCGTGGACGTCTCGCAGAACCCCGCCGAAGTGCGACGCCACATTGGTGTCGTATCTGGGGGCGAGACGAGCGGCTATGGACTGCTTACAGTGGAAGAGAATCTATGGATGTTCACACAATTCTACGGCCTGCCCAGCCGGTTGGCCAAGCGCCGCGTGGCTGAGTTGCTGGACGTTGTGGGACTTGCCGACCGGGCAAAGACGAAGATCTACCACCTGTCGACTGGCCTCAGGCAGAAGATGAACTTCGCGCGGGGGTTTCTGACCGATCCGGAGATTCTGTTTTTGGACGAGCCGACGCTGGGGCTCGACGTGCAGACCTCGCGGCACCTGCGAGCGTTTGTTCGCCGTTGGATGGAAGAAAACCCAAACAAGACGATCCTCCTTACCACGCACTACATGCAAGAGGCCGAAGAGCTGTGCGACCGCGTGGCGATCATCGACAATGGTAAGATCCTGGCCTGCGACTGCCCGGCCGTCCTGAAGCGCGCGGTTTCGGGCTCGTCAGCCGTGTGCCTTCAGCTCCAGGGGATCTCCGATGCCCAACTCCTGGCCGACAGCCTGCGACCGTTTGGAAGCCTTAGCGTGTACGAGGCGGACGGGCACCTGGAGGTCCATCTTGTGCTGGAGCGCGACGGAGCGATACAGCAGGCGCTTGGGTTGATCGGCGGACAAGGCGGCGAGGTCGTAGGGATGCAGAAACGCGACCCCACCCTAGAGGACGTATTCATCTCCCTGGTGGGCCGTGGGCTGAGCGAGGACAGGACATGAGCATCACGCAGACAGCAGTTGTGTTCTTCCGTACGGTGATCGGCCGTGCCTACCCGAGGATGGTTGGCCTGCAGCGGGAGAGAAGCTGGCTGGTGTTCGAAGTACTGCTGCCTTTGCTCCAGGTGAGCGCGTTTGTGTTCATCTACCGGGCTGTGGAGGCGCCGCCGGAGTTTACCGGTTTTGTAGTGTTGGGTGGGGCGATGACGGCCTACTGGATGAACGTCCTGTGGAGCATGGCCAGCCAGCTGTACTGGGAGAAGGAGACCGGCAACTTGGAGATCTTCATGGTGGCACCCACCTCGCGGATGGCGATCCTGCTGGGGATGGCCCTGGGGGGGATGGTGGCCACGACGGTGCGCGCGGCAGCTGTGCTCACCATCGGGATCGTTCTGTTCGGCGTGCGCACAACGCTCACCGACGCACCGGCCTTGGTGGGGGTGTTTTTTCTCACCCTGATCGCCCTGTACGGGATGGGAATGCTCCTGAGCTCGCTCTATCTTCTGTTCGGCCGAGAGGCGTGGCACCTTTCGAACCTGCTGCAAGAGCCTGTGTACCTGCTTTCGGGGCTGTACTTCCCGGTACGTTCGCTGGGGGCGTGGGCGGCTGCTGGAGCGTCTCTGATCCCGATGACTTTGGGACTGGACGCGATGCGGCAGCTTCTGTTCCCGGCGATGACCGAGTTTGCCTTCCTGCCGGTCCGCTATGAGCTGGCCATTCTCGCAGGGTTGAGCGTGCTGTTCGTGGCCGCGGCTCGCCGCGCTCTGGCGTACATGGAAGGCGTGGCCCGCCGACAGGGGCGCCTGACAGTGAGGGGGCAATGAGCCGCTTGGCCGAAGCCACGCGTAGCTTCCGCACAGCAGCTTGGCTTGGCTGGCAGATAGAGTCCAACTGGACGGACCCGTTTGCCTTCGCCATCTACTCGCTGGCCAAGCCGCTGGCCGGGGCGCTGATCCTCATGTTCATGTACGCGGTGGTGGCCGCCGGTGGGGTCAACAACCCACTGTTTCCCCACATCTACGTGGGCAACGCCTTCTACATCTACGTGGGGGCCGTGCTGACCGGAGTGAGCTGGGCGGTGATTGACGACCGGGAACACTACAAGACGTTGAAGTACGTGTACACCGCGCCCACCAACGTCTACACGTACCTGCTCGGCAGGGGGGTGGCCAAGGCTGTGATCAGCACGGTGGCCGTGGGGATGACGTTGGTCTTGGGAGTTCTCGCCCTTCGGGTGGGGGTGAGCGCTGGGGCGATCGACTGGTGCCTCCTCAGCGCTGCGATGATCCTTGGCGGGTGCGTCATGGCGTTCGGGGGGATCCTCCTTGGCGGTGTGTCCCTGGTCATGGCGCGCCACGGATTCTTCGTGGGGGAGGCGGTGGCGGGGGCCCTATACCTTCTCTCCGGCGTAGTGTTCCCAGTGGACGTTCTGCCTGGTCCGCTACAGACCGTGGCCCGGGGCGTCCCGTTCACCTACTGGCTGGAGGCCGTGCGCCGAGCCCTCTTGGGAGAAGGGTCGAGCCAGGTCCTCGGGACCCTCTCCGACGGACAGCTCTTGGGTGTCCTCAGCGGGGCGGCCCTGGCGCTGGGAGCGCTGTCGTTTTTGGTGTTCCGCCTGTCAGAACATCGGGCCAAGGAACGCGGCCTCATCGACATGGACACGATGTACTAGGGGACTGTCCCCCTACGCCTGACCCTCTACTCCTGGCGGTAGTGAACGCCGCGGCTTGCCCGGTTCTCCCAGGCCGCTTCGGCTATGAGCTGGGCTGCTTGCACGCCAGCCCGCAGGCCGACGAGTGCGTCGTCCAACCGGGAGCGGCGGTAGAAGTCCACGATGTCCTCTCCCAAGTGTCGGAGGTCGCGCAAGGCCCGGGTCAGCCGACGGCTGTCGCGGGCGAGCCCCACGTAGTACCACATGATGTCCTGGATCGAGGACCAGTCGCGCTGGATGAGCACCGGATCAGCTGGCTGGCCGTCGGGGAGCTCCCACGGGGGCACCGATTGAGGAGACATGGGTTCGAGGGACTCCTGTGAGATGTGTCTTGCCGCCCTGTCGCCGAACACGAGTCCCTCCAGGAGTGACGTGCTTGCCAAGCGGTTGGCCCCGTGCACGCCGGTACAGGCAACTTCGCCCACCGCGTACAGGTTGTTCAGGGTTGTTCTTCCCCACAGATCGGTCCAGATTCCCCCGCAGGCGTAGTGCGCTGCGGGCGCCACCGGAATGGGTTCGCTTGGCACATCGATGCGCAGCTCCCTCATTCGCCGGTGGATGCCAGGGAAGCGCTTGGCAAACTCCGGTACGTTCGACACGTCGAGCAGCACATGGGGGTACTCGTAGGCGGTCATCTCTTGGTAGATCGCCCGGGCGACGACGTCCCGGGGGGCGAGGTCCCCCCACTGGGGAGCATGCTCCTGCATGAACCTTCGCCCGTCTGGTGTGAGGAGCCTGCCGCCTTCCCCGCGGACCGCCTCCGAGATCAGGAAGTTCTTCCCCTCAGGCAGGGCGAGCGTAGTGGGATGGAACTGAACGTACTCGCAGTTGATCACACGCGCTCCGGCGCGGCTGGCCATGGCCAGGCCGTCCCCGCGCACTCCTGGGGGATTAGTGGTGTGGCGGAAGATCTGGCCCAGCCCGCCGGTGGCCAGCACTGTGGCGCCTGCGACGAACGTATCGACTTCGCCGGTATCCCTATCCAGTACGTAAGCGCCATGGCAAGTGATAGGCCCGTACACGGCCAGTGGGTCGGGGGCGTGGTGGGGGAACGTGAGGAGGTCTACGACAGTTGCCCCCGTGACGAACCTGATGTTGCTGAAGGAAGACAACAACTCGCGCAAGCCTTTGGCGATGGCTGCACCGGTCTGATCTCCTACGTGGAGCACTCGCGCCGCCGAGTGGCCGCCCTCCCGCGTCAGGTGAAACGAGCGGTCAGCTGTGCAGTCGAACGGGACCCCTGCCTCTTCTACCAACACCTCCTTGACTAGCTGTGGCCCTTCCCGAGCCAGGAACTCTGCTGCTTGGGGAAAGGACAGGCCGGCCCCGGCGTTGAGGATGTCTTCTATCAGCTGTTCGGGAGAATCTTCTGGGCCCACTGTGGCAATTCCGCCTTGTGCTTGACGGGTGCACCCTCCCTCCGGGCCTTCCTCCCGGGTGAGGAGGAACACTTGGCGCTCACGGTCCCGCGCCAGCCGCAACGCACAGGCCATCCCGCCGATACCGGTTCCTATGACCAGGACGTCAGCTTCGCGCACCTTCATGTCGGCAAGTTCAGCAGTCTCTGCACAGCCCGGCGGGCGGGACCAGCTGTCTTCAGGCGCACTGTCATCGGCTGAGGTTCCCCTCCTTGGGCCAGAGTGGAGACGATCCGCTCGAGATCCGAGAGCGTGGTCAAGGACATGGTCGGACAGAATGGAGGGGGGTCGCCCAGTGATAACACGCGCTTGGTTGGCTGCTGCCTTGCCAACCGGGCTACCAGCCTTTGCTCGGTGCCGATGGCCAGTGCGCTCCCCAAGGGAGCCTCCCGCACTCGCTGCACAATGAGCGAGGTCGAGCCCACTTCGTCGGCCAGCTGTGCCACCTCGGGCCGGCACTCCGGGTGCACGATCACCCGGACGCCGGGATTCGCATGCCGAACGCTCTCTACATCCTGGGGCAGGAAACGAACGTGTACATTGCATGCGCCGCGCCAGATGATGAGGCGCGCCTTTGCGTAGATGTCGAGCTCGGCCGGCGGGTGGCGAGGATCCCACAGGGCGATCTCCTCGTCTGCGATTTGCAGTGCCCGGGCAGTGTTCCTTCCTAGATGCTGGTCCGGCAGGAACAGCACTCGCGATCGCTCGGTGAGAGCATCCCGCAGGATACTCGCGGCGCTGGACGAAGTGCAGCAAAGCCCTCCGTGGTTGCCCACGAACTCCTTAACCTCCACGGAGGTATTCACGTAGGCAATGGGCAGTACCTCGCGCTCGACGTCCAGCACCTTCCCCAGATCTTGCCACGCGCGTCGTAAGTCGGCAGCCCTGGCCTGGTCAGCGAGGTAGCAGCCCGCCTCCTTCCGGGGTAGATACACCTTCTGGCCGGGACCAGCCAGTACGGCCGCCGTCTCGGCCATGAACGTCACCCCGCAGAAGACGATGTGCCTGGCGTCGGACTGGGCCGCCTCACGGGCGAGTTCCAGGGAGTCTCCGACGTAGTCGGCGTGCTCCACGATCTCATCTCGTTGGTAGTGGTGTGCCAGGATCAGCAGGCGCTCACCCAAGGACGCCCGAGCTTCCGTCAGCCGCTCTTGTACAGTGCTCATGTGAGGGTCATCTCCAGGGACACGTCCAGCGCCGGCGCTGAGTGGGTCAGCGCGCCTACTGAGATTGCGTCGACCCCTGTGGAGGCGATTTCTCCGGCTCGCTCCAGATCCACCCCCCCCGAGGCCTCGAGGAACGATTGCCCAGCAACCATCTCAACTGCTTGGCGCAACGTGGGAACGTCCATGTTGTCGAGCAACACCCGACGGATCCTGAGCTCCAGAGCCTGCCGCAGCTCATCCAACGTGTGGGCCTCGACTTCGATCGGGACACCTGCATCCGCTCTGTGCACTCGACGTACGGCCTCGGGCAGGCTTCCCGCGGCGGCAATGTGATTGTCCTTGATCAACACCATGTCGTAGAGCCCCATCCGGTGGTTGCGCCCCCCGCCGCAGAGCACGGCATACTTTTCCAGCGTGCGCCATCCAGGCGTCGTCTTGCGCGTGTCCAGAATCACCGCAGGGTAGTTGGCGACTGCATCTACGAACCGAGCGGTCAACGTGGCGATTCCGGACAGGCGAGACAAGAAGTTGAGGGCCGTGCGTTCGGCGGTGAGGATGGCGCGTGAGCGCCCGTGGACGTGGGCGAAGGTCTGGCCGGCTTCCACAGGCTCGCCGTCTTGCACGTACGGAACCAAAGAGATGTTCCTATCCAGATAGTGGAAGACTGTCTCGGCGATCGCCAGCCCGGCGATCACGCCGCTGTCCTTGGCGACGATAGAACCATCGGCGCTCGCATCGGCAGGGACGACAGCTTCGCTCGTTCGATCCCCTGCTCCGATGTCTTCCGTCAGAGCCCGTTCGATGAGTGGGCCAGCCGATTTAAGCAGGGACGCAATATCCACGCGCCGAGTATAACTCGACTGCAGGGTGTTGTCCGTCCACCGCTGCACCCATCGTTCCGCGAGCCTGAGTGGTCCCCTCGAAGACTGGGCAATGGTTTTGTCGAGGCTGCAGCGCACAACATCGGCATCAGGGGATCCCCGGGTTTTGCCCGCCGGCCGCCGATAGGCTATGGTCGATGCATCCACATGGCTGACCGCAAGCCGGAAAGAGTGAGAGACCGATGGGCAAACCGCAACTGATTCCACGGAAAGTACTGTTCGGCAATCCGGACCGGGCTATGGCTCGCCTGAGCCCTGGGGGAAGATGGCTCTCGTACCTCGCCCCGGTCGACGGTGTGCTCAATGTGTGGGTGGCCCCGGCCGACGCCTTCGATCAGGCCGAGCCGGTGACCCACGATCGGGGAAGGGGGATCCAGCGCTACGCTTGGGCGCACACTGATCGCCACGTCCTCTACCTACAGGATGCCGACGGGGACGAGAATTGGCGGGTGTACAGCGTGGATGTGGAAACACAAGGCGTACGTGATCTGACGCCGCAGGCCGGTGTACAGGCCCGCCTGGAGGCGGTGAGCCCCAAGTTTCCCCAGGAGGTGCTGATCGCGCTCAACGACCGGGACGCGCGCCTGCATGACCTGTACAGAGTGAACATCGAGACCGGTGAGAGGACGCTCGTGCAGGAAAACGAGGGTTTCTTGGGGTTCATGGCCGACGATGCGTACCGGGTGCGGTTCGCTGTGCGGTTTTCCTCGGATGGCGGCACCGAGCTCCTGGCCAAGGAAGGGGAAGGCTGGAAGCCTTACATCCAGGTCTCCCCGGAGGACAGCCTCGGCACCCAGCCGGTGGGGCTCGACGCGGCTGGGGAGCTCCTGTACATGATTGACAGTCGGGGCCGGAACACGGCGGCCGCCACAGCCATCGACCTTCGCACAGGAGAGCAGTCGCTCCTGGCGGAGGATCCGCGGGCGGACGCCTCGGGGGCGATCTTGCATCCGGCTACCAAGCGCCTCCAAGCGGTGAGCTTCACCTACGAGCGTCGGCGTTGGGAGGTTGTGGACGCGGACGTGGCCGACGATCTGAAGCTGCTCAGCGAAGCGGCTGATGGAGACGCTTCGGTGGTCAGCCGGACCACGGCGGATGACCGGTGGATCGTGGCCTATGAACGCGATCGCGGGCCGGTCCAGTATTACCTGTACGAACGAGGGCAGGGCCAGGCGCACTTCCTCTTCTCCGGCCGCCAGGCGCTGGAGGGCTACGAGCTCTCCGCCATGCACCCAGTGGTGATCCGTGCCCGCGATGGGCTGAACCTCGTGAGCTACCTCACGTTGCCCAGGGGAAACGACAGCCCCAGCGGAAATCGCCCTGAGAGGCCTGTGCCCATGGTGCTCGTCGTCCACGGGGGTCCCTGGGGGCGCGACACATGGGGTTTCAATGCGTTTCACCAGTGGCTGGCGGACCGCGGGTACGCTGTGCTCAGCGTGAACTTCCGCGGGTCGACCGGCTTCGGGAAAGCCTTTGTGAACGCCGGGGACCGCGAGTGGGCCGCGGCGATGCACGACGACCTCGTGGACGCCGTGGAGTGGGCCGTTGCCGAGAAGATCGCTGACCCCCAGCGCGTGGCGATCATGGGCGGAAGCTACGGGGGGTACGCAACGCTGGTGGGCCTGACCTTCACCCCGGAGCGCTTCGCCTGCGGGGTGGATATCGTGGGCCCCTCCAACCTGATCACCTTGCTCCGCAACATCCCCCCCTACTGGGCACCGATGTTCCCCATGCTCGCCCGCAGGGTGGGCGATCCGAACGACGAGGGCGACCAACCCTTCCTCCGCGAGCGCTCCCCGCTGACGCACGTGAAGCGGATCCGCCGGCCACTGCTGATCGGTCAGGGAGCCAACGACCCGCGGGTGAAGAAGGTGGAGTCCGACCAAATTGTCGAGGCCATGCAAAACAGCGGCATCCCGGTTACCTACGTGCTCTATCCGGACGAAGGGCATGGCTTCGTGCGCCCGGAGAACCGGCTTTCGTTCTTCGCTCTGACCGAGGCGTTCTTGGCCGAGTTCCTGGGGGGAGAGGTCCAACCGATCGGCGAAGACCTGGAGAACGCGAGCCTCAAGGTCCTGGCCGGCGCCGAGCACGTCCCGGGCCTGGCGGAGTAGTTCCGATGGGGACAGCTCCAGGAACTGTCCCCCGCTGCACTTGCCTCGCAGGCCTTCGCTCAGCCATCTGTGAGGGTGGCGGCGCAGTGCATGATGGCAGCCGACCTGGAAGCCTCGTGATGGGTTCACAGGTTGCATGAACTAAAGCATGGCTGAAATTCGTCCAGCAGTCGGTTGTTTTTCGTCCACACAGTGGTTCTTATTCGTCCATGTACCATCGGAACCTCACCCAGCCGTTGCTCTCCTCCTTGGCGGACAGCCCAGTTGTGTTCTTCCAGGGGGCAAGGCAGACTGGGAAGAGCACGCTGGCCCGGTGGGTGGCAAGCGAGAGGCACCCGGCTCGCTATCTCACCCTGGATGACCCAGGTGTGCTCGACGCGGCTCTCGGCGACCCGGTGGGGTTCATTGCTGCGCGCGGGAAGCTGTCGTGATCGATGAAGTCCAGCGAGCGCCCGACCTGTTCTTTGCGATCAAACAGGTCGTGGACCAGGACCGAACGCCAGGCAAGTTCTTGCTCACTGTATCGGCGGACGTCCTGCTGCTTCCGCGTGTGGGAGAGGCACTGACCGGTCGCACAGAGCTCATGACCCTTCACCCGCTATCTCAAGGGGAGATGGCAGGAAGAGTGGAAGGGTTCATCGATGCGCTGTTCGAGAGCTCGACGCTCGAGGCTCCCCAAGGCACCGAAGTGACAAGCGACGAGATCGTAAGCCGCGTAGCCCTCGGCGGATATCCGGAAGCACTCCGACGCCGGACTGCAAAGCGGCGGCAGAGCTGGTTCGATGCGTATGTGGCGCTTCTTGTGCAGAGGGATATCCAAGACCTTGCCAATATCGAGCATGCGACGGCGGTTCCCCGCATTCTCAGACTGCTTGCCACTCGCTCATCCTCAACCCTCAATTATGCAAACCTCGCCTCAGACCTGCAGCTCCCACAGACCACCCTGAAGCGATATCTTGCCTATCTCGAAACCCTGTTTCTCCACCAGCCTGTGCCCGCTTGGTTGGCGAACATTGGCAAGCGTCTGGTCAAGTCGCCCAAGTTGGCCCTCGTTGATACCGGCCTTGCAGCTGCGTTGGTGGGTCCGGAGGCCAAGGTGCTGGCCGTGTACCACGACGATCCTGAGAGCACCGATCCCTCGAAGCTCAGGTCCGGTGCTTGCCTGACCGTTCCGGATGGGTCGGAGACTGGCGGAGAGGTGGCTAAGATGACCATTCCGGGCGGGCGGTTCGCCGTGGCGCGCGTGGAGATCGACGTCGACCAGTTTGGGGAGGCTTGGAAGAAGGTGATGGAGTGGATCTTCGATAACGGGTACGAGCCGGACGATCGGATGTGCTACGAGGTGTACCTGAACGATCATGAACAGCACCCGCAGCGCAAGTTCATCCTCGACATCTGCGAGCCGGTGCGCGCTTCCTGAGTGCCTCAGGGGGGAACGGAGTGTCAAGGGAGAACATTGCGGCCACGATAAGGGTTCCTAGAGTCGGGCATCAGGTTTGTTTTCGGCTCTCTTGCCCCCGCTTAGGGCCTTTCGCAGATGGAACCGAGGACACCCTGCCAGTCCGCTCTGCGCTGCGTAGGCTACGGAATGGGTTCTTGCTCTGGATTAGCGGCTTCCCAGGCTATGAAGGCATCTGCCATCTGGGAGAACGTTGCCCACTGCACAGCCCCTGAGGCAACAAGAGGATCGACGACGTCGGTCAAGAAACGCTCCAAAGAAAGCAGGCTGCGGAGCTCCCCGGGGTGCAGGGTGATATGGTAGGCGTTGACCCTGTCGTCTCTTGCGGCGGCGAGGGAACTGAGAAGCTGCTCGGCAAGGGCAGCGAACCAAGCCTCTTCTCCCCCTTCGGCCACGATCTGCCGCTTGTCTGCAAATCTCTCTGGATCGACGGCTCCCGGGGGCAGAAACACGATGGGAGACTCGGGATCGTGGCGCACGAAACCGGATATGTCGTCCCCATCTGTCCCCTCTGCCGGGCGCCATGGGTGCACCCCTGAAAGCTCGCTGGGGAAGGACTGTGTGGAAGGGTTCTTCCAGTCGCTGTAGACATCGAGGCCTGCGATGGCCGCGGCCTGGAGCAGTCCAGGGTACAGGTTCCCTCCACTCCAGTAGCGGATCGGCCCACGCACTCCAGTCATGCGAATGAGCGCCAATTGCTCCCCCATGACGGATGACCACACTTGGGCAGGGAGGTGTTCGGAGTCACGACCCAAGTGGGCCTGTTCGTGGAAATGCAGGGCTATCTCGTGTCCGCGAGCCTCGAGGTCCGCCAAACAGCGATCGCCCGACGTGGCGACGACGTCTGTAAACGGCGATTGGACTTGTATGGTGAGTCTGCCGCCGTGCCGCTCCACGAGCTCAGCCATTCCAAGCAGGTTGCGCACGTGCGATTCGTAGAGATGTGGATTGTGATACGAAGGAGCTTGCGTTGCGCTCGCCGAAGGCTGTGCCCCGGCGGCGAGTGCCAGCTGGCTGACTTGCGCGCCGAATGGTTCCACGTGAATGCCTATGCCGAATAGCAGAACGCCCTCAAGGGGAGAGGTATCTGCCGCCAAGGCCTGCGGAAGGCCTGCCAAGCTGAGGAGCACCAGCGTGGTCAGCAGCGAGTGCCTTAGCTGGGTGCTCTGCCACAAAGCGGATCGCTTGCCCATGGTGTCTTGTCCCTCCTCGAAATAGGATCAGTCAACATACACCACCAGGGCAGCCCGGGTTCCCGGCGGCAGGGGGTCGGCTCCAACAGGGAGCGACAGACCTGCATGAGCTTCGACATCTGGCCGACCGTTCGTTTTCCTTGGTCACGTAGGCCATGTAGGGAGAGGGGGCTAGCGGGAGAGGTGCTCTGGGTCCTCAGGTTGCGTTCCCGCCCAGTGATAGCACATGAGCACCGAGGCACCTGGTGCCTCGATGGGGGCCGGGGCAGCTTCGGCAGGGAGGAACTCGGCGAATCCTCGGGGTGACCCGTTGGCATAGGCAACAACCCCCTGTAGGCCTGCCTCAAACATTTGGTCGCGCCACACCACCGTCTGCGAGATGTCTCCGAGTAGGTTCTTCCCGGCGATTTCGAGCTGCCCGGGAAGACACACCACATCAGCGACTGTCTGCCGAGAGAGGGGCTTGTACACAGGCTTCATTGGCCCCATCGCCTCCTGCTGGGGACTTCACCACGCGAGAACGCGCACGCTTCTATTCTACCCGGCGCTTGGGTGTTTGCGTACAGACTCAGCTAGACTCAACCCTATATTCAAGTATATAGGCGGGTTTGAGCAGTATACCAGGGCTAGGAAGGGAAGATGCGCGCTGTTAACGCTGTTACAGCTAGCATAGGGCGGATGTACTGGAGGGCGTCGAAACGCGTTGTCCGGTTCCATGTGGACGCAGCTGTGTCCCTTCTTGCGGGCGGAGCACCTCTAGGGGGAAGTGCTGCCCCCCTCGTACAGCGAGCATTGGGTGCGCTGCGGGAGCTGCAGCGACTTCTCAGCGCCGTCCCTTTCAAGCCGGGCGCGCAGTCGGCGATCCTGCGCAAGGGTCGTTGTGGTTTGTGCTGGCGATTGTCGCTCTGCTGCTGGGGTTCCACTGGCTGCTGGGCAAAGTCGTCGGCAGAAGGAAGTTCGGCCCTGTGACAAGGGCTCTCGGAGGGTTGCACAAGCGAGCTCAGATCCTTCCGGCCCGTGAGTGTCCGGCGCTCTTGATTCTGCCTGTGGCCTTGGTGCTTTGGGGGTGTGGCTGGCTGCCTGGTGGAAGCCTGAGTGGCGGGCAGCTCTGGTGACGGCGACAGTGTTTTACCTTGGCTCCTGTTGGCCTATGTTGCGAGCTTGGTGGCAGCTGCGAAGTTCCTCTCGGCGAGCGTTGGTGTTGATCACTTGGTACGAGATGGTGCTGCTGGAGGAAACCGGGGAGGCGCGTTCTTGACGCTGCAAAGATCCCCCCGTGTGCCGACGGCTGTGGGCTGAGAACCCCGCGCTGCCGAGGGGACAAGCACAGCGACAGCCCGTATAATGCTTCGCTATGAAGTATAGCACCGTGTTAAGCATCATACTACTTATATTCGGCCCTAGCGCATGCCCAGCCACTGTAGTGCCTGTATTGACTGAGCCTAATCGTCCGGGTTACGTTGAGGAGGTCGTCGACCTCATGCAGCGGGCCGAGGAGGAGGTATTGGTGATGATCTCGGACCTCCGTTATTACGGCCCCGACCTTCCAGCCAGCGCTCCAGTGTTGGCCTTGGCTGAGGCAGCTTCCCGAGGGGTGGACGTACGGGTGTTGGTGAATTTGTGGCGGGATCCTTGGGAAACACAGAGCCAGGCGCGGGAGCTGTTGGAGGAGGCGGGAGCTGCTTTCCGCTGGTGGCAGGATCCTGACGGCTCTCTTCACGCCAAAGCCGTGGTCGTTGACGAGCGTCTTGTACTTGTGGGATCCACACACTGGACTTGGAACGCGTTGTTGGAGAGCGTACAGGTCGACTTGCTTGTGGATTCGGAGGAGGTCGCCTCTGTGTTTGCAAAGCTGTTCGATCTTCTGTGGGAAGAAGAGCAGGATCTGGAGGTAGAGTATCCCGATCCCCCCTGGCCAGACCCGTGCGTTGTTCCGCTTATACAGCCACAGGGAAGCGAGGTTCACTTGGAGGTATTACCGAGGCTGCTTTCGCGTGCAGAGACGACAGTCGATGTCCTCATGTACCGGATGGCCCGCTACCCTGGATCGTGGGACAGTCCATCCAACTTCCTCATCGATGAGCTTGTGGGTGCAGCGCGCCGTGGGGCCCACGTGCGTGTGGTGCTGGAGGGAGGTGAAGAGTTCATGGACGAGGCCACGATCCGGGGTAACCGTGAAGCTGCAGCGTACTTGCTCCTCTCGGGAACGCGCGTTCGGCTTGTCGCGCCGGGGGAGACGATGCATGCGAAGCTCATGATAGTGGACGGCCGAGATGTGGTGGTGACCTCGGCTAATTGGTCCTATTACTCCCTCGCCAGGCATGTGGAAACTGGAGTGGCTGTGCTGGGGGTCCCCGAGCTCGCCCAGCAGCTGCAAGATCTGTTTGCGCACGTGTGGGAGAGATCAAGGCCGCTATTGGGGCAAGGTGCAGTGCAGATGAGATCATCTCGAGGTACACTCCCTCAGCCGGTGTAGCGGCCGAAGGGTTGATCTGATGCAGATCGGAAGCGTGAGACGAAAGCGACTGGCACTTCTTCCTACGCCTCTTCAGGAGCTGAGAGAGCTCAGTAAGAAGCTGGGGGGGCCGCGGCTGTTTGCCAAGCGGGATGATCTGACGGGGCTCGCTCTCGGGGGCAACAAGCTGCGCAAGCTCGAGTATGCAATGGCTGAAGCCGAAGAGATGCGGGCCACCTGCGTGATAACCAGTGGAGCTGTGCAGAGTAACCACTGTCGGCTTACCGCTGCTGCCTGCAGACTGCTTGGGTTTCCCTGCCACCTGGTGTTGGCCGGGGAGGAGCCCGAACAGCTCTCTGGCAACCTTCTGGTGGACAAGATACTTGGCGTAGCGTCAGCGCAGTTCGTCTCCAGAACACCGGAGCAGAAGGAGCCCCCTGCCGGCCCGACTCCTGTGGGCGAGGCGGTGGAAGAGCTAAGTTCAGAACTTGAGGAGAGGGGGGAGAAACCCTACGTCATTCCCAACGGGTGCCGGTTGCTGCATGGGGCGTTGGGGTATGCGAACTGCGTGCGAGAGATCGCCGTACAGCTGCACGAGCTCAACGTGGCTCCCGACTGGCTGGTCACGGCGACAGGCACATCCAGCACCCAAGGGGGGCTCATCCTGGGGAGCGAAGTGTACTGCGGGGGAGAAGCGCGGGTGGCAGGGATCAGCGTTTCGCGTGACAGTGAACGGCTCACGCGGCGGATTGCCGAGGGTCTGGATGAAGCGTACGCAGTCCTGGGGCGTCTCGAGCCCGAGCACGATATCGTAGTCGACGATCAGCACGTGGGTCCGGGATATGGCCATCCCACTCCTGAAATGGTAGAGGCTGTAAAGCTTTGTGCGCGGCTCGAAGGGCTCATTCTTGACCCTGTATACACGGGCAAGGCGATGGCCGGGATGATCGCCTTGGTACGTCGAGGTTTCTTCCGGCCGGGCGAAGTGGTGGTGTTCGTGCACACCGGCGGGATCCCGGGCTTGTTCTCACCCGAGCAAGCCGAGGTCTTCCTGGACAGCTGTTGACAGGGTGGAGCTGTGGGAGTACTGTCGTCTAACTTTTTGACCTTGGAGGAGGTGAGCGCGATGGACGAGTTGCACATCCGACAAGTAGGTGGTTGCGTTTGTCGTTGCGACACCTTCGGCAGCTGCGGCTGAACCTCCTCTCACTTGCCTAGCGAATGGCCAGGAGAGCACAATCCGTGAGCTTCGGTTTGCCCTTTGCCTGGGAACACTTACCGCCGTTTGGGTACTTTCCCTTTCCCAATCCCAATGGAGAGTAATGCTCAGAAGAGATGCTCTTTCTCTAGGAGGTGTCCATGGCCGTGCACGGTGACGTTGCAGAACTCATTGGCCATACGCCCATGGTCAGACTGAAGCGGTTGACACATGGCTTGGAGGGAACTGTCCTTGCCAAGCTCGAGGCGGCCAACCCGGCCGACTCGGTCAAGGACCGGATTGCACAGTCGATGATACAGGCCGCCGAGGCAAGTGGAGAACTCTCCCCGGGTGGCACGGTGGTGGAGGCAACCTCGGGGAACACTGGCGTGGGATTGGCCATGCTGTGTGCTGTCCGTGGGTATCGGTTGCTCCTGACGATGCCAAGCAGCATGTCGGCTGAACGAAGGACCTTGTTGAAAGCATATGGCGCCGAGCTGGTCCTTACCCCTGCGGAGGAGGGAATGAGGGGTGCCATGGAGCGAGCCCGGAAGATCGCACAGGAGGTGGGGGGGTTCATCCCTGGACAGTTCGACAATCCCGCCAACCCGGACGTTCACCGAAGGACAACGGCGGAGGAGATCTGGCGTGATTGCAGGGGAATTGTGGACGTACTGGTGGCGGGAGTGGGCACCGGCGGCACAGTGACCGGAGTGGGACAAGTGCTCAAGAGACGAAGGCCGGACGTCCGCGTGGTGGCCGTGGAGCCTGCCGCCTCTCCCGTGCTCTCGGGAGGGGTGCCGGGTCGGCACCACATACAGGGGATCGGGCCCGGGTTCGTGCCGGCTGTGCTGGATCGGCAGGTGATCGACGAGGTGTTCGCCGTCACCGACGAGGAAGCCGTGGCATCCGCGCGACAACTGGCCCGACAAGAGGGTATTCTGGCGGGAGTTTCCTCCGGCGCAGCCGTGCATGCGGCTCTGCAGGTCATGGGCAGGGAGGAGTGTGCGTACAAGACGTGCGTGGTGATTCTCCCGGACACGGGTGAGAGGTACTTGTCCACGGGGTTGTTTGGGGGGAACGGTGTTTGAACGCCTGCGGGAAGACATCGCGGCAGTGAAGCGCCGGGACCCAGCTGCCCGCGGGTCCCTGGAGGTCTTGCTCTGTTACCCGGGAATGCACGCCTTGTGGGCCCACCGGCTATGGCATCTTTTGTGGGGGTGCGGGCTCCGACTGCTACCGCGGGTGCTGGCACACTTGACGAGAGCTCTCACTGGAGTGGACATCCACCCCGGAGCACGTATTGGACGACGGGTGACGATCGATCACGGATCGGGGACAGTGATAGGGGAGACTGCGGACATAGGCGATGATGTGCACATGTACTCGGGGGTGGTGATCGGGGCCGTGAGCCGCTACCAGGGGAAGCGGCACCCTACGGTGGGGTCAAGGGTACTCATCGGTGCGAATGCGGTGTTGCTGGGCGCGATCCTCGTGGGCAAAGGAGCGCGCATTGGGGCGGGAGCGGTTGTACGGGGAGATGTCCCCCCCGGTTCCCGAGTACGAGCAGTGCCGGCATCGGTGGAGGTTCGACAGGAAAGGGGAAAAACACGCGCCCACGACGAACTGTCTACTCGTCAGGAGCCATACAGCCAACGATAAACGAGCCAGCTGTTTAGCACCTTGCTCAGGTACTCGCGGGTTTCTACTAGACGCAATGCCGCGGGCAGATCGTGTAAGGCGACCTCCCCACCGGTCCACCGTCTGATGTTGCCCTGACCTGCGTTGTAGGCGGCCACTGCCCAGGCTTCTCCTTGGGGAAAAAGCTCAACCAGGTACCCCAGGTACCAGGCACCCAAGCGGATGTTGGTATCAGCCTCGAACAGGATCTCCACCTCATAGGCGGCCCCGAGCCGGTCCTCGGCGATCCACCGAGCTGTCGATGGGAGGAGCTGCATCAGGCCGTGGGCGCCAGAAGGAGAAACAGCGCGCAGACGGAAGTGGCTTTCCTCTCTCATCACAGAGAGGACGAGATAGGGATCGACTCTATACTGGTCTGCTCTTTCCTGCACAGTGTTCCAGTAGGCGAGGGGGTAGGCTAGCCGATACGCTCGCTGGGACCGGCTTGCCGAGAGCACTTCCATTCCCACCCGGCAGGCAGCGGCGTAGTCCCCACGGGAGAGGTACCACTCGCCGATAGCGAGCCTTTCGGCTACAGTACCCCTCCGCAGGGCCACCTCCAGCTCTGCCCTGGCCCAGTCCCACGCCTCCTCCGGAAAGTGTTGAAACAGGGCTTCGGCCCTTTGGATTGCCTGGACCTCCACCGGATGAGGGTCGGGCTGTAGGTCCGTCACAGGTGGGTCGTTGTAGTGGCTGAGGAGGGAGAGTGCCGCAGGTGGTAGGCGGCCCAGAAGTCCCTCGGCCTCCGTTTGGTCCCCGGTGTGTGCGAGAAGCACGTAAGCCCGGAGTGCGGCGTCATCCCACACTCGGTGGGTTCCGTCAGCGAGCTCCTTGTACAGGGGTAACGCCTCGCCCTCCCTGCTTAGGTCCTCCAAAAGCAAGGCCCTCCGCCAAGCGGCTTCCGGGTCGGTGGAGGAGCTGTAGGCAGTCAAAGCTTCTTCGACCCTGCCGGCCTGCTCCAGGAGGATCCCGGCGCAGAGACCTCCGGGCGGGCCTGCTGCCCGGTAGGCGGCGAGTGCTTGGGCAGTCTGGCCACTGCGCTCCAGTAGCTGGCCGTACTCGAGTTGCGCCTGGGAATCACCGGGTACTGCGGTCAGGTACGTTCGATAGGACGCTGCCGCTTGCGAGTGGTCCCCCAACCCGGACAAAGCGCGCGCCTTCTCCAGAATTGCTTCTCTGCCGGGGAGACCAGCGAGGGCCTCGAGCGCATGTCGGTGAGCGCCACTCCGGTTGAGAACCTTTGCGGCCTGCAGCGGGTCGATCTCCAGGCGGCGGAAGGATTGCGCTGCCTCCGCTGCTGGGAGAAGCATCTCCCACTGGGCCAGCGCTTTCTCTCGCTCTCCGGCTGCCTCCAGGGCTCTTGCGAGTTCACTGTGGGTGTCGGCTGTGGGCCATAGCTCTACCGCTCGGCGAAAGCGGGGCACAGCCTCCTCCGGCGCGCCGGATTGCATGAGAGTCCTTCCAGCGGCCATGGACGCGTGCCACGCTACTCCATCCTGTCCTCCCAGCAAGCTGTCAAGGGTAGCAACGCCTTCGACGCCTCGTTCCATGGCTGACCACAGCCGTTCGTAGGCTGCAAGGTGGGCGGATGGAGGTCGTGCAACTGGCCACAACAGCAACGCCCCGATTGCAGTGAGGGCTCCCAGCACCAACACGGTGCCGAAGATGAGCCAGCGCTGGCCATCAGTCATAGCAGTGGGGACCGTCCCTTGCTTTGGCATGTCCGAAAGCCCCGCAAAGAAAGACAAACGAAGGAACAGCCCCCGTGTGTGGGTGGTGCAGGAATCGAACCTGCGACCTCATGCACGTCAAGCATGCGCTCTACCAATTGAGCTAACCACCCTGGAGGCGGCGCCCGGATTCGAACCGGGGAATAAGGGATTTGCAGTCCCTCGCCTTAGCCGCTTGGCTACGCCGCCACATTGAGATTATAGAGAGCCTGCACAGAGCGATCAATGGCCGCTTTACCGCAGTTCACCAGCGGGTTAACATGGTTCTACCAAGGATGGTGATCCCCGATGCGGACGGTCATCTGCGTTCTTGTGGCGGCTGTGACGTCGGTCGTGGCCTGGAGTAGTACCGAAGTGGTGCTCTACAACCAGGGGTTTGCCTTTGTGCAAGAGCGACGGGTTGTAGAACTTCAGGACCAGGGCACGCTGACGCTCTTGGGCCTCCCCCAGACGGTGCTTGTGGACAGTCTGTTGTTGGAGGGGCTGACGGTTGTGGCGATGCGCCCTTTGCCCCCGGAAGAAGACAGTGTTTCCCATGGGTTTGAGCTTCCGCGGTACCTCGAGGAGCTGGTGGGGCGCCATGTGGAAGTGTACGCGGGGGGGGAAGTGCTACGGGGGCGGCTGTTGGCAGTCGCTGAGGGACTCCTCCTCCTCACCGATCGCGGGCAGGTGGCGTTGCGAAGCTATGACAGGATCGTGGCTGCCCCCGTTGAGGGAGCAAGGGTGGAGGTGGACTACGTAGCTGCCCCTGGACAGTCAGAGGTCCTTGTACGCTACTTGGCTTACAGGATGCGTTGGTCCGCTGTGTACGCCGCAGTGCTGCGGGGAGATGTTCTGAGTCTCTATGGCCAGGCCCGCCTGGACAACCAAAGTGGCCGAAGCTACCACGATGTGCGGGTGCAACTTGTGGCCGGAGACGTTGGTGCTCCGGAAGCAACCCAGGTCGCGTTCCGGGAGGTGGCGGGATTGGATCTGGCTGCAGGCACGATGCCGCAAGTGGAACAGGCGTTTGAGTACCACCGGTACAGCTTGCCTCACGTGGTTGCTCTCGAGGAAGGAACGGTGTTCGTTCCCTTGGTGACTGTGGAGACCCCTTACGAAAGGGTGTACAGGTTCACCGACGGGCCAGTACGTGTGCTGATAGGGTTTGACGTGGCCGATGATCCGCTGCCGGCTGGCCAGGTCCGTGTACTGGATGAGGAAGGCCGAGCGTACGTAGGCAGCGCAAACATCGGACACACGCCAGCGGGTGAGTCGGTGGAGCTCGATGTGGGCGCGGCGTTTGATGTCACCGGGGAGCGTGTGCACGTGCGACGCGAACGGCCTTCGGACGATCTGTATAGGGACACTTACCGCGTGACGCTTCGATCGGCCAAGGAAGTAGCCGTTACGGTGGAGGTACTGGCGCGTCTGTCCGGCACATGGAAGATTGAGGAGGCTAGTGCTCCGTACGAGGTGCTGGATGCACAGCGCATCCAGTTTGAACTCCAAGTCCCACCAGGTGGATCGGCCGAGGTTACCTACACTGTTGAGTGGCATTACTGATCATGCATGAGGAGCGGTTGAACAAGCAGCTTGTCAAGCTGAAAGACGGATACCGTAGGGCTATAGAGAAGGCGATGCAGCGCGTTCCCGCAAGGAACGGCGTGG
The DNA here is from genome assembly GCA_964516385.1 of uncultured Thermotogaceae bacterium. Taxonomy (GTDB): domain Bacteria; phylum Bipolaricaulota; class Bipolaricaulia; order Bipolaricaulales; family Bipolaricaulaceae; genus T3SED10-47. Next base: position 54,891 of record CAZEYM010000012.1, read on the forward strand.
TGGCATTGCGGGATCTGTGGTTGGAGACGTCCCTTCCGCACGATCTTCTTGTGGAGATGCTGCAAGAGGACGGGCTACGGCTACCGTCTCACGTGGAGCGCGTTGATCTCAACGAAAGCATAAGGAAGCGGCATGGGAGAAAGAAAAAGCGGAATCAAGTTTGGAACTGACGGGTGGCGTGCCATCATCGCAGACGACTACACGTTTGCCAATGTGGCTCGTGTAGGGAGTGCTCTGGGACGGTATCTCACATCCGACCGACGCAGGGACCTCTCTATGTATGCTCAGTGGGGTGTTCCCTTTCAGCCCGCTGATGCCGGAGTCATTGTCGGATACGACACGCGATTCCTGTCCCGCGAATTCGCCTGTCATCTCGCGCAGGCCCTCATGGCCGAGGGGGTCCCCGCTCAGGTCACTGATAGCTTCGTGCCCACTCCGGCGTTGTCCCACGCGGTACGGGCGGGAGGCTACGCTGGTGGGGTGATGATCACTGCGTCTCACAACCCGCCGGAGTACAACGGCGTGAAGTTCAAGCCGGAGTATGGAGGGTCGGCCACAGAGGAGGTCACGGCTTCGATCGAGGCTCTGCTCCCCCCCAAGCCCCCCAAGACGGGACGCAAGCCGCTGGAGGAGCTGGACGCTGCCGGCCCGTACGAGGAGGTGCTGGGAGAGCGCGTGGATCTGAAGGCGATCCAGAGAGCGCCTGTGCATGTTGTGGCCGACGCGATGTACGGTTCAGCCCAAGGTTACCTGTACAGAGTTCTGCACGGCCTGAGGGTACCGGTGGTTCAAGTGAGGGCTGCTGTGGACCCCCTGTTCGGCGGGAAGCATCCCGAACCGTTGGAGGAGAACCTGGTGCCCCTGCGGGCAGTGATCCGTTCTCTTCGGCGCCGGTCACGCCAGCGAATCGTTGTGGGGTTGGCGACGGACGGCGATGGTGATCGGGTCGCTGCCATGGACGAAAATGGGGCCTTTCTGGACACTCATCGAACTGCGGCACTGATTCTATGGCATCTTATCCGGAATCGCGGCCTCAAGGGTACAGTCACCAAGAGCTTCGCCCTCACTGACATGATCAGCCTGCTGGCAGACGATGCGGGGCTTCCATGTAACGAGGTGAAGATCGGATTCAAGTGGGCTGTGGAAGGCTTGGTGAGGGGAAACGTTGAGTTCGCAGGGGAGGAGTCCGGTGGCTACGGGTACAGCTGGCATCTCCCGGAACGAGACGGGATCCTGTCGGGACTTCTGCTCCTCGAGCTGGTGGCTGTGAGTGGGAAGAGCTTGAGTGCCCTTGTTGAGGAGCTGTTTGCCGAGGTGGGACCGCACCATTACCGGCGCATGGATTTGGAGTTGCCGAACCGTTTGCAGATCGCAGAGGCTCTCCAGGCCAACCCTCCCGAGGAGCTGGGGGGGCGCAAGGTAACACAGGTAGAGACGTTGGACGGACTGAAGCTGCGACTGCGAGGAGGGTGGGTGTTGTTCCGCGCCTCTGGAACGGAGCCCATCCTGCGCGTCTACTGTGAGATGGACTCCTCGGCCGCGGTGAACGCGTGCCTGGAGGACGCGAAAGGGTTGGTGACCGGGGGGCTTGCTCTATGAGCGAACCGTACGAGCCGCGGAAGATCGAAGAGCGTTGGCGGGACATCTGGAGAGAGCGGAGGTTGTTCTCTGCTGATATTGAGGCCGGAGAGGGCAAATACTACTACCTGAATATGTTCCCCTACCCTTCGGGGAAGCTACACGCTGGGCATGGCCGCAACTACATCTTGGGCGATGCCATCGTGCGGTTTCTCATCATGCGAGGGTACAACGTGCTGAACCCGATGGGCTGGGACGCATTTGGCCTTCCTGCCGAGAACGCGGCCATCGAACAAGGGAGGCACCCTCGCCAGTGGACCTGGGAGAACATCGCCGAGTTCAAGCGTCAGTTTCGGGCTTGGGGTGTGGAGTATGACTGGGACAGGGAGATCGCAACGTGCGAGCCGGACTACTACAGATGGACGCAATGGCTGTTCCTAAGGCTGCACAAGGCCGGGTTGGCATATCGACAGCGGGCCAAGACCAACTACTGCGGCCGATGCGCCACTGTGCTGGCGAACGAACAGGTGGTCAATGGGCAGTGCGAGAGGTGTGGGACTGCTGTGGAAAGGCGGGAGCTTACCCAGTGGTTCTTCAGGATTACAGCCTACGCACAGAAACTGCTGGACGACCTGAAGCCATTGGAGTGGCCGGAGCACGTCAAGAAGATGCAGGAGAATTGGATAGGGCGCTCTGAAGGTGCTGAAGTGCGGTTTCGGGCTGAAGGGGAACAGGAGATCGAGGTGTTTACCACGCGCCCCGACACCCTTTGGGGCGCGACCTTCATGGTCCTGGCGCCCGAACATCCTTTGGTGGATGAGCTGACGACAGGGGACCGGTGGCCGGAGGTGGATGACTACAGACGGCAGGCGGCTGGGAAATCCGAACTGGAGCGCTCTGTAGCCGAGCGAGAGAAGACGGGCGTGTTCACTGGGGCCTACGCGGTGAACCCGGTGAACGGCCAACGAGTGCCCATCTGGGTGGCGGACTATGTCATGATGGGCTATGGAAGCGGGGCGATCATGGCGGTCCCCGCTCACGACGTGAGGGATTTCGCGTTTGCCCTCAAGTTCGGCCTTCCCGTGGTGCCGGTGATTGCTCGTGCCGACGGTATAGCCCGCAGCGTGGTATTGCCCGGCACTACCGGCGAAGACGTCGCTGCGAAGCTACGGGAGGAGGAGATCGACTTCGAAGTGGAGCGGGGAGAAGAAGCCAGTGGGGCGCTTCTGGTCACACTGCACGATGAAGCGCAACGCCAGCGCTATGTGCAGATCCTACAGGACAGCTTGTTGTCAGGTCAGTGGGTAGAAGTGGTGGGGGGCGATTGGCTGTTTGTGTTCTCGGACGCAGTGCTGAAGGTAGATTCAGTCCGGGCCGACCGGCACATCGTGGAGCGTTGCCGCACTTCCCCTACCACGGCGAGCTGCCGGACTGCGGCGGAGCTACTGTACCGCGTGCCCTTCTACCGGGACTTACTGGTCAGCTCGGGGAAAGGGGAGATGACGAACTCCGGCCCGCTATCCGGCACGAGAGGAGAGGAAGCAGCGGATGTCACCTGCCGCTGGCTGGAAGCCAAGGGGCTGGGGAGAGCTGCGGTCAACTACCGACTGCGCGACTGGCTCATCTCTCGACAGAGGTATTGGGGTGCGCCTATCCCGATTGTGCATTGCCCTGTGTGTGGGGTGGTGCCGGTTCCCGAGGAGGAACTTCCCGTCCTTCTCCCGGAAGTAGAGGTGCCGGGTAGGCTTGGGCTTGCCGATGTTCCGGAGTTCGTGACTGCTCCCTGCCCGCGTTGCGGGGGTGAGGCCAAGCGAGACACCGATACTATGGATACGTTTGTGGATTCGTCTTGGTACTACTTGAGGTACGTGTCGGCGAATGACGAGTCCCGGGCCTTCGACACTGCGCTGGCGAACAGGTGGTTGCCCGTCGATCTCTACGTGGGTGGTGTGGAACACGCAATCCTGCACTTGCTCTACTCGCGGTTTGTCACCAAAGCTCTGCACGAGCAAGGGGTCTTGGGGTTCAACGAGCCGTTCCGCAGGCTGTTCACCCAAGGGATGGTCACGTATCCAGCCTACCGCTGCCCCACCCACCACTGGATCTCGCCCGCAGAGGTGCAGGAGGGGGATCGGTGTCCCCAGTGCGGCCGTCAGCTAGAGGTGTCTCTTTTGGCCATGTCCAAGTCGAAAAAGAACGTGATCTCCCCCGACGTCCTGATTGATCGCTACGGGGCAGATGCGGAGCGTCTGTACACACTGTTCATGGGGCCCCCCGATCGGGAGATCGAGTGGTCCGAGGAAGGGATGCGTGGGGCGTGGCGTTTCCTCAACAGGGTGTGGACGCTCGCCGTAACGCAGATTCCCAAGTTGGAGGAACCAGGCGATGCCCCGACAATGCAGGAAGTGACTCCATTGGGGCAGAAGCTCATGCAGGCCCTCCATCGGACAGTTAAGAAGCTCACCGACGAGATGGAGGGGCGACTTGGACTCAACACCTGTGTGGCCGCGCTGATGGAGTTCTCTTCAGATCTCGGCGAGTATTGCTCTGGCCAAGAGGTGGATCTCGGGCTTGTTAGGTACGCGTTGGAGACCTTGGCTCGGATGTTGGCGCCGTTTGCCCCATTTCTCAGTGAGGAACTGTGGTGCCGCTTGGGATATGAGGGCTCCGTGCTGGAAGCCGGATGGCCGAGCTACGACCCGCGGGCTTTGACTAGGGAGACTGTGGAGATCCCTGTCCAGATAGACGGTAAGGTTAGAGCACGTCTGCGCCTGCCGACGGCCACTGCAGACGATGTCCGGTCATTGGAAGAGGCAGCGTTGAACGATGCTGTGGTGTCTGAAAGACTGAAGGGACGCTCTGTGCGTCGGCTCATCGCGGTGCCGCGGAAGATGGTGTCGATTGTCACGCAGTGACTATGTCAGCGTGCAATGGGGGGTCGGCTTTCTTCCTAGGTAGCTGGGGAACATCCGGATCCCTGTCCGGACGATGCCTGCTTTGTGGAGGGGGGAGAAGATGAGAATAGGGTTGTTCACCGACACGTATTCCCCCGACATCAACGGTGTGGTGACTGTGGTGAAGCTGATGGAGCGCACCCTCTCTGAGAGGGGCCACGACGTCTACGTGTTCGCTCCGTCACATCCTGAAGCGCGCAATGACCAACCTCACATCTGCCGGTTTTCGTCAGTTAAGCTCATCTACTACGATGGGATGAGGGTGGCGATGCCGTTCAGCCGCCGGGCTGTTCGCCTGGCACGCGAGCTGGATGTCATACACTCTCACGATCCTTTTTCCATAGGGCTCTTTGCCATGTGGGCCTCGCGTCGTTATCGCATACCGCACATTCACACGTACCACACGTTGTATGCGGAGTATCGTCGCTATCTTCCCGCGATGATCAGGCCTCCGCGGCGGTTTGTGGAGCGCTATAGTAGGTCCTTTTGCGACAGATGCGATCTGGTGATCGCCCCCTCACCACAGATGAAATGCGAGCTGGAAAGGTACCACATTACCTCTCCCATCCGGGCGTTGCCTTTTGGGGTGGACGCCGAGGAGTTCGAGAGGAGCGAGACTTGGGATGCAAGGAACAGCCTGGGGATACGTGAGGCATTCGTTATTCTGTACGTGGGGCGTCTCGGCTGGGAGAAGAACATCGAGTTTTTGCTTGTGGCGTTCCGCAGACTGAGACAGCTGCGGCAAGACACTCGGTTGGTCCTTGCCGGCGACGGACCGCATCGTGCGTATCTGGAGCGCGAAGCAGAAGCCTTGGGCATCGCAGACCACGTAACGTTTACTGGGTTTCTCCCTCGGGAACAGCTCGTCGATCTCTATCGGCAGGCGGACTTGTTCGTGTTTGCGTCCAAGACAGAGACCCAAGGTCTGGTGGTCGTGGAGGCGATGATGGCCGGAACGCCGTCGGTGGCAGTCGGAGCGCGAGGGGTGCTGGATGTGGTCGACTCGGGCCACACTGGGATGCTCGTGTCAGAGGACGAAAGCGAGTTCGCCGGAGTATGTCATGGCCTGCTAGAGGATGAAAGACGACGCAGCCAGTTGGCCGACGCCGGAAGGCGACAGGCACGCAAGCTGACAGCTCAGGCTTCGGTGGATCGCCTGCTTGCTCTGTACGAGAAACTCCTCCACGAGCGGTCGCTGACCGGTGAGGCCGTCTGAGGAGAGTTGGAACTCTTCCTAGGTGGAAAGGAGCAGTCTACGTGCGTGTTCCAGCAGGTAGTCACGGTTCCTGTGCGACAGGTGGAAGTGGTGGTCCACCTGCTGGCGAAGTACGTAGGTTAACGGATGGTTGGAGGAGCGATGCACGGTGACCACAAGATGAGCCTCCGACCTCAGCGCCTTGTGCACTGCCGCCACGAATCGCTGCGAGGTGAGTTCCATGGGGCCGACTTCGTCGATGACCACCAGCTGGGCGTTGTCTGCGGCGTTCTCGATTGCGGCGGCACCTATCTCCTCTAGGTCACGGGTGTTGACCCGATACCGCCCGAGTTTCGGGCCTTCGGCGTGGTGAAGATGGGCTAGGATGCCCTGTTCTCCGGTGACAATGTCTCTAACGGAGAAGCCGACCCGGCGGCCCACTACCCGAATCTCTCGCGTGACCATGCCTCCGGCGGAGAAAGACAGGTCCGGGAAGATCCTCTCGGCGAAGGTGGTCTTGCCCACGCCAGGGTTTCCACTCACTGCTATCCGCATCTGCCGATCACAAGGTCGGTGAGCTCCAGCGTATCACGTGAGCTTGCCGGCCTTCTGGTGGTCCTCCCCTGGCCGGCCAGAGCGGGAGCACAGGTCCAGCAAACGGGGCCACAGTTCCTCCGGGTCAATCCGTTCCGGGTCTGCCAGATACTGCACGAGGAGTCCTTCTAGCAGTGCCACAGCTAGGATGGCCATGAGTTCGACGTCTGTGGGGTCAGGGCTCATGCCCACCAGGTCTCGCGCGGCCTGTCTGGCGTCTTCAAAGGCTTCCGCCAATCCCTTGCGGGCATCTTCGTCGCTTATGGACATGCGCAAGAACAGAACTTCGGCGTGGAGCAGCACTGGAGCCGACAACACTCCTCGGATCGCTTGTGCTCCCCCCTCGTTCAGTAGATCCCAAGG
>CAZEYM010000013.1:0-55040 GCA_964516385.1 uncultured Thermotogaceae bacterium
ACAGTATCCTGAAGTAGGCCGGGCTGAAGGGTCGGGAGGTTTGTTGCGTGGCCACGGGAGGGACCATTGCCGACGCGAAGACCCGGATTCACGAGGCTATCGGCCTGCACGTGCGCGGCCTCCAAGAGGATGGGCTCCCCGTACCTCCTCCTGTGTCGCTTTCTGACTATGTGGCTGTGCAGGTCTGAGGGCTCCATTCCCTTCAGTTGAACCGTGGGGCTCTCGGGGCTTGGGAAAGCTTTGAACTCTTGTGATGCGGTCCGGTTGCAATGTCTGGTGTGATCTCCCGCTCCGAATGTAATGTGCGTTACAGCGAGCAAGGACCTGCCTCTCCTGTTCGGCAAGGGACTCCCCCAGGAAGCGCAGGGCGGTTCCGAACCGAGTACGTCCCAAGGGTCTGATCTCGCGGCTTGCCGTGCGCGGGGCGGCTCGTAAAGGTCGAAGCCAGCGCTGCTGAATGCGACGTCAGCTTTGCGACAAGAGCGTAGGGGATGAACCCTGCTTCGCAGTGAACTGAGTCCGTGCTATACTTCTTTGGCAAAGCGGGCGATGCCATGGCACGTGGTGCAGTTGGAGGCCCTTCTGCCTGCCCGCAAGAAGCAGTCCTACCCGCTGTGTCTGGCCGGAGCACGGAACTTCCCGCCGGAGAACTGTGGTGGGCTCGGCGGTCACGGGTTTCTCCTCGAGGCGCCTTCCGACCCAACCCATCCCGAGAACGACTCGCTTCTCGAGTGGGTGCAAGGTAGTTACAAGCCAGAGGAGTTCGATCCCTCAGCAGTCGTATTCGACGACCCTTAAGGTACGCTGAAAGACCGCCTTTGAATAGCGCGTCGGCGGTGGAAGTACTCGAGAAGGCTGTCCTTGTCCAGGATCCTCCGGGCCGTCCCGGGCACCAGGTCGGAGCTTGAAGGCCGATCGGGGCCCGAGGAGTATGATCCGGCGGGTGGTGAGAGTATGCGTACGCTGGCGTTGGTCGTATCGGTGGCTTTGGGCCTGGGCATGATGGGGCCGGCGCAGACAAGGAGCAGCGCGTCGAGCTTCGCAAGCTCGGACGAACCCCTCGAGCTGAGCATCGGAACCTTCGTCTTCGCCCAAGGGGAGAAGCTCGCCCTGGAGGTCGTGCGGGAGGAGCCGTGCCGGTGCATGTGCGAGGAGATCTTGGTACAGGCGTTCCGCGTCCTGGATGGTGAGGGCGAAGCGGCATTCCAGGACACGGCCACACCGTACCCCGTCCTGATGGATGCGTGGACCGGTCGCTGGGATCTTCGGGGTCCGGATGGTATGCCGGCCGCTGAAGGAAGCTACACGGCGGTTGTGGAAACGTCGGTCGGCGCGTTCCGAGCTCAACTGCAGATAGTAGCCCCCGGAGCTAGACCAGCGGGGAGGAGCTCGGCCTGGGCTTCGGTGTGTGGGATCTCCCTGTCGGTCTACCGCCTGGTCGGGGAAGAAGACGACGGAGACCACGTCCCGTTGGGCGTGGGGGAGAAGCTGATGGTCGCCCTGCCCGGGAACCCGACCACAGGTTACGAGTGGGAAGTGGACGAGGAGGCACGGTTTCTCGCCCGCGTGGACGGGGTCGCGTATCGAGCGAGCTCCGACCTTGTTGGCGCGGGGGGGACCTTCTACTTCCGCTACAGCGCCGAGGAGTCAGGCGAAGGGCGGCTTGCCTTTGGCTATCGCAGGTCCTGGGAGGCTCTGCCAGCGGAGAAGTCATTCGCCATCACGGTGACCGTGCGCTGAGCGAGACGGCTGCTTGCGTTCAGCCGCTTGCCCGCGACCGTGGGTTGGCGTCGGTGCGACAGCCCGTCATCAGGGCGGCGCTTTCGTCGTGGATTGGCGGCTGCTGGAAGGGCGAAGCCGCTATGCCCGCCAGTCCCTCCGCGTTGCCCAGCGAGTGCGGGCATCCGTGTGCATGATCCGGAAGACGTTCGACTTCTCTGGCTGGGCATTGTGTTCGCGATTGATTACTAGATAGTATTAAGCTAAGATGAAGGTGTGCGGACACGGGCGATAGGCGTACGTGCTCAGAAAGGAACGACATGCAGCGGGACGTCCAGGCAAGGCTAGCGGCGCTCAAGCAGGAGTGTCGGAAGGCGGGAGCGAAGGTGACCCACCAGCGGCGCGAAGTGCTGCGGGCCGTGGTGAAGTCCGACGTACACCCCGATGCCGCCACGGTGCTGGAACGCGTCCGTGAGCGTGTGCCCAGCGTCTCGTTCGACACCGTGTACCGGACGCTAGCCTTTCTGGAGGAGCACGAGCTCATCCGTCGGGTGCATGTGAGTTCGGAGCGAGCACGCTTCGACGGGGAGCTTGGATCTCACCATCACTTCATCTGTACCGCCTGCGGCCGGATCTCCGACTTCGAGAGCAAGGCGCTGGAGGCGATGGACTTCCCCGACGAAGCAGCCGCACTGGGTACCCCCACCTGGAGGCAGCTCCAGGTATTCGGGGTCTGTCGTGCCTGTGGGGGTCAAGCACCACAGGACAGATTGTCCAAAGGAGGCAATGATGGCAAAGGTAAGTAGGCAGGTTGTGGAGCAGGCAGGAGTGGACGTCAACAAGCTGTTGGAACTTCTTGTGAAGAACGCGTCCGCTGAGCTGACGACGTACTATTACTACACGATCCTCCGGGTGAACCTCATCGGCCTGGAAGGCGAGGGCATCAAGGAGATCGCCGAGACCGCACGGATCGAGGATCGGAACCACTTCGAGGCCCTCGTTCCCCGGATCTACGAGCTAGGAGGCAAGCTCCCCCAGAGCATGCCGGAGTTCCACGACGTCTCCGCGTGCCCTCCGGCCCATCTGCCGGCAAACCCCAACGACGCCAAAGAACTCCTCAAGGTGTTGGTGGAGGCCGAGCGCTGTGCAGTGCGCGGTTATACCGAGATCTGCAACATGACCGCCGGCAAGGATCATCGGACCTACGACCTGGCACTGTCGATCCTGCACGAGGAGATCGAGCACGAGTCGTGGTTCTCCGAGTTTTTGGGCGAAGGGCCGTCAGGGCACTTCCTGCGGCGCGGCGATACGTCGCCGTTCGTCTCCAAGTTCCTGAGGTAGAGGAGCTCGTAACGAGGGGGGCAGATTGGACCAGACCTTGTCGTTCCCATAGAGTACGAACGTAATGTACATTACACCGGTCAGCGTGTGCCGGGATGGGTTGCGGTCTCTGCACTGCTCTTTCAGAAGGGGTAGCTGGCCTTGTGCGCGTGGAGGACTAGTCAGCTGAGAGCCTCGCCTATGGCGTCACAGACGTCGATGATGCCGACCAGATGGGCGCGGACTTCACGAGACATAAAGGACCCGTTTGCTGCGCACAATATCTGCCGCCGGGTGAAGCGCTCGCCTTGCCGATGAAGGATCCAGTCAGGGGGGTACCATCTGCCGGGATGGCGAGAGACGCTCGTGTGCACGAACGGCGCAACATGGAGATCAACGGGCTCCAGGTGGAGCTAGTCCGCAAGAACATCAAGCACATCCATCTGCGCGTCTACCCACCCGATGGTCGGGTGCGCGTCTCCGTCCCGCGCCGGGTGAACGATGCGACCGTGCGAGCCATGGTAGCCCCCCGCTTGCAATGGATCCGCCGCCAGCAGGCGCGGGTTGTTCGGGAGGGGCGCCGGGTGAAGCGGGAGCTGGTCACCGGGGAGACGCACTGGTTTGCGGGGAGGGCTTATAAGCTGCAGGTGATCGAGGTTGACGCTGTGCCATCGGTCGGCTTGCGTGACGGGACCCTGGAGCTTCACGTGCGGCCGGGAAGCGATGAGGCAAAGCGCCGGGCTGTGCTCGAGGCGTGGTACCGAAAGAGTTTCAAGGCGAAGCTGTCGCCGCTCCTTGCCCACTGGGAGCCCAGGGTCGGGGTGCGCGTCGCCGAGTGCCGTGCAAGAAGGATGAAGACCCGGTGGGGAAGCTGCAACATCGCGGCGCGCAGGATCTGGCTGAACCTGGAACTGGCCAAGATGCCCCCGGAGCACCTGGAGTGGATCCTGGTCCACGAGCTGGTGCATCTCCTGGAGCCCGGCCATGGGAAGCGGTTCCAGGGCCTGATGGATCAGTTCCTCCCTGACTGGCGGTCTCGCCGCGATGCGCTGAACCGCTCGCCTTTCCTTGAAGAGGAGGAAGCGATGAGTGCTTCCCGGGGGCCGATCTGTTTGTACTGCCGAGCCAGCTGCCCGTTCACCCGGGCCGCACGCTGCGCCTCAGTCTGCCCGATCCCCAGCACAGCCGGGCGCAAGGCGTCCGCGAGCCGGGTGAAGTCGGCGGCACGGCCGCGCCCACCTTGTTCGACTGCCCCAATCTCGCCGAGGACGAATGGCCCACGCCCTTGGAGCTTGTGAGCGCGGAGAGGGTCTTGGGTCGCTTCCTGTGGCTGCCCTATCGATCTGGACGCAAGTCTTGGCCGCCGGCGAGGCCTTCCTCCTCTAGTGTAATGTGCATTACCTTCGCCGTCGGCAAGAGGCTGATCGTCCTCAGTCCTTCCAATGCTTTTCGTACAGCCGCTGGTAAACGGGATTGCTCGCCAGGAGTTCTTGGTGAGTCCCGTGGCCGACGAGGCTCCCTCGGTCGACCACGAGGACGCGGTCGGCGCGCTTCAGAGTGGAGAAGCGGTGGGCGATGATGATCGTGGTGCGGTCCTTCGCTAGTTCGTCCATGCCCTGTTGTAGACGATGCTCAGTGAGGGCGTCGACGTGGGCGGTGGTCTCGTCGAGCACCAAGATCCGGGGATCGGCAAGGAGCGCTCGGGCCAAGGCGACAAGCTGCTTCTGTCCGCCGGAAAGGAGGGCTCCGGCTTCCCCGACCTCGCTGTCGTACCCGTTGGGGAGCTTCTCGATGAACGCGTGCGCCTGCACACGGCGGGCCGCGTCTTCCACAGCCGCGTCGCTGGCTTGGGGATCTCCGTAGCGGATGTTCTCTCTGATGGTGCCGGGGAAGAGGTAGGTCTCCTGTGGGACGACGGTCAGGATGCGGCGTAGGTCGGAGGAGGCGACCTCCCGTAGATCTATGCCGTCGATCTCTATACTCCCTGCCTGGGGCTCATACAGGCGAGCCAGAAGCAAGGCAAGCGTGGTCTTACCGGCACCGGTGGGCCCCACCACGGCCATGGTCTCCCCCCGGGGAACTGCGAAGCTGACCGCCCTGAGCACGGGTTCCTCGTCGTAGGCGAAGGACACGTTGCGGAAGGCGAGGGCCCCTGTGAAGCCCCGTGGTGGGCGACGAGGTGCCGTGGGCTCAGCGATCTCTCGGTCGAGCTCGAGGTATTCCTTGATCCGCGTAAGCGAAGCGGCTGCGGCCTGGAATGCGTTGTACACCAGCGTGAGTTCCCGCAACGGGCCAAAGAAGCGGGTGATGTACCCCAGGAAGGCCACGATCACCCCGATCGTGATCTCGCCCGAGGCGACCAGAGTCCCCCCGTAGCCGAGCACCAAAGCAATACTGAGCATGTTGGTCACGCTCATTGTGGGAAACAGCGCCGCGAACAGCACGGCGGTGCGCAGGTTGGCCCGCATGTTGCGCAAGCTAAGGGTCTCGAACTGCTCGATGTTGAACGACTCGCGGGCCAGAGACTTGGTGACCCGCATACCGGTCACGCCTTGCTCCACCCCAGCGTTGACCGCCGCGAGCTCCTGCTGGACCTGGACGTAGGCTCGGCGCATGCGGCGGGCGAGGAAGCTCAAGCTGAGCATCGCTACGGGGACGCTGGCCAAGGTGACCAGCATAAGCCGCACGTCCAAGAGAGCCATGGCGCCGACGATTCCCCCTACAGTCAGCAAATCCTGTACCAAGTTGATCAGGCTGGAAGAGGTGAACTCGGCCACGGCGTTGGTATCGTTGGTGATGCGAGACATGATCTGTCCCACCTTCTCTTTGCGGTGGAAAGCGAGCGACTGGCGCAGCACGCGCCTATGCAGGTCCCGCCTCAGGTCGTACACCACGCGCTGGCCAACCCAGCCGGCAAGGTACCCCTGTCCGTAGGAAGCGGGCCAGAACACTGCCACCAGGGCAAGGTATAGGAGCGCGATCCCGGTGAGGCCCGCGAAATCTTTCTGGGCGATGTACTCGTCAACGGCCACCTTGGCCAAGTATGGCATGGTGATGGAAGCGCCGGCCGCACAGAGCATGAGGAGCACCGCAAGCAGGAGCCGCCGGCGGTAGGGTTTGAGGAGTTGGGCAATGAGCCTTGTAGCACCCCGGGGAACCTGGGAGAGCTTGAAATCGGCCTCTTCCCGCTGGAGCCGTCCCATGAACCCCCCGCGGATGTTCATGAACTCACCTCCCCGGCGAACTGGAGCGCATGCAGCTTGCTGTACAGCCCGCCGCGCTCGATGAGCTGGTCGTGGGCAGAAGCCCCGTCCCGGCGGCCGGCTTGCTCGGCAATGCGTCCGTCTTCCAGGACCACTATTCGGTCGGCGTGCTGCACCGTCCACAGGCGGTGGGCAATCACCACAGTGGTGCGCCCCTTGCGCGCCGATTCAAAGGCAGCCTGCATGCGGCGCTCGGTCTCGGCGTCCACACTGGAGGTCGGCTCGTCCAGGATGAGCACACGCGGGTTGCGGAGGAGCACCCGCGCCAGGGCGATCCGCTGCTTCTGGCCGCCGGAGAGGCGCACACCCCGCTCGCCCACGGGCGTTCCGTAGCCCAACGGCAACCTGTCGACGAAATCGTGAATGTGGACAGCGCGGGCCACCTGTTCGATCCGATCCTGGGATACACCCGGGCTTCCGTAAGCGATGTTCTCTCCGATGGAAGTGTCGAATAAAAACACGTTCTGTAGGGCGATACCCACCTGAGATCGTAGGCTGTCCAGGGTAACAGCACGGATGTCGTGGCCGTCCAGGGTGATCGACCCAGCGTCGACGTCGTAGAAGCGACAGATCAAATGGACCAAGGTGGTCTTGCCAGCTCCGGAGGGACCTACGATGGCCACGAGTTCGCCGGGCTCAGCCCCAAACGAAACGTCCTCGACCACCGGCGGGCCACCCTTGTAGTAGGCAAAGCGAACCCGATCCAGCCTGAGCCTTCCGTCGATGGGGGGCAGGGGATAGGCGCCCTCGGCGTCCGCGATTTCTGGTCTCGTATCCAGAACATCGAAGATGCGTTCTGCAGAGGCCAGTGAGCGCATCACCACGTTCAGCATCATCCCCGTCTGGCGAATCGGCCTGAGCAGCATGTTGATATAGGTGGTGAAGGCGATGAGCGTCCCCAAGCTGACGGTGCCACGGATGACACCGTAGCCGCCGAACCACAGCACCAGGGCCATCCCCACGCCCATGAGCACGTTCACAAAGGGCATCCACAAAGACTGGATCTTCACCGCAGCCAAATTGGCCTCAAAGTACCGCTGGCTAGAGCGATCGAAGCGCGCCTCCTCGAAAGGCTCACGGCCGAACAGCTTGACGACCGTCACACCGGCAAGCGTCCCCTGCAGGGTGGATCCCAGCTGCCCCAGCACTCGGCGCACCCTTCCCATGGCCGGCCTCACGCGACGGGAGTAGATACGCATGGCCAGCACCATCAACGGGATGAGCGCGAGGTAGACGAGGCCCAGTAGCCAGTCCCAGACGAACAACACCGCGAGCACCCCGAGGAGGAACAAGAGATTGGTGAGGATGATCACCGCAGCTCGGCCGAAGAACTGGCTCAGGACGTCGGTGTCGGCGGTGACCCGAGCCATGAGATCGCCGGTCCGTGCCCTGTCGTAGAAGGAGAACGAGAGGCGATTCAGATGCTCGAATACACCATTACGGATGCGAAAGACGAGGCGTTGGCCGAGGAGAGCGGTGAGGTACAACCGCAAGAAGTCGACACCGCCCTGCACGAGGGAGATGGCCACAAGTCCCGCTGCACCCCACCAGATGAGCATGCCACCTTCGGTGGCGAACAGCCGATCTACGCTGAACCGGATCAGCCATGGGGGTAGGAGCTCGAATGCAGCGGCGGCGATGGCGGTCAGAATCGTAGCCAAGGCTAATCGGCCGTGGCCCCGGGCGTACGTGGCCAGGCGGCGGATCAGCGGCCACGCCGGCTGTGCGCGCAAGGGGGACTCTGGACCGCCGAGCTCTCGGCGCTGTGTGGCTGGGCGCGTGCCTTGTGCGTTCGGCGGTTTGGGGAGGACCTGCTTAAACATCTGTACCGGCTCGCTCTCCCAGCGTTCCGGGGAAGGTGGCCATGGCTTCCCGTAACTCCGTCAGCCGCTCTCTGTTCACGCTGTAGTGGATCCTGTACCCACGCCGCTCGGGGATCGCCAAGTCAACCTGCTTGAGGACGGCGAGGTGCTGGGATACGGCGGGTTGGCTGATCTCCATGGCCCGCGTGATGTTGTTGACGCAGCGCGGCCGCCCGGCGATCAGTTGCAGTATCCGCAGGCGAGCGGGCACGGAGAGCGCTTTGTGTAGGAGGGCAAGTTCGTCCATGTCCATAAGTCTATCGTAATATAGCTATAGTGATGCGTCAACTGGGACAGGCGCGGCGGGGCACGTGCCATGCTGAGCCATGCGGTAGAGCTTCCGCCGGGTCAAGGCTCTTCTTCGGAGGTCCGGTCCCCCGCGGTCCGCCGGTCTCACATCACTCTGCTTCCTCTTCCTCCAGCCACTTTCGAAGCTTCGACTTGATGCGGCGCTCGATCATGGGGCCGAGCTCGTCCCAATCGACGTCTTCCGAGGTTCCCGCCCAGCGAGCGAAGCCTCGCTTTATCCGCTGCTCCACGTCGTGCCCTACGTCTTCCCACTCGCGCGCCTTACGCCAGGGGCGGAACGGCCAGCCTCCACCGGCGCTGCCCACTCCGACCCAGGCGAACAGGAGGATTGCCAGGAACCAGAAACCGCACGCCTGCAGGTAAGACAGCGCAGGAAGCGCGCCAAGGTGACCGGCGATGATGCTGTTCCAAAGCAGCATGATCACCCATCCGAAGAAGAAGAATGCTGCAACGTCACCGTACCTCAGTAGCTTGAACACCAACCACATCTTCCCACCACCTCCCACTACGTGGCGCCATTATATGTCCCTTGCTGTTAGTCAGTGCGACACTCGGGCAGCATGGTTCAGCGGAAACGTTCCTCTCGCCAGGGGTCCCCGCGCGGGTGATAGCCTCGCGTCTCCCAGAAGCCCAGCCGCCTGTGCTGGAGGAACTCCAGACCGATGAGGTACTTGGCGCTCTTCCATGCGTAAAGCGAGGGCACGACGAGCCGCAGAGGGGCGCCGTGCTCTCGTCGCAAGGGCTCACCGTTCATCGTGTGGGAGAGAAGCGTATCCGAGCGGGCGAAGTACCCCAGAGGAACATCGGTCGTGTACCCTTCGCGGCCGTGGGCCATGACCCACAACGCGCCCGGGAGGGGGCGGACAAGGTCGAGCAAGGCCCAGGCGGGTACTCCTTGCCAGCAGATGTCACGAACGCTCCAACGGGTCACGCAGTGGAAGTCGGCCGTGACCTCCTCCTGGGGAAGCGCCAAGAGTTCTTCCCAGGTAAGCTCCTTGGGCTGTTCGACCGCCCCCCACAGGCGAAGGCGAAAACTGGCCATGTTCGCCGGCGGCACCGGACCGATGTCGTAGACGATTGGCTGTTCGACCCATCGTTGCCCAGGGGGTAGCCTTGTGTCCATGCTCCAGGATAGCCCACAGCCGAGAGCTGAGCACCTCGACGCCGTCGCCAGCGAACGTAATGTGCATTACGTCCGTCAGCCAGCGCTTGCAGCCTCCGGTCAAGCTCCAGCCCGCCTGCAAAACGTGTGCCAGGAGGCTCGAACCAAGAAGTAGGTCATTCACTCTATCATGCCGAGTGAGGTCAAAGGGGGAACGAAGGGGACAGGTCTACCAGGACGCCTCCCAGCCCTTGGAAAGGAGAGTGGCTCACGGCTGGAGCGTCCGTAGAGGGGAACGTTGCCACAAGGCACATCTGTGATCTATCCTAGGGAACGAGGTTCAGGATGAAGGCAACTGCGGAGGGGCTGCGGCTGTCGGCGAGCGACCTGGCGAACCACGTGGGGTGTCGCCATTTGAGTTACCTCGACCTCTGTGTGGTCCGGGGAGAGATGGAGCCCCCTTCTTATACGGACATCACCTTAGAGGCCCTCAAGTCACGCGGCCTGCAGCACGAGAAAGCGTACGTGGAGCACCTGCGCGGGCAAGGGCTCTCTGTGGTAGAGCTGGAAGACCTGGGAGCTGCTGAAGCGGAACTCGCCGCCACCTGCGAGGCAATGCAGCAGGGACCGGATGTGATAGTACAGGCAACGTTTCTCGGACAGGGCTGGATGGGCCGGGCCGATATCCTCCGGCGGGTGGAGCGGGACAGTCCCGGTCTGGGCAACTACGCCTACGAGGTGCTGGAAACCAAACTCGCCCTCAAGACACGCGGCCGAACCATCCTGCAGCTATGCCTGTATTCCGAGCTCGTGGAGCGCATACAAGGCGTGCTCCCCGAACGAATGTACGTTGTTCCTCCAGGGCAGGGGGCCCAGGCTGAAACGTACCGCACGGCCGACTACATGGCCTACTACCGGCTGGTTCGCAGTAGACTGACCGAGGCAGTCCGTGGCGGCCGTTGGCATGGCGGAGACACCTACCCGGTTCCTTGCGAGCAGTGTTCGATCTGCAGGTGGTGGCGGCAATGCGAGGAGCGCCGTCGCAGGGACGACCACCTTTCCCTGGTGGCGGGGATCAGCCGGGCCCACATTGCTGAGTTGGAGGAACGTTCCACAGACACAGTGGAGGCGTTGGCTTCGCTCACGCTTCCATTGGATCCCAGACCCAAGCGCGGCTCGCCCGAGGCGTACGAGCGTCTCTGCCACCAGGCCAGGGTCCAGGTCGCCGGACGGAGGGCAGCAAAGCCCGTATACGAGCTCCTCCCCCGAGAAGGGAGTTTAGGGTTCTACCGACTGCCCAAGCCCTCGCCGCACGACGTGTTTCTCGACCTAGAGGCAGCGCGATACGTCGGAGAGGGGGGCCTTGAGTACCTGTTTGGCTGGGCAGCACTGGATGAAACGGGCAGACCGAGATATGAGGCCCTGTGGGCCACGAACCAAGCGGAGGAACGGACGGCCTTCGAGCAGTTCATCGACGAGGCCATGGCCCGCTGGCAGGCGGACGAGGGTTTCCACATCTACCACTACGCCCCTTACGAGCCGTCGGCGGTCAAGCGCCTGATGGGCCGCCACGCCACAAGGGAGGACGAGGTGGACCGTCTTCTCCGCGGCGAGCGCTTCGTCGACTTGTACGCCCTCGTCCGACAGGCGGTGCGAGCCGGTGTGGAGTCCTACTCGCTGAAGGATCTGGAGCCGTTCTTCGGCTATGAGCGCCACCTGGACCTGCGAGAGGCCACGCAACACTTGCGAGCGGTGGAGCTGGCGCTCGAGTTCGGGGCGCCAGAGGCCATCACACTCGAGCACCGCAGAATCGTACAGGAGTACAACAGAGACGACTGCCTGGCGACGCTGGCTCTACGGGAGTGGTTGGAGGGGCTTCGACAGAGCCTCGTGGACGCAGGAGAAACGATCCCCCGGCCAGAGCTCAAGGCCGGGGACCCAAGTGAAGAGCTGGACGAGGCGCTTTCGCGTTCAACAGAGCTCGCCCGACAGCTGCTGGCAGGGCTTCCAGCCGAACGGAAGGACCGTACCGACCAAGAACAGGCGCAGTGGATCCTGGCGCACCTCCTGGACTGGCACCGGCGGGAAGACAAGGCCATGTGGTGGGAGTACTTCCGACTCGTGCAATTGAGCGACGAGGACCTTCTCGAGGAGCCCGTCGCAATGGGAGGCCTGGAGTACCGAGGCAGATTGGGCTCTGTGGGCCGAGGGAGCGTGATCGACCGGTACGGTTTCCCGCATCAGGAGACGCGTCTGCGGGTCGGCGATAGGCTGCTCTCTCTGGCGTCGGGCACCGCTCAGTTCGGCACTGTGGCGCGCATTGACACCTCCGACCACACGATCGATCTGAGGAAAGGCCCCAAGTGGGCCGATGTTCATCCGCAGGCGATCTTCGCCCACGAGATCGTGCGCACTGGCGTACTCAGGGAGGCACTGCTGAGAACCGGACAGTGGGTAGCAGAGCACGCGATCGACGCGGCCGGGGCACACCGAGCAGACCGGGACCTCCTCCTTCGGCGTCGGCCGCGACTTCGCTCGGGGACGGTGGAGGCGGTAGCAGGCGAAGCAGCGGATACCCTGCAGGCCGCCCGCAGGCTGGCCCTAGAGCTGGACGGCGTCCTGCCAATCCAAGGGCCGCCGGGCAGCGGAAAAACCTATACCGGTGCGCGGATGATCTGCGAGGCGGTGGCCGCAGGCAAGAAGGTGGGCATCACAGCCGTGAGCCACAAGGTGATTCGTAACCTGCTGGAAGAGGCGGTGGCCGCTGCCTCACAAGAGGGCCTGAAGATCCGCTGTGTGCAGAAGATCAATGTCGTAAGCGACGAGGACCCGCCTAGAGGGATAGCCGAGACCAGAAAGAACGAGCAGGTGTTCGCCGAGCTGGATAGCGGGAAAGCGCAGGTGGGCGCGGGCACAGCGTGGCTGTGGGCGCGGGAGGAAGCGGCGGGGGCGGTGGACATTCTGTTTGTGGATGAGGCGGGGCAAATCTCGTTGGCCAACGTCATGGCCGTCTCCCAAGCAGCCAAGTCGGTGGTGCTTCTGGGAGATCCCCAGCAGCTGGAGCAACCTCAGCGGGGCAGCCATCCGGAGGGCACGGACTTGAGCGCGCTGGAGCACTTACTGGGCGACCACCAGACGCTTCCTGCCGAGCGGGGATTGTTCCTGGAGACCACATGGCGGCTTCATCCGGCATTGTGTTCGTTCACCTCGGAGCTCTTTTACGAGGGAAGGCTCCACTCTCGTTCCGATCTGCACAACCAGGTCATTTGTGGGCGGACTCGCTGGGCAGGTGCAGGGCTCTGGTACATACCGGTGGTGCACGCTGGCAATCGCAACGAGTCGCCGGAGGAGGCAGCAATCGTCGAGCGGCTGGTGGGGGAGCTGGTAGACAGTGACGTCCGCTGGGTGGACAAGGAGGGGTTAATGCGCCCCCTTACCTTGGACGATGTGCTGATTGTCGCCCCGTACAACGCGCAGGTGGCTCTATTGCTGGAAGAGCTCCCCCAGGGAACACGGGTGGGGACGGTCGACAGATTTCAGGGACAGGAGGCGCCCGTGGTCATCTACTCCATGTCCAGCTCCTCCCCGGAAGAGGCACCGAGGGGCATGGAGTTTCTGTACAACCTAGGTCGGTTGAACGTGGCCACCTCGCGGGCTCGCTGCGCCTGTTTTCTGCTTGGGAGCCCGTCAGTATTCGAGCCCGAGTGCCGCACTCCAGGACAGATGAAGCTCGCAAACGCGTTCTGCCGGTATCTCGAGCTTGCCCTAGTTGCCACAGGCTAACCTCCCACTCCTCCAGCCTTGTGTTCGTTGCGCCAGCCTCTTGGGACATCTTCCTCCGCTGCAGCGAAGGTTGGATGCAAACGCGTTCGGGCGTAGGCTAGCAGTGCAGTCAATCAGTCCAGGAATGCATGTGCCCGGGCGGCCTGTCTCCCCAGACAACGACGCTGCGAAGTCAGTGCAGTCGTGCCACACAGGGCCTGCCAGGCTGGGACCTGCATGTGGGCAGCTCTCGGCGCTATCCGTGAGCGGTCTGTGGTATCCTATAGCTGCCGGCGCTGGACATCACACAGGAAGGTGAGATCGATGGCGTGGATTGAAGTAGTAGGGCAGGAGGCTGCAGGCGAGGAACTGCGCCAGGTCTACGAGCAGTTGAAGAAGAACCGCGGCAAGGTAGCCAACATCCTGGCTGTGCATAGCTTGAATCCCAAGGCGATGGCAGCCCATATGGACCTTTACATGGCCATCATGTTCGGAAGGTCCGGCCTGTCACGAGAGGAGCGCGAGGTCGTTGCCGTGGTGGTATCGGCAGCCAATGGCTGTGATTACTGCATCAGCCACCACGCCGAAGCCCTCCACCATTACTGGCAAGACCGAGATCGCCTGCAGAAGATAATCGACGACCCTCAGTCAGAGAGTCTTGCTCCCCGCGCCCGCGCGCTGGTGGCTTACGCACTGAAACTCACGGAGAAGCCGTGGGAGGTGGTCGAGGATGACGTGGAGGGCCTTCGAAGACAGGGACTCAACGATGAAGACATCCTCGCGGTCAACCTCGTGGCCAGCTACTTCAACTTCGTGAACCGGGTGGCCCTAGGGCTCGGGGTGGAGTCGACTCCCGAAGAAACGACTGGATACAAGTACTGAGGACTGGGCCTCGGAGAACGGACTGCGGGGCAAGCCGAGAGCGGCGGTGTTCACCAAAGTGCTACACTCAGCACCGGGTCGGGGAGGGTTGGTGGTCGCGCAATTGCATGGCAGGAGCGCTGCCGCCTGTTCCTCCCGGCAACCGACTTGACCATGACCAACAGAAGAGCTGCAGCAGGAGGCCGGCTACCTCGGACGGCCCGAGGGCAGGAGACGTTCGCCTCTTTGCTTGAGAGCGCCGAGTCCGTCCTGAGTGAACGAGGTTACGAAGGAGCCTCTGTCTCGGGCATCTGCCGTCGGGCGGGCGTAGCCCAGGGAACCTTCTACATGTACTTCTCCGGCAAGGAGGACGTGTACGTGCAGCTCGTGGAGAGGCTTCAGCGCGAGGTCATCTCCCAGATCCGTGAGGCCACCTCCGCCCGCTCTCAGGCGAACAAGAAGCTAGTCCACGTGACCGATGCGCTGTTGCTGTTCGTTTCCCAAAATGTCGGCCTGTTCCAAGTGTTCCGCGAGGCCGAGTTCACCCGCCCAGAGATCCCCCGACGGTTCTACGCCGCCGTGTGCGACGAGCTCAACGCCATAATGGGCTCGGGCATCCTCAGCGGACAACTCAGGCAGGTAAGGCCCCAGGTCGTGGCCTACGCGGTGCTGGGGATGATCTTCTTCCTCGCCCTCCGATACGGGTTCTGGGGAGACGGCCAAGTGCCTTTCTCTGTCAGGTGTCTGGCGGCGAACCTCGTGCTGGCCGGAATCGCCGGAGGAAAAGAAAACACAGAACTGGATGCGGCTACGCATTCGGTCCCCCCGGTCCCGGAGGTGCCGCCAACGGAGACCCCGGCGAGGCCTCAGGGAGCAGCTGCAACGCGGCAAGCGCTGCTAGATGCTGCGGAACAGGCGTTCGGCGAGGCGGGCTTCCACCACACCATGGTGTCGACGATCACCTATCTGGCAGGCGTAGGCCAAGGAACCTTCTATCTGCACTTTCCCAGCAAGGTTGCTCTGTTCAACGAGCTGGTGCGGGAGATCGGCCGACAGTTCCGCCGACGTCAGAGCCGGGCCGTCGAGGCATACAGCGACAGGCGGGTGGTGGAAGCGGCAGGTCTGCGTTCTTTCTTTCGGTGGATCAGGGAGCACCCAGGAGCCTACCGCATCCTGCGGGAGGCTGAATTCGTAGACGACCACGTTGGCAAGTGGCACTATCAGCGCCTGGCCCAAGGCTACGCCCGAGGTCTGTCGGCAGCCATGGACCGAGGAGAGATTCGCCGCTGCGACCCGGAGGCTTTGAGCTACGCGTTGCAGGGCATCGCCCACCTGAGTGGACAGCGCTGGGTCCTGTGGGGCAAACCCGAGACCGCAGAAGAGGAGATACTGCCAGAGCTGAACAAGTTCCTCCTCCACGGGGTCTGTGGGCAAATGTCCTCCACGGGAGGTACTGGGGGTTACTGAGTGTAGCGAGCGCGCCCAAGCACCGCTCCTCGCCTCCCTTCCAGAGGCCCCTTCTCCGAGTTCGACTTGACGCGTGTGGCCAATCCGTGCTAGGGTGATACCTGAGTCACCTGTCATATCGTCAACCGTAAGGGGCATTGGGTCTTGGCTTCGGGAAGATGCACAAGGTAGGGAGGCGAGGTGGCAAGGGTCGGGGTTGTTGGTATAGGACATAGTCGGTTCGGGGTTCGCAGCGATGCTTCGCTGCGAGAGCTAGCCTTCGAGGCCGTGAAGTCTTGCATGGAAGACGCAGGTGTCGACCTGGCTGAGGTCCAGTCCATGGTCGTGGGGATCGCTTCCGACGAGCTCAGCTTCTCTCTTCAACCTTCAGCGCAGGTCGGCGACTACTTGGGGTTCCCGCCCAGACCGAGCTTCCGCGCCGAGGCAGCTTGCGCTTCGGGGGGCATGGCGGTGCGGGCGGGGTGGATGACGGTGGCGGCCGGACTGGCTGACCTTGTCCTGGTCGTGGGAGCAGAAAAGATGACCGAGGTTCCTACTTCGGAGGTCACCGAGGTGCTCGGACGGGCCGGGGATCCTCTATGGGAGTACCCGTTCGGAATGACCTTCCCCGGTTACTACGCGATGATCGCCCGGGCGCACATGGCTAAGTACGGAACCACTGAACAACAGCTGGCTGCGGTTGCGGTCAAGAACCACCACTACGGCGCCCTCAACCCGCTCGCCCACATGCACAAGGAGATCTCCCTGGAACAGGCGTTGAGCTCGCGCATGGTGGCTGATCCGCTCAAACTGTACGACTGCTGTCTGATCTCGGACGGCGCGGCGGCGGTGCTCTTGGCCTCCGAAAACTACGCGAAACGGCTGCGCACGAACCCAACGTGGATAGACGGTGTGGGCCTAGGTACAGGCAGCGTGGCGCTGGCCCAGCGAGAGGACCTAACGACGCTGGCGGCCACCACGGAAGCAGCAAGGCAAGCATACAGCATGGCCGGTGTCAGGCCAGCGGACATCAATGTGGCCGTCGTCCACGACTGCTTCACGATCGCGGAGATCGTGGCCTATGAGGACCTGGGGTTCTGTCCCCGCGGGGAAGGGGGGGGGCTGGTGGAGGACAAACAGACCTACGTCGGGGGGTCCATCCCCGTCAATGTGGACGGAGGACTGAAGTCAAAGGGGCACCCGATCGGGGCCACGGGCGTAGCGATGATAGTGGAGATCGTCAAGCAACTCAGAGGGGAGGCGGAAGCGGGCAGACAGGTCCCGGAAGCTGAGGTCGGGCTGTGTCACAACGTCGGCGGGAGCGGACAGCACGCCGTGGTACACATACTGAGCCGCCTGTGAGGTGAGGTGAGGATGGAATTCCGCGACTTCAGTCTGTTGATTCAGCACACCAAGGTCAAAGGATTCGTGAACGGCTTGCGGCAGGGGAAGCTTCTCGCCTCCAGGTGCAAAGCGTGCGGTAGCGCCCACTATCCTCCTCGAAGCGATTGCCCGCAGTGTCTTGACAGCGACATGGAGTGGATAGAGGTGAACAGTAGGGGGCGGCTGCTCACCTATACCTCGGTATACGTACCGCCAAGCCACTTCACCCCGAACCTGTCCCACACCGCACCCTTCTCTTCGTACGCCTACCAGCCTGCACCCGTGGGGATCGTGGAGATGGAAGACGGGTTACGGGTGATGGGTTGGATCTGCGGCGTTTCTCAACAGGAGCTCCGGGTGGGGATGGAGCTGAGTCCGCGCCCTGAGGTGCTGAAGGACGGCCGGGCGACGGTGGCTTTGCGCAACGTGGAGTGCTGAACAACCATGGACAACAGACTGCGGAGAGCACGCATATCGGGCGTGGGGATGTACCTCCCCGAAGAGAGGATCACCAACGCCGAACTGGGACGCATCATGAACTACGACGTCGAGACGTACCTTGCAGATAAGGGAATCGGCGTGCGCTACCGCGCTGCTGCCGACCAGGCCACGTCAGACATGGCGGTGCAGGCAGCCCGTCAGGCCCTTCGCCAGGCTGGATTGCAGCCCGAGGATGTCGATCTCATCGTTCTGGCAACGGACACCCCTGACTTTGTCAGTCCTCCGACTTCGGCTGTCATCCAGCACAAGCTGGGAGCTGCGAACGCCGGCGTTTTCGACATCAACGCTGCGTGCACTGACGAGACCATTGCCATGGCAATCGGGGCTCACTACATCGCCCTGGAGCCAGGGGTCGAACACGTGCTGGTGATCGGCGGCTACGGCATGACCAAATGGTTGGACTGGAGTCCGTACGATGAGTCCGCCTCCAAGGTGCTGGCGATGCTGTTCAGCGACGGTGCGGGGGCTGTAGTTCTTTCGCCGTCGGAGGAACCGGGGTACCTGTCCTCCAAGATGCTGACCGAGGGTAGCTACTGGGACACATACGGGATCTACCTGGGAACGGCCAGGCCGCCGACCAGCGAGATGATCGAGAGTCGCCAACATTGCCTGCGTTTCCACGAAAACGGTCACCGCGTCCCGGCGGACTTCAACACAGTGCGCTGGCCGCCGCTCCTGCAGGAGACGCTGGAGGTCGTGGGCCGGACACCCGATGATCTCAAGCTGGTGTTGATGAACCAGGTCGATCTAGGGAGCGTCCAAACCACGCTGGAGGCCCTCGGCCTGTCCATGGACAAGACTCACTGGGTGGCTGACCGGTTCGGGTACGCCGGTTCCGCTTCGGTGTTCATGGCACTGTACGACGCGCTGGAGCAGGGGAGAATCGCTTCCGGAGATCTGATAGCGTTCTGCACTTCGGGAGCCGGCTTTGTGCTGTCGACAGCACTGTTCCGTTGGGTGTGAGAGGGGGCAGGGAATGCGTCTTGCTGATAAAGTCGCAGTAATCACCGGTGCCGCGCGGGGGATTGGCCGAGAGGCTTGTCTGCTCTTTGCCCGTGAAGGGGCGAAGATCGCTTTGGCCGACGTGGACAGCCGGGGAGAGCAGGTAGCCAAGGAGATCACCGACTCCGACGGTGAAGCGCTGTTTGTGAGAACGGACATCACTGATCGGCAAGCGTGCCGATCACTGGTGGAATCTACCCTGGCCGCCTTCGGGCGCATCGATATCCTGGTGAACAACGCAGGGATCGTGCGTGATGGGCAGCTGGCCAAACTCTCGGAGGAAGACTTCGACTTGGTGCTGAACGTGAACCTGAAGGGAACGTTCAACGTCACCCAAGCTGTGGTCCCGCACATGGTCGAACAGGGCGCAGGCCGCGTAATCAACGTCTCCTCGGTGGTCGCGCTGTACGGGAATTTCGGGCAGACGAACTACGCGGCGAGCAAGGCCGGCGTGATCGGAATGACGAAAGTGTGGGCACGAGAATTGGGAAGAAAAGGGATCAATGTGAACGCGGTTGCGCCGGGATTCATCCAAACTGAGATGACCGAGAGCGTCCCGGATAAGGTGCTGAGCATGATGCGGGAGAAGACTCCCCTTGGGCGTCTGGGGGAGGCGGTCGACGTGGCAAGGACATTCCTGTTTCTGGCTTCCGAAGATGCTTCCTACGTAAACGGAGCGATGATCAGCGTAGATGGCGGGTTGATCACCTGAAGGGGGAGCTACCAGAGGTGCCGATGGCGGAACGGCTGAACGAGCAGGTGGTGGTCGTAACCGGGGCGAGCTCAGGGATAGGTGCGGCCCTGGCTCGTTCCCTCTCGCGACGCGGCGCCCATGTCGCGCTGGCAGCGCGGCGGCCGGACAGGCTGGCGGAGGTGGCGAGTTCTTGCCCGGGGGAGACTGCAGCCATCACCTGTGACGTTACCGTAGCCGAAGATCGTCGCCGGTTGGTGAGTGCTGTACTGGACCGCTGGGGACGCATCGACGTTCTGATCAACAACGCAGGGCTGGGGGCGTACGCCCCGTTCGAAGAGGTAAGGGAGTCAGACCTCCGGCGTGTTCTTGAGGTCGATTTCGTGGCCGTGTTCATGCTGACGCAAGCGGTGCTCCCAGCGATGCGGACGGCTGGTAAGGGGACCATCGTCAACGTCGCTTCCACCGGCGGGTTGATCGCTCATGCGCCCAACGTCACGGCGTACTTGGGGGCAAAACACGCGGTGGTGGGGATGAGTCGAGGACTGCGACGTGAGCTCGCAGGGACGGGGATCTCCGTGCAGGTAGTGTGTCCCCACCTTACCGATACGGAGTTCTTCGAGGTCGGTGTGGGTGCGGAGACGATGAGCCAAGTGGCAGGAAAGCTACGTGAGCGGATGGATTCGCCCGAGGACGTTGCGGAGGGGACGGTTGCGCAGATGGGGAGTGAACCGTTTGTGGTGTTCCCCACCGAGCGGGCTCGCGACATGTACGAGCGACTGCAGGACCAGTGATGCATGACAAGAGAGGAGAAGTGGAAGCCTACGTCTGTGAGACGGCTCTGGTGACCGGCGGTGCCTCAGGCATCGGTCGGGCCGTGGCCGAGGCCCTGGGGGGCGAAGCCGTCCACGTGATCTTGGCCGACCTCGACGCCGATCGAGCAGCCCAGGTCGCTGCCGCCATCCAGGCCGGCGCGGGGTCGGCGGAAGCACATCGCGTAGACGTATCCGATAGCGCCGACGTCCAAGCGCTGTTTTCCGATCTACGCGAGCAGCACTCCCGTCTAGATCTCCTGGTGAACTGCGCGGCCATCTTGGGAGCGCCAACGTTCATTGAAGAGATGAGCGACCAGCAGTGGGCGCAGATGATAGAGGTGAACCTGAGTGGGACCTTCTACTGCTGTCGGGAGGCCGTCCGTTGGATGAAGGAAGACAGGAACGGGAGGATCGTCAACTTCGCTTCGGTAGCCGCACTCATGCCTACTCCTGGGGCCCTTCACTACAGCGCCAGCAAGGCCGGGGTGGTCCAACTGACCAAGACGCTGGCACGCGAGGTCGCCCGGTACAATTTGCGGGCGAATGTAGTGGCGCCCGGGTATGTGAAGACGAACATGTTGGAGGCAATGGATGAGTCGTTCAAGGAACAGATCTTGCGCCGAACAGCCCTGAAGCGGTTCGGACTGCCGAAGGAGATCGCCGCGCTGGTGAAGTTCCTGGCCAGCCCGGAGGCGGACTATTTCACAGGTCAGGTGCTGAGCCCAAATGGCGGGCTGGTGATTTAAATGGCTGAGCGAAACCTGCATGAGCAAGAAGAAATGAGCGAGCGCTTTGCAAACCTGAGAGTCTCCCGAGCGCCAGACGTGCAGTGGGTCACCATAGCTCGCCCCAAGGATCGCAACTCGCTCGATTCGGACACGATCGACCAGCTGCGCCGGCAACTCGAGGAGGCCGAGGCCTCACAGGCGAGGGCCATCGTCTACCGAAGCGAGGGTGATGAGTACTTCATCGGCGGCGCCGACGGTGTGGAGATGTACCGGCTGGGACCGCAGGGCGCGCAGGAGTTCTCCGAGCTTATCCAGGCCCTGTTCAATCGGATGGAGGCAAGCCCGCTGCTTCTGATCGCCGCCATCGACGGCCTGTGTTTCGGGGGAGGCTTGGAGTTCGCCCTTGCCTGCGATCTGCGCGTGGCCAGCGATAGGTCACGGCTGGGGCTGCCCGAGGTGAAGCTCGGGATCATCCCCGGCGGGGGTGGCACACAGCGGCTGCCGCGAGTGGTGGGGTTCGGCAGAGCCGTGGAGATGATCCTTGCTGGGCGGCTGAGCCCGGCCGAGGAGGCGCTGAAGATGGGACTGATCAATGCGGTGGTGCCCGCAGCGGGGCTGGGCTCTTGGGCCGAGGAGGCAGCCAAGCGCGCAACGAAGATGCCGCAGTTTGCCTTTAGCGCCGCTAAGCGAGCCGTGTACGCCTCGCGAGACCTCCCCTTGCAACAGGGGTTGCGTCTGGAGTCCGACCGGTTCGCTGAGTGCTTTGCCCACAGCTACTTCGCCGACCGAGTGCGCGAGCAGCTGACGGACGGGCGTCTGCAGACCACCAAGGAAACCGACTTGAACCGAAAGGCAGGAGACCATGGCGACGTTTAAGACGGAAGACGGACTCCAGCTGTACTACGAGGTACATGGGCAAGGGGAGCCGGTCGTGTTCTTGGGGGGGATCATGATGAGCACCGCCAGCTGGGCTCAGCATGTGCCAGTGCTGGCCCAGCACGCCCGGCTGATCCTTCTCGACCTCAGAGATCAGGGGCGCTCGGAGAGGATGAACGCCGACTACCGCTTGGACGTACACGTCCCCGACGTCATCAGACTTCTCGACGAACTCGGCCTCTCCTCGGCGCACCTGTTCGGCCTGTCCTACGGCGGTCAGATCGTACAGGCCGCCGCGCTGGCGCACCCTGAGCGAGTACGGACGCTGATTCTGGCCAACACCAACCACTACATCCCCAACCACCTGGCAGAAATCGGGCGAGCGTGGGAGGTAGCTGCCGACCTGAATGATGGTGAGCGCTTCTTCCAACTAGCGGTTCCCTACATCTACTCGAGCGAGTTTTACGCCACGTACCTAGACGTCCTCCGCCAGCGCCAGGCGATGTTCAAATCGCTACTTACGAGGGAGTGGTTCGAGGGATTCAAACGGTTGTGCCGGAGCACCGAGGGCTTCTCCCTGACTCCCGCAGAGCTGGGGCGTCTGAGTATGCCGGTGCTCCTCATCGGAGCAGACGAGGACATGATCACCCCCGTCCGGCTTATGGAGGAGATGCACAGGGCGATTCCTAACTCCGAGTTCATCACACTGCCAAGGGCCGGTCACGGCGCGTTTCTTGAACGGGCCATGGAGTTCACAACGGCAGTGATCGGCTTCTTGGCCAAACACAAGCAGGAAAACACTCAGCCACGGTCGGAATGGGTGGACGGTGAGAGGAGGTGATTTGAGGGGAGAGAAGAGTCGCGCTCGCAGGGGAGCGAACAGAGAGAGTCTACCAAGGAGGTTCACATGAGTGCGAAAGGAAAAGGGCTTCTTGTTGCCATTCTGGCGCTGGGCATGGTGTTCCTCGCCACGGCGGCTGAGGGACCGATCAAACTAGGTGCAGTCAACCCATTGGGAGACATCACCGGGCACCAAGCTACGCGAGCAATGCGACTGGCCGTTGAGGAGATCAACGCGGCCGGAGGGGTGCTTGGGCGACCGCTGGAACTCATCGTCATCGACGATGAGATGGACGCGGCAAAAGGCGCGGCGGCCATCGATCGATTGGCCACAGTGCACGAGGTAGATGTGTTCATCGGCGGTATGTCCAGCGGCGTGCACTATGCACAGGTCCCACGGCTCAAGATCTACGAGAAGGTGACTGTGTGGATCGGCGCGGCAGCTTCGGTGATCGAAGGCATGCTCGAGGGATGCGACTGGTATTTCCACATTCACCCCTGGGACTACCTGCAGGGGCAGAGCTACGTGGAAGGGTGGGCAGCAATCGAGGAAGCCTATCCCGAGGTCTCCATTGAGACAGCGTTCTGGGCGTACGAAGAGGGTGCCTTCGGCACCACCTCGTTTGAGGGCAGCCTGGAGGCTCACGCCGACTGGGATAATACCGGCATGTCCTTCAAGAGCGCTGCCCTCGGCGGCGGCGAGTATCGGGCCCTCCTGCGGCACGCAAAGGACGTGAATCCGGACATCTTCATCTGGATCGGATACGACGCCGATGCGCTGCCGATCGTTGAGCAAGCTCGCGAGGTCGGCTTCGAGCCGCCATTGTTCGTCGGCTCGCCACCCGGCTGGCCTGCAGACTTCGGTGACTCACCACTGGCCGAAGGCATAATGCTGTACGGGATGTGGGCGCCAGCAATGAAGGAGGTCAGCCCAGTCAGCGAGCACTTCTGGTACGCATACATAGACAGGTGGGGAGAGGAGCCAGCCACCTACTTCGCCCCCTTAGGCTACACCAACGTATACGTGGTGGCGGAAGCTATCGAGCGCGCCGGAACTTTGGAGGAACAGGCCCTGATCGAAGCGCTACGCCAGACAGAGTACGAATCCCCGATCGGAGAAACGCTTACCTTCACCCCAGCGAACATAATCGAGCACCAGGGCTTCCAAGGGCAAAAAATCCTGCAGTGGCAGGACGGAGCGCAGCAGGTGATCTGGCCGTTCGAGTTTGCCACAGCTGAACTCCGCTATCCGTTCTCCTGGCGTTAGGGGCAAGACGTCCCTGATCCAGACAACGCGTCGCGGCCGGCCCGGCATCGCCGGGCCGGCCCGACGGCAAGGAATGGGGTGAGATGACGCTGCTTCAGAGGCTAGGACAGAGACAGTATCTGATTGCACTGTTGTCAGTGGTTGCGATGATCGCGATGGCGCTGTGGAAGCCGTACGCACTCCTCGAAGGACTACAGCGCGGGGGGCTCTACGCCCTGATCGCCCTTCCCATGGCATTGATCCTCGGCATTGTGGGGATTATCAACCTTGCACACGGCGAGTTCATGATGCTCGGCGCCTACTTCGCTTACTGGGTGGGAGTCTACACCGGCATGGATCCCCTGCTGGCCATGGTGCCTGCCCTGGGAGCGTTCGCTTTCGTGGGTGCGGTCACCTACAGCTCAACCATCCGCCGAGTACTCAAGGCACCGGAACTGATCCAATTGCTCCTCACGTTCGGGCTTGCACTGATGGCAGCGGAGTTCGCGAACCTCATGTGGACATCGCGTCCGCTCAAGCCACATCTGGGATACGTGTACTCCTCGATGACCGTCGGCTCGCTTACCTTCGGGACCTATGCGTTCGTGTACACGGCTGGGGCAGTCGCCCTGCTGATAGGGCTGATGTTGTTTCTCCGTCGTACGCGCATCGGCAAGGCTGCGCTCGCCGTAGGGCAGAACCCTCGGGGAGCTCAGCTTGTTGGGATCAATGTCAACCGAACATACCTTGCAGTGTTCAGTTTGTCCATCGCCCTCGTCGGAGCGATCGGAGGCCTGTTCCTGACGCGCCACTCGGTTTTTCCACACGTCGGTTCCCCGTTCACCCTGAGATCGTTCTGTCTGATCGCCATGGCCGGAGTAGGGAACTTGCCAGGTGTGCTCTGGGGTGGATTCGGTCTGGGAATCGCTGAGGCCCTGGTCATGTCGTACCGCGAGGCGTATCGGTGGGCGGACGTGGTGTTCTTCGCCGTCCTGGTGGGGGTGATCATGGGCAAGTCGTACAGGAGGAAGTCCTTATGAAGAGTGCGAGGTATACTGCCTATGCTATTTTGGCCGCCTTGGCTGTCGCATTCCCCCTGCTGACGGGCATGTACGTCCAACAGGTGGCGATAAACATATTGGTCTACCTCACCCTCGCCTTGAGCTGGGACATGCTACTCAGATCAGGACAGCTCAATTTCGGCACCGCCGGATTCTTCGGACTGGGCAGCTACAGCGCTGTTATTCTGTTTCTCAACTTCGGCGTACCGCAGCTGGCGAGCATCGTCCTCGGCGGGCTCATCGCGGGAGTGGCTGCTTTGCTCCTCGGGCTGGCGATCCTGAGGCTGCGCGGCATGTACTTCGCCATCACCACGCTGGCAATTGCGATGCTCTTCCAGGTGATGGCGCTCAACCTCCCCCGCCTAACGGGAGGCCCGGCAGGGAAGATGCTGCCGACGGTCATCTTCCGTGGAGACACCGGAATGGCCTATTGGCTGCTCCTGGCTATAGCCGTGCTGGCAATCGCATTGTCGGAGGTTTTCGAGCGATCACGAATACGCTTTGCCCTGACCTCTATGCGGAACGACGAGTACGTCGCCAGGTCAAGTGGGATCGGTGTGTTCAGGTACCTCGTGTTCGTGTTCATTGTGACGTCAATCATCCAGGGAGTGGTAGGTGGGGCGTACGCCCACGTACACGGCTTCGTGGCTCCGGAGGCGACCTTTCATGTGAACTTCCTCCTCCTTCCGCTGGCGATGGCGCTGCTTGGAGGGATCTACGGCACATGGGGGCCGGTCGTCGGCGCGCTGGTCCTCGGGGTCATGGCTGAGTACCTGAAACTCGTGATCCCGTACGGGCACCTTCTCGTCTATGGCGCGATCATCGTTGCCGCTACGCTGTTCGCCCCACGAGGCGTGCTCCGCGCTTTGAAAGACCAGTTCCAGAGATTGCTTGCGGTGCGTGGTTCCCGATGAAGTGGCCGGCAGCGAACAGCCTTTGGGCGCAACAAACACGCAGACCGCGGCGGCCGAGGAGAGACGAGCGAGGAAACGACGACCGGGGGTGCGATCGATGGCTGTCTTGAATGCGGAATCTCTGACCAAGCGCTTCGGAGGGCTAGTGGCCCTGAGCGAGGTGAGCGTGAAGGTGGCCAAGGGGGAGATCCTCGGGATAATCGGCCCCAACGGCGCCGGGAAGACAACTTTGATCAACGTAGTCTCCGGCCTGTACATGCCTGACTCCGGGCGCGTATACCTCGACGGACGGGACATCACGTTCGCGCCTCCGCACATCCGTTGCCGGATCGGAGTGGGAAGGACTTTTCAGCTTGTGCACCCGCTCACCGATCTGTCAGCCCGGGAGAACATAATGGTCGGCGCCCTGTTTGGCCGCCCGCAGAGCCTGAAGGAGGCCCGCCGCACCGCCGAGGAGATCGAACAGCTGCTCAAGCTCAGCGCGATGGAGCGCGGCGTGTGGAATCTGACAGCCTTGGAGATCAAGAAGCTTGAAGTGGCTCGTGCGCTGGCCACCCAACCCAGCGTCCTGTTTCTCGACGAGGCAATGGCTGGGCTGAACCCGGAAGAGACCAGGGAGATGGTCACAGTGATCCGCCGACTGCGAGAGGAGGGGATGGGCCTCTGTGTGGTTGAGCATGTGATGAGCGTGATTGGGGAGCTGACGGATCGGGTGGTCGTCTTGAACGGAGGGGTTCTCCTTTCGGAGGGCAAGTACGAAGAGGTCTCCGCCGATCCGCAGGTCATCGCCGCCTACCTAGGAAAGGAGGAGTGATGCTCAGCGTCGATAGCCTCAATCACTACTACGGCAAGGCCCATGTCCTGCGTGACTTGTCGTTGAGCGTCGGAGCCGAGTCGGTCGGCTTGTTTGGCCCCAACGGGGCGGGCAAGACGACGTTGGTGAACGCGATCACCGGGTTCGTGCGCCCGCGGAGCGGGGAGATCACGTTCGCGAACCAATCCTTACTCCGCCTGCAGCCCCACCAGATCACCCGTCTGGGCATCGCGCTGGTGCCGCAAGGGCGGGATCTTTTCCCGCTGTTGTCGGTGCACGGGAATCTGGAGGCCGGGGCAGCCTACATTCCGGCGGCCCGCAAGCGCATGGCGGAGTCGTTCGAGGTCGTGTATGAGCTGTTTCCCATCTTGAAGGATCGCACTCGGCAGCTGGCCGGGACGCTCAGCGGAGGAGAGCAACGAATGCTCGCCATCGGCCGAGCGCTGATGTCAGCGCCCAGATTGCTGATCTTGGATGAGCCATCGCTCGGCCTGCAGCCGTCGCTGGTCACTGACTTGTTCAAGGCAATACGCCAGATCAGCGAGAGAGCATCGATCTTCCTGGCCGAGCAAAACGTGCGCCAGAGCCTGAAGGCCATCGACCGTGGCTACGTGCTCGAAAGCGGCCAGGTAGCGCTCGAGGGTACGTCAGCCGAGCTCCTGGACAACGAGCACGTACGGCGAGCCTACATGGGGCTCTGACCGACGCCGGTAACGCTGGGGGGGTGAACGTGAACGCAAAGGCCCTCGCATTGTGCGGAAGCCCACGCCCGAACGGAAACACGGCTGTCTATTTGGAGGCCGCGCTGAGCGTTCTGAGCGACTGCGGGGTGCAGACAGAGCTGCTGACGCTACACGACAAGACAATCGGCAGCTGTCGCGCCTGCTATGAGTGTTGGCGGACGGGGCGGGGGGTCTGCCAGATGGCTGGGGACGATTTTCACGACCTCTACCCCAAGATGGTGGCAGCCGACGCGTTGCTGGTAGGATCAGCAGTTCACTACAGCGCCGTGTATCCAGAACTTTGGTCGCTGCTCGTGCGTGCGGGGTTTCCCGGAATGGTTGGCCACCCCCACAGCCCACCGCGCCCGTTCTCCCGCAAGGTCGGCGGCCCTGTCACAGTGGCTCGTCGTGCTGGGCACAACTTTGCGTTTGCCCAGCTCCTGCTTTGGTTCCACATCAACGAGTTCGTGGTTCCGGGATCCATTTACTGGACAGTCGGCGTAGCGCGCTCGGTGGGCGACGCGGAGGAAGACCGTGAAGGGATCATGACCGCACAGCGATTCGGCGAGAACGTCGCCTGGTTGCTCGCCAGAGTCGCAACGTGAAGGAGGTGGCAATGTCTGGAACAGGAGAGAGCAACGAGAGAATGGCGACGGGACCACATTCCACGGCCTATCCCTGCCCGGGTGCGGTGTACAACTTGGGGAACATCCTGCAGCGCAACGCTTCGTCCTCGGGGTTAGCCAGCCGAACAGCGGTTGTGGACGTGGGACGGGAGGACCAGCGCCACATTTCCTCGTACGAACAGCTCAATCAGCGTGCGAACCGGTTTGCTCAGGCGCTGATCTCGCTGGGAGCGGACAAGGGTGACCGGGTGTTTGCCCTGCTCCCCAACCGAGTGGAGACGCTAGAAGTCCTCTTTGGATGCTTGAAGATAGGGGCCGTGTTCACGCCAGCAAACTTCCGGTTCTCAGCGGAGGAGCTTTCGTTTCTTGTGGAGGATGTGGACACGAAGTTCCTCCTGTTTGACGCCGAGTATACGCCCAAGGTGCGCGAGGTGATGAACCGCTGTCCGGACGTGTGTGCCGTCGCAATCGGCGCCACTGAACTGCCTGGGGTGCTGGGCTACAAAGAGCTGCTGACCAAGGCATCCGATGAACCCCCCACCCGACCCACAGCTCCGGAGGACCCCTCGGTCATCCTGTTCACGGCCGGCACCACCGGACATCCAAAGGGGGTGAAGCTTACCCATCGCAGCATGTACTTCGCCTGCCTGGCGAACGGCATCTCGGCTGGGCTAACCAGGGACGACGTCTATTTAGGAGCGCCGCCTATGTTCCACGCAGGGGGGTTGACTTGCTTTCAGCTGTACATGCTCATGATCAACGGGCAGATCATAGTGCAGCGCCGCTGGACCCCTGAGGAGGCGCTGGAGGCCATCAGGAATTACGGGGTTACGTACCACTTCGGGATCACCACGCAGCTCAAGCTGATGCTCCAAGTTGAGGGATGGGAGAAGTACGTGGGTTCTCTCCGCGCTGTGAACGGTG
This sequence comes from uncultured Thermotogaceae bacterium, assembly GCA_964516385.1. Taxonomy (GTDB): domain Bacteria; phylum Bipolaricaulota; class Bipolaricaulia; order Bipolaricaulales; family Bipolaricaulaceae; genus T3SED10-47. The sequence continues at coordinate 28,788 of CAZEYM010000013.1, forward strand.
GAGGGGAGCCGCAGCCAGCGCGGCTGAAGCAAACGTTCATCGATCAGGGAATAACCTACTTCAGCGGCTACGGCCTCACCGAGACAGGGGCTACCGGCCTCAACTGGCCGGCCACCTCGCCCGATGATCCTATGCTGAGCAAGCCGAGCGAGTGCATGGGCAAGCCCCCGGCCTTTGTCGAGGTGAAAGTGGTCGACGAAAGCGGAGTCGAGGTAGGGACCGATGAGCTCGGCGAGCTGATAATCCGCCGAGAACCGACCGGAGCTGCCGGGTACTGGAATCGACCGGAAGAGGAAGCGAAGAAGTTCCGCGGAGACTGGATCTTCACCGGCGACCTTGGAAAGGTCGACGGTGACGGCTACTTCTACGTGCTGGGGCGAACCGACGACATGATCATAAGCGGCGGCGAGAACATATACCCGGCCGAGATAGAACGGGCCATCTATGCCCACGAGAAGGTGGCAAACGTAGCGGTCGTCCGTGGGATTCATCCACAGTGGGGGCAGACCCCCAAGGCCGTGGTTGTTCCCAAGGAGGGGCAGACAATCACCGAACAGGAGATACTGGATCAGGTGGCGGCTCACCTGGCCGCGTTCAAGAAGCCACGCAAGATAGTTATCGTGGACAGTCTGCCGAGCTCGGAGACCGGAAAGATAGATAGGAAGGCTGTCAAGGACCTGTACGAGGAGGGCTGATTGGAACTCGGAGGTCCTTTGTACGCCGTCAATGTGCACAGGATCAGTGTCACATGCGGCCTGCGTCCCAAGCCGGATAAGGGGGAACGATGAGCGAAAGCTACGAGGACGTCTACCAGAGGTCGATCCAAGACCCGGAAGGCTTCTGGGGCGTCCAGGCGGAGAGACTCCACTGGTTTAAAAGCTGGGACAAGGTCCTCGATGACTCGAAGATGCCGTTCACTCGCTGGTTCCCCGGGGGCAGGACGAACTTGTGCTACAACGCAGTGGACAGACACGCTGTGGGCGAAGGCGCTGACAGAAAGGCAATCATCTGGGTCAGTTCCGAGGAAGACAGAAGCCGGGTCATGTCCTTCGGGGAGTTACATCGCGAGGTCAACCGTTTCGCCGCGGTGCTCAAGCGTCTGGGGGTAGCACAAGGAGATCGTGCCCTTATCTACATGCCGATGACCCCCGAAGCACTGATCGCTGCGCTTGCCTGCGTGCGGATTGGAGCGGTGCATTCAGTCGTGTTCGCCGGGTTCTCAGTCGAGGCTCTGGCCCACCGGATTGAGGACTCCGGCTCGCACGTAGTCATCTGTGCCGACGCAGGACTGCGGAAAGGCAAGCCAGTTGAACTCAAGAGCATTGTGGACCGAGCGGTGGAACTCGCCTCCACACAAGTCGAACATGTTGTCGTCTTGGACCGAGGGATCGTCAACTGGAAACCTACCTCAGCTCGAGATGTGCGTTGGGAAGAGATGATGGAGGAAGTTGGCGACGCTGACGTCCCAGCTGAACCGCTTGATTCCTCGCACCCAAGCTACATCCTGTATACATCGGGTACCACTGGAAAACCCAAGGGAGTCGTGCGCGATACGGGAGGCTACATGGTCGCACTTCGGGCCTCGATGGATCTTGTGTACGGCTGTGGTCCGGAGGACGTGTTCTGGTCAACCTCCGATATTGGGTGGGTCGTCGGACACAGCTACATCATCTACGGTCCGCTGCTTGCAGGAATTCCAACGGTAGTCTACGAGGGCACCCCTGACAGCCCCAACCCCGGCGTCTGGTGGGAGGTAGTTGACAGTTACGGCGTAACAGTCATGTTCTCCGCTCCCACCGCTATGCGCATGCTGCGCAGGTACCCTGCGGACTGGCTGCGACAGCACCACCTCTCCTCGCTGCGCCATGTCTTCCTCGCAGGCGAACCACTCGACGAGGCGACCTATGGTTGGGCAACACAGGTGCTCAACAAGCCGGTGATCGACCACTACTGGCAAACCGAGAGCGGGTGGCCCATGCTGACGAATCACTTGGGATTGGAGACCACGCCTGTGAAGCCAGGTTCACCTGGCAGGGAAGCTATAGGTTGGCGGATGGATGTGGTCGATGAGAGAGGTGAGCCGTGCCCGCGTGGGCAGCGGGGATATCTGGTGGCGCACCCGCCGCTCCCGCCGGGGGCCCTGCAGACGTTGTGGGGCGACGACGAACGGTATGTGGAAAGCTACTGGAAACGCTTTGAGACACACGGCAAGAAGCTGTACTTCTCAGGCGATTACGCGATTAGAGATGAGGATGGCTATTACTGGCTTCTCGGTCGAGCCGACGAGGTGATCAACGTAGCTGGTCATCGCATGGGCACTCGCGAGGTGGAGGAGGTCATCTCAAGCCACAGCAGCGTGGCTGAGGCGTCGGCGATCGGCATAGATGATGAAATCAAGGGGCAAGCCATTGCCGCATTTGTGGTCTTGAAGAATGATAGAGAGGAAAGCGAGGAGCTGCTTGCGGACGTCATTCGACTCGTGCGAGAGAAAATCGGTCCCATAGCAACCCCGAAGGTACTGCGGGTGGTGCCCCGTCTTCCCAAGACGCGTTCGGGGAAGGTGATGCGCCGGGTCCTGCGCTCGCTCTGTGAGGGCACAAGCATAGGGGATCTTTCCACCATCGAGGACGGCGCCAGCGTGGAGGAACTGAAGAGGGCCGTAGCTGAGCTGCAAGATGAGTCCGAAGAACAACCTCCGAACAAGGACGACTGAGCGCCAGCTCAATAGTGCTTTTTTCAGGACTGCCCTCTTCCGCGGAAAACCGCCTCACCAGGCATCTCCTCTGTCTGCACACGGCTGAGGTGACAGTAGAGGCCGTCGTTGGCCACTAGCTCGTCATGAGTACCTTGCTCGGCGATCCGACCGTCTTGCAGGACGACTATCTTGTCGGCGTTGCGCACGGTGGACAGACGATGTGCGATGATCAGCGTTGTGCGCCCGACCATCAGCCTCTCCAGTGCCTGCTGAATCAACATCTCTGTCTCGGTGTCCACGGAGGAGGTCGCCTCATCCAAGATCAGGATGGGCGCGTCGCGCAGTACTGCGCGAGTGATGGCCAGCCGCTGTCGCTGCCCGCCGGAGAGCTTCACTCCGCGCTCGCCGATGAGGGTCTCGTAGCCATCGGGGAGTTCCTCGATGAACGGCTCGGCATTGGCTATGCGCGCGGCCTGGATCACCTCCTCGTCAGTTGCACCTGGCCGGCCGAACAGGATGTTGTCCCGCACAGTGCCGTGGAACAAGAACACCTCCTGCAAGACCAGGCTGATCTGCCGCCGCAAGCTGTCCAGGGTTAGATCTCGAATGTCGTAGCCGTCCAAGGTGATCGCTCCCTCGCACACGTCGTAGAAGCGAGGTATGAGCAGTGAGAGCGTTGTCTTCCCCACCCCGGTGGGTCCTACAAGCGCCACCGCTGAACCCGGGTCGACCTGCAGGTGAATGTTCTTCAACACCCAGTCGCCGGCGCTGTAGCGGAAACTCACGTCGTGGAAACGGATCGCGCCCTTCGCGCGGCCCGGCAACTCGACAGCCTCAGGACGCTCTATCACATCTGGGTCTTCTTCGAGCAACTCGGCAATTCGGTCTGCCCCGGCGATCGACTCCTGAATGTTCTCCCACACATTGCTCAGCGCTCTCACCGGCTGGTACAGAAGCTCTAGGTACAAAAAGTAGGCCACCAGATCGGCTATGGGAAGCTCCCCCTCGTGCACAAGACGGCCGCCGAAGTAGATGAGCACGATCGTGCCCAGCGCAGCGAAGAACTCAACTGACGGATGAAACACCGCCATCAGACGCAGTGCACGCAGCAGCGAATCTCGATGGCGGACTATCCGATACCAGATGCGCTCAGCCTCCGGTTCCTCCCGAGTGAACGCCTTGATCTCTCTAATGCCGGAGATGTTGTCGTTGAGGGCAGCGTTCAGCTCGCCCAGCTCCACTTGGCGTTGCCGGAAAGCAGGGCGCACATAGCGGGCGAACCCACGCATCCCCAGGACGATCAAGGGGACCGGGATCATGGACAGCAAGGCAAGCTGCCAACTCATGGTCGCCAAAACGGCAGTCACTCCGATGAGCATGAGGACGTTTACCATGACGTCAGGAATGGCGTGGGCGACCAGCTGCTCGAGCAAGTTCGAGTCGTTGACTGTGCGCGACATCAACTGCCCGGTCTGTTTGTCTTCGTAGAAGCGCAAGGAGAGCCGCTGTAGGTGCCGGTAGACCTTGTTTCTCACCTCAGCAACGACGTGCCAGCCAGCCACGTGGGCTGCGTAGCGCCGGGCGAACTGCAGTATCGCTCTCAACAGGTACACAACTAGCGCAAGCAGCGCCAAACGCCCCACGACGGCGAGAGCTTCCGTGCCGGCCTCCGGGTCGGTGACCGCATCGACCATTGTCCTGATCAGCCACGGGGCCAGGAGCTGGACGCCAACGAGGCCGAACATGCTGAAGACGGTCACGATCAGCGGCAGTTTGTAGTGCTTGACATGGTAGAGCACAAATCGCAGCGATCTCACCTGGCTGCCCCCCCCTCGCTCAGCTATACATGCGCAAGCCCCAACTGGCGCCCCCGCCATGGCAAACCTAGCTGCAAGACTAGTCCGGAGGCTATTACCGCCTGACGTACCCGAGTTTGGATCTCCCCGATCGACCCCGATGCAGGTACCTACTGCCTTGTGCTCTCGCTGCGAAAGCGTACTGCCGCTCGGGGGTGAAGTCGCCGTACTCGAAGCCAGGCAGGCGACGACGCTCGATGGGAGAGCCTACCGCACCTTCGATCTTCCGAATCAGCTCTCCATCGTTCCAAGCGGTGGGCAACGTGTACGCCTCGCCTTTCCTCCCCACGCGGCCCGTCCGCCCAATGCGGTGCGTGTAGGCGTCCACGGTGTCCGGCATATCGTAGTTGATGACGTGCGAGATTCCCGTGACGTCCAGCCCACGGGCAGCCACATCGGTGGCCACAAGCACGCGAAACCGCCCCTCGCGAAACCCCCGCATCGCAGCTTGGCGCTGTGGCTGAGACATGTTCCCCTGCAGCACGCCAGCCCGGTGCCCGTTGCGTCTGAGGACAGTGCCCAGTCTCTCAGCGCGGTGCTTGGTACGGGTGAACACCAACGCCCGTTCCACAGAGGATTCCTGCAAAAGCGCAGTGAGTAGCTTCGACTTCAACGCCTCAGGCACAGGATAGAGCGCGTGTTCCACTGTATTAGCCGGCGCGATTCGATCCACTTGCACTTTCACCGGTTCGGTTAGCATGCTTTCGGCCAATGCGCTGATCTCCGGCGGCATCGTCGCCGAGAAGAAAAGCGTTTGCCGTTTGGCAGGCAGCCTCTGCAGAATTTTCCTGATATCAGGCAAGAACCCCATGTCACACATGCGGTCGGCCTCGTCGAGGACCACCACTTCCACTTCAGAAAGCTCCACCGCGCCAGCCTGCATGTGGTCCAGCAACCGCCCTGGGCACGCTACCACCATCTGAGTTCCTCGCCGAAACCCCTGTAGCTGCGGACCCTTGCTCACTCCCCCGTAGACCGAGACGCTCCGGATCCTCGTATGGGAACCCAGACTGCTGATGGACTCGTGTACCTGCTCGGCGAGCTCGCGCGTGGGCTCCAGGATGAGAGCCCGCACTCGACGAGAATCTCCCTTCATCAGACGCTGCAAGATCGGCAAAACGAATGCAGCGGTTTTCCCCGTCCCCGTCTGGGCGGTCCCGATGACGTCGCGCCCCTCAAGCAGCACAGGAATAGCGTCACGCTGAATGGGAGTGGGTTGATCGAAGCCAGCGTCCCTGACGCCAGCCATAATACGTCGGTCAAATCCAAATACTTCGAAACTCACTGAAAAGCCTCCTTGGCTCCATCGAGCCAAGTCGCACTCTCAGCTCGTCGGTGCTCTGCGTTTTATGCCTCATGGACTAGCGGAAACACTAGGTTGCGACCACTGCGGCGTAAGCACAGTTTCCATCATACTCAACAGAAGGCCTTTCGGCAATGCTACAGTACGTAACATCCCGAAGCATGCCAGCCGAGCCGAACATCAACAGGCTCTGGAGAGAGGAAAACAGGAACACGTCAGGAGGAGCCTTTCAGGTTGCGCATTGCCCGTTTGGCTTTCAAACTGTAGGGACGTGCCTGAGCTTCCCGATGTCGAGGTCTTCCGCAGAGTGCTGGAGACCACCTCGCTTAACCGTCGGATCGCCGAGGTGGAGATCTTCAGCGGGAAAGTCATAAAGGGCGCAAGGCCACAGGAGTTCCGCGAGCAGCTCGCAGGTCAGAAACTATCTTCGTCTTTGCGTCACGGCAAGTACTTGTTCGCCGGTCTGTTGTGTGGAGATCACTTGGGCATGCACCTCGGGATGAGCGGGCGACTCGAGCACGTGGGTGAGGGAGAGGAACTGCCAAGGCACACCCGCTGCTCGCTCATATTTGACGACGGCCGGCGATTGGCGTACGTCTCACAACGTCAGTTGGGCAAGCTGTTTTGGATTGAGGACCTGGAGGACTTCGTGCGCGGAAGACAACTGGGACCGGATGCCCTGGACCACAGCCTCGATTTCCAGTCATTCTCGAAACGCGTTGCCAGCAGAAGGGGAACAGTGAAGTCGACGTTGATGGACCAGTCATTTCTGGCAGGAATAGGGAACATATACTCCGATGAGGTGCTGTTCCAAGCCAGGCTTGTCCCTACCCGAAGAGCGCGGGTCCTGAGCCAAGAGGAACTCGCGCGGCTGTACAAGGCTACGCGTCAGGTGCTCCAGGCGGCCATCGATGCTGGCGCTGAACCGGAACGTATGCCCGAGAGCTACCTCCTGCGCTGCCGCTGCCCCGAGGGGCGCTGCCCGCGATGCAAGACGGCGCTGGAAACGGTGAAGGTAGGTGGAAGGAGAGGGTACTTCTGCCCAGCTTGCCAAGCCTGAACGGGGGAGTGCAGTTCACTCACTCTGGCAGGTTGAGCGACCGGAGGAGCTCCTTGTAGCGGGAGTCCGCTCGCAGTCCCGGCGGCAGAGGCAGCACCTTGGCCATCCGCACGAGGGACTCCCGCTCTCGCACCGCATCGGACAGCCTTGCAAAACCCTCTTCGCGCTCACCAAGCCACAAATGGGTGAGGCCCATGAGCGTCCTGCTTGCAGCGTCCGGATTGGCTTGCTCCTGCCTCTCCAGCATTGCTTTGGCGCCGTGGTGACTTCTGGAGATGGCTTGCACGAGCCCGCGGAAGCCAGCGATCTCCGCTGTGAGCCGAGGGAACTTCCGCGTGTAGCGGCGTTCGAGCTCCTCCAGGTGGCGCAGCGCTCGCTGGTGCTCTCCCGCCAAAGCATCGGCGAACAGCACAGCCAGCCGCAGTCCAGGCCAGTCGTCGTCCTGGTCCGCGGTCGCCGCAAGCAGCGAACGTGCTTCCTGTTCTGCCCCGGCCAGCACCAACGCCAGACCGAAATGGTGGCTGGTGAATGGAGCATTGGTATGGGCTGCCGCTTGCCGCAGCTCGGCCAATGCCTCCTCCCCCCGGCCGACCCGCAGCAGGTGCTCCCCGTATTCCGCCCGGGCAATCGAGCTCTGTGGAGCGCTGCCCACGGCGCGTCTGAGCTCGCTGTGTGCCGTCTCCCAGTCACCTGCTGCCTCATGCGCATGAGCCAGCAAGACACGGGCCCGGAGGAAGTCCGGTGCTATCTCCAGTGCTCTCCGCCACTGTGCTATGGCCTCGTCGTACCTACCTGCTCGATACAGGTAGTCACCTGCCACCGTGGCAATCGTCGGAGAAAGAGGATCCAGCTGATGGGCCTTCATTATCTCCTGCAGCGCCTCTTCTGTTCTGCCTGTGCTGTGCAAGACGAGCGCCAGCCAATGGTGCGCGGGAGCGTAGCTGGGATTAAGCTCTATTGCTTTCCTGAACGCCTTCTCCCCGCTTTCAAGATCGTCCCTCTCCTCCATCAGCACCAGACCCAGAGATGCATGCGCCTCGGCGAGGTTCGGGTCCAAGGCGATGGCCTTCTCCGCTGCATTGCGGGCCTCGTTGAGCGCACCAGTCTTGGGGGCATAACCCCAATTGACCAACACCGCGTGCGCGTCGGCGAGGCCAGCGTATGCCGCTGCGTAGCAGCCATCTATCTGGATCGCCTGCTGGAAGAGCTCGCCGGCCCGCCGTACTCCCTCCTCCGACCGTCTGTTCCAAAAATGGCGCCCTTGCAGGTAGAGCATGTAAGCGTCCATGTGTGGAGTTGGCTGCGGGCAAGCCCGGGCCTTCTCCCTTCCCAAAAGCTCCACCTGCAGGACGTCGGCCACCTGCTGGGCGATCTCCGCCTGGAGGGCGAACACGTCTTCGAGCTTGCGGTCGTAGGCTTCCGACCACAGGTGCTCCTCTGTCCTGGCGTCGACCACTTGTAGCGTTATGCGGAGCCGGTGGTCCGCTTTGCGTACGCTGCCCTCGATCACCGTTCCAACGTTCAGTTCCCGGCCTATTTCCGCCACTGTCTTGTGGCTGTCCTTGTACTTCATCACCGAGGTCTGAGCGATGACCCGGATAGAAGGAAGCCGTGACATCGTGTAGATCAACTCCCCAGTCATACCGTCCGCGAAGTAGGCATCCTCGGCGCTGGGACTGATGTTCACCAAGGGAAGCACGGCAAGACGTGTTCGCTCGGCAGGGATCTCGGGCTGCTCTTCCCAGGGGAACACCACTCGGTAAACCTCGATCGGGCTGCTCACGTGTTTGAGCTCCTGACGGCCAAGGCTGACCAGGGGGAGTCGCATCTTGTTCCAGACATGCTCGTACACCTGTGCAGTGATGCACACGCCACCGGGACGGGCCAGTGCCTCAATGCGGGAGGCTATGTTCATTCCATCTCCCAGGAGGTCGTCTCCGCGGTCGATCACGTCCCCCACGTGAATTCCGATGCGCACGAGCACGCGGCGGTCCTCAGACAGTCCGGCGTTCCGCGAGTGTAGTCCCTGCTGAATGTCGATGGCACACTGTGTTGCGTCCACCGCACTGGGGAACTCCACGAGAAAGCCGTCCCCCATGGACTTGATCTCCCGCCCGCGATGGCGGGAGAACTGCGTGCGGAGGAAAGAGCTGTGCTCCTCCAGCAGCTCCAGAGCCAGGCTCTCATCGCGCTGCGCCATAGTGGTGTAGCCCACAATGTCGGTGACCATCACTGCTGTCAGTCGGCGGTGCGCATCGCTCATCCTGTGTCACTCCCCGGGCGATTATAGTCGCTGTCGGGCGGGACTCCTCACTGCGCTCAACTGGAAAGGACCTACAGGCGTCCCGCGGGCGGACTGGGTCAGGGCTGCTCTACAAGCGCCGCTCGCAGCTCTGCCACTAGTTCGTCCATGAGTTCCTTGACGGAGACGATCTGCTTGATGCGATGTACGTTCTGTCCGCAGAAGATGAGCCCGTCGTCGACATCGCCCCGGTACGCATTGAGCAGGGCCTTGGCGATGCAGAATCGGGCTTCGGATGCCTTACACGCAGTAAGACAACGGTAGGGACAGGACACTGCCTTGTTGCCGGACTTATCGAGGTCGACGAGGAACTTGTTCCGGATGGCTCGCCCGGGGAGACCTACCGGGCTTCTGATGATCGCAATGTCCTCCTCGGTGGCTTCGATGTAGGCCTGCTTGAACTCGCGCGAGGCGTCGCACTCCCACGTGCAGACAAAGCGCGTTGCCATCTGAACCCCTGCAGCGCCCAACCTCAGCATCCGTGCGATGTCTCGCCCGTCGAAGACGCCTCCCGCAGCGACAACCGGTATCTCCCTGCCGTACCGAGCCTCGTAGGGCTTGATGGTCTCCAGGAGTGGCGGCAAGAGCTTCTCCAGCGCGTAGTCATCGGTGTGTTGTAGTTCCTCTGGTGAGAACCCCAAATGTCCTCCTGCCAGAGGCCCCTCCAGGATGAAGGCGTCGGCGGTCCTCTGGTACCGCTTGGACCACGCACGCAGGATGAGCTCGGCGGCGCGAGCCGAGCTGACGATCGGGACAAGGTGCACAGAGGGGTCTTCGACCATCTCCGGGAGCCTCATGGGCAGTCCGGCCCCGAAGACAACGAGCTTAATACCCTCATCAACGGCTGTGTGAACAAGGTCCTCGACGTTGCTCAGCGCTCCCATGAAGTTCACCGCCAACACTCCACCGGTCATCGAGCGCGCCTTGCGCAACTCCTCCCGTAGGGCTTCCCGGGAGATCCGCTCATAGTCACTCCCGCCGCGCTCGATGTCCCCCAGACCGATGCTGGAGATCGTTCCAATTCCTCCTTCCTCCGCCACAGCTGCGGCCAGAGACGACAGCGAAATCCGAACTCCCATCCCCCCTTGAACGATGGGCACATCCGCAGTCAGGTCCCCAATACGAAGCCTGGGTATGCACATTACAGCTCCTCCTGCTGACCGAGTTTCCTGACCACAAGGCACGCGTTGCCTCCCCCAAAGCCAAACGACTGACTCATCGCAACCAGCGGCTTCACAAACTCGGCTCCATTGGTGACGTAGTCCAACTGGCAATCCGGATCTGCGTGCTCGTAGTTGATGGTGGGCGGAACCCAGCCTGTGCTGACAGAAAGCGCCGTCGCGGCGAACTCCACTGCCCCGGCAGCAGCCAGGAGGTGCCCGATCATCGATTTTATTGAGCTGATCTTTAGTTGGGCAGCGTGATCACCGAACAGCCTTTGCACTGCAGCGCTCTCGATCTTGTCGTTGAGGACTGTGGAGGTACCGTGGGCATTGATGTAGTCGACTTCAGCTGGGCTGACCCCGGCATCAGACAAGGCTTCCTTCATGACGCGCAGCATGCCGTCTCCGCTAGGCTCGGGAGCTGTGAAGTGAAATGCGTCTGCAGTATTACCATAGCCGATGAGTTCTGCATAGATCGGCGCCCCACGCCGCAAGGCATGCTCCAGGTGCTCCAAGACGACGATGCCAGCCCCTTCTCCCATCACAAAGCCGTCGCGCTCCTTGTCGAAGGGACGGCTGGCGTGCTCCACATCGTCGTTTCTCGCAGACATCGAGCGTGTGGCACAGAAGGCGGCGAAGGGCATGGGAGTGACGCTGGCCTCCGCGCCCCCTGCGAGCATGATGTCGGCGTCGCCCCGCTCCACAACGCGGTACGCATCGCCTATGGCGTTGGAGCCGCTGGAGCAGGCCACAGACGGGGCAGACAGAAAACCTTTCAGATCATGGGCGATGGAAACCATACATGCTGCGGTGTTGATGAGGACCTTAGTAACGACGAACGGCCCCAGAGAGCGAGGCCCCCGGGCCACAAGCCGAGAGTATTCAGACTCAATCGTGCGCGCACCACCGATTCCCGAGCCGATGATCACGCCTGCCCTGCATTCGTCGTAGACACCCTTTTGAAGTCTGGCATCCTGCATGGCCAGGTCGGCGGCGACCAAGGCCAGCTGGGTGAAGCGGTCCATGCGCCGGGCATCTTTTGCCTCAAACCACGCTTCCGCGCAGAAGTCGATGATCTCCCCCGCCATATGGGATCGGTAATCGGAAGGATCGAACGACGAAACACGCCTGATCCCGTTGCGTCCACCTAGCAAGGCATCCCAAAACGAATCACGCCCAATCCCAACAGGGGTTACAACTCCAATGCCCGTCACAGCCACCCGGCGGCGCTGGATCACCCTCTGATGCACACTCTTTCCATCTGGCAGCACGGCTCTGTCCCCCTGCTTGCAAGTCGAAATCTGTGTCCCGTCATCCTTCGCCATGTTTCCCTTCCCCCGGGGCGGCGAGCGCACGGATTTCGGTCACCGCTCCCACCACACCTCGCACATCCCGCACCCTGGCGTCAAAGGTGAGCGTAGCCGAAGGAAACAAGCACAGGCAACCCGGCAGCGCAGTGGGCGCAGGCCGCCCCGTAACCGGCAGCACCGTCCAGGCAGCGTAACTGAGCAGGACAGGATCCTGGCTCCGGCCAAGCGTCCAGAGACTTGGCCACAGCCACCCCGCTGAACACCGGCTTGTCAATCCCCATCCCCAAGACCCCTGGAAGCGGCAGGAGTATGAACTCCACACCCGCTATCATCGCCCCACGTGTAACATGCTCCACTCCTTCGGTGAGGTTCCACATCCACACAGCTGAAATCCCGCTGGTGCGCGATCAACGCCCTGGTTATGCTGCAGCAGACTGTGAGGCCGAGCGGAGAAACATGGTGTGGAGTTCCTCAGCGGTGACCGCCGGGCGCGGGAAGGCAGTGGTGGTGGTGGTGGAGCGACGGGAATGGCCACCGTGCTGGGAGAGATCGCCGGGCAGGAGCGGACACCAACGCGCGAGAGCAGACTCCGCTGCAACGGCGTCTGGCGCGGGCCGGGCGGGACTCATGGTGGGCGATGATTCCTGGTGGGGTTCTACTTACGCTCGTCGTGATCGAGGCATTACACACAACAGCAGAGCACATCACCCGCGAGGAAAAAGCTCCGTGCGGCGCTACTGATCAGCGTTACCTTCCTTGCGCCATTCCAGTTCGCCCCCATATTGTCGCTCATTAGAGGGTTCACGTCCCCCGCTCCTGCGCCACAGAAGGGTCCTGAAGCGCCCTGACCGCCGCATCCCCACCCACATTGCCAGCGCTACTGGCCAAAACACCAGGCACAACACCGCGCCCGCCAGAGCCACTAACCCGACAAGCCAACCAAGGACCCCTATCCGCAACAACGAGGAGAGCCTATTCACGTGCCCTCCCTCACCATGAGGACGCAGATCTCCGTTGCCATGGTTCAGCTCCCTTCGTCATCGGCGTCCGACTTCATCGCGACACACGGTCGCCGATCCCCTCTCACCATACTGCACCAGGGCGAGGGTTTCACCGCCCGCTACTCAGCCCACCCAGAGGCTAGTCGCAAGCGAGGGAAGTCTGCACTCCGCGGTGCCGAGGAAGGGACACACAACTCAGCACCGGTGAGGCTAAGTGCCCGCACTCAGCTGGCTTGCAGCGCTGCCCATCGACAATGAGAATTGAGCAGCGGCAGGCGGAAGGCCCTTATGGACACGATGACTATTGCGATCAGCGCTGCGGGAGGGCTGGCCCTGTTTCTCTACGGGCTGCAGGTCCTAAGCACTGCCTTGTCTCGCGCAATTGGTGCCCGCATGCAAGCATTTCTGGAACGCCTCACCGGGAAGGCCCACCGCGGGGTGCTGGTGGGCACGTTCACCGCAGGGATTCTGCAGTCAAGCAGCATGGCCAACGTCCTGCTCATCGGCTTGCTCAACGCGGGCGCCCTGACATTGCGGCAAGCAATCGGCGTAATGCTAGGTACGGAGATCGGCACCTCGGTGACTGCGCAGATCGTCGCCTTTCGCGTAGGTGACTACTATTTGGCCGTGATTGCCCTCGGCTTCCTGCTAGCGCAGCTCTTTCGCGACCGGCGGCTCGGCAACGCAGGCCAGGCCTTGATGGGGTTCGGCATCTTGTTTCTGGGGATGAGCCTGATGTCAGGGGGCTTACGCGGATTGGCCCACAGCGAGGTAGTTGTCGGCCTGTTGAAGACCTTGGGCACCAATGTTCCGTTGGGGGTTCTGGTGGGGGCTGGCATCACCGCACTCATCCAAAGCTCCTCGGCGACTACAGGGCTAGTCATCGCCATGGGATCGGCCGGCATCCTCACGCTCCCTGCAGCCATTGCCCTCGTGTTGGGCGCGAACATAGGCACCACAGTGACTGCACAGATCGCCTCGATCGGAGGAGCCCTTTCAGCCCGCAGACTGGCAAGAGCACAGCTTGCGTTGAACGCTCTTGGAGTAGCGGTTCTCCTGCCGTTTGTGCCTCTCTACGCCGAGCTCGTTGAGCTGACTTCCCCCCTTCTGGAAAGGCAAATCGCCAACGCACATACGTTCTTCAACGTTGCGGGCACTCTTCTGGCGCTTCCCCTGGTTGGCAAGCTCGCATGGCTGGTGGAAAGGCTGGTGCGAGGGCGGGAGCGCAGAGAGACAGCTACGCCGCAGTATTTGGAGGAGACGTTCCTTGCGGCACCGGCGGTGGCACTAAACCAAGCTCGGCACGAGCTCCTGGGCATGGGAGATATGACCAAGACGATGCTCTCCCGCTGTAGGGACAGCTTGTTGAACGGTGACCAGGAAGCATTCGGCGACGTGTTCGAGATCGAGGAGTGCGTAGACGCCCTGAAGCAAGCCATTGAAAGCTACCTGGAGAGGGTACCGAAAGAGGCGCTCTCCCGCGAGGAAGGGCGGCGACTGCATGTGCTGGAACACGTAACCGGCGATGTGGAGAGGGTGGGAGATCAAGCAGTGAACATAGCCCAGAGGGGAACAGTTCTCCGGCGCCGCCAGCATTGCTTTTCCGATGAGGCCACATCCGACCTCGCCAACATGCTCGACAAGACGATGGCCCTCTACGACCGAGCACTACAGGCACTGCACAACGAATGTGCAGACCTGGCCCAACAGGCGTTATACTTGGAGACGGAGGTGGACCACCTAGAGAAGAGGTTCCGAAACAACCACTTCACACGGTTGGACGAGGGCGTGTGTGACCCCTCAGCGGGAGTGCTCTTTGTGGAGATACTGCACAACTTGGAGAGGGTCGGCGACCACGCAGTGAACATTGCAGGAGATGTCCTTCATGCCCTCTGAGCCGGCGGCCACCTTGGACCTTATCTCCGGCGTCCCTACCGGGGTGGCCGCCGGCTTACACAGTGTTGCATCAGTTCCAGCCTGCAACGCGAGGGCGGGTAGCGGGAGGTCAACATTCGTATTGATAGATCCGAAACCATGCCTATAATGCTGTCGGTTAGTGATGCGCATGACGAACACGCGCACTCTGCACGACGTAAAGAGGCGATGGAATGAGCCAGGCGTATCCGTACAGCGACAGACCGTGGACGAGGCATTACGACCAAGGGGTTCCCACACAGGTTGAGTTCACTCCTGCCCCATTGTGGTCCGTGCTCGACGAGGCAGCTGAGGAGTATCCACGTCGGCCGGCCTTACGCTTCTACGGAGCAGCGCTGTCGTACGCCGAACTGAAGGAGAAGGTCGACGCCTTCGCCGCGGCCCTGAGCGAGCTGGGGATGAAGAAGGGTGATCGCATAGCCCTGTACCTTCTCAACAGCCCGCAGTTTGTCATCGCCTACTTCGGCGCAGTGAAGGCTGGAGCAGTGGTGGTGCCCGTCAGCCCGGCCTACTCCAGCTCCGAGCTAGCCTTTCAGCTGCGGGACAGCGCATCTAGCTACGTAGTGTGCCAGGACGTCCTGTACGACAATGTGGTACGCGCCTCGGTGGACCTGGATGCGGTGATCGTAACTGGTGCCCACGAGTACTTGCCCACTCTCAAGGGCGTGTTCGCCAAGAAGGTCCCTATACCCAACAAGCCGGGGGTATACAGCTTTCAAAAACTCCTGCGGGGAAGCACGCAACGCCCTGCACCGATCGACGTAGTCCCAGAAGAAGATCTTGCCGTTCTGCCCTACACAGGAGGTACGGCAGCCCAGCCCAAGGGCGTGCGGCTGTCACATGGCAATCTGGTGTCTTGCGCTAGGCAACTGCGAGCGTTCTTCCCCACTCTAGAGGCGGGGCAGGAGGCCATCGCCGCATCGCTCCCCTTGTACCACATCTACGGGCAAGTGGCCGCGTTGCTTGTGGGGATCGAAATTGCGGCCACCATGGTGCTGTTTACCTCTCTCGACTTGGGGCACATCCTGCCGGCAATCGAGCGCGAGAAGGTGACTGTGTTCTACGGAGTTCCCGCACTTTACGACGTCCTCAAGGACCACTCAAAGACCACGCTCGTGGATTGGAACAGGATGAAGCTCATCGTCAGCGGGGCGGACGCCCTCCCAGAGCCCATTGCCACAGCGTGGGAGAAGCGTACCGGCCGGGCGATCATGGAAGGTTTTGGGATGACGGAGACCTCCGGCGTGAGCCACGTCACCCCACCACAACGCATCAAGAGAGGTTCGTTCGGCGTGCCCATTCCCAATGTCCAGGCCGCTGTAGCAGACGCCGAGCGAGGCTGTCTGCTTCCAATAGGAGAGGTCGGCGAGCTTGTACTCGCCGGACCTAATATCACCCCTGGCTATTGGGAACGGGAGGAAGAGAACGCCAGGGCGTTTGTCGAAATAGACGGCGGAATCTGGTTCCGCACTGGTGACCTTGTGCGCGTAGACGATGAGGGATATTTCTATTACTGCGCCCGCACGAAGGACCTGATTAAGTACAAGGGCTTTTCCATTTTTCTGAGGGAGATCGAAGAGCTACTGGGACAGCACCCCATGGTGAAAGCAGCGGGTGTGGTCGGTGCCAAAGACCTCAAGGATCGCGAATACCCGATGGCCTACGTTGTGCTTCGGCCCGAGGCCCGCGGCCGGGTCACCGAGGCCGAGATACGCAACTTCCTCAAGGGCAAGCTGGCTCCCTACAAGGTCCCCAGGGTTGTTGAATTCCGCAGCGAACTCCCCAAGACAGACGTAGGAAAGGTGTCCCGCCGCGAGCTGCGTGAGGAGAGCGAGGGGATTTGAACCAGCAGTTCTTCGCAGTCTCCAACCTCTCCAAGAGGTTTGGAGGACTGGAAGCCGTCCGCAAAGTGAGCTTCGAGGTCCGACCACATGAGATAGTCGGGCTCATCGGCCCCAACGGCGCAGGCAAGACTACGCTTGTGCGAATTGTCATGGGGCTCCTCGCCCCGGATTCCGGGCAAGTGCTGTTTCGGGGAGAGGATCTCACCCGCGTGCCCACCTGGAGGCGCGTGGTACGAGGCATCACAGGCACTTTCCAGAACAGCCGCCCAATGAAAAGACTGCCCCTCATCGCCAACGTCATGGTGGGGCTGTACAACCCGCGCGTTGCCCGCCAAGGGGAGTGGGTCAAGACTGTACAGGCACGCGCTCTAGACGCGTTGGAGTTCGTGGGACTCTCGGACATGGCACTCTCGCCCGCCTCAGAGCTCTCCCAAGGGGACCTCAAGCGCTTGGAGATCGCCCGAGCCATAGCCACCAGCCCCGACCTCTTGGTCCTCGATGAGCCGTTCGCCGGGCTCAATCAGGTAGAGACACGTCTGTTGGCCACCTCAGTTCGCCGCCTACGGAAGGGAGGACGATTCGGTCGCCTGCACACCGAAGGGTGCTCAATGATCATCGTCGAGCACAAGCTCTCTGAGCTAATGCGCATCGCCGACCGCATCCTGGTAATGCACTTTGGGGAGCTGCTTGCCGACGGCCTGCCCGACCAGGTGGTCAACGATCCGCGCGTGGTAGAGGTGTACACTGGCCAACAGCAGCCCAGTGCGTCTCAGGAGGCCTCTTAGTGGGAGTAGAACTGCGGGTTGAGAACCTCTCCGTTTCGTACGGGCAAGCACTTGTGGTCCACAGGGTGTGCTTGCGGGCCAAGGCGGGACAGACAGCCAGTCTGGTGGGCCCAAACGGTGCGGGGAAGACCACTGTGCTGCGGGCGATCTGCGGAGTCGTGCGCTGGGAACAGAAAACATCCCGCCAGGAGGGAGTACAGCTGACGGGTGAAGTCTGGTTCGGTGAGCGCAGGGTCGATCACCTGCCAGCCTATGAGATAGCTGCCTGCGGGCTTGTCCTCTGCCCAGAGCGCCGGCGGCCGTTTCGCGAAATGAACGTGGAGGAGAATCTACGTGCAGGAGCCTACCTAGTACGCAACAGAAGGACCATTCAAGAACGCTTGACAGAGGTGTACGCGTTGTTCCCAGTTTTGCGGGAGCGTGCTCGCCAGCAAGCCGGGACCCTCTCGGGCGGAGAACAGCAGATGTTGGCCATCGGCAGAGCACTGATGGGTGGGCCCAAGCTCCTTTTGGTCGACGAGCCTTCCACAGGGTTGGCGCCGCTGGTCAAGAAGACCGTGTTCGAGCGCATCCGGGCAATCATGGAGAAGGGGCTGGGCGTTCTCCTCGTCGAGCAGGATGCAGTTACAGCCCTGTCGCTTGCTGCCACCGGCTACGTTCTGTCCCAGGGGCGGATTGTAGCGCAGGGACCATCGGAGAGCCTGCTTACCGATGAAGTTATACGCCGATCTTATCTGGGGCTCTAGCTCTCCAGGGGAGTTTGACAGGTCCGGCAAGTACGTCGCCTAAAGGCGTTGGGTGATCGACAATAGGGACACGGCTTTTCCAGTCTCTTGCGAAGCCCAATGGCAAGCCCGCCAGGCATAAACCGAAGGATGAGAAGCACCATCAGAGCAAAGATAATCATCCTATAGTCCGCAATCAATCTCAGCAACTCGAATTGAGGGAAGTAGTTCGGAATTGCCATCAGAAACTCAAGTGCAGGGACCAACAGGAATACACCGGTCACAGCGCCGTAAATCGACGCTGCTCCCCCGAATATCGTCCATATGACTGGCTGAAACGATCTGAACAGCTCCAGGTTGCTAAGGCCCGCCACACGGACGAAGTGCGCGAACAACCCTCCCGCAATGCCTGCGACAAAACCGGATATAACGAACGCAATCAGCTTGTAACGCACCGTGTTGATCCCCAGCGCCCGCACTACCACCTCGTCCTCGCGGATCGCGTGGAAGATCAGTCCGATGCGCGTGGTAGTGATCTTCCACAAAGCCATCACTGCAGTCAGCATTACACCTACTGCTATGTAGTACTCGCTCACCCGGGATGGGGCTAGGCGCGAGATCCCTCTGATACCATGCTCCCCACCAGTGAAATCCGGGAACATGACCACCACCGCAGTAAGCATGAGGGGAAAGGACAGCGTCGCAAGTGCCAGATGATGCTTGCGCAACCTGAGACACAGGACGCCCGCCAACAACCCTGCCAACATAGCCAGCACGCCAGCAAGGGGGATACCCAAATAAGGGGGGAACCCCGCGCGCATGTTCAGCAAGGCGCTAGCGTAGGCTCCTACTCCGAAGTACAAAGCGTGCCCAAGGCTGAACTGCCCCGCATAGCCAGCCAGAACATCCCAACTCACCGCGTAGATCGTGAGGATCGCGGTCATGGCGAAGACCCAGAGCAAGTAGGCGTCGTGCGTGATCACCGGCAACAGGAGGAGGGCCATGATGAACAGCAGCACTAGTACCCTGCTGGGGAGGTTGAACACCTCTGTCCGAAGATAGCGACCCGCCGCCCGCAAGTAATACACTTCAGGGTTCCTCTGCACTGCGCGCACCGAACAATCCGCTTGGGCGAACGAGAAACACCGCGAACATGATGGCCAACGCCACGGCGGTGCGCAGGTACGCTTCCCCTGGCCTGAGCGATATCACCAGCACCTCGACGAACGCCAACGTAAGAGCTCCGATCAAACTGCCCTTGAGGCTTCCCAGACCTCCCAGTACGACTGCCGCCAGCACAATGACCAACGGGTGCATCCACATGTGAGGGTCCACTTCCCCCAGCGGGGCAACAGCGGCGCCGGCGAGCGCAGCGAGGAGTAGCCCCAGCGACATGACAACGACGGTGATGCGCGAGACGTTGATGCCCATCAAGGTCGCCGTCTCTGCATCTTGCGCCGCAGTGCGAATCGCCAGCCCCAGCCGCGTGCGAGACAGCAAGAGCCACGTTCCCAGCAAACTCACCGCTGCCAACCCCAGCGTGGCCAGCTGTTGGTCGCGAACACGCACCCCGAGAACCACAGTAATCCCACGGAAAGTGGGAGCGACGAACAGGTTGCGGTCGCCGAAAAGCTGTAACATGAGCTCCTGAAGGAGCACGGCGATGGCCAGTGCTGAAATCAACACGGTGATCTCAGTCTCGCGCACTGGTTCGATAAAGACCTTGTACAAGAGGATGCCAACGACAATCACGCCAGCAGCGCTACCGAGCAACGACAGGCCTACCCCTGCACCCATGCTCATGAAGAAGAAGAGCCCGTAGGAAGCCAGCATGTAGAAGGCCGTATGGGCCAGGTTCATCACCTGTCCGACGCCGAACACCAAGGAGAAACCCAGCGCGAGCATGGCATAGATGCCACCCAATAGGAACCCGTTTATCAGAATGCTGGCAAACATGAAGTACGTGCGGGGCACCCATCTACGGGCGCCCCGCCCGAATGAGATCTACTTTCCATCCGCCTGCCAATGCGTCAGCACCCAGGGCGGGATCTGGTATGGGAGCGCGCCCGGGTAGCCCAAGACGTGCTCAGGTCTCTGCAACGGATCCGGCCGCCAGTCGCGGGGCCAGAAGGCTCTGGCCTCACCATCCACCCACTGCACACCCAATCCCGTTACGTGCTCGGGACCCCATATCAGGTCATGCGTTTCGTCGAACACGATTCGCCCGATCGTGGCCTCGTGGTCGGTCTGTTCCAGAGCGGCAATGACAGAGTCCGTATCTAGTGTCCCCGCCGCTTCGATGGCAGTTGCCAGTATGTGGAGTGCGTCGTAGGTGGCCGCGGTGTAAAGCGGCAGCTCGCCGAATCTGTCTATGTACTGCTCCACAAATGGAATGGTAACCGGCGTCACTGCCACCCCACGGGCGTATATGCCCACCGTGGCAGCATAGGCACCGAACCCTCCAGTGTTGACAAGCCAGGCGTCGCTCTGAGCCTGGACGTTGATGCCCACTACTGCTGCGGGGATCTGAAGCCAACCCCAGTCGCGCCCGAACGGCACACCCACTCGGTCGGAGAACGCAGTGTAGATGATATGCGCACCTGCACGCTCGACCTGGCTCAGCTCAGTGGTCACGTCACTTGCCCTTGCCGATGGGCGCCAGCTGCCGACATGTTCTGCTCCCAGGCCCGCAGGAGGCGGGGAGGAGACCAGCAACTGCGCCTGCTGGACCAACGGCTCCGTCCACTCCAGTTGCTCCGCCAGTACTGCTACTTTCGGCGCCTCGATTTCCAGCTCCGCGCGGAAAGTCTGGATCACATCGGCAAGCAAAAGCAGCGAAACCCGCGCTAGATCGGATGACTTGACCGGCGCAACTCGAAACAGGTACCGGTACTTCTCGTAGTCTACGTCAACCCTTCCCTGCAACAAGACGTCGGCCGCAGCCCCAGCAATGAGGAAGACCACTTCGTTGTCAACAGCAGTTTCCGTCATTGCCATTACCGCCTCTGTGCGGAAGCCTCCCACGAAGAAGTCCACCTCTGAGATGGTAATCGCCCTTTCTACAGCGCTAACTGCGTCCTGCACGCTGTACAGTTCATTGGTGTCCACCTGGATGAGCTCTACCGTGAAGATATCTTCCCCCACCTGTATGCCTCCGGCTGCGTTGATCTCCTCAGCAGCCAGCTCCGCTCCGTTGAAATGGTGTTGGCCGTACATCGACGACATGGGGCCCACAACTCCGATGCGTATTGTCCCCTGTGCCGTCCCCACAATACCCGCTGCCACCAAAGCCACGCCTAGCAGGCGGATAGCTGTTCTCACCGCACACACCTCCCACTCCAAGAGATGAACGACAGTGTAGCGAGCGTGTTCCTCCGGTCAAACGCAGTGCCGCTGGGCTCCGCTAGCGAAGCTCGCCTACCCAATGCGACCCTGTCCACCGTGCACGAAGCCATCTGTCTGCACGTCAGAACAGCCCTTTGATCTTCCCCAATCCCCAATCAAGCTCCTCCTTGGTGATTACAAGCGGAGGGGCAAACCTCACCACGTTCTCGTGCGTTTCCTTGCACAACACACCTTTGTCCTTGAGCGCCTCGCAGTACGGGCGGGCCTTTCCCGTGAGCTCTACCCCGATGAACAGCCCCTTGCCGCGGACGTCCCTGATGAGTGGGCTCTTGATCTGGCGAAGCTCTCCTAGCATGTAGTCGCCCAGGCGGCGTGAGTTCTCCACCATCCCCTCCTCGAGAAGAACGTCGATCGCAGCAAGGGCACAGGCACAACCCAGTGGGTTCCCCCCAAAGGTCGATCCGTGCGATCCCGGCTCGAACAGGTCGAGGAGTTCGGCGTTTGCCACCACCGCCGAGACTGGCATCACACCACCGCTCAAGGCCTTGCCCAGGATGTAGATGCTCGGCTCTACCCCATCCCAATCGCAGCAGAACAGTTTGCCAGTTCTGCCGAATCCGGTCTGGATCTCATCGGCCATGAACAGCACGTTATTGGCTTTACACAGGTCGAACACCTGGGCCAGGTACCCTTGCGGAGGAACGACCACGCCGCCTTCACCCTGAATGGGCTCCACGAGGAAAGCAGCTGTGTTGGGATTGATCGCCCTTTCCAGCGCGCCGAGGTCTCCATATGGGACAAGCTTGAAGCCGGGGGTCTGTGGGCCGAACCCGCGCTTGTATGCAGGCTCTGAAGAGAACGAGATGGTAGTAATCGTCCTCCCAGCAAAGTTGCCCTCGCAGGCGATGATCTCAGCGGTTCCCTCGGGGACCCCCTTCACATCGTAGGCCCATCGACGGGCACACTTGATGGCCGTTTCCACGGCCTCAGCACCACTGTTCATGAGCAGCACACGCTCTTTGCCCGTGATCTCCGCCAACCTCTTGCACAACGGACCCAGGGTGGCGTTGTGAAATGCTCTCGAGGTCAACGTCACTAGCTCCAGCTGGCGCTTAGCGGCCTCGATGATCTTCGGGTGTCTGTGTCCCTGGTTAAGCGCTGAGTAGGCGCTGAGCATGTCCAGATAGCGTTTCCCCTCAGGATCCTCGACCCAAACCCCCTCGGCACGCGATATGACAACCGGGAGGGGAAGGTAGTTTGGCGCGCAGTATCTCTCCGTCAGCTCCAGGATCTCCTGTGTGGACACAGCAGGCACCCCTCCTTTCTTCACACGATCACAGTCATTTCGCCGTCTGGCGCAGATCTCCTGAGCCTCCCCTTCACCCACACGAAACACGCATGGTGAACCGGATAAGCGCACCTCACGTTACTTCATGTGACCGCTTCCTGCAAGCGAACTCGCGGAGCTGTACGCCTCCAGGCGCAGCACGAGCACGGAGCTTCCGACCGTGGGTGGTACACTTGCCATGAGCGTGTAAGGTTGGCGTGGGGCCAGTGGCTGCATGCTGTGCTGACCATGGGGTTGGGTTGAGCAGGTGGCGGCGACAAGCCGTGACACCAACTGGCTGCCTCACAGATACCGTAGCGGTCGGAGAGAAGAGTTGAACCGTGGGTGAGGCTTAAGGAGTGGAAGAGATGGTACAAGAGCCAACAGTGAAAGTGAGAGAGGCAGAGGATCCGCGCAGCGGAGAGTGGGTAGTGGAATGGCGGAGCCCGCTGATCGCAGGACCTTCGTATCTTTACTTCCCTACCGAGGAGAAAGCACAGGAGGCCGCTGCACGTATTCTGCAGCACAAGGCAGCGAGCCCGGTTAGCGAATCTGCAGACTCAGGAGCAGATGCTCCTGCCGAGCCGTCAGCCCAACCGCCGATATTACAGGTTGTGAGCGCTGGTAAACGTCTGTTGGCGGAGCTTCCACAGGACGTGTGCGCCGAAGCCGCGGCCGACCTGAGGGATGCGATCGAACGACTGGAGAGAGAAGTAGAACAATAGGTGACTGTGGCTTTCACAGCCGTTGGGCAGGCAGTGCAGCGCCTTCGCATCTCTAATGCCCCTAGGGGACTAGCGCACGGCGGCTAGCTTCTGCGCCGACTGTGGTGATAGCATGCCCGTGGGAGGGACTCATGGCGGAAGTGTTGGTGAACCGCGCCCCCTTTCTAACCCTGTGGGCTACTGTGGTGGCTCGCCGTCTCGGGTACACCGATGACGAAGCGCTCACGCTTGGGAAGGCGATTGCGGGACTCACAGCGCAGTCAAAAGGGCGCAGATTGGGCATTTACGCTGCGGCAACACGGAAGGACCAGAGTAGGTCGGCCCGACGCAGAGAGGCGCAAGCCTTGGGTTGGACAGATTTCATGGGCCGGCGCGTGCCCTCTATCCAGACAGAGGAGGGACTGCGTGCCCTGAGCGAAGCCACGCCCATCGACCCGGAGAAGGTCCGAAGATACTTGCAGTCGCGGTTTGGAGAGTCGTTGTCCGACGTAGAGGGGAAGCTCACGCAGCTCGCCGCCAGTTACCCACCAGAGGATCTGGCCTTCACTGCCATGTCGATCTACATGACCCTTCGCCCCCGCGTTCCGGCGGGAAGGGAAGGCTGGGGACGCCAGGGTGTACTGGACCTCAGCGCCATCGACCGGCTGATCGGGACCCGCAGGTGAAGCCAGGTGAAACTGGCAAACACAGCGACCTCCTCTCGACTCCGGCACAACCGCGCTGCCCGCCAGCGATTGTGCCCCTAGAACGGCCAAATAAGGGGGATTAAGGACAATTGCAGTCCGTAGACTAGCAGGTTGAACAGTCCCCCCAGCAGCAAGTAGTCGCTGAACCGGTAGCCTGCAACGAGGACCATCGTGTTCGGCGGTGTGGCAACGGGTGTGGCAAAGGCCGCCGCACAGGTTGTTGCTAGGGCCATGAGAACCGGATACGGAGAGATCCCCACCTGCTGCGCCAGAGACAACGCTACAGGGGCCAACACGGCCGCAGCCGCGGTGTTGGACATCACCTGAGTCAGGATCATCCCCAGCCCCGAGACGAGAGCGAGCACCACGAGCGGTCCGGCAGCGGGCCCGAGGAGGGAGAGCGCTCCCTCGGCCATTAGGCACCCCGCTCCGCTTGCCTGCAAGGCGGAGGCCAGCCCTACAGAGCCGGCCAGGAGGAACACCGTGTTCCAGTCAAGCCGTCGGAACACTTGCTCGATGGTCACGCACCTGCTGACCACGACCAACAACGCCCCCAACAGAGCCACCAAGTGTGGAGGTAGGAGCCGCAGGGAGAACAGCACCACACACATGCCGAGCACAAGCACAGAGATGACCTTCCTGTACAGACTGACGCCGTCTGCTCCCTCAAATTCGTATGTGGATGATGTGGAAAGCATTTCCCTCTCTGCAAACATCCGTTTGCTCAGCGGATAAGCAAAAAGAGAGACATAGCCAAGCAGGGCAAGGAGGATGGGGAGTCCAATCCAGCCGAACTCGAAGAACCCAAACGCATCCAGTTCGGCGCCTACAAGCACTTCCTGGACAATCAGCGGCGGAGGAGAGCCCACGAGCGAGAGCATCCCCCCAGCGCTGCTGGCAAAAGCCACCGGCATGAGAAGATGCCGGGCCTTCAGGCCGCGTCCGGTCGGTTTCCTTGGCATCCCCATGATGATCGGAATAAACACTGCTATGGACGCAGAGTTACTGAGAAAAGCAGAGAGAAGGGCGATTACCAGCATGGAGATCAGCATGACCCCGCGCTCGCTCCTGCCGGCGAGCCTGAGCAGACCCCTTCCAAGCCCAGCGGCCACGCCAGTGTCGAACATCGCGACCCCCACTACCATCATCCCAGCGATGAGGAACACCATCTCCGAGGAGAAACCCGAGAAGGCAACCGAGAAATCCACCGTGCCCATCACAGCCAACGCTGTGCAGGCACCGATCGCGGTCACAGCCAATGGCAGTTTCTCCGTTACATAAAGCGCAATCGCAACGACCAGGACGATCAGTGCCTGTATTGCTGGATCCATGTGTGCCTCTTTCTGTTCATACAGACTAGAGCCTGGCCTCCGGCAGCGCGGCGAGCCCCACACGCCGAGAGAACGATCTCACACTACCTAGCTCCCGCCCTCCGAGCAAGCCGCACAGGCCGAAGTGTGTCCCCAGACCTGTGTAGAATCCCTGCAAGGAGGGAAGAAGAGTGCGATTCCTCGAGCTACGCGATATCGCAGAGCAGAGCATGAAGATCGTCAACCCGATGAGCCCCCAGAAGATCGTCCAGATAGGAGAAGCGCTGAACCTGACACAGAACGACAGCGTGATCGACCTCGGATGTGGCCACGGCGAGCTGCTCGCTCTGTGGGGAGAGCAGTTCGGTATCTCTGGTCTCGGGGTAGACATTCGTCACTCGGCTTGTGATCGAGCCAGGGCCAGACTGACTGAGCTGGGCCTGAGCGAGAAACTTGCCATTGTGCAAGCCGAAAAAGCAGCTCCTCAGGACCGCCCGTGAGGAAGGGTTGGAGCTCCGGTACGTGGTCCGTGCCAGTCACGATGAGTGGGACCAGTACGAAAGCGAGTGTTGGCAGGGACTCACTCAGTGGTTGCAGGCCAACCCCGAACACCCTGAACGCAACGAGGTGGTGGAGTACCTGCGAAACATCCAGGACGAGTACTTCCGGTATACCCGGGAACACCTGGGCTGGGCCGCCTACGTACTCGGGCCGGAGTCTGGGCCACTGCGCTAAGCTGGGCTCGTAAGATCGAGCACGAGTACGAAAAGTCGCAGCACGCTGCCAGCAAAGACAGACCCCGTCTCCAGGGTAGCCCAGCCTGCAGTTTCCGTCCCGCACGCCGCACTGAGGAGGGGTCCGGAGTTACCCCGGACCCTCCT